>CANSUS010000076.1 GCA_947650155.1 uncultured Lachnospiraceae bacterium
TTTGACGGCATAGTTTCACTTCTCCTTTCTTCTGAATTGTATTTGCGAATATTCGTAATAAATATTCACAAAGTAAATGATAGCACGATTGATAGCTGTTGTCAAGTAGGGAACTTGATTTAGCAATGCCGTATTTCTCGACAAAAAATAAGTTTTTTTATTAAAGATAGAATGAGTGAGAGGGATTCCGTAGCCTGTTATGCACATTTCCACAATGCTTGTCTTTTGGTCTTTGGTTTCTTTGATTCGGAATTGTAATTGCTGAAGTAAAAAATGCCATATAACTCCCCCTCTTTCTGCCGCTATGCGGCCTGATAAATTGATGGTTTTCTTTTTTCCAAAATGAACTGACCGGATTTTTCACTGTCCCGTCCATGTTCCGGGTAAAAAAACAGCAGCCATTCTCTGACTGCCGCAAAAAAAGCCGCTGATAATCTGCGGCTGCTTCCATGCTGTAATATTTTACATCATGCTATATTCAGTTTTTAAAATGCATTCCTATCAGGCGCAAATGGACGCACCTGTTTTCTTTATCCTTCCACCTCCCCTGCATGATAAATACTGCCATAGTCTTTTCTCCCCTGTCACTGCCCCTCTATCCCTAAATGCTGGTATTCCCCTGCCAGCTCCATAAGTTCATTCCCTAACGGATCATCATAATCCCATGAATCGGAAATCCCCCTTGGATAATAAGGATGAAACTCCTGGCTGCCGCATTTCAAACGCATAATCTTTAGTTCTTTCAGAATAAATTTCAGATGTTTTTCCTCATAACTGCCATTTCCCGTCCGGCATTTCTGACGTTCTTCCTCTACAAGCCCATAAACATGGTCTAAATGTATGATAAAATCCTCTTTTCCCATAGCTCCATTATCTCCGTATCAATACGCTTTCCCAAACAGCAACTATCTTTGCAGTACTCCATCAATATATTCAAGAATTTCCTGCTCCGATATGTCATATGGCATAGGATCAACGTCTTCAAAACAGCCATTTTCCGCATAAGAACGGTTATCCTTCCATTCCAGCACCCAGAAGTCTTTCAGTGTTGTCACTTTGAAAAATTCTCCGTAAAGCGTCCAGCAGTTACCTGAAGGTGCCAGTTCCGCCCTCTCTGCACCCAGCCTATAAAATCTGTTTTCAACGATTGCCCTGATTTGTTCCCTGTTCATTTTTACCCCAATCCAATTTTCCCTTTACAGAATAACTTTAGCATATGGGAAATCACTTTTCTACCCTATTGTTTTTGCATAATTCTATCTGCCTCCTTTTCTGCTTCCCTATTCTCTTCCACTTTCCATATCCCCAAGCGTTGTTCCGTCCACCTCAATCAGTTCAAACTCCTTATCTGCCCACAGTTTCAGCCTGTGTTCCAGATACCCTTCCACATCAAAAGTATTCTTCTTGTCATAGTCTGACAGTTCCTTATACCGCTTATGGCTGGTGATATCAAACTTGTTGCTTAAAAACGGACGCACCCCACGAAGCTGCAGGATACACTTGTCACCGTCCATGACCGCAAGCTCGCCCCTGCTCATAAGCTCTATGCAACATTGTCAAGTGATGAGCTAAAATTTTAACAAAAAAATCCCCTCTCTTTTAAGAGAAGGGAAAACCTACTGTAATAATATAATAATTGCTTATCAAAACATCTTAACTATTTGGTTGCATCAACTATTCTCTCTGCCAAACAATTGAATGTTTCATTAAAATCAGCAAAATTTATGAGATTATATTCCTCATCATAATAATTAGCCATATAGGGAATAATCATATTACAATTTTTTAAAACTGGTACTAACTTGTTTTTAACAAGCAAATTAATATCATCAATCCACTCTGAAAATGCTTTTGAAGGACTACCGTTCCGAGGACGATAACGTTGCTGAATAGTGCCTATAAATTGAGGTTTGCCATCGCTCATTTTATAATCAGCACTCATAAAAACATCCGTTTCTTTTAATTTGCTATATACTTTATCCCATCTTGGTAAAACTTTTGTTAAAGAATCAATCGCCATATAACAAAAATAGTCTGGTGCGAACGGCAAAATGAAATAGTCACTTTCCATAAGTATATTAGCATTTGTAGCCGATATATTAGGACTCATGTCAATTAAAATATATTCAAAATGATATTTTTCAGAAGTCATTTGTTAAAGATTTCTAAGCGCGCCCGGAATATTTTTAACATAAAAAGCGAACCCGTTAGATTTTCCGCAATATTATAAGTAGCATCATATTCTGAAAAGTCAATATGTCCGGGAAGCAAATATAAGTTACTATTTTGTTCAAATCCATAACATGTGGCAGGTTCTAGAGGTGATAATGCACCACTAAACACTGGGGAAAGAACTTCTTTAATATTGTTATGATTCCCTATGTAGAAAATTTCAAGCAATTTATAATAAACAAATAGAAAAATATGGGAACTGTCTAACTATTGTTATGGGAGAATATGACGGAAAGCAGGCTGCCTTTCTTTTACAGAATCTGTTTCCTATTACGGAGAAATATCTTGACCATATACATGCCCGTAATAATAACCCTGTTCCTGTTAAATACTCCATACGAACTGAGATAAGCACAAAAATGAAGCGCATACTACAACTCCATGCACGTGGAAAAAAGATTGTTTTCCCTGATATTTCAAGACTTGAAAGCCTAATGTTAGCGGTTAATTAGCCTGTTTAACACCGCTTCGTCAAGTTCCGTAATAGCCGCATATCTCTCTGTTTCAGAAACTTTATCACAACATTTTTACCAATCGCATTGGTCTCAATCGAACACAAGCTTCATTTAGTGTGATTTTACTGTCACTTCCTGCAAAATTAAGTTTATCATCAGGATTCATATGACTCTTAACTTTGTCCAAAATATCACGAAGAACACATAAAAGTCCTTCTGAACCTCAGTTTAAAATTCCAGTTATCATATTTACAACTTAAATAAAATACAAAATTTCTGATTTTCTCATAAATAAGTAAAATATGAGTCAAAGAGCCATTATACATAGATACTATAAAGGAACTTGCAAGCATTTCTCCATGTTGAGCAATGCTACTGCCTAAAGTTACTGAATAAGGAGATTCTATTTTCTTTTTGTACAACCCTTCTATGTATTCTTCGTGTAATGATTCATCAATACGATCCAGAATGGGATAATAGAGTTCTTCGCTGCTTTCCGTTAATTCTTTTTGTGCTGGTATATCGAAAAATTCATTTCTTATCGTGCAGCGAATCCAATGCTCGTTACACAGATCTACCAAAATATCTTTTATGACCCATGTCGGCTGATTCGTTTCCTTTGCAAGGTTTAACGCCATTTCAAGATATTCTACACACTTTTCAGCATCTCCAGAAAAATGTGCTTGTATTGCCTGCCAACGTATCTGAACAATTTGGTAATACTCATCATCCTGCTGTGCTTTCAGCATTTCCAAATACATCGCTGTATTGAAAAGTTTAATAGATTTGCCCTCATTAGACTTTGTTCCAACGTGGTTTTTTCTTTTTGAGTTTCATCACAAAAATAATATAATGCTTTAATGTTATGCTTTTTGACAGTATCAATTTCAACCTTCACCCCTGGATTGATTCCATCAGCATTATCACTCAAAAAATGCAAATATCGCTATCTTGCAATGCCCATGTATAGTGAACACCTGCCGGCAATGTAGAGGCTCCTTCTTCTTCAAAAGTATATACATCAGCTAATTGTGTGGATTCAATAGCTTTTTACTCAATCCGTACTTTATCATACTTCTCAACTCCACAGATAGAACTAATAAATACCTTTATTTTTTGACCTGAAGATATCAATAAAGGAATAATTCTTTCCTTCGCTTTTGTATACTCCCATGTAATCCCACCAACAGGTGTGCTTATTCCTGTTATTCTTACACCTATATCTTTCTCCCATCAGACAATTGTTCAATGTGCCTTTCTTCAATCTGCTGTCTTTTTTCCGTCACACTCTTATTTACTTAGATTTATAGACCATTTTCCTTTCTTGGTAGCCCCCACTCGTACAAGAATCCCTTTGTTTTTCAATTTGTTCATGACATACCTGATTCCATTTTTTGACATTCCCATAAGTTCTGCCATTTTGTCCTGTGTAATTTCCGGATTTTTTAATATAATCTTCACTACTTTTTTCTCTGTATCTGATAAATCTGACAGTGATTCATCCTCTATCATTTCTATGTCAGTTTCTATGTTTTCTGTGCCAGTCATTCTGTTTTCTGTGCCAGTGTCTTCTATTTCTGTGCCAGTTACTGCAAATCTTTCCATATTTTCTATGTTAGTTTCTATAGTTGAACGATAAAAAATCACCCGAAATGCATCGCCCATATCAATAAATTCCGGCTCTCGAACTCCATATTCTCTACAACCTATAATCATTCTCTGAAGACCGGTTCCCCATTGTTCAATGATCCCCATACGGCTAAATACCTCTGCAATACAAACATTGCGAATTTTTGAACGCCCTGATATAGCCTGTTCCACTGTTAACCCACCACACAGCATCCTCCTGCCTTATCCCCATACATTTCCCACATTGACAAATCATCCACCAATGATGTAAAGCATTTCATAAATACATACGGATATTCTATATTCTTTCTTTGCCCTTCCGTTCGGAATAAATACTGACTCCAACAACCGCTTTTATCTGATTGTTGAAAAAGCTGCTGTAACTTTTTACCCTCGGTCGGATCATTCATGTATGCTATGTTCATAACTGAAAATCGATCAATCCCTGCAGGATTTGCTTTATTCCAGTTCGGAAGCATATAACAAAATGTATCTAATGATGTATAATATACCAATGGCTTCTCCCATTTTTGTATATTTACTTTCAATTGCAACAGAATCTCTCTGATATGTATACTGGTTTTCATAAGGGAATAAACTGCATTTAAAATATTCTCATCCTCACTAAACCGTTCCACCAGACGATGGGCAAAAATAAGCCGCGCATCATATGATTTTTGTAACCACTCAAGTATTCTTCCTTTGGCTTCTATATTTAAATTTTCCTTACACAAAACAACAATAATATCGGCTATTGCATCCTCTCGCAAACAATGAGAAATAATCAGAAAAACTCTTTTATTATCAGAACTGCATGAATTCCAACACTTCTCCCTAGACTTCACAAAATCCAATAAACATTCCAAAACTTTCTCTGAAAAAGTATATTTACTGTTCCGTTCCCTTAAATAAGAATTATATGCATCACTAATTTTCTTATATTTTCCTGATTTACACATTGGCTTCAGATCATAATAATGATCCAATTCCGCAATCAGTTCACTATTTTGTTCTATTCTCATTTTTTTCTTTTTTGATATTTGATACCTTTTATCATAAACGTCTCCGGTTAAAATACCATACCAATCAATAATGGTCAGATGATAAAATCTTCTGGCCAATTTTGCATTTCCCTAAGCAAACAAACAGTAATCTGCAAACTCTCTGTAAAGTTCCGCATAATCAGGTATCCATAAATCATCAAAAGACAAATACTCTTTACTATCTTTGAAGGATTGATACTCCGCTTTTACCTGATCACATACAATTTCACCATATCCCAAGCGAACCATGATGCAAAATATCTCTGGTACCTCTTTGTGATATTCAAATATATCAATGCATTTAAACCAATTTCTCAAATCCCTCTGAACTGTTCTTTCATATTCCGAAACCACTTTTCTGCCCCTACCCTTTTGATAAACAATGTTTAGTGTATTCAAAAGGTGATTTCTGGCATTTTCGCTGTCTCCTGTATACATACCGTAGTCTTGCTTCTGGTCATAATCATCCGGAGTACTCTTAGAATCTTTAAAATGTTTGCCCATATCAACATTTTTCATCTCATACATCCCTTCAACACAAGCATAACAACATCACAAATTCAGTTCTGTTTTATTCTTGAACTCCGGCACTTCCTTTTCCGGTATCACCAAAACCGCCATTCCGTGTACAATGGCATTGCATATAATAATTCGTTTCAGTTTAGATAATTACCAAGAAAAGCTTTCCATAACCTATGAGCAACAGCATTCAATAGTGCCTCACGTATTGCCATTTATTTTCACTCTTCCTTCACTTTTTCTTCTGTTTAAAATTATATTGTTTCACAATCCATTGCCCTGTCTTTTTAGGACCTTTTCTTTCAACAATCCCTACTTCTTTCAGGCGATGAATTCTTTTTGTAACTGTAGTAGTTCCCAAACCAACCTGCCTGCTGATTTCACTGACGCTGATATTGGAATTCTCTTTCATCAGTTCCAATATTTTGCGATCACTTCTGTCCATTTCCTTTATTGCTGTTTTAGATAAATCACCTTCTACATTCCTCTTATGATTTAGCGGAATTGTCACTGTAATAAAATTTTCCGAAATGTCAAACACTTCTTTACCATACCGGGATACAATCAAAGGTACTCCATGACCTGTCTGTTCTATATAATCCAATTGAACCATAATCTGCTGGAGTTCAAGATTCACAGGCTTACTCTTTCCTTCATAAAATTCTTCCAATGTAAGTCCATCCGGCAGGCCTCCCACAGATATAATCTCAATACGGTCATCAAACATATACACAGCTGGCGGTGTCTGTCTTGACCAGCGGTTGTGCAGACAGGCATTCAGCCATGCCTCCCTGAAACATGAAAAATCAAATAACTTACTTTCTTTCCTCAGACTTCCCTCCATATCCACAACCGTATCATTCAATGCTTCCATATAATCCAATACCTGTTTCACTGCCACAAGCATACACTTATAACCATATTCATTCCGCTTGATCAGATTTGTTTTATCTGTTCCGCTAAATACTGCCACTTTAATGGAATAACTGTTGACATCTGCCAAAATACTGGCCATTAAATTGTATGTCCCGTCATGTGTTAAAAGATTCAGGTTCTGCTTAAAAGTATTTTCTCGAAGCGCCAGATTGTTTCCAATATATAGTGTTTTTAACTGACTAAAAGTCAGTTCCTGATTGTTTGACTCTATATTTACAATAGAATCCGATGCACTAAGCATCAAACTGCGTAACTGCTGCGGTGATATTTCCCGATCCTCGTCCGCTGATCTCATGTAATATTTTCCATATGCTGAATAAGGTTTTTCATCTCCTTCAATCGTAACTTTTATTACATTTTTATCTTCGCACAGTTCCATAATAATTGTAGGTATAACTTGCGGCTTAATTGCATTCGCTATCCCCTGAGAAATCTCACGCATGGTACGATCTCCGATCTGTTGACCTACAATTTCACCATCATTTCTTACACCAAAATATAGCACTCCTCTTCCATTTTTATTCAACATGGAGACCAAAGAAATAATCCCTTCTTTTAATTCACCTGTCGATTTTTTGAATTCAATTAGCTCCGTTTCCATTCCAATATTCATACCCACATTCCTCCAAACATAGTATATCCTTTTTCAACACTTTATTCAACACATAATGCACACTTTATTCAACAGTCATGCGTTGAATAAAGTGTGCATTATGCTGATCAATCTAAAATTTTTAAATTGGCAGACTCATGCGCCTCAAGTCGGAAGACTTGAAGCTACACACAGCGCCCCATACCCCTCTTATGTCAAGTTAATGTCACAAACTTTTTTCACTTTTTTTGAGTGAAAATCCTCGGAAGCCGCATAACTTCGTTGGGGTTATGGTAAATTAGTGTCAAGTGGGAGGAAAATTAATGGTAAATTAATGTCAAGTCTTTTAAATCCAGCAAAATTGTTTTCCCTACTCAGCATTTTCTTAATATTTCTTCTCATTTTGAGATAATTCTATTTTTATATTTTGCAAATGTCTGACTTGTCGTATATTAATCTCCGTCAAATATGCCTGTTCCATATCAACCCTCTTTTCAAATAATAAAATCAGGAAAATAACATAAAGTCAGTTACTTTCCTGATTTATCACTGTAATGTCAACTTGCTGCTAATTTCATTTTATTACTTTATACTGTACGAAGCCCTTCAAGTTGTTCTATCTCTGCAACATCAAGCCCTGAATACTCCGCAATTTTCTCTATCGGTAATACTCCATCCCGCAACATCCTAAGTGCTGTTTCCTTCTTATTCTCGTTCCTGCCTTCATCTTTTCCTCTATTCAAAATTGTCCTTGCTTCTGTTTCAATCAATGCTCCACCCATAATATCACCTACACCTTTCTGCACATTCTCATACTTTTGTGCAATTTCCTTAATCACATTGCTGGAAAGTTCTATGATTGTACGCTTGTCAAATGCTCCAATAGTTCCTTCCTGTTCCAATTTATCAAGCCTATCCAAAATATTCCGATACTCTGCTTTCAATTCTACTAATCGCTGTTCATTACTATTATACACCTTAAAATCCTTTTCATGTGAAAAAATATAAAACGGAATCAGCAATAACAAATGTTTTGTGAAAATATCTTCCAAAGAATACTCCTGTACCTTCATGATCGGCACATCATACTCTACAGTACCACCCGGTGTTTTAATTACATACCGCATTTTGTCAGGTGTCTTCTTGTATGTACGCAGATACAGCACCGCTGTATTTGGAAATGTTACAGTCAATGTTTCATTAATAACCTCACCCTCGTCCAACGCAATCTGTGCATCATACTCAAACAGCCGGATTGTCATTCGTCCGTCCGGCAGGCTGCTCTCACATTCCAGGTGATATTTCTTCTTTTTCACACCAAATATTGTGAAATTAGTGTCTGTTATCCTTTCCTGGTCTGCCCCATCCTGCCGGTCAATAAAATGTTCATTGGGGTGAAACTCAATTTTTTCATTCCCATTATAATCTTCTCCGAATATTTCGTTAATTACTGGTATAATCAATTGCCTGCAATCATTTAAGATTGTCCGAAATGCCCCGTCATAAATATTCCCCATACCAAATCCTCCGTATTTCTTAATTTTATGATATAATTATCATTTTACAGAAACAAACGCATATTCATCCTTCCCGGAACTTCCACTTAATCTCCACCCTTTTATCTTTATAAACATATATCCTTTCGATAAAAGTATCCACCAACTCCTGTGTAAGCTCCTCCATATGTGAATACCGGATGATCTGCTTCATATCTGCTTCAAGCATTTCCTGCTCTTCTTCCAGTACAAAGAGCTTCTCCTGCCGCTCACGGAGCTGCCCGGATAACAATCCCGTCTGCCGATCCAGTTCATCTGCTCTTGCCCGGTATTCCTCCGGCGTTATCTTTCCTGACGCATATTCCTGATACACTTCATCTTTGGAAACGTCCATCTGCTTCTGCTCACGCTGCAGATCCGCTATCTGATCTTTTATAGCGGCAAATTTATTCCCCAACAACATTTGCAGGCTTTTCTCCTGTCTGACCGTTTCCCCTCTGACCATCAGTTCCTTATTAATCATCGTCAAAATCAGTTCTTCCAACACACCCGCATTAAAACTGGTACAGCATTCCGGTATCTGGAGCATGGCATGTTTCCAGCACTCAAAACGCCTGTTCCTATTCTTTCCACGGAGTGGCTTGTATATCATGGCATACCTGCACCCGCCGCAATACAGCTTCCCAGTAAGCGGGTGCTTCTCCCTTTTCCTTTTTGTGGAATTGTCTGACCGAAATACGGAAATCTGCTCATAAACCTCCGGTGTAACCAGTGCCTCATGGTGATCCGATATCACTTTCCACTCCTCTTTTGGCAGTGTCTTCATTCTTTTACTTCCTACTGCCTCACTCGTCCTTCTCCCATACGTCATCTCTCCAAGGTAAAAACGGTTATTCAAGATCTTCCTGACTGCCTGGGCACTCCAAGCATGAGCCTTCCCGTCCTCTGCATATTTATCCGGTCTGCGTATCTGTATGATTGTGGGAATACCCTCCTCACAGAGCTGCCTTGCTATCTGTGTACTGCTTTTAGGCAGAACCGCAAGGGAAAAAATATGCCGGACAATATCCGCTTCTTTCTTATTTACAATGACTTTATTCTTTTCCACAGGACTTTTCATATAGCCAAAAGGAACCTGTCCAAAAACATATTCCCCATTTGCACACTTATTCTCAAAGGAAGCCTTTATTTTAACCGAAATATCCTTACTGTAAAGATCATACAAAAGCGTCTTAAAGGCTGTATCAAGACCTATTGCATTTCCATTATCCTCCCTGCTGTCGTAACAATCGCCAAGCGCAATAAAGCGTACTCCCATAAAAGGAAATATCTGGTTTAAATAAGTTCCCATTTCAATATAGTCTCTCGAAAACCGGGACATATCCTTCACGATAATGCACTGTATTCGATTTTTCTTTACTTCCGCTAAAAGCCGATTCATTCCCGGTCTATCCATTCCGGTGCCGGACCAGCCATCGTCACAAAATTCCCTGACCTCATACTTCATTAATTTCTCATCCCGCCGGATAAACTCCCTTATCAGCAGTCTCTGGCTGGATATACTGTTGCTCTCGTCCTTTTTTAAGTCCTTTTTATCCTCTAATGACAACCTTAAGTACATGCCTATCACATTCATCCAATCACTCCTTCCAGCATTTCATTCACATACCAGAACTGTACCTCAACCCGCTTTCCCGGATAAACATAAATCTTCTCTACCAGTGCATCCACAAGCTCCATGTTCAGGCTTTCCCCATTTTTCATTTTAAGCAGGGAGCGTATTGCTTTCAGATAGTTCTCCTGCACCTTTTCTATCTCCTTCTGCTTTTTATTCAATATTCCTGCTCTTTTTTCCAGTTCATACAGATACTCTGTCTGCTTCATTTTAAAGTCTACATATTCTTTCTGGGGCAGCCTTCCTTCCCTATAGTCCATATATATACCTGTTTCTTCCTCTTTCAACCTTTGTGCTTTTTTCTGGATTGTCTTTATCTCCTTTTCTGTCTGAAATCTGGCTGTATTTATCTGATCTTTACCGACTTTTATATAGTGCATTGGTTTATCCAGATAAGTAGCAAATTCCATATGCAATACGTTCATCAGCGTCCCTGTCAGATCATTTCTGGAAATGCGGTTTGACTGCGGGCAGGTTTCTACTTTCGTCCTCCCACCATTCAGGCAAAAATATCCATCCAGCCTTGCCCTCTCCCCATCTGCATAAGTTTTCACATAGCTGTGCCTTGTCATCTTCCTTCCACAGACACCGCAATACAGCACATGGTCAAATACATTTTCCCCGATAGGAACACCTTGCGTTGGATGGCTATTGGAAGCGGTAGCTTCCTGCAGCCTTCTCCTCACCTCCTGCGCCCTCTGGAACAAATCCGTATTGATCAGCGCCTCATGCGTATTATCTTTAATAACCCATTCTTCTTCCGATTTATGGATGCGGCTTTTTTCATCACGGGCAGTCAGTGTTGTCTTTCCCTGCACCAGCTTCCCGATATAGGTCTCCCTTCTGATGATTCTTTCCACACTGCTTTTATCCCAGCCTTTATATGCCACGTCAAGCGGACAATACACTTCCTTTGACCTTTTATATATGGTAGGCGGATTGATTCTTTTGCGGTTCAGGTCGTCTGCCACAGCCGCATAACTTTCTTTTTCTATAAAAGCCCTATAAATAAGCTCCACAATCCCAGAAGTATTTTCGTCCGGCACCAGCTTCCTTACCCTGCCTTCCCAAACTGCTAAATAGCCATAAGGTGGCGGTCCGCCTACATAAGAACCAGCTTCCCGGCGCTGCTTAAGTCCCGTCTTTGCCTTCACGGAAAAATCCTTCGCGTACATATCATTGACAAGATTTTTGATCTCTGATGCCATCTGCCGGGTATCGTTCCCCTCTTCCCCGGTATCATAACCGTCAGATACCGCAATGAACCGCACCCCAAGGAATGGGAATATCTTTTCTATGTAGTTGCCTGCTTCAAGATAATTTCTGCCAAATCGGGACAAATCCTTTACAATCACACAATCAATATCCCCCAGCCGGATATCCTGCATCAGGCGGTTAAAACCGTCCCTGCCAAAGTTGCTCCCTGTTTTTCCTATGTCACAGTAATGTCCGGCTATATCAATCTTTTCCTTATTACTCTGGTTAAACTCTTCCACAAATTTTTCAGCAATCCCAATTTGCACGTCAATGGATTCTTTTTTCTCATCGATATTTGCAGAAAGCCTTGCATAGATTCCCGCCTTATATCTTTTTTTCCCTTTGCCCGCCGCATTCCCTGCACCTGCAGGGTTCCCTTTAAAACTTTCTCCCGCAATGCCGAAAGAAGCGCCTCTTTTTGAAATCCTTCCCATCTTAAGCACCCCTTTCCGCATCATTTCTACCCGATGCTCCGGCGGCTTCATGCTCCGTCTGTCTCACGCCAATCCCCAGCATAACTTCATACTGATCTATGAAATAGTATTCAATCTCAATCCGTTTTCCTTCATACACATAGATGCGCTTTACAAGGCTGCTCAGGGTATGGCGGTCGATCTCCTTAAGCTCCACACAGTCCTGGAACGCTTTCAGCCTTCCGGCAGAAAGAACTCCCTTTTTAAACATATCCCTGATAAGGGCTTCCTGCTTTTTCTGTGCCTCCCCCAATTCTATGGCTTTCTTTTCAAAACCGGCATGGAGACGTGCAAATTCCTCCTTCGTGACAATGCCCTGCCGCAGGTCATCATAAAGCCCTGCACAGAGGCTGTAATATCTGTCCTGCTCCGCCTTCAGCCGCCGCAGCTCCCTGTCGTATGCTGAAACTTCCGAAAAGCTGCCCGTCTCCTGCTCCTTTGCCCGGTCAAAAAGACGTTTCCCCTCAAGAAATGCATTGGCATATCTTTTTACCGTATCTTCCACAATACCTTTCAGCACTCCTTCCTCTATGCTGTGCCTGCTGCACCCGTCTCCCCGGTTCTTTGTGGAACAGATATAGTAGACCGTTTCCTTTCCTTTATAGCGTACCACCCGGCGCACCATCTGCTCCCTGCAGTCGCCGCAGAACAAAAGTCCTGCAAACATCCCGGATTTCTCCATCCCCGGTCCCTGTCTGCTGTCCGACTTAAGGAGGTTCTGCACGATCTGGAAATCGTCCTCTGCAACCAGCGCTTCATGGGTATTCTCCACACACACCCATTCCTCTTTCGGTTTTTCCACAATCTTCTTTACTTTATAATTAATTTTCTGTGACTTTCCCTGCTGGAGGTGCCCCAGATAGGTTGCATTGGTAAGTATCCTTTTTACGGAAGCGTTCCCCCAGAGGGACTTCCCTGTTCCTTTAAATCCCCCGTTATACTTAAGCCCAAGGGATTTCTTGTATTCCTTCGGGGAGAGGATTCCCAACCCGTTCAGCTTCTGTGCTATGGCAGACACCGCCATGCCTGCAATCTTCCATTCAAAAATCTGCCTCACAATTCCCGCTGCATATTCGTCCACCACAAGATGGTTTTTATTCTCCTCGTCCTTCCTGTACCCATATACCGCAAAAGGGGAAATGCACTCCCCATTTCTGCGCTTCACTTCCAGCCCGCTTTTTACCTTCGTGGAAATATCCCGGCAGTAGGAATCGTTGATGAAATTCTTTACCGGCAGCACAATAGAGCCAGCCCCTGTATCTGCCGAAAAGCTGTCATACTGGTCGGTCAGCGCAATAAAACGTACACCAAGAGCCGGGAAGGTCTTCTGGATATACCTCCCGGATTCAATGTAATCACGCCCGAAACGAGAAAGGTCTTTCACAATGACACAGTTTACCCTTCCAGCCTCGATGTCGCACATCATTCTTTTAAATTCCGGTCTGTCGAAATTGCTGCCTGAAAATCCGTCATCCACATAGATATCATACAGTTCAATATCTTCCTGTTCACGGATATAGGCTTTGATCAGCTCCCGCTGGTTTGCGATACTTTCGCTCTCATTTTTTACAGACGCCCTGCCCCCGCTGCCTCCTGCGCCGCTATCGGCAGCGTCATCCCTTGAAAGACGGAGGTACATGGCCGCATAGAATATCTTTTCCTTCATACACGCATCACTCCTGACTTTTATGTTTGGTCCGCATAAGAACCTTTCAAGCCAGGTGCTGCGCTAGTTTAGTCCTGACTATATGTTATCACGTTTTTGCGTTTTGTTCAAGTCTGTTATACATAAACTTCTGCAAGTCTGCGTATGTACTCTTCCATTTTTTCATCTATGGTGGCTCCCTCTTTCTGGTAACATACCTTCACCACATAGTCGCCAATCCTGCCCACATATGGATTTCCTGCCTGCCTTGCAAAAGACGCCAGCTTCTTTTCTACCGGCGCTTTTGTATCAATCTGTATATCCCTTAAGTCTGTCAGTGTATCTATGTCCACTGTCCGCACATCAACCGATGCCAGTTCCCTTAATTCCTCTGGTGTAAACCCTGCTGCCGCTGCAAGTCCCATGACGCAACCATCTCCCTTTTACGTTTACACAATCCTCTTCACACTTCTATCTTATTCCTGCATCTGATTGTCCTATGCCTGCACCAGTGCAGGGCATGGCTTACACCTTTGTATTCAAATATATCCCACACACCATTCGGGGAAACTCTCTGCAGATCTGCACAGCAATTACCCCATCATAGTTTTTCATTTTCTCTCCCCCGATGTAGGCCGGAATATGTAGGACCGTCTGGCCGACTCCCCGATACCCTGCAGCACCCTTCCACGCTACAGCACACCCCGAACGCCACTCCGGCTGCCATATTTTTCGGCAGAGGTATCATTATTATCCGGTATTTCAAGACAGCTTGCCAATGCTGCCATATGCCGGGAATACCGCTCATATTTTTCCTTCTTCTACTACGATACCTTGTTTTTCCTACACTCAATTCTCTCTGCAGGCAAATATTTCTTCGCGTAGTTCTCCCCTCATCACCTTTACAGGTGTTCCTGATATTTTTGTCCTTAAAGGTATTTTCCTCGGCAAATCCAAAACTGATTAACCACCCAAATACCACCATACTGATATTTCACTCCCAATAAATACATAATTTCTGGAGCATTTATTGTCAAGGTACGCTAACTGCCACAGTTCTCACGTTTGTCAGGTTTGTACCAGTAACACTTACCATTCAACGTAAATGGCACCATGTCATCTATAATTACAAATCTGCCCCGAAACATCTTTAAGCAGAGACTTCCAGGCAGAATGCAGCAGCTAATGATTTCCGATCTGCAATATTTTCAGACCTTCTGCCATATCTTCCAACATTTTCACCAGATACAGTGCCTGAGTTTCTGTACTTTCCATAAACACTTTCTGCGCCCTTGCAGCACAGTCACTCTTCACAGTCCCTGCAATACCTTTGATAACAATTTCTGCTTCCAACACTGTTATCACTTTCTGGTATGTCCCAATGCCAGGACGTCTCGCACCAGTCTCTATCTTCTTTAAATGGGATTCACTGATGCCCGCTGCCTCTGACAGTTCAATCCTGCTCATCCCCTTTGCCTTGCGAAGCTTTTTTACTGTAATTCCTAAATCTGTATCTTCCCTGCTTATCATTCCGTACCTCCCGACCGGTGTGTTTTATTATAAAGTTGCTCCTAGTTTTTGGGAAGGGACTGCCTGTGTCCATTTTTTTGTAAAAGGGACAGTTCAAGCCTTTCCACAATTTCCGATTTTTTTCTTCTACACCATTCGTCGCTTCCCAACATTATTTTATCTTTTGTGCATGTACTTCTCCGAATTTTGTCGAACGATTCTCCATAATTTTTTCAGGTGCAAATTCAAAACTAAAAAAATTCTTTTTGAATGGTCTTGTATCTCAAACCATTCAAAAAGAAGCTACAATTGCATTTTTCTTCTTGAAAAGTTGTCGCTGAAAGCAACTATAAAAACATCTGTATATCAAATAATAAATTCTTCTGCTGTTAAAATAGTCCCAACAAAAAAGACACGAGGCAATCTACACTCATGTCTTCTACATATCATCTTTTTCAAATTTTACAACACAATCCGGAGTACATTCCAAGGCACTACATAGCTTTTCGAGCGTCAACATATTTATATTACCGTTATGCCTTAAGCTGTGTATTGTGCTTGCCGGTATGCCATACTTATTAATCATCGCATATGTGGATATACCCTTTTGCCGCATAGTCTCCCATAATGGTTCGTAGCTAATCATGTTTCGCATCTCTCCCTGTTACCATTATGATTGAATAAAAAGTAGTTGAATATACTAGACGCACCGACTATACTTGTTTTAGCGACTATGTGTTAAAAGGAGACCGAACATGGACATCAATTTTTTGACGAAATACAGCCTTGCATAATAGACCGGTTGGGGAGGATCTACAATAGTGATTCTAAATACAAGAAATCTATTGAAGCAGAAACAAAAATACTAAGCCAACTAAAAGAGCATTTAACAGAAAGTCAAATGCAGCTGGTTAAAAAATATCATAATGCAATCTATGCCACAGCAGGCATATGTGAAATGTTGTCGTATCGGCAAGGCATGCGTGACCTTGCAAGTATTTTAGCGATAGAAAGCAACGAGAAAAAATGAAAACTATACAATTAGTTCTTACAACCGAAGATGCCGCATTAGAACAAAAAATAAAAATATTAGAGGAAAGATGTGAAAAACTGGATTTATCTTTTCCATGTGTACTTGAAGCAGTTGCCCTTACCATACCAACAAAACAATTTATAGAAATACTATTAATGTATACTGACGATAAAATACATGAAATTGAACAGGCAGAAAAAACTAAAAGCTTTTGGAACAAATTTAAAAAGACCAAGTAGGTCTATAATTCCCAAATCTTTCAAATTTGATGCCCCGTTATTCAGAAGATATACTGGCTGCCAATCTAAAAAGAAGCAAAAGCGACTAAATGCTGAAATGTTTAGCCGCTTCTTTGCTCAAAATTGATATATTAAGGGTTTACCAGATTATACAATGTCATTAAGTTAAGCCAACAATTAAAATCTCTGTATCAGAATAATATGGAGATTTTAATTGAATAGATATTGACAAATCAAACAAAATATGCGGCGCTTTCGCTACAGATTTATAACTCAAACTTCCCACACCAATTGGTGTGCTGAACCTTGAAAAATCAATAC
>CANSUS010000077.1 GCA_947650155.1 uncultured Lachnospiraceae bacterium
CGGTTCACGAAGTTGTGCTTGCGGACATTCAGAAACACGCAGGACAGGCACTGGCAGACAGGAAAGCAATGGTAACGGAAAAGCGTTTCCAAATGCTGTCGGCACGATTTGACAGCGAGCAGGAAGAACTGACAGCCAAGATAAAGGAACTTGAAAAAAGTGCCATAGCGGACAAAGAGCAGTTATCTTCCATTGAGCAGTTTGCGGAGCAGATAAGCGGTTATTCAAGTGCAGATCCAAAATTTCAAATACAAGGTTAAAACTCTGCATATACACTCAGGAAAAATATTCAAATTCAAAAGAAGCCCTGTCTGATTCAAAAGCAAACAGGGTACGGCCTTTCTTGCGGAATTGATAAAATGCCCGACAGGATGCGCTTTCGTGAATGGTCCTTACCATATTTCCCTTCTCCGGAGCTTTAAGAGGCCGTCCGGACGCTTCCGGCAGCCGGACCTCCAGTTCCAGATCCCCCTGTATAACCCGAACCGTTTTATTTTGAATCTGAACCGCTCTGGCTCCCAGATACGTCGCGATTCTGTACTCTTTCCCCCGCCATAAAATAACGCCTATAATACCGGTAAAATGAAAGCCCGCCACAGGAATATCCGCCACTGACAACATCAAAGCCCCGTCATTAAAACAGCATTGCGTCCAAAGATACTCCTCAGGGAACGACCTTCCCCGGTCTCCTTCCCAATATCCCCATGCATTCTGAAAAGAATATTTTTGACCGTTGATACGCACATTTCCCGTGACCGAATGCCGCATGCTCCATACGCTGTGCCGGCATTCCATAAACGGCACTAATGCAAACGGTCCCATAATATCATATTTTAACGGGGAAAGCTGTCCAAAATCCAATCTTCCCCTGATGGTCAGCTGCGGTGTGCGTATTGCCAGACGAATCCCTTTTTCTCCAAAACGGTTCTCTCCAATGAAAAGATTCCTCCTTGTCCGCCGGAAGGAATCCGCGCTGAACGTAACTGTCCAGGCATCATGATCCGTAATAACCTGAACAGAACAGGTACGTTTGCCGCCTGCGCTGTGAACGGCGGGTATTACCGCTAAAGTCTGTGTATCAGACTGGCATTTCAAATACCAGCCATAAAAGGAATCATACATATCGTTATCTCCATGAAAAAATAATGCTTATTTTTCCACGCGTAAGATCGATTTATTCATAATTGTTCCAACTAATTATATTATGCCAAATAATTATGTCGGACAGCTCTTTAAAAATTTTACATTCCCCTTTCCCGGTGTTATAATAGTTTTACTAAAAGATTGCTGAGAAAATGGAGGATTTCTATGGAAATTGAAAGAAAATTTACAATAAAAGAACTGCCTGACAATTTAGAGACCTATCCCTGCCACCTGATCGAGCAGGCCTATTTAAATACAGAGCCTGTAATCCGCATCCGCAAAGAAGACACATCCTATTATCTGACCTACAAGGGAAGCGGGATGTTGGCAAGAGAAGAATATAATCTCCCTTTAAATGAAACGTCTTACTATCATCTTTTAAAAAAGGCAGACGGACGCGTCATCACCAAAAAACGATATGTGATCCCTTTGACGAAATACCAGCCGGAAAATCCTGATGATCTTTCCATAGAACTGGATGTTTTTGAAGGAGAACTGGCGCCGCTTATCATAGCGGAAATTGAATTTCCGACAAAAGAAATGGCGGAGGCTTTTGTAAAACCGGACTTCTTTTTAGAAGACGTCACTTTTGATCCCCGCTATCATAATTCAAATTTGAGTAAGAAACCGTAATTTCTTACTCAAATTTATTTTTACCTGACGCCGTCAGGTTTTAGGCTCCTGAATACTGTCCACTATTTTTTCAAATTCTTCCATTGTTATTTCCTGTCCCCTGTACTCGAATACATCTTTCTCCGAATATTCCTTTCCTTCGTATTCCGTATATAAACGAAACCAGTCGATCAGGCAGCAGCAAGGATCAAATGTCATAATCAAATAATTTTTTCTGCCTGCATGCAGCAGATCCGTCCTCTCGATCACATTCTTTTCCCCCATTCCGGCAACGTTCGCCACATCCGCTGTCTCGCTTGTTCGCAGCACTCTATAAACCATGCGGCCCGCTGTATCAAAAAATAAACAGGAACCGGCATAACCATGCAGGACCAATTCTTCCTCTCCATCATTATCAAAATCCAGATACTCTTCCCTTCCCCACTCCGCTTCTTCTGCCGTTATTTCATTAAAATAATCCTCATAGCTTCTCATGACAAAAGAACAGGCTCCTTTATCATCTGCTTTTTCCACATGATCCAGCGCCTCTGTTTTTCCGCTTACAAAGTCGTTCAAAACCGTTTTACTGTCCGCTGCTGCATCGATATTTTCATACGCTTCTTCAACATTTTCATACAGATCACTGCATAAAATCAGTTCATCATATCCCAGGTCTTCCAGACGGTTCAAAAATTCCTGATTTGTAATTTCCCCTTCAGCATCATAGGTACACCATTTATAATCTGCATTCCCCGCGGCAAGTTCCAGCGACAAAAAGTCGCTTTCATATTGAAGATAATAATCATACCTTCCTTGATCTGCACCGCCATGAACACGCATCAGCCCTTTGTAAGGAACATATTCAAACCAGTAAAAAATCTGCTCGTCCGATTCCCCAAAATCATATTTGGGTCCATATGCATTTGCCCTGATTTCTGCATCCGGCATATCGAGCTCATTTATCTGCCCTTCGTTATAGAAATACAAGTGGTATTCTCCATCTTTCAGAAGCAAAAGTTCCGGGACAGAATCTTCATCAAAGTAAAGCAACGCCGCTTTTTGGGCATTCTCATTTTTGAAAAATTCATGGTATTGATCTAAAACTTTTGTTTTTTCAGGAACAGCTGCCTTTTGTGCCTCTGGTTGACCACAGGCGCAAAGACTGAGACTGAGACATAATAAGCCTATGCCTAAAAATAGTTTCTTTTTATTCATTTTCATTCTCCGTTTCAAAATGCATCAGTTTTAATTTGTCTTTCTTGAAAGATTCGCACTTTTCAAGCAGACAGTTTGTCCCGGTTATTTCCGCGTCTACTATGTCCATCATTCTTTTTACATTTGCAACATGGACGGAGGGAACTTCATTTTCCCATAACGGATTGACCTGTTTTTCAATTCCTGCACGATATTTTTGTAAAATAACAAGACGTTCCTGCAAAAGTTCCTTCTGCACGTCAGGCGTAAACGTACTGAGAAAAAAAGCGGCGATAGAAAAGATATTCGTATCATAGTCAAATTGAAGAACCGATGCCTTCAATGTATCTGCAAACTCTTCTTTTCCTTTGTCTGAGATGGTGTATACAGTCCGGTCCGGCATATTTCCCACCTTTTCGGCACTGCCGGTTATATAATCTTTTTTTTCGAGAGCCTTCAAAGTAGAATAAACCGTTGAATCTGAAATATGAAACCACCACTTAACATTCATGAAGTTTAAACGTTTTATAATCTCATATGCGTTAAGCGGCTTTTCATAAATAAGTCCTAAAAGCATTGTGGCAGGCTTTGACAACATTTTGTTTCCTCCTCTTGACACGTGTTTTGTTTTATAGTACTTTATATATGTAGTAATTTTCCAACTATTACCACTGTACCATATTAGTACAAAATTTGATAAAACGGAAGGAAAAATAATCGAAATGAACAGAATAAAAACTATTTTTCAAAGCATTGCCATAGAAATATTATTGATTTTTTGTATCGGATGCGCCAACCTGCATCCCACCCCAATATGGTACTTTTTCTTTTATAATCTTCTGTATGGCATTGTACTCAGCCTGCTGATTCCGCTTTACTTATTGCGAAAAGAAAAAAATATATCTGATTTTATCGGCGTCAAAAAATGGGGCAGAAAGCAAAGTATTGTTTTAGCTGTATTTATCGCTTTTTCAGTTGGCGGACAGCTGATTCCCATAGCCGCTTCCGGCAGCGCAATTCCGTGGAATGTACTTCCTATGGGGATTATCCCGTTGATCATGACAACCTTTTTTGAGGAATTTTTATTCCGTGGATTTATGCAAAACAAATTTGAAAAAGATTTTGGAACGCTTCCTGCAGTTTTTTTCTCCGGACTGATGTTTTCCCTCTATCATCTGGGCTATCCCGGGTTTCGTACCTTGGGAGATCTTCTCCTGCTGTTTGCCGTGGGCGTAGGATTTGCCGCTGCCTATAAACTTTCCGGGAACAATTTGATCGCTGCCTACTTTGTAAATCTTCCAAATGCTTTTGTGACTTATATATTGAAACAGGAACAGTTTCCGATTATGACAATGTCGTCAACCATAGCAGGTATTGTTACACTGGTCATTATCGTTACGATTTTATTCTGTCAAGTGCGGCGCATTTTCGATAAATTCTGCTGCTCCCGCCGTACCGGGACATGAGCGGAAATCAGAACTGCATGCAGCGGCGGCATCCGCATAAGCAGAATCATTCAAAACTTCCTCTACAGCCTTACGAATGCCGCCGGAAGAATCGTCGCCAAGTAACAGCCCCGCACCAATTTCTGCGGTTCTTTTTGCAACGGCATACTGCTCGCCTGTCTGTGGATAAAGAATCATCGGCGCCGCCATATACAGGCTTTCCGAAACACTATTCATCCCACAGTGCGTAATGAACACGTCAGCCTTGGAAAGAACAGTAAGCTGATCCACATAAGGGAATACTTTGATATGATCCGGGAGTTTTCCGAGAACCCGCTGATCCATCCCGTTTCCGCAGGATATTATTATATCTATATTCCTGTCCTTTAAAGCATCAATACACTTTCTGTAAAAATCAGGCCGGTCGTTAATAACCGTTCCCAGAGAGATATACACAAGGGGCCGATCCTTTTTCTTATCAGGTAAAAGCGTAGAAAACAAGGAAGGTCCAACAAAAATATAGTGATCCGAGAAGCTTTCTGCATAGGGCTGGAATTTCCGGGAGGTATATACTACAGAATCTGTCGCATTATCGCTCTGGACAAGAGAAAGAGCGCTTTTCACCGGATATCCGTAAGACCTCAGCTTCTTCAGTTCCCTTGAAATTCTGGGAAGCCCAAATATAATGTCAGCCATTTCTTTTGGACTGTGCTTCATATACTGTGAAGACATCCGATTGAAAGCAAACGTACTGGTAGATACCACCATTGGCACATGATGTTTCCATGCGCTTAATTTTCCCCAGAAACACACGGAATCGGTATAAACCACATCCGGTTGAAAAGAGGCAAACTCCTGATTCAGAAACTCATCCATTCCGAGCGTAATGCGAATATCCTGTATCGTCATTTCCGTAGTGGAAACATTTTTAAGCCCTGCTTCTTCTTTCCTGTTCAGTTCCGGCAGAAAGGAATCACAGTTTATAAATACCGCCCCGACTGCCCTGATCTTTTCCTCAAATTCACCAAAAGAGTAAAAACGAACTGTATTTCCACGCTGTACAAGCTCTTTGGCAACCGGAAGCATCGGATTCGTATGACCATGCGCGGGAATGCTGAAAAACGCTATTTTTTTCAATTGTCGTCACCGTCCTCTCCTTGAAATGCAACTCCGAACAATTCGGAAAATGCTCCTTTGGGCGGTATTGCAATGCCGCGTTCTATATCGCCGAGAAGAAGCAGGGTGTCCCCGGGCTTGATATCAAATATTTCCCGCGCCTGCTTCGGAATCACAATCTGTCCTTTTTCCCCAACCGTAGCTGTCCATGCGTATTTACCTGCTGGTGCTTTCATTTCTTGCCCTCCTAAAAGTATGATTTATTATACAAATCATACTTTTAGAGAATAAAAATGTCAAGTAAAAAATAGGAAAATCAATTTCTTCTAGTAACAGTTCAACTTGCCGCAGACGGAAGGCTGAACTCTTACTCCTTTTAAGGAAGTTCCAGCACCTGTCCCGGGAAAATGATATTTCCGTCCTCTCCGATGATCTCCCGGTTTCTCTCATAAATCTGTCCCCACAGACTGCCGTCCCCGTACTGCTGCCTGGCAATCTCCCAGAGACTGTCTCCTTTTTTCACAGTCCAAACTTCCCGTTCTTCCGATTGTTTCTGTGATTCGTCCTGCACCTGCCGGGTTTCCAGATACTGCGCCCTGCATGCACACATCTCCCGGAAAATTTCCTGTTTTTCCTCATCATATCCCGTATGAAAATCCAACCAAAATTCCGGATAATATTTGTCATATCTTCTCAGCCAGCGCCGATAACCGCTAATTTGTCTCTGCTCATCCATGTATGTAAAATAATCCTGCCATCTGTCCTTGTCTTCAAAATCCTCGTACTCTATCAGTTCCTCGTCCCACCATGCCAGTGCGTAATCGTCAAAGACAGCGCCAAATCGAACTGTCTGTCCCAGCTCCCCTGACACCTGTCCCTGCCTCTCATACATCCGCTCACAGACCTCTCGAAATACCGGTTCCAGTTTTTCCTCCTCTGCAACGGACACCATTACTACAGGCTCTCCCAGAATATCATAAAGAGGACACCACATCATCCATTGCTCCGATGGCGACAGCCCGATCAAATAGGCCCCTTCCTCAAAATACTCCTTAGAACATTCATACAAAATGTATTGAAACAATTTCTGATGAAAATCCGTTCCCAGTTCCACACCATGATCCGTCTCCTTCACCCATATGCTGAAAATAAAATACCCCTTATAATCTCCTGCACGACGCGGATTCTCCACACCCAGAAACGTCAGATCCTGTTCCGGAGGATCTTGCAAAGACATTTGGGTCTTGTCTTTCCACTCACAGGAAAATACATACAAATACGGGTCTGTCAGTCTGCCGTCAAAGCTGCCGTTATCATACCACTCATCGCTGAACAGTTCATGACCTTCACTGGTAAAACTCTTTTCAATAGATTCATTTTCCAAAAGCATGCCAGATATCCAGTCTTCCGCCCACTCCCAGTATATATCTGCATCGTCCCTCTCTTCTTTTATCTCCTGCGTAATGACAGACTGCCGGGATGCAGCAGGTTCCGTTTCTGATATCTGTTCACATCCGGCAGTCGTCAAAAATAATATTAAAATACTGATTACCCGTGTTTTTTTTCCCGTTATACATTTATTCCATTTCATCCTTCCCTGTCCCCTTACGAAAACCGCTGTCTGCGACTGAGTTTTTGTATTAAAACGTATTTTATCTTAACAAACGGTTTTCATAATATGTTTTTAATACAATCAATAAACTTCAATATTCGGTCTCTCTCTTTCTTGTCAAACAGACTCCATACCTGCCGGATAAGCAATATCCGCCTGTCATAAAAATCCATAAATAATACCGGCGGATATCCTGACATGTCATAAAATGTCAGCAGCATTTCTGCATCCGGGTACTTTCTCTCTTTTTCGACCGCCCTGTATTTTTTGATCCCCACTCCTGTCTTTTCCGCCATAGCAATCTGGGAAAGCTGAAGCTTTTCCCGCAGACAGCGGCACATGGAAAAATCTTTCCAGGATCTTACCATATCTTTCATTAACGTTAAAGTAACCTCTGCCTGCCATATACTGTCCTCTTCAGCCAATTTGCATTTCTCGGCCTTTTCTATCAGAATCTCTGAACAGAGCTTCAGAATAAAATCTTTTTCTTCTTCCTCCGTAATACCGTTTAACGTTTTTTCAATTTCCGTCTCCGTATTATGAAAGTCAGATTCGATTCCTGCAATAATATAATCTATATTCCATCCCAGTCGCAGCAGTCCTTTCAAATTCTGATCCGTCAGTTTTGTAATACCGTGTTCCAGATAAGAATACTGTTCCTGACTTACGCCGATCTTTCCTGCCACCTGCTCCTGCGTCATCCCAATCCGCTTTCTGTATGCCGCAAGCCTCATATATACGTCTTTATATTCGCTCATAGATCCCATTTTCTCCGTAGTATAGATTTTATATTCTATCTACAGATTTTAAGGGAATACCTATGTGCCCATATGGGTCTGTTTGCTTATATTATTAGGATTATAATGCTTTTACCGGATTTTTTCATGGCACACGAGTTTCGCGGCGCTCCATGATTAGGCTGGTCTTTTTTTATATTAACCGGTTTAAACTGGCTATTGCAGCCTGTTGTTCCCTGAATTGCATATCTATTTTGTCTCCATTGGAATATTTTACTACTATTTCATATCGATAGAATGAATCTTTCGTAAACGTAACCTCTTTTTCCTCCTCAGCAATATATGCACAAGCCTCTTGAACGTTGTAGAAAATTTTTGAATTTCCATATAAAGATACAACAGAAATACTCTCCAATGTTCTCTCTAACGCATTCCGTAAACACATTAAGAAAATTTCCCATTGTTCTATATTGTTATGTATTAAATAGTCTCCAATTAATTGTAATTGTGTCTCTGTCAATGCTTCAAGCTGTACAACACGATTTTGCAATGTTTCTTCTGAAGTATTCTCATCCCAATGTGCATCAATCCCCTGCGTTGCAAATGCATCCTCAATAGCATTAATAGAAAAATATAATAATTTAAATCCTTCTGATTTCATCTGATTTAAAGAATTTTCTGTAAATTCACCTGCTAAAACAGCCCCATAAAAAGGGCCGTACTCACTATAACGGCTTACCAAAGGCTGAATGGCAGCCGATATTTCCTGTGCCTTATTCTTTGAGTGTTTTGTATATCTTCTCCATGCCATTTCAATAAACGCTCTGGGGTTCCCTGTTTTTATTTCGGAACCTCCGTATTCAATAACTATATCCAATTTATGTGTATTTCCATTTATGTCTGTCCACCTTACTTCATTTTGATTGTTTCTTGCAGGTCTTGAATGCTTATAATCCAAATACATACCATATTCCTTTGCAATAGGCTGACAATATCTGATCAAGGTATATTCTAATAAGTCTCCAATAATCTGGCCAAAACGGTGTGCCGGTGATTTTGCCATTGTAATTTTACCCCCTTATCCATAAACGGCCTTCTTTTAAAGGAACCTTATGTTTTCTATTTTTCCATTTGACATTTCTGTCTCTGATTTTTTCAAAATAATACTCTTTAAAACCAGCCGCAACAGCCAATCGCCCCAGCCATTCATCCACAGGAACATATACTCCATATGGCGCTGAATCGCCAACAACAAAGCAGACAACAGATCCTTCTTTGCAAACTTTCCTTAATTCCTGCCATACTTTTGCTAAGTCTAAAAAATAAAGCGCTACCATTGTATGATAGTTTTTCTTTCCGCCATGATTTTCTTTTTCTATATCCAATTTTGTGCATACATCCAGTATTTCATTATATATGGGTATAAGTAAAGGATCTTTTAAATATTGAAAGGTATCTTTTTTTTCTTTTGAAACCATTTGTGTACATGAACGAATCAACTCCGGTCTGATTTTGCTCTGTAAATCTCCCCATGATTTTATTTCTCCTAACACAGATAATTCTAACCTTGTTGCATCTGCATAATCATAATTGTTTGCATACGGTGGAGATGTAATAACAAGATCAATGCTATTCTCTTCTATAGGCGATACTTTTCTTGCGTCTTGCTTCATTAATGCAGCACATTGTTTTGCCTGGCTTTCTTGAAATATTTTCATATCTTCATACATTAAATTAACTTGTTTAGAAAATGCTTCAAAAGCAGATAGCACTTTCACTTTTCTTTTGTTAGGTAAAACATACTGCCATGCAGCCGTTCCAACATACGAAGATGCGCGCAGCATTGAAACAAAAGCTAACCAGGATAATTTATACGAAGAAGAGTTGTCAGATTTAGAAAATAACGCCTTTTTTAAGTGATCTATTTCTTCCAGATTTTTTTCATCATAACATTTTAAAACAATATCCGGATAGTTATCAGTTGTTGAATAATCACTTTCTGCCTGTACCAGTATGTCATTGGCCGTTTTTAAAAACAAATCTGCATCTGAGTTCCAAAGTAACTTTCCCGCAGCAATTTCATAAACTAACGGATGAGATTCATAGCCATAGGAAGTAACCCCCAACTTATCACAGGATAACAATGTAGTTCCTGAACCTGCAAACGGATCAAGAACTTTAAAATTATCACTATGACCAGATTTTGATAAGTATGTCATAACCGTTTCTTCTACCCACTGAGCCGAAAAACCAGCAGTATACCTAAACCACCTGTGAATTGGCAATGATGTATTATCAATAAACGTAGAAGTTGTATCTGTTTGTAATACCTCATTATAATTTCTTAAATCTGATACTGGTAATATACTTGCCATAGATATACCATTCCTTTCAAAATCAAGCCGTAATATTTTTATATTTTACGGGAAAATACTGTAACAATCAACGAAATATTTTACAGCGTTTTGTCTTTGTTTCATTCAGCGTTCCTTCCTTAACCGACTATACCGCCGTAAAAAATAAAAAGGAAGGCTGGTTAATACTGACTTTATAAAGCGCATCCACAAGAAATTCTCTCTCCTTCTACAATTATTTCCGGATTCTCTTTTACACTTAAAAATATCTGCATTGTCCCATGCTTGTGTGGAACAGCTTTTTTTGGCTCAGCCCCAAAAGTAATCATTTTATCAGCTCTCCTTTAACTGATTTTTAAAGTCATCAAGCCATTCTAAGGGGAACAATAAGGCAGCTTCTGCTGCTCGAAAATAGATTTTCCAATAAGGAAAATATCTGGATATGTGTAATAAAATATAGACGTTGGAATTTAAGAGAAAACATATTCAATACGCAATCCCAAAGCACTTGAAAAAGATGTTATAGAAAATCACCTGTTAAAGAAAGAGATTTCACAAACTGAAATTAAAGATTGTTTCCCTTTCTTTATACTGCTGTTTTCCTCCATAAACGGAAAGTCGGATTACTCTTTGAACCTGCTTATTACTATATTCTTTTCTCTGTCTTACCAAGCAGAAACAAATTCCAATGTTTTCATAAATGAATCCATTCGGGCATTCCTCCCCGGTTCCTTATTTTTCCATCGGTCTCCCTTGAAAAACTTAGTCATATGCAATTCCATCGGAACAAATAGATGTCCTCCATAATCATAATTCAAATGACGATAGCAATATGGGAAACTATGCTGTTGTAATCGTTTCATTATCTGTTCTGCCGCAAGCTCTGACGGCCACATGGTATCCATTTTAGAGGAAATTAGTAAAATAGGACCAGTAATTCTCTCAACCTGAATGACTGCGGCAGGGATAGGATTCTGCACAAGGGGCAGGTAAAGGTCGTACATAGTTAATTCCCTCGCTCTTAGACTATTCCACAGCACATGACCGAACGGAAATTTTTTAAATCCGAAAGTGGCATATGGAACCTCTTTGCCATGAAAGTTCCAACTGCTGCCCGATGCCAAGGAAATACCTTTTTCCATAGAAAAGCCTTGACATACGGTATTCATTGGTGCAACCGCAACCACCGCATTGACAAGTTCCGGCAGAAAACTTCCCGCTGCCAGTGCCAGCTCCGCTCCCTTGGAGATGCCCCACAATCCTACTTTTTCATATCCCATATCATGGAGCCGCTTTACAGCTGTCTCCAAATAATCAATGGGAACACGGGAAAATTGTTTGGGCAGTCCTTCCTCCATTACATAGGCAAAAGCCAGAGTTGTCAAACCATAAGATTGAAAAGCCTTTGCCAGCATTCGAGACAGTTCAAATTTACAATCGCTGCCACTGAAACAGATTAGCACTTTCCCCTGATATTTATCTTCAACCGGAAGAAATAGTTCACCATGAAACCCATCTGTATTAACACGAAAAACATTTTCTGCTTTAGCCATAGACTTATACTCCTTTTTCATATCCTGCTTTATCGAATTGCCTAATGTGATTATTTTATCACATACATACACACATTACATTAAATATTTGCTTGAGTTCACGATAAACGCATGAGTGTCTGCACTCACCCAAATCCTGAACTGCAGAATTTAAAATTTTCATCAGTTCCGCTCGCTTATAGTCTAATTCGGAATTTTTAAGAGACGCGTATGATAATGAGCATGAATATTTTTCAACTATTCTTCAATTACTTGGAAGAACGGCCTTATAACAACGTATACCAAAATATAAAGCAGAATGTTGATTATCTGGAAGCTGTGACGAAAGAAACCGAACTCAGTCAACAATTCAAAGAATTGGATTTATCGGACGAAAAGAGAAAAATCATAATGCAGTGGATAGATGCTATACAAGCACAAGAATCAGCGTATACGACGGTTGTTTTCCGGATGGGTATGCAATGCTGTTTTTCCTTGTTGATGCAACTTGCAGACTTATAAGAACAAACAGAAAATCAGCGGTATTTTTTGATTTATTAAAGTCTTAGAAATGCCGCTGACACTGTGTTATTACCTAAACTCTTTCTCCCCCTTATACCCTTGGTGCGTGCCTTTGTAACATGGGATTTAGAGGAGTATCAAGGAAAATGAAGACAAAATCATTACATTTTTCTGATGTATCTACTGGGTATTGCATCTGCCAGCCATACTTTTTCATTGCCAAAGTAAAATTTTATTCCGTCATTCCATGCCGTTTTTGTATCAATGATTAATATGCACGGCTTATCATCATGGCGCTTTCCCACATTTTCAGCAGTTTCAATATCCTGTGATAAATGAACATATTGCCTACTCTGAGGTAATAAACCATTTTCATTGATTGATTCTAAAAAACGCCTTGCTGTACCATGATACAAAACATCTGGTGGCATCTTTTCTTCTTTTATAATTTTCATTGGTATTGAATGTCCATAAAATGCCCTGATTCTCCCATCTGCAAGTTCATGGCGTTTCTTCTCAGATTTTTCAATCATCTCATTCAAATCTGCTTCACAGATGTTGCTCCATTTCACGGTTCTATGCAATGCCTCTAAAAGCTGTTCAACCGGAACCCATCCTTCTTCATCCATTTCCAATTCATATTCCCATGGTGCATGACGAAGTGCATATGAAATTTCTTTACTTAACCCTATATAATCCATGTTAACCCACTTCCTTTAAATCACAATCCTTATATCTTTTTCCACTTTTTTTCCCATCGACTTCAACAAAATAAAATGGTGTATTATCCTTAATATGCCAATTTACATCTAAGATTTGACCTACCAATGATTTATCAATTATTTCTACTTTATCTCCCACTGATATTGTCAACCAATATTGACAATATCACATTTTGAATGAGCTAAACTATTTGTTGTGTCCATCTTGAGCACCTCCTGTGTTGTATTTTTGTGGTTTGCAGACCTACTTTTATACTATCACAAGAGTTTCTTTTATTTAAAGATTTTTCCTTCCCCCTTATACCCCCTGGCGAGTGCCATTGTAACATGGGTATTTGGGGTTCATCAAGGAAAATGTTACAAATTCGTTACAAACCTACCAATTTGCATTTTCAAAGTCTTCGTCGTCCAACTCCCTAATATAAACAGATATCCATCTTACAGTGTTCGTTTCTACATCCGTTTCAATGAATATTCCTTTTTCGGACTCCCACACTTCTTCAAAATCATTATATACAAATGATGGTTCCACTTCTAACAATTCTTTCTCAGTAGTTCCAACTCCTATTTTTTCAAACAGTTTACCTTGATAGTTATCTAATGTGGTTATTCGAAATAATTTGTTATTTTTTAGATGGAAAAACAATTCTACACTATTTTGAATGTCATATCGAATCCAATCATTATTTATAATTTCCGATTCAACATCCTCTTTTTCTAATAATTCTCGCAATTCATCTCTTGAGCTGTATAGTTTTATTTCCCCAAATCCTTCAAATGGCACTATTGGTGCTGAAATATCTAACAACATTTTTAGTTACCTCCCGAAAAAATAATTGTTGCAGTTTCTTTTCCATCTGTTTTATATGTACTTTCAATTCCATCAACAATTTTGATAATTCCTTGGTCAGTAGTGCTAATCTTAATATATGGATTACTGCCATGACGTCCTCCTCCTGACGAAACCTGAACTTGTGAAATATTTTTTCCACCACCAGGATTATTGATTTGTATTATCTGTGCACCGCTTCTAGACCTTGTAGAATTTTTTATTGTCACATCATAGCCAGAGTTTCTAAGTACATCCGCAATTTCTTCTGCTGATTTTCCACTAAAAGCACTAGGATTGGTCTTTATATCATCAATTGAAATTTTACCGTTTTTAATTATTGTATCTAAACCACCCTTGACATCGAGTCTGGACTCTCATGTTTTTCCAAGCAGTCTCATTCCCTTTGAAAAAAATCAACACTCTCCAAAGCAATGGTTTTCACTGCCTAAAATTTTACCATCTTTTCTCTGGCTTTACTACAAAAATCTGCCATTTACCATGATTTTAATCGTGGATTTTTTGCACTTCCGGCATCCGATACTCCGTCTTGTTTTTCAGCATTCCATAAGTGATACTGATTAACCTTCTGGAAATCAGTATCAATGCCTGTGGCTTACTTTTTCCCCTAGCTAACTGCCTTTGATAATAGGCATAGAATGCCGGATTTCTCGGCAAGCCCTTAGATGATAACTGAATCATCTGAATGGCAAGAAAGTAGATTGTTCCCTGAAGCCTTCTGTTTCCCTGTTTTGAAGGCTTATCGTCACCCTTTCCTGCGGATGAAAAATTCACAGGTGCAATCCCTGCAAATTTTGCCAGCTTGTTTGCATTTGGAAATCTTCGGATGTCCCCAATCTCCGAAAGCAGCTTTGCAACCGTGGTATCGCTGACACCGGGAATGGTGTTCAGGGTACACCCAAACCTTGGAAGAAAGTCAGCAATCGCTTTATCGACCTTCTCCAACTGCATAACATAGTGCTGCACGTCACGCACCAGACCTCTTGTGATTTCATCACGTTCCGGCTGATAATCCCTTGTGGTGTCTCCGTCCGTTTTCACAGCATCCAGAATTTTCTGGCACTTCCGTGTAGAGAACTGATTGTGGCTGACCGGAATTAATTCCTCTGCCAGTTCTTCCACTGTCTTACCTCTCAGCAACCGTGGGGAAGGATAATGTTCCCAAAAGTAAAGTGCTGTGGGTCTGCCGATGTCCTGAAAGAACTGCTTGTAACTTGGATAAGCTACGCAGACCTGCTCATGCAACTGGTTCTTCAGACGGATATGATGCCTCTTCAAATTTGCCCGTCTGTTGACAAGCTGACTCAAAGTCCAGTACATATCCTCCGGCATTGCATCGGGTAACTTATTTAGTTCATTTGTAGTGTACTTTATCACAACACATGCCCAGAATGCCGCCTACACCATGGTGGTATTCCGCATGGCGATACAATACTGTTTTTCCCTGCTGGTGCAACTTGCAAACTTAAAGTGACAGAAAACCGGCGGTATTCCATAGCCATTTAGGTTTATGAAATACCGCCGGTACTGTGTTTTTCTTTAATATTCAGGAGAAATATTTCCCCTTATACCCTCTGGTGCATACTGTTGTACATGGCTTTTTGGTATCGTTAAGGTAACTGTTACAAATTTGCTACATTGTTAATTTATCGCTACTCTCTAGCTATAGAAACTTCATAACTATTTAAGATAGATTCTTTAAGTATATTGCATAACATCGCTAAAATTTCTACTGCTTCATCACATAGCTTCGTTTCATCTATTGATTTGAACTGTTTTAATGCTATTTGTAAATCCTCTATTACCCATGGACTATCTTCATACCATCCTGTGTACATATTATAACAGTAGGCTAAACCAGTCCATCCCTGTTCATCAGGAAGCATTAATCTCATTATTTGGTCAAAATAGCCTTCCCATATAGTAATAATTTCAGTATCTTTTCCTTTTTTATAGATAAACTGAATCTCTGGCTCTCCTTCGAAACCATCGTAATATTTTTTATTAACTAATTCCATCTTGTTCCTTTCTATGGTGCTTGCCAATGTCCGTCTTTTAACAATTGTAATTGTTCTTGAGTTGCTGTTCTATTCCTATATGCATTAATGGCATCTTGCCATTGATACCTTGGAATCCATGTATCTCCAACTAAAATATGTTCTGTTCTAACCTGACCCATTGGAGTACCTGGTGTAACCCGGGATACTACCCATGTATTACCTTGCCCTTCTGGTGCACCCGGCGTTTTAGTATGCCATCTCACTTCATAATTTTGGCCATTTTGGATCCATTTAAAACTTATTTGGTCATAACCATTTTTTACTTGAACTTTTACCGTGGCACTTGATGGAATTTCAATAGGAGCCTGTTTTGACAATTCAGGGATTCTATTTACCCAATCATCTAATGTTGCTGAACCACCCTCATTCGCTGTCCCAGCCCCCTGCTCTCTACCTCCCTGCCCCCT
>CANSUS010000078.1 GCA_947650155.1 uncultured Lachnospiraceae bacterium
CCTTTGCGAGCGTTTTTAGAAGAGATGCAGGATGCCATTGCGCCGGAATTGAAGTTCCAGTTTGGGGATATTCCTTTCACAGGGATCGATTTACCCTTGAACAAGTTTGACTGTATTCAGACAGAAAGAGATACCGGTTTTCGAGCAGAGATCAGCTTTGCCGAGGGGTGCAGGCGGACGATGGAATGGTGGAAAGGACAGGAGGGGATGATGGTATGATCCAAAAATTTGAGTTTCATACAACAAAGCTTCCGGGGTTGATCGAAGTGGTTCCTTTCAATGCGGATGATATTCGTGGCAGCTTTACAAAGGACTATTCTAAAGAAGTGTTCGAGGCGAATGGGATCCGGCATGATTTAGCGGAGGTGTTTTACACGACCAGTCACAAGGGGGTTATCCGGGCGCTGCATTTCCAGAGGGAGAAACAGCAACCAAAGCTGGTACGGTGTATCTGTGGCCATGTGTGGGATGTTGTAGTGGACCTGCGCAAAGACAGCCCAACTTTTCGGGAGTGGGTGAGTTTTGATTTGACAGGGGAAAACCGCAAGGAAATTCTGGTTCCAGCGGGCTGCGCCCATGGATATTTGGTGCTGGAGGAGGGAAGTGTCGTTTCTTACAAGTGCAGTGAAAAGTTTTATGGAGAATTTGACGATGGCATTCGCTGGGATGACCCGGATATTGGGATACAGTGGCCGCTGGGCTTGATTGGAGGGCGCGAGAAAGTGATTCTCGCTGAAAAGGATAAAAATTTACAAAATTTCTATGCGTTTATGACAGTTTATGGCGGATTTTGAAAAGGACGGAGAAAAGCATATGAAAAGTCGGGAGTTTGAACATCATGGTTGGATAAAACAATTGATAGAACAGGTGAAAACACCGGATTTTCTTGTGTTACTTGTATCGGGGACTTTGATGTCCCTTACATTTTGTGTCATTGGACCTCTTGAGCTGTATTTTAGTAATGCAAATGAGTTCTGGTTTGATATTGTCGACTTGGTCATTTATATTGTCGCCTTCTTTTTGTTAACGCTCGCTATATGCATTGTAACTGGTTTACTGGTAAAAAGAAGGCGTTTTATTTGCATATCTCTTTTCTTTGGGACAGGATTGGCTTTGTATTTGCAAGCAAATTTTCTGAATGGGAATATGGGGCTTTTGAACGGTACGGAAGTAGATTGGTGCGCTTCTTGGGGAAAAGTTATTCTGAATAGTGGAATATGGATTGCCTGTATAGCAGTACCTATATTATTATATCATTTTGCAAAAAAGAGCTGGCATGAAATGCTTGTGGTTATTTCTATCATTGTGATTGGTATGCAGACCGCAGCGGTTGTTTCTCTGTGTATATCAGCTCCTCGTAATGAAAAAAATTTTCATATGATTACGGATGAAATGTTTACGCTTTCTAAAGATGAAAATATTATTGTGTTCGTATTAGATACCATGGATGCTCGATTTTTTGAAGATTATATCATGAATGATCCTCGCTACACAGATCAATTTAAAGATTTTACTTTTTTTAATGATACAGTATCAGGGGGAGCCCCAACAGCATATGGAATGCCACTTCTATTAACTGGGACTTATTATGAGGGTAAGCCATATGAGGAGTATATTGATACAGCATACGAAAATGTCAATCTATATAAAAAATTGAAAAAAAACAATTATGATGTCAGGTTATATACAGAAAATAAATACGTGTCAGAATCAACACTTATGCAATATATAGATAATGCATCCGATGCAATAGAATTGACAATAGATTTCCCCCTTGGCCTTGCAAGGCAGCTTTATCGGCTGGTTGGCTATAAATATTTTCCTATATTGATAAAAAATAAGTTTTCAGTTGATTCCGAGTCATTTAACAAGTTTCAAGGAGAAAGCGAACGAAATCCTTATCTTATTGATGATGCAAATTTTATTCAAAAATTTAGAAAAAAGGGGATAACAATACAGGACTATCAAAAAGCATTTAGGCTATATCATATGTTTGGGGCGCATCCTTATTTTACATTAGATGAAAATGGGCACTATAATAAAAAAGGAACATCATTGGAAGAACAGATTCATGGTGTGTTTAACCTATTGTGTGAATATATCGACGAATTAAAAAAAGAGAATATATATGAAAATAGCACTATTTTAGTCTTAGCAGATCATGGAGCATATGACCTTTTCCAAAACCCAATGCTTATGATAAAAAACAGAGGAAAAGTTCAAGAAGAACTAAAAATAAATTGCGCACCAATAAGTTTTCAGAATATATTGCCTACACTTTCGATTGCAATTGATGGAAACAACGATGAACAAGGTGAGTCAATATTTGATATAAGTGAAAATGAAGAACGCACGAGATATCAAGTGTCAGGCCCGTTGATTCTGAGGGGATCGTGGGGAGGAAATTGGAACTATCCAGTATTGTTTACTGTAGGAACACCAGCAAGAGATGTCAGCAAGATTGAATTTATGGGTGTCGCAGGAATACCGGTTTATCAGATAGGAGAAGAACTCAATTTCTCAGAAAATGGCGTTGGGATTAATACTCTGTTTGGTGGCTTCAGTTTACAAGAAAAAATGGGGATATGGTCATGTAAAACCGAAGCCTGTCAAAAATTTCAATTTGCTGAATTGCCTGAAAAAAATTTACAGATAGACATAGAGTTGAATACAATATTTGATTCAGCACAGCAAGTAACAATATCTTTTAACGACGTACTGGTGTATAGTCAAATACAAACAGACAATAAAATTTCCTTTATTGTTCCATTAGAATCTATCACAGAGGGGACTCAAAAAATATCATATCAACTATCAACAGCAGTTCCTTCGAAAATCTCGGATTCTCCAGATATGAGAGATTTATCAATAAATCTTCTCTCGATGAGTATGAAAGAAACCGATGCGTCTGCACAAATTGTAAACTGCATAAACGCCTATTCAATTGGACAGAAAATCTCGTTTGTAGATCACGAGGGGAAAAAGTATTTCATGTCGGGACTTTCAACCGTACAGGGTACAGATTATTCCTGGTCGTTAGGACAAACAGGGAAAATAGTGCTGGATGTGGGAAGCTTTCAAGGGGATTTGATTGGTGAATTTGGTTTAAAATATGTATACGATTCATCGCAGCGATTGGTTATTCGTCATAACGAACAGATTCTTTATGATGAAGTCGTTATGTCCGCAAGTGGGCCAATTCGATTTTTAGTGCCTTCTGATTGCATTGAAGAAGGGAAACTGATATTGGATTTGGAATATCCTGATGCCGTATCACCCAAAAGCCAGGGCGTGAGTGAGGACGCTAGAAAATTGGCTTTGGCGTTCACATCTATGCAGTTTTCTGCAGAAATACCAGTTTATCAGATAGGAGAAGAACTCAATTTCTCAGAAAATGGCGTTGGGATTAATACTCTGTTTGGTGGCTTCAGTTTACAAGAAAAAATGGGGATATGGTCATGTAAAACCGAAGCCTGTCAAAAATTTCAATTTGCTGAATTGCCTGAAAAAAATTTACAGATAGACATAGAGTTGAATACAATATTTGATTCAGCACAGCAAGTAACAATATCTTTTAACGACGTACTGGTGTATAGTCAAATACAAACAGACAATAAAATTTCCTTTATTGTTCCATTAGAATCTATCACAGAGGGGACTCAAAAAATATCATATCAACTATCAACAGCAGTTCCTTCGAAAATCTCGGATTCTCCAGATATGAGAGATTTATCAATAAATCTTCTCTCGATGAGTATGAAAGAAACCGATGCGTCTGCACAAATTGTAAACTGCATAAACGCCTATTCAATTGGACAGAAAATCTCGTTTGTAGATCACGAGGGGAAAAAGTATTTCATGTCGGGACTTTCAACCGTACAGGGTACAGATTATTCCTGGTCGTTAGGACAAACAGGGAAAATAGTGCTGGATGTGGGAAGCTTTCAAGGGGATTTGATTGGTGAATTTGGTTTAAAATATGTATACGATTCATCGCAGCGATTGGTTATTCGTCATAACGAACAGATTCTTTATGATGAAGTCGTTATGTCCGCAAGTGGGCCAATTCGATTTTTAGTGCCTTCTGATTGCATTGAAGAAGGGAAACTGATATTGGATTTGGAATATCCTGATGCCGTATCACCCAAAAGCCAGGGCGTGAGTGAGGATGCTCGAAAATTGGCTTTGGCTTTCACATCTATGCAGTTTTCTGAGGAATCATGAGGTTGCGTCAAAATGATAAACCTTCTCCAGCAATGAGTTTATACTTGTTGTGTAATGATTGCGGAAGAACAATAGAGGAGAAGTCGATTTGAAGGAGAGAGAAAGTTTGTGAAGAGAGACAATCTAATCAAGAAAAAAATCGGTTTTTTAATGACAATGTTTCTGTTCAGTGCAATCTTTATAATTGCATACTTGATTCTGTTTGGGAATACGGATGAAGTTTATACAGATATCGTAATGGAATATGTTGCTCACTTTTCAAGTGCAAAAACAAAAGAGAGGAACCTTATATATATACTTATTATTGCCGGAATAGGAGTATACTTAACGTGGCATCTTGCTGTTTTAAAGGGGGATTCTGGAGCAAAAATCCGAAGAAGTAATACAGATGAACAATCTAATTCCTTTCCGTCATATTGCATTGCTTTGTTTTGTACAATGATGCTTGTGCAGCATTTTATATATCAAAGCTATAATCAGGTTTTGCTGATAGGAATTTTACTATTTGCAACCACTTTCTATATCGATAAAAAATTAGTCAAACACACAATCTGCTTTTATTTATTATCGTTATATGGAATTCAAGGATTCTATTGCTTATCCGTATATCTAGGGAATAAGAAGACAATTAACTATAGTATTGTCTCTTTCTTAACGCTGGTTCTAGTGGGGATACTTTTCATGTTTAAGAATCGAGAGAAAGTCATTTCCAAAGCAATTTTTATCGCACAGGGATTTCTTTCGTTTTTATGGATGATTCTTTTAGAAAGGAAATATCAATATAACAATGAAATAGTAATTATTGAAGCTCCATATTTAGTGAAGGGCTTTGTGGCCGTCATGATCATAATCGCTTTAATAGAATTGGGCCTAAATATAGAGCGATTTTGGAAGTCAGAAACCAATGTTAACAGACTGGTGAGCATAAGCAGCTGTATTGCAATTATGGCTTATAACAATTTTAGTAATACAGGGGCAATATTACCAACAGATATGCATCATCCATTTGAAAATATCATTGGGTTTTCGCAAATTTTTGAGTTGGGGCAAAAACCATTTTCAGAATATATACCAGTATCAGGCATGTATTCTGTTTTGCATGGATGGTTCTTTAAGTTCTTTGGGGGAGGACTTATATCAAATTACAATGTTTCTACAAACGTTTTCTATGCGTTCTTCATGATTGCTATAGTTATCTTACTGATGTGTCACTTGGAAAGAAGTTATGTCCTCTTAATTTCGGTTTGCTTTGCTATCCTAAGTTCCAATAGAATTATTATGGTCTTACCTCTCATGCTTTTGCTTTCTTTGCCACAAATGATTGAGAAAAAGAATTTATGGTTAAAAGTGTGGTTTTTGTCAAGTTTTATACATGGGCTATACTACCCTCTGTATGGAGCAGCAGTTTGCCTTGGATTTATGCCATTGGGGATATGGCAAATAATAACCTACATAAAGTCTATAGATTTTAAAAGAGAGATAAAGACATTTAAATTTTGGATTTTCTGGCTGCTGACATTTCTCCCAGCTGTTTTAGGAACGCCTCTCTTAATAGGTACATTTAAACATACAATAGCCATGTCCAATCAAACGATATATGCTGATGGAGTTGCACGATTTGGCCAGACCATACCCACCAACTTTCTCTCCTACCTAAGCAAAGATTATCAATTTATTCGTACTTCTTTGTATTATATCTTATCCTTTTTGATACCAGCAGCATTTATTTGGATCGTCGTATTTTTAGTTTTAGAAGTAAGCGGACTTAAGATTTCACGGCAAAAAATAAAAGTTGAAAATATGATAGAAATATGCATTATGATTTCAACTGCAATAATACCAGTAATTTCGTATACATATACGACAGTAAGGCTGGATCCTGGAAGTATCTATGCTCGTAGCTTGGGCGTTTTGATTGCAGGATCTATCTTGCTAATCGTATACGCTTATCGTTATATTTATAGCTCTACAATAAAAAATTTGATTTTTTGCTTTGCAGTATTTGTTCCTGCATTAGCTTCATCTTATGGTTTTCTTGGAAATGAGACAAAAATGATGTATTGCTATACTGTTCCTGATGATTATGTGTATCTTGAAAATGAAACGGATTTTAAGTTGGGAACAGGATTTATTAGCCAATCATTGCTTGAAAATATTCAAACGCAGCAAAATATTGAATTAAAAAAATCGAATTTAAACTTTGGAACAATGCCTTTCTTTGGATATTACTATATCCATGATCTGAAGGGAATTTCAACAATAGAAATAGGCGCAACTGTAAAAGGATATGGCGCAGCAAAAGAAACGATTGATATTTTAAAAAAGACAAAAAGCTTGGTCGGCAGACATTTGGGTTCATGGTCAAATTATTATCTGTATCATTGGTTGGTAACATCCGGAGATTATTTATGGTCAGAAGAGAACGGTATGTTCATTCCAACAGGAGAAATCGTTGAAATATCTGAAAAGAATTTTTCTGGTTCATTCAAAACCTCCGGTGAGATCACCGAAGGCGGCTGTAATCAGCAGCCGCCTTACCTCAGGTTGCGGAGCAATCAAGAAGTAAGGGATATTAATAAAAATATATCAATACCTGCGAAGATTTTGAACATGGGAAGATATCCAAGCTCTTTGGGATCATCAATGAAATCTCTTGAGAAAATTTTCAGCATTCCAGACTTGAAATTGCAGTTAAAGGAAGAAGAGAATCGTAATATCATAAATTTTTCTTCTGTAATTGATGGCAATGAAGCGGATTGGCTATACATTGAATTTGCAGATATGGATAAAGACTACGAATACATATCATATGATTATTCCAAAGAAGTTAAACAGGAACCCGATCCGCTTTCAAAATACTTAATGAAGAAAGACTATAATCCAGGTGAATTTGCATTGATTACTTGGACAGATGATATTGGAGAAACTAACAGCATAAGATGTCGAATGGGAAAAGGGAAATTGCTTATCCCTCTAGGTGCAGGCCGAAATTGGCTTTTGCACGACCATGATAGTTTCTCTGTTTCGGTCGAGAGAGATGGCGTACAGGCCGAGGTTCCTACAATAATAGATGTGCAAATGCTCAAATTAAGAGAAGTAGAATAGTTGAAACACACGATTCTACACATCTTAGGTAGTGTTCACACAAGGAAGAATGGGTGCTTTGAAAAAAGTGGGGTCCAAGCCATTGGAAGAACACGAGGAGGATGGAATACCAAACTTCATATGGTCGCCGCATCTGATCGGGATGGGGTGATATTTGCGCTGTCCGCCGGGAACCGTGGAGATGCTCCGGAAGGACGAGCTCTTTTACGGCAGTCAGGTTCCGTTGACCATCCAGTCCATCTTTTAATGGATCGAGCTTTAGAAAGCAACTGTTTTTATGGAGGATTGTCAAAATGCAGCGCTGTCTTGTGATCCGGAAAAAGTTTTGGCTTGAGAGAAAGTGATTTTATGAGCACGACCATTGATGGCCGATTTTTTCAGAGGGAGAGAGATACGTCGCAGTGCTCGATCTCGTCCGAAGGCCTGAATACTGATTTAATGACAGTGATATACCCAAAGCTGAAATGGTTTTAAGACCTGTTTAGCATTTAAGTTTTACTTGATTTTTTGCCCCAGTCCAAAAGTCGCTACCTTTGCAGAAAAATACTTTAATTCTGTAAAACGGTTTTTGGAAAACTTTCCGCTTTTAAGCGGAAAGGGGGCTTTTTACAAGTGAAAAAGCCCCCTATAAAAGATACTGAATGGGTTGTTAGAATATCCTACAAAGATAGAATTTAAGTGACTTACAAATCAAACAGGAGGATTGGGCATGGATAAGATCTTACTTTTTATTCCGATGTATAATTGTGAAAAACAGATTACACGTGTATTGGGACAGCTAAGCGATGAGGTGTGTGAATATCTAAGCGAAGTATTAATTATAAACAATATAAGCACAGACAATGGAGAAAAAGTGGTAGAAGACTATTTAAGAAATAACAAGTTGAGAATCAAAGCTACTTTAATCCGAAACGATGAAAATTACGGGCTGGGAGGCTCCCACAAGGTAGCATTTGACTATGCGATAAAAAATGATTTTGATTATGTGATCCTGCTGCATGGAGACGATCAAGGGGACATCTCGAACATTTTACCCTATTTGAAAAGTCGCGCATATGAGCAGTACGATTGCTTTTTGGGAGCGCGCTTTATGCGCGGATCACAGTTAAAGGGCTATTCAAAGTTCAGGACATTTGGAAACAGGGTATATAATCTGCTGTTTTCTGTCGGTTGTGGTTACCGGGTGTATGACTTGGGATCTGGCCTCAATATGTATAAGGTATCTATATTGAAGGATGCGTTTTATCTAAAATATAAAGATAATCTAATTTTCAATTATTGTATGGTTATGGGGTCCGCATATTATAAGCATAAAGTGAAATTTTTCCCGATTATCTGGAGAGAGGATGACCAGGTTTCTAATGTAAAAATGGTGAGTCAGGCAATTACAGTATTGAAACTTTTGGCCTCATACATAATTGAAAAAAAGAAATTTGTTCAGGGGGAGCATCGGGACAAGATCATCGAAGCATATACAGCAGCTACTGTCTATTCCTGCTAAGGGATTCAACGAGGATGTTTATAAAAATGAAACGAATCACTCACAATGCGATCAACAGTTTTGTTCTAGCTATCACTGCAATCTGGTTTATTTATCGCTTTCATAACATCCATAGTCTTTTTACAGAAAAAACAGCGCTCTCGATCTTTACAATTATAGGAGCAGCAATTCTAATTCATGGAATAAAGTTCTGTAGATTGTATCTTGCTCTATATGATATCCAATTAGGGTTAAAAGTCTGCTTAAGTACCTACTGTAAAGTGACTCCGGTCAGCATTATCCTTCCCTTCAAGATGGGGGAGCTTTACCGGATGTATTGTTATGGAAGACAGAGTGGGATTGTTTTGAGAAGCGTTGTAATTATCCTTTTAGATCGGTTTATGGATACTGCGGCACTGGTAACAGTGATCACTTTAATATGGATATTTGATGGAGGAAGGCCTTCAGCGCTTATTTATTTTCTGTTGATTTTTTTGCTGTTCTCTGTGTTTTCTTATTTCATATTTCCTGGAATATATCAATTTTGGCAGAGACACCTTCTTTGTGCAAAGGCATCGGAACATAAGCTATGGGCGCTTAAAACATTAGGGGCAATGGACGCTCTCTATGGTGAAATTGAAAATGTGGTAAAGGGGAGAGGTGTAATCCTCTATTTCCTATCCTTAATGGCATGGGGAATCGAAATCAGCAGCATAGCATTTATCAACCATATTACGGTGATGGATCATGCGGGTACAGTTATTTCCGAATATTTATTGTCAGCAATGAGTGATAGACAGTCTCCAGAATTTAACCAGTTTGTGTTTGTAAGCGTAGTAGGCCTTGTATTACTTTTTGTGATATTACGAATATACAGAGTGGTTGCTGAGAAAGAGGATGTGAAATGAAATTTATCGCTGTTTATGATGATACGGGCCGAAAAAGCGAAGTAATTGCAGATATTATAGGAGATAAAGGGTTCGCTGATGTAGTGGTTAAAAAAAGAAAACTGGAAGAATATTATCAGGACAGTATCCGGAAAGTATATCCTGATCTTCAATGGAAAAAAGTACATTCCGTTTTTGAGTATCCCGAGCTGGTAAGGGAAATGGAGCTGCATAGCGAGGACGCTGCGCGCATACTCCATTGCTTTTCCAATTACTTGATTTCGGACGAACAAGCGGCTTTGTTGTCTTTTAAAAAACTGCGTTTTATCAATGAACCTTATTGTGCCAAGGAAGGCAAGCGAATCGCGGCAGTGTTGTTTCCAGACATAAGGTCATATTTAGTTTTTTGTAAAACAATTCTTTCCGGACAGAAGCCTTGGGATGCGGCTAAGAGTATAAAGGAATCGTTTGAGATAGAAGGACTTGTTGACATTGGAATTGTTGGGAATTTTATTCAATGTGTCACTGGGAATTTTGATTCCCGATATTTTAATTCGTTAAAGGGAGACGAGTACACATTAGTAAAAAGCTCAACAGACAAAAAGAAGATCAAAAGCGAATATACCTTTTATCATCTTCTTCCGGAGGATATGAGATACTGGTTTATTATGCCGTTTCACTATCGAGAAGATAAAACGGAGGCGAGCTATACGATGGAACGTCTCCATATGACCGACCTTGCGATTAAATGGGTACACGGTTCGATGGATGAATCAGAATTTGAGGAGCTAATGGATAAATATTTCTTCTTTTTCCGAAGCAGACATTCCAAACCGTGCAGCAAGGAAGAGTATGAACAAATTGCTAAGGCGCTCTATATTGACAAGGTAAAAGATAGAGTTGCGGCATTAAAACAACTTCCAGAATACCCAAAGATAAAAAATATCATTGAGACATCCGAGGAGACAAGCTTAGATACTCTAGTTTCAAAATATTTTAAATTAAAGGAAAAAATAGAGGCAACAGCGAGACTATCTTATGAAAGTGTAATAGGACATGGGGATCCCTGTTTTGCAAATGCCTTATACAATAAATCGACAAAGACGCTAAAGTTCATTGATCCCAAAGGTGCACTTTCTGAAGCGGAATTGTGGACAAATCCATATTACGATATAGCAAAGCTTAGCCATTCGGTCTGCGGAAGATATGATTTCTTCAATAATGCATTGTTTGATATCCATATCAATGAAAAATTTACCTATAGTCTTGAAATACCGTTTGACCCTTCAAAGTATATCCGCATTTTCAGAAAGAAAGTGGAGGAAAACGGATTCCACTATTTGGCTGTACGTATTTATGAGGTGTCATTATTTTTATCAATGTTACCGCTGCATATTGATAATCCGCATAAGGTGTTGGGATTTATTCTAAATGCCAAAAATATATTAGAGGAGATCGAACGGGATGTTTGAAGCATATTCATTTGTATTTGATATTGATGGGACCCTTTGCCCGGTCAAAGGGAAGGAGGAGCGGTATGAAGATATGGTTCCTTATCCTGAAATGATAAAGAGACTGAAATATTATAAAGAAAATGGAGCGAAGATAATCTTATATACCTCTAGAAATATGAATACCTATCACGGAAATATTGGTCTTATCAATAAGCATACAGCCGCGGTTTTGTCGGCCTGGTTAGAAAAATGGGAAATACCATATGATGAGATCATTTATGGAAAGGTATGGCCTGGCCAGAAGGGATTTTATGTGGATGATCGGACAATACGTCCAAATGAGTTTCTAAATTTTACATTGGAAGAGCTGGAGGATTTGTGTTCGTCTTCAAGATGCGGCACGAAAAAAGAGGAGGGGCAGAATGGAAAATAAGATAGATATCGTAATTACAATGGGAGGCCTTGGTTCAAGGTTTCGTAAGATGGGCTATCAGGTTCCAAAGTATATGATAGAAGCAAAGGGGAAGTCCCTGTTTGAGTGGTCCTTGTTGAGCCTGGAAGGGTATCGTGCGGATGCGGCACAATATATTTTTATTGCGATGCAGGATGATGCCGTGGATGTAGAATTTTTTATTACGACACAGTGTGGGAAATTGGGAATAGAGAACTATCATATTATTTTGCTGGATTATCTAACAGATGGACAGGCTACCACTGCAAAGCTGGCAGAACAGTATTGGGATCCAGAACATGCTTTGTTAATTTATAATATTGATACTTATGTTGAGCCATGGGAGATGAACAGTGCGGAATTGAAAGGTGATGGATTTATTCCTTGTTTTCAGGCAGAAGGAACACATTGGAGCTTTGTGCGGCTCGATCAAAAAGGGAAAGTAGTAGAGATTAAGGAAAAAAAGAGAATTTCTAATTATTGTACCTTGGGGGCCTATTATTTTAGAACCTGTCGGTTGTATCAAGAGCTTTACGAAGAATATTATGGTAAAGATCAGGAATTGGTTAATGGCGAAAAATATGTGGCTCCGTTATATGATTATCTTTTGTCAAAGAATGGTGAAATCTACATATCAGATATCCCTTCTGAGAAGGTGCATGTTTTAGGAACGCCAGAAGAATTAAAGAGATTCTTAGATGAGTAGACAGGAAATAGATGCCGCATAAGAGGTGTATTTTGAAAAAATTATTGATACAGGGAATCCATTTTATTGGATTGAGTGGGATTGGTTGGATTTTAGACTTTTTTGTATATACAGGACTAAACCTTATCTCAGCGGATTTGGTAAAAAACAATGTGATTAGCTCTTGGGTAGGGGTTACATTTGTTTTCTTTTTTGCAACCAGAAAGGTGTTTCAGAACCATAGCAAGATACCTTTAAAATATAAATATCTGGTATACATTTTTTATCAATGTATCTTGATTTTCTTTATTTCAAAGCTCTTGGGGGTTATCAATACTGTAATTGTTAAAAATTTTGAAATAGCACTCATTTTAAGTTTTTCCTCTCTATTATCCAAGATTTTGGTTACGCCGATTACTATGATACTGAATTTTTTTGTGATGAAAGGGATTGTGGAAAAACTATGAGAAGATGTATTCATAAGTATTCGAGCAAGATTCGAACATGAGAAATTTTGATTATAGACTCAGCGGAGGGAAACTGGATGACCCTATAGTGTGGCCATTGTCTTCCGCAAGCTTCGAATTTTCCTCAAGCCGCCTTTTCATACCTCTTATCGCTGCGGCAAAGCTGGTGAAAAAATCATTGCCGTACTCCTCGTTTAGCTTCTCCCTATAACGCCTGCTCTCCAGTCGGAAAATTCCCTCAGGAATTTAGATGGTGTCGTCAATAAAGAAGGAGCCAAATATCAATATAACGTATTTGGACAGCAGCAGCGAAAGAAGCGGCATTTTTGGCGTAGCGAGTCGCAATACCGCGCCATCTTTTGAGAAGCAGGAAAGCATTCTCAACGAGATGACGGAGCTTGTAAAGATATTTATCATACTTCCGCGGATGTTTTCGGCTTTTCCTTGGCGGAATGGCCGGTATCATTCCCTCGATCAACCGCGCTGCAATTGTGCAATCCGCTGTGGTACCAGAAGTGATAAAGAATCGCACCGGCATACCATGCGCATCCACAGCCAAATGTATCTTAGAATCTGTATTCATAAGCGTTTGATCAGCGTGTGGAAATGAGAAATGTTGACCATAGCCTCAGCGGAAGAGACAGAAATTTCATAATCTTTACTGAGTCGTCTGGAATGATTGAGCCAGGAGAGGGTGCGTTCAACCACCCAGCGCCAAGGCAGTTTTTCCCATTGGTGGGGCTTGATTTTCTCTGAAATGTCAACGCCAAGGTCAAGCTGCTCCTTCATATCAGAAACGAAGATACCCCGATATCCAGCGTCTGCGCAAAACTTCTGGATAGACGGATACCGCTCATATGCTCGCCTTGCGGTAGATATTCCGCCTTTTGTGTCATGAATATTAGCGGCATGGACCACGACAGACAACAAGCATCCCAGCACATCCACTACGATGTGCCGTTTTCTGCCTTTCGTTTTTTCCCTCCGTCAATTCCGCGTTCTTCGCTGGCTGCTACCGTTTTCACACTCTGGGAATCAATGATCGCGTAGCTTGGACTCTCCTTGCGTCCGGCATTTGTTCGCGTCTTTTTTACAAGATGCTCCAGTATCTTATCCCACAGCCCACTGATCCGGGCGCGGCGATAAAAGCTGTGTACTGTTGAATACGGCGGAAAATCATGGGGCAACTGTCTCCATTTACACCCTGAATCTACCAAATACAGCACTGCATCCGTTAATTCCCGCTTGCTCCACGCGCAGTTGCGCATCCCTGTATACAACGGGGCGATCTCTTCCCATTGCTCATCTGTCAAGTTGCTTGGATACGACTTCCGTTCTTTTTCTTCCATGCCTCTATTTTACCACTGTCTTTACATCTTGTGAATACAGCTTCTTAGTCGAGCTTCTAGACAGTGTCTACCCGAGTTAGGCACGAATAGTAGCCCAAATAGCGATACAACGAATATGTGCCGCGGCGATAAAAGCATCTGAGGTTTTGGCATAGCGAGTGGCAATCCCTCTCCAACGTTTCAGGGCTAGAAAACAGTTTTCTACCAGGTGACGCAGTTTATAGAGATATTTGTCATAGCCGCGCTGTTCTTTACGATTCTTCTTCGGTGGAATCACAGGTTCCATCCCCGCTGAAACCGCATAGGACAGGATATCATTTGTGTCATAACCCCTGTCTGCCAACAGAGTTTCTGCTGAAATGCCTTCTATCAGGTGGACAGCTTCTTTACAATCTGCTCGGGTACCTTCTGTAACAAGGATTCGGACTGGCATACCATGCGCATCCACGGCCAGATGTATTTTGGTGTTGAGCCCCCTTTTGTCTTGGACATATCCTGATTGCCGCCCTTCTCTCCCGCCGCGTGGGGATGTACTTTGATATGGCTTGCGTCAATCATCAGCCATTCATAATCCGGCTCATCAATCAGAATTTCCAGAAGTTTTTCCCAGATGCCTTTTCTGCGCCAACGGATGAACCTCTGATGGATAGTTCCCCCATTTCCCATAGTCTGGAGGTAAATCTCTCCAAGGCGATCCTGTTCTCAGTATCCAGAACATTGCATTGATGAAACGACGGTTATCCTGGGCGATTCCTCCCCATTGGCCTCGCTGCCCGGGTAAATGCGGCTCTAGAACCGACCACATTTCATCACTTATATCATGTCGATGATAGGAAGCTTCCATTTCTCGTCCCTCTTCTTTCTCTGGATGCTTCTATTTTATCATTTTTCCTGGCACTTGTGTAGACACTACCTAGGGTGTGTTCACATAAGGGCATCAACAATAAGAGCGAAATAAACAAAGGCTAAAAAGACAACATCAAGTTTATCATAGCGAGTAAAAATGCGGCGAAATCTCTTGAGACGACGAAAAAGCCGTTCAACCTGGTTGCGCTGTTTGTACAACTGTTTATCGTAGACCCAGGGGTTCTTCCGATTGCTTTTGGGTGGAACCACAGGTGTATAGCCAGCTCTGCCGCCAAGGCACGCGTTTCATCTCTTTCATAGGCTCGATCCATTAAAAGATGGACTGGATGGTCAACGGAACCTAACCGCCGTAAAAGAGCTCGTCCTTCCGGAGCATCTCCACGGTTCCCGGCGGACAGCGCAAATATCACCCCATCCCGATCAGATGCGGCGACCATATGAAGTTTGGTATTCCATCCGCCTCGTGTTCTTCCAATAGATTGGACCCCACTTTTTTCAAAGCACCCATTCCATCCGGGTGCACCTTGATACAGGTGGAATCCAGACTTACCACATTCACCTTGATCTGGATGATGCCTAACTGCTGCAAACGCAAAAATGCCGCTTGCAGAACCCCCTTTTTCGCCCAGCGGTTTACCCAGACATAGATCACATGCCAATTCCCGTATTCTTTGGGCAAGCCCCTCCATTTGCACCCATTCTCCACCAGATACAGCACTGCGTTTAATATGTCCAGGTTACTGATTTTTGCCGGTTTCCGTTGTTTCGGAAAGCATTCCTTGATTTTTTCATATTGTTCTTTTGTTAGTTTCATCTTCTTATTTTATCACATATTCTTCCTTGTGTGAACACTACCTAGTGTGGATTCGAGTACATATTCAAATAAACGAGTAAGGCCAGTACCCGATTCTGGGTGCTGGCCTTACTGCTCTATTGGATGATCCATATGAATCGTTCTATTTTATGATAACTATATGTACGGTAGATTTACTTATGTGAAATTCCTTTGCAGTAGCACGGA
>CANSUS010000079.1 GCA_947650155.1 uncultured Lachnospiraceae bacterium
GACCTAATTTAACAATATATTGATTTACGCAGGATTCGGCAGGCAGCCCGGTATAGTATAATGGTTGTGTCAGGAAAAAGCTGAAAGTGCAGCTATACAGGAGGTGGAAATGAAACAGAGAACGCCGCCATGGCAGGTGAATCCGGCAGGAGGATAAGTATATCATGACCGGGATGACAGCAAATCTTGCTGCCGATATAAGATTGCGCTGGTGCAGGAAAAGAAGGCCGTAAGCCGGGGACTGTACTGGTGCTGATGGTTGACAGAATTTATAAGGCAGCTGCGGAAAGAAACAAGACAGTTACAGGGAAAGTAAATTTATGGATGGCAGTTTGTGAAGGAGGCGAAAAAAGCGTGGAAAAAATTGATAAAGGATCTGTAACAATGTGTTATGGATACAAAGATGGGAACGAGGGAAAGCGGCAGGGGGAAATAGTTTACAATAAGACATCCGAGAATCTGGTGGAGATTTCCCTTGTTTATGCAGACCTTCTGGAAAAACACAGGGAACTGCGCGGCATTGACAGTATCAATTGGAAACAGATGTTTGTAAAATGGGCAAATGATTTTGAAACAGTAAATGAAGGCATTGACTGGAACCAGGAAGATTATCTGGAAAAAATAGAGAAGTTTGCCCGCCATAAGATTCTGGAATATGCGGGTCTGGAAGGATAAAGGACATGCCGGGAGAAAACTTTTATTGCCGGGCACGGACCAGATAACATACAGGATTTTGCACAGAAGATAAGGAGGGGTAAAGAGTGAACAATGAATGGAAAAATGAAAAAGGGAAGTGGGATCTCGAAAAGATAGCGATCGAGTGTATATCTCAACTTAGAAAACTCGGCATTCCGATTGGATGCATCACTTATATAAAGGTGTGCAGGGACAGGTTTGTAACAGGGAAGCTGGCTAAGGTGCAGGAATGCCTTTTTGGCCTGTATATACCTAATATATACAGGAGTCCGCGGTATGGGCTGGAAGAGATAAAAACGGTCATTTTCCACCAGCTCCTTCATTCTGCCGGCGGCTGTATGGATCATGGTGAAAAATGGGAGAAATATGCCGCAAAAGTGGACCGCGAATACGGCTGCCACATCCTGGAGCGGGCATCTTTGAATTTAAAACCCATGGCAAACTGGGAAACAGGCACTAAAGGTACAAAAAACAGCGGAAGGTTCTGCTATCTCGATTATACGCAGAGGCTCATGGAGATTGTGGGGGAATGCGCGGAAGAATTAAAAAACATTCACCTGCCGGTTGGAAAGGTTACAGCCGTACAGTTTGTAAGGGAAAAAAACGTATACGGGCGGTGCCGGAAGAATAAGGACGGGACATTTACCATTCTGGTATCACAGGCATATGGGAGCAGTGAAGCTGATATTTATGGACTCAAAAAGCTGCTCTACCATGAACTGCTGCATACATGCCCGGAGGATGATTCCAGCCCGTATACCGGCATACATGGTCCTAAATGGAGGATGATGGCAAGAAAGGTTGACCGTGAATTCGACTGCCAGCTTATGGGGCAGTCGTTTACGGATGTTATTAAGAAGGCATCAAAACCTGCCAGTGTGCGGTTTGCATGTCCGCGATGCGGCGGATACAGAAGTGTTTATGACGAGAGGGATGTAAGAGGGTTAGACTTGAGTGAAGGCGTATTATGTACATGGTGTTTTACGAGAATGAATATTATCTGGGGAATGGATATTAATGTGCTTGGAACCATGTATTCCCTTTTGGGTGAGTGCCAGGATGAACTGAGGATTCTAAAGATTCCAATATACAAGATCAGCGGGGCCGGTTTTGTTAAAGGAGACAGCCCGAACGGACCGCATGACAACTGGAACGGGAGTTTTTCCATAGATCTGCCGGAAATCTATAACAGCAGGGAAGCTTTAGAGGGTAATAAATTTAGGGCATATCTGTACGGGGAACTGATTAAGGGGAGCAGGGATCGCGGACTACAGTGGCAGGAATATGTGAGGGAAGTGGAAAGCGTATTTGGTTTACCCATTATTACAACAGGGCAGCAGGATTGATCTGCATGCAGACAGGCAGTCGTAGTGCGGAAGATCCACATTGAAACGGGAATAGGGCTGTTTTTGTGGAGTTGTAGACATATAGACATGCTTACATGCATTCAGCGGATCTGCAGAATAAAATTCTAATATCAGAACCTTGGAGAAACTGTTTCCCAGGGTTCTTTTTCTATACAAATTTTTCGGATTATATCATGCTACTAATATTATATTGGTGTTCTTAATGATGTTATTTTTGACTGGTGTATGAAATAGCAACCAGGTTACGCCCCGGAAGAAAGAATCAGGGAATTTAGAAACAGGGAGATATTGTTGCATCGTTTATGGGATAAAGTGTGGAAATTTGTTTTTCTTTCTATCAAATAGCTGATTATACACCGTAAAAAAATACAAAAAGATATATCATACATAAATATATTTATTATTTAGAGGAATCTGTTGTTAATCTCTCACAGAATATTTAATTTCAATTGTCTGGTACACTGGTGTTGTCTCGGAGACGGAAGACCAAAAGCCCTTTATGCAGAAACAAGGCTGGTAAGGGAAAGCATACATGAAATGCAGGGACTTCCATGTTTCCGTTTGACAGCCAGATACAGAAACTGTACCATGACAATTTCATCCCGGTCCCGACGGATTGATGGAGCAGAGGATGAGCGATGCCCCCAAGCGAGCTTATCAGAACCAGATAGCCGTCTGGCAGCCGGACATACGGCAGAAATCCACAAGGATTTATCTGACGGACAGATGCACATGGGATTTACCGGAAGCCCAGGATACCGGTATAGTATAGGAGGAGAAAATATGGCAAAGAAAAATTTTAAAAATATCGTACATATCACCATGAATACTAAGGAAACAGTGGTACTTCCGATCGATTCAGTGAAACTTGATTGGATGAAATTTGATATCGAAAGAATGGTTGGCCAGGCAATGACATCAGGTATGGTGTCAGTAGTGGATGACGAAGATGCATGTATCAAGGCTAAATGTGACCTGAATCTGGAAAATGGCACATATATGGCAACACTTTTCTTAAAAGGATATCCTCAAATGCCATTAATGGTTACGGCAGGTACACTTACAGCGGAGGTAATGAAAAAATTATGGTCGCTGATGAAATCACATTGGCGTTTGGGATGGGGGTATGAGGCTCCATATATGAAATCTCCCAGAGACCCCTATATCTGCGATGTTTTCTTTAACGATATGTTTTTTCTTGGGCCATACATTATGACATGGATGCGGGATTTTGCCAAATGCTTTGGAATCTACATGTTGAAAATGCTGTCACAGTACAAGGAAATGCAGAAAATGGTATCATCTGAAGCCGTGAGGGAAGGAACGATCATGCGCTGCAGTACAGAACATGAAAAGAGCAGCTCAATGGAAAAACAGGATCATGTGGCATTTAATGTTGACCATGACGGGATTGTAATGAAGATATCTTTCAATAATCTGACGCAGACTGAAATAAAAGAATTTGCAACAGGAAAAGACCTAAATATAGGGCTGACAGATTTGGAAGGTATATCCATGTTTGCAGTAAAGGCCGGAAACCTTAATTGGATTGCTGTTCCATATATACCCTGTCTGAGTGAGTGCGTAAAAAAATTTAATGTCTGGAACAAGGATAGCAGTATCAGGCTGAAACTGGTACTGGATGAGGGCGAAACTGGTAAGGCAAAATGGGTGAGGAGCATAAGGCTGACAAAGAAATGGCATGAAGATTTAAATACTGCCTTAGTGAAGCAGGAAGACAGGGTAATGGATAGAAATGAGTATGACAGGGCAGTGGAAAGGATATACTCCAACTATTCCATACAGCATGTTGTAGAGAGACTTGAATCCGTGAAATCGGAAGAATGATGTTTTGAGTATAAAGCATAGGAATACATACAGACAGAGTCCCGGAAGATATAATCCGGGACTTTTTCTGTTTAATGGGCTGATATGTAAAGAATAGATTTATTTTGCTGGTTATTACCAGATTGATATCTGTATGGAGTGTCCCCTACGTTCATCCATATAACATGCAGTTCATGAGTCTAGTTTCTGGCCGGATGGAGTACCAGGAAGGAAAGATGAAACCTGAGGGACATCCGATCAGGAATAAGGGGATATAAGCATAGTGGTTTTTACGGAGAAGGTGAGAATTGTTTTTAGGCGCAAAATATCTAATTATAGATTAAAAAAGAATACAAAAGAATATTATGCGCACGAAATACGGTTATTGTTTGAATAAATCTGCAGTTAATCTCTCACAGAATATTTGATTTCAATTGTCTGGTACACTGGGATTGTCCCGGAGACAGAAGGAAAAATCCCTTCATGCAGAGAGTATTGTAAGGAAAGAAGACATGGAAATACATGGGCTTCCATGTTTCCGTCCAGAAGACAGTTTCAGGGACTGTACCATGACAACTTCATCCCGGCCCCGACGGATTGATGGAGCAGAGAATGAGCGATGACCCCAGGCGAGCTTGTCAGAACCAGATATCCGTCCGGCAGCCGGACATACGGCAGAAATCCACAAGTGTTTATCTGCCGGACAGATGCCCAAGGGATTTACCGGGATCCCTGAAATACCCGATATAGTATAGGAGGAAATATCGATGGAAATTGTAATTAAAAATGGAATGGCAAATGTTTACACGCCGTATAATCCATATTTTGTGAATGCAATTAAGGGAATCGGCAAAGCGACGTGGAATAGGGAAAAAAAATGTTGGGTTATCCCCGAAACAGCGATAGATGCTGCCAGGGAGATTATGATTAACGTGTATGGTTATTCCGACATAACGGAAAACGAGACAATATCTCTAAAAGTGTACTTTAATGAGGAAGTAAGTGAATGGCATTGGGATGTTGTTTTGTTCGGTAAAGTTATCGCACATGCATACAACCGTGACAGCGGGGCACGAATTGGAGATGATGTTGCTTTCATTCATGGCGGGGCAATGAGCGGTGGAAGTGTAAAAAACTGGGAAAGCATTGTGGAAAAGGGAAGCGTGGTTATCCTTTCAAATGTAAATAAAAATATTTACGAGAAAGAATCAACAGAATACGATATTACTGTAGAAGTTCTTGAAACCGAAATAAACAAACAGGAACTTTTGAGTGAGAAAGAGCGTTTGTTAAAAAGGGTTGCAGAAATTGATAAACTTCTTATTCAGTATGAAACGGAATGCACAAAGAAGGAATGAGAGAACTGAAAAACAAAATGAGACTGTTCGAGAGGTAATTTACCGAATAGTGATATCAGAATGACGGTTTGATGCCGAAAAGTTAGGCGAAAAAACTTGTCTAGGTACATACTGGAACGATTAGAGAGCGAATATAATAAAAAACCAGCCAATAGATGGCTGGTTTTTTATTATACTTCATATTCATCATTTCCCTTGGCGTGTTTCAAAATCCGCAATGGTTAGTTGACAAATTACAGAAATAGATACGTCTTACTTTGCCGTATTTATAAGCTTTTCATCGCAGCTCGTGAACATGCATTTGTCAACTGGATATGAAACACGCCTTTCCCTTATTTTCATGCAGCTTCTATTGTGTCATCAATATCTTCGAAAATAAGCATGAAAAATATAAACGGACAGAGGATCATTGGCAAAGTCTGAGAAATAGAAAGCAAAAGAATATATGACCGGGAATAAGAGGATATCAAACGTAATGGTCTTTGATTCAAGGAGATTACGCAGTATTCATTCGAAATATATATTCAAAAATATATTTTTTAAAGATATAAAAGAATATAGTATGTGCGGAATATAGTTATTGGAAGTATGAATCTGCAGTTAATCTCTCACAGAATATTTGATTTCAATCGTCTGGTACACTGGGATTGTCAGGAGACGGAAGGCAAAAAGCCCTTTATGCAAAGACGCTGCCAGTAAGGGAAAACAGGCCTGGAAATGCAGGTCAGTCGATTTCCGTCCTGCGGACAGATGCAGGAACTGTACCATGACAATTTCATCCCGGTCTCGACGGATTGATGGAGCAGAGAATGAGCGATGACCTCAGGCGAGCTTGTCAGAACCAGATATCCGTCTGGTAGCCGGACATACGGCAGAAAACCACAAATGTTTATCTGCCGGACAGTTGCGCAAGGGATTTGCCGGGAGCCCTGGAATACCCGGTATAGTATAGGAGGAGAAAAAATGATGAAGAGCGATTTAAGAAATATTGCACACATTACCGTGAACAGCAGGAATAAAACGATATATCCGGATAACTCGGTGATACCTGGCGAGATGAAACCCTACATCGAAAAAATGGTGGAACAGGCAATGACGTCAGGTGTAGTATCAGTGATGGATACTGAAGATGGAAGCGTCGAGGCACAGTGCGTTATAGACTGGGAAAACGGGGTATATATGGCACGTCTGTACATAAAAGGATTTCCTGAAATGATACTGGCGGAAACGGCAGGAGCACTTACAATGACAGCAGGGAAAAAAATATTGAACAAGATGAAAGTATTTTTCAAAGCGTCATGGGGAATTAATGCTCGACCCATAAAATGTTCCCATGAAGTATTTATCTGCGATGTTTTGTTTCCATCTGTAATGTTTACACCTTGGTTCACACAACGGAGCGGGAATTTTACAAAATGCTTCGGAATCCGTATGCTGGAGATGCTGTCATGGTATAAAGCAATAAAGGAAACAGAGATATCATCTGAAACTGTGAGGGACGGTATGATTTTATGCTGTGAGGAGGAACCGAACAGAGTCGGTTTAATGGAAAGCAAGGATTATGCGATTTTTGATACGGATTGTGATGGGATTATGATGAAGATATTTTTCGACAACCTGACACAGACCGAAGTGAAAGCATTTGCCACCGCAAAACTGATTGGCACAAGTGTGGTAAATCTTGATGCCGTATCACTGCTTGCAGTGAAGATTGGAAACCTCAATTGGTTTGCTGTACCGATCAGTCCCCGTCTAACCGAATGTCTAAAAAAATTCGGCGGTTCCGGCATAGATAACAACATCAGATTGAAACTGGTATTGTCTGATGCCAGAACAGGCAAAACAGAATGGGCACTGGGCGTAACGTATACAGGGGAATGGTACGAAAATCTGATCAGTACCCTAAAGAAACAGGAAGGCAAAATAACGGATAGGAATGAATATGACATGGCATTGGAACGGATATATTCCAACTATTCCATTCAGCATGTTGTAGAGATGATTGAATCCGAGGAATCAGAAAAATGATGCTGCCAATATAAAGTTTGTACCATAACAATTTCATCCCGGCCCAACGGATTGAAGGAGCAGAGCATGCGCGGTGGATGTAGGCAGGCTCGTCAGAACCGGATATCCGTTCCGGCAGCCGGACCATTACATAATAAGGGATTTACCAGGAGCCCTAGAATACCTGGTATCAGGAGGAGAAAAAATGGTAAATATTTATTTGAATAATATTCAGCACATTAACGTGAACAGCGGAGAAACGGTGGAGTATCCGGATGGTTCAGTATTACCTGACGGGGTTCGTACTGATATGGAAAGAATGGTGGAACAGGCGGTTACTTCGGGAATCGTATCAGTTATGGATAACAAGTATGGAAGTATAGAGGCCAGATGCTTTGTAGATTTGGAAAAAGGAAGGTATACAGCAACACTGTACTACAAGGAAATGCCCGAGGAACTATTATTGGAAACAGCAGGCAGCATTAACGCAGAATATGGAGAAATGACATGTGAGTACTTTAAAAAATTTCATGAAGCTTCATGGGATGAGGCGGCTCCGGCTGTAAAATACCCCACAGGACCATTTATCTGCGACTGTGTGTTTTCCAGCATAATTCTTGCACCACGGTTATGGGACGGTGATTTTACAAAATGCTTTGGAATCTATATGCTGAATATGCTGTCACAGTATGAGGCGATGCAAAAAATGGAAGAGTCATCTGAAACTGTGAGGGACAGTATGATTTTAGGTTGTGAGACAAAACCGGTCAGAGACGGTTTAAGGGAAAATCAGGAGCATGTGATATTTGATACTGACCGCGATGGGATCGTGATGAAAATATTCCTTAATAATCTCACACAGACTGAAGTGAAAGAGTTCGCTACGGGAGTAATTATTTATACAGGAATGGCGCATTTGGAAGATATATCTTTCTTTGCAGTAAGGGTTGGAAAACTGAACTGGATTGCTGTACCATGCAGACCCGGTCTGACCAGGTGTTTAACCAGATTAGATAATCCCGAAACAGGAAACAGGATTCCTCTGAAAATAGTTTTGTCTGATGCCGAATCAGGAGAGAAAAGGTGGGTAACGAGTGTAGGACTGAGAGGACCACTGTGTCGGCAAGCCCTAAAGGAAGGTGAAAAGCTGGGCAGGAAAGAATATGACAGGGAATTGGAAAGGGTACTTTCCAGTTACTCCGTTCAACACATTGTGAAACAGCTTGAACCCATGGAATCGGAAAAATGATGATCTGAGTATATAAAATAAGAGGACAGCCACAAAAAGTCCCGGAAGATATGATCCGGGACTTTTTTGTTTGATAAAGCGATTTATAAAGAAAAGATTATATTTACGACTGCCACAAAACTGATATTCATGAGAGTGAGATGGAACACGCTATTCTAAAGTTGTAGGTCACCAAGGCACATCTGGCCAAATTGATTGCTGGATGCAGGGATATCCGTGTCGGCAGGAGATGCTGTTTTTTTGATTTTTTTCTCAGTAAGGGAAGCAAGTTCATTTGTAATGTCTGGGAAATTCATTTCCACATCTGCCACATTAGTTGAAGAAACGACACGACTGAGGGCTTTAAGGTACATATCCATAAGTTTGTAAATATTTTTTTGTTTGCCTGCTGTGGTGCATTCAGACATATGTAATAAGGTGTCCCGCAACGACCGGGCGCATTTTCCGGCATATTCTGCTGCTTCCTTTTTCGGGAGCCGCTCCATGTGTGTCAGAAATATGTAATACAGGATATGATGTTCCAAATCATGCAGGTCAGGAATATCAGGGCAGACGTCACAGGAATCCATATATTGACGGACTTTTGTCATGGTTTTCTTTGAGCAGGAGATTGTATGAGATTCTATTCTTTTTACCAGTCCATGGCTGATGCCGATTGCTCTGGCCCATTCCTCCTGGGTCATTCCGTATCTGATCCGGCATTTAGAAAATTCCTCACAGACTTCCTGTTCCTTTTTAGTTAATTCATTCTTTTTCTTCTGCCCGTTTTCGGACTCTTTTTGTTTTTGCACTTTTTTCATTATTCTGATGATCTCCTTATAATCCAGCGGATAATGGCTGTTTATAGATATTATGGTGCCATAAAATAACAGGAATTGCAATGATTAAAAATAAAGGGGCACCCTGAAAACCAGAAACACAGGGCGAAGGAAAAGGGAGCATCTGATACGGAGCTGGAAAACAGAAGGATACCTTTTTCTCGATAAGATGGACAACACCGTAGTGGTTTTGGAGCAAAGATAGTTAAACAATATCTTTCTGGGCTGAAATAGCTAAATATATGTACATTGCTACCACAAAAGAATATAAGGTGGTTACTATTTGAAAGAATATAAAGTTGATTTCTCACAGAATGTTCAAATCCATAGGTCTGATATACTGGGATTGTTCCGGAAACGGAAGGCAGAAAGCCCTTTTTCAGAGAGTGCAGTACATAATGAAAATTGCTGGTTTTAAGAAGGAATAGACATATAAGGGCTGCTATGTTTCCGGCGGCAGTAAGACGCAAAGGTCTGTACTGTGACAATTTTATCCCGGCCCCGACGGATTGATGGAGCAGAGAATGAGCGATGACCCTAGGCGAGCTTGTCAGAATCGGATATCCATCGTGGCAGCCGGTCAGTTGCACATGGGATTTCCGGGAGCCTTTGAATACCCGGGAAAGGAGGTTAAAGAAATATGATACGATATGAAGTAGGACAAGTGGTGGAGCAGTTCAAAAATCATCAGGAAGGGTCATGTTTCGATATTGATGACAGTGGTGCCGGATTAAAGGTGTATTTCAATAATCCGAGAAAGGATGAAATAGAGCAGTTTGCCGCAGGTAAAAAATTCGAGATCAGGTTTGTCGAATTATATGGAGTGATAATGCTTACCATAAAGATTGGAAATCTGCCATGGATGGATGCACCATATACACCTCACCTAAGTAAAAACCTTACCAGACTTGAGGTTCTGGATGAGGGACAGGGCCTTGCACTCACACTGATGCTGATCAATGCAGTGACAGGTGAAATTAAACATCTGCGGTTAATCGGATTACCGGAAAGATTCAGCAGGAAACTGTTTGCCGCAATAAAAGAACAGAAAGAAAAAAGTTTTGATAAGGCGGAATACGCCATGGCAATAAGAAGAATTTATTCTTCTTATTCCAGCGGACAGCTTGCAAAGATGGGTAATGCTTACCGTTAATTTGCTGGTATATAAAAAATCGTGCATTTCAACGGAAAACCTGTTGATGAATTAACCAGATGACTGATATATGTTGCAATGCCCGCTGTCAGAAAGGGGGAGATGGCGTAGACAGCGGGATACCAAAGAATAATTTATGGATAAAGACATTGAATTATTAATGGAAAGGGGGACTATGAATATGATCAAGGTTATTACCAATAAGGGAATAATATCAAATGACTTGTTTCACAACGTATCATGGGTTAGCAAATTGGAAGAATGTTTAATCCCGATTCAAGAAATACTTACCATAAAAAGAGGGGAACGCAGCGGATGGAATGCCCTGTTTTATCCGCCCGAAAATAGTGGTATTGAAAGTGAATATATAAAGCCGGCACTTAGAAATCCGGCATTATTGAAATCATATACGGTACAATCCGACAGTGCTGTATTCTGCTGTCATAAATCGAAAGATGAATTACGACAATCAGGGCATACAGGAGCACTGAATTGGATTGAAAAATATGAAAATATTAGAAATGGAAGAGGTAAATTATTGCCAGAAGTGTTAAGTCATCGGGGGGGATTCTGGTATGAATTGGATGATACGGCAAAAGCGGACTTTGTGACGGCGCTTAATCCTGACAAGCGTTTATTTGTATCCATGCCTGAGGAGAATACATTTGTAAATCAGCAGTTTATACAAATTATTGTGAAAGATGTAAATGTTTCAAAAGATTTAGTGCATGCATTGTTAAATTCCTTATCTGGCATGTTTGTAATTGAGACAGCCAGAGAAACAGATGGATTAGGCGTGAGCAGCACAAAGTTAAGGAACATGTACATGATAAACCCGCAGGTTATATTAGATTCAGATGCTTTGGAGATAGTGGAATTGTTTGATAAAATTAAAAATCGAAATGTTATGGATATAGAAGACGAATTAAAGGATTCAGACAGGGAAATTTTTGACCGTAAGGTTTTGCAGGCAGTTGGACATGAGGAGATATACGATGCGCTAAAGGAATCTTTGTTACTGTATACACGGTATGATTGAAAAATCGAAAAACCAGCTTATTTTTGAGTTAATTAAAGGAGGATTTGTATTATGGACAAGGATTTTGAAAAGCTCAACAGGCTGATACAGAGCGCGAAGGAGTTCTTTGCATGTCCGGAGTGTAAGGAACTGGCGGCAAGGGCAAAATGGTACGCGGCGGACTTCCAGCGGCGGTATGAGGATGAAATAACCCGTATGCCCACGGATGACACAGAGCGTATACTTTACACGCTGGAGATTGTGGAGCGGCTTGCGGACATGGTATTTAACGGTACGGGTGAGGACCGAAGCAACGCATTTTATGATATGGAGGACTTTCTGAATGATTATCTGCAGTGGGCGTTTTCCGATTACATGGACGCCTGCGGGCTGGGGGAAAGCTTGCCGTTGTGTACTGATGATGACATGGGACAGCCTGCGGATGTATTGGAGCAGAGGCTGCACGGTTTAGCGGAGGAGCTGCGTCGATATCTGCCAGACGGTGGAAACGTGTTCCGGCAAAGGTCGGCTGTTACTGTTATGTGGCAGTTATTGGATCTGGAGCGTGCAATACGTTACTGGTATTGCTGCCCACCAGAAGATTTTCCCAATTTATATGTTATAAAAGATAAATAGTTATGTAAAGTCAGCCATCTCAGACCTGAATTATCAGGGTTTCTGCCCTTGTAATGTTTTTGAAAAATATTATTTCTATATAATTTCAACATTCTTTTTAAATGTTAACAATATATAAAGTAATACTTTTTATATCTCCTCTTCTTCTTTTAGTATACCTTTATTTTCCCTGACATATCTGCTTATAATCATATTCAAGGCGCTGTTATTTGAGATACCCTGCGCCTTATTAATCTGCGTAAACAATCCGTACATCCTCTCATTCACTTTAGCAGAAATCTGTTTATCCTTTGATCCATTATTACTTGCAATATCCGTAGCAACAGATTTTTTCTTTACTTTTTCCTGAATATTATTTTCCAATATTTCCTTCGCTTCAACATTATCTAAAAGTTTTCCCATAAGCACTCCTTCCACGGGTATATAAAATAATACTTTTTATATATTTTCAATATTTATACTATATAATTGAAATATTCATTTAATATTATAATTATACTATCTTAACAGCTATTTCCATATATGCCTTCGCCGTTGGCGCCTTCCGGTTCAGGACAACCGGTTTCCCATCAATAACATCCCTGGGAACATCTGCCGCCTTTTTAATAATCCCTAGCAAGGGCGCATCCATCTTTTCAAGAAGTGTAAGTACATCTTGTTGATCATTTGTCTTTTCATAAAATGTCGCAATAATCCCGTCAAAAACCAGGTCAGGATTCAATGAGCGGTCTCCATCGCCGGTTTGTATTTCTCTGATCGTATCCAAAAGCGCCTTTAATCCCCTATATGCGAGATAATCTGTTTTTACAGGAATAATAACTTCATCTGCGGCAACCAGGGCATTAATTAAAAGCGTCCCAAGCTGGGGCGGGCAGTCAATAAATACGTAATCAAAAAACGGCTCAAATTTTTTAATGGCTTTCCGAAGCTGCACATCGCTGTTTCTTCCAACTACAAGCTTTGTCTCCGTCACAGCCAGGTCTATATTCGACGGAATTATGTATAGGTTGTCCATACCACTGGCCTCAACACTGAATGCACATTCTGCAGGATTGGTTTTCCCATCGAAAAGGTTGCATACATTTGCATCATCATACTCATTTGAATCAGGATTCATTGCACAGCTGATTGTAAGACTTGCCTGCGGATCAAGATCAACCATTAATACCCTCTTGCCCGTAGTGGCTTTTGCGGCTGCTAGGTTGTATGTAGTCGTAGTCTTGGCAACTCCGCCTTTTTGGTTTGCAATTGCTATTGTTTTCATATTTTCTCCTTTAATTAGATATCAAAAGTAATACTTTTAATATAAATTTTATATTAATAATTTCAAAATATCAAGAGGAAATTACAAGTTTTTTTATTTCTGCAAACTCTTTTCAAGATGGATATTCTTATTTAAAAACATCTGAAATAAAACTCTTGCTAATTATATTTTACGGGCGATGTCCGCCGTTTCCGGATCGGGCTTCATCATTTTCGTGCGGATGCTTCAATTTTGCCGTATTTGCCACATCCCCGGCGGGGTATATTCCAGACCGCTGCTGGCACATCTGTCATAGTTCGACAATACCGCCGTCGCAGGAGCTGACGCATACCACAGGACTCCTCCGCAAGTCTATGGGAAGGCATAAACAAGTTTCATTATCCCCCGTGCTGTCCTCGCGCCCGGTTGATGCCGAGTATGTAGTGAACATAGACACTACAGAAAAATAACTCACGCATCCTTGTTTTTCTATTTCTCAGATTATGCATGTCAAAAAGACTCGGCGTCCCCGCTATGCAAACGTTTTTTAACAATTTATCCTCGGAGAAATATCCTGCGCAAACTGTATCGGTTATTTTTCAACAGTTTCTTACTTCATATTAATTATCAATATCATTCATTTTTTAGCAATATAATATTTATTATATTGTTTTTATATTATAAGTAATACTTTAAATATATATTTTATACTAATTATCAATTCTTATTCTAGTCCACATCAAAAGACCATATTTTCAGAACTTCATGTAACCGTATGGTACATCATGTTCATGTGAAATCTGATAGCAACAACACTCTTACCCTCTTTTACATACTCATACTCCATCCGAAACATAGTGAGCTCATTAATTTCCCTTCTGGCAGGCTCAATCACCCTGTCCTTGAAATGCGTAAACCGGGGATACTTTTCCTCACAATCACAACACTGCCTTAGTTCCTGCAGGGATATCTCAATATACTGCCCCTCTTTTGGCAAAACCCTTGTCATTATTCTCTCCTGCAGAAGTTCAAAAATACGAATCGCATATACACTTTTCATACACAATATATTATCCAGCGTGTACTGTGTATAATGCTCTTTCAGCCGTATCAGAAACGGTCTCAGGTTATCATTTAACTGAATGGAAACCCCGACATCAGAATTATACTCACACTTTGACACCCAAGGAATCTTTACCCATTTAATCTGACGGTTAATCGCCTGTCGTATAAAGACCGGATTTTTAATTATGTCGTCTGTTATATCGTCTATATCCCTGTATAAGTTGCTTTCAGACACTCCAAGCAATTCTGCTATTTCCTTAATACTGACTACATAAGGTTTTAATTCATCATCTTCCGGAACAATCTGCATGATCGCCGCCCTAATCAATTTTGCACTATTCAATTTCAATGCCTGTTTTCCACCTATCAAATCATTCGCCTGTACCACGTAGTTATCTTTATCAAGTGAAAAATCAAACGATAACTGTCCGTCAATTACCTTTTTACCTCTTCCCATATATACCCTTTCTTAAATTATCTTTTGCATTTTCGCATTATAACACAAAAGCCACATACTTACAATATATGTGGCTTTTATTATAAACTATCAATTTGTGGCTTTAAAAATATTTCATAACAACATATTTTCCTATTTTACTTATTATATATAAAGTATTACTTTTTATATAAAATATATTTATTAGCACAAATATAGTCACATACCGCCTTCCATGCGCTCCCTCTCATATTGCTCTTTTACCCGGAATCTCCCCTACGTCCTTACGCGATGCTACAAACATCATTTTTCTACGATAGTTTGAAATAAATATAATATAACACGTACAATTATCCCTGCTATGTGCTAAACTTAAATTGTCCATTGGACATTTCTCCGTTGTATATGATGTGGTTTACCAGACCTACATTCATTATATAACGGAGTTTTCTTTTTTGGTACTCTACTCACCACTTCTGGCATTTGTTAGTCTCCCCAGTGACGTTTTGTAAAGGACTTTTTAATCAAATTCACAAAAAATTTACATTTCAGGGCAAAAAAATAAGGCCGGGAACCTGTTTTTAGATTCCCGGCCTACGGTTTTACTATGCTGTCTGTTCTGCTTTCAGTTTTTTCACTTCGTCAAGTGGAAGTCCTGCGTATTCCGCAATTTTTTCAAGTGTCAAAATCCCATCTGCCAACATTCTCTTTGCGGAATTGATTGCTCCCTCTTTCAATGTCTGATTCCTCATATCTTCCATAGCACGGCACATAATCTCG
>CANSUS010000080.1 GCA_947650155.1 uncultured Lachnospiraceae bacterium
TTTCGTATTAAAATAGACTCCAAAAGATTATAGTGCTAAATCCGAAAGACGGGGAGAGTTGATGTGAAAAAGTATATCAGATCAAAAAGAGAACATTTGTTTGAACCAAGTGTTTATAAAAATTCGGATTTCCATATCTGGTATGAAAAAAATCCTGAATAACTATATATAGAATAAATAAAAAAATTACGTTTTGCACCTGATTTGCAAAGCGTATTTTTTTTGTAAAATCCTTTATTTTGCTTGTCAAAGTCCCATTTTTAGTATAGAATATGGTTTGTAAGTGGTGGAAAGTGGTGTGAAGTGGTTTAAAGTGGTTTAAAGTGACAAAATGCTTCACATTATTTTTCTTGTGACAGGCCATTTATAAGCAGCAGGGAATGCAGGTGATTTGTATGTTCATGGGAGAATACAATCATACTATTGATGCGAAAGGCAGGTTGATCGTTCCTTCAAAATTCAGAGATACGCTGGGTGATGAATTTGTAATTACGAAGGGATTGGACGGCTGCTTATTTGTGTACGACAATAAAGAGTGGACTGCATTTGAAGAAAAGTTAAAATCCCTGCCGCTTACCAATAAAGATGCCAGACAGTTTGTACGTTTTTTCCTGGCGGGCGCCGCCAACGTAGAGGTGGACAAGCAGGGAAGGATTTTGGTGCCTTCTAATTTAAGAGAGTTCGCAAAATTAAGTAAAGAAGTTGTTCTGGTAGGTGTTGCAAGCCGTATAGAAATCTGGAGCAAAGAGATATGGGAAAGCAGTGAAAGCTTTGAAGACATGGAAGAAATTGCTGAGCATATGGCAGATTTGGGACTTGGCATTTAAAGAAAGGCGGTTCTTTTCATGGAATTTCAGCACATATCCGTTTTGCCGGATGAAACGATCGAAAATCTGAATATAAAGCCTGACGGTATTTATTTAGACGGAACGCTTGGCGGCGGAGGACATGCTTACCGGATCTGCGAAAAATTATCTGAAGGCGGCAGATTATTTGGCATTGATCAGGATGAGGATGCTATTGCGGCGGCATCAAGGCATCTGGAGGACTTTAAGGAAAAAGTAACGATCATTCATAGTAATTACTGTAATGCGAAAGAAGCGTTATCAGAACGAGGTGTGAAAAAGGTCGATGGAATTTTATTGGATCTTGGGGTTTCCTCCTATCAGTTAGATAACGAAGAACGGGGTTTTTCTTATAAGTATGATACGAATCTGGATATGCGCATGGACAGGAGCAGCTCCTTTAGTGCGAAGACAATCGTAAATGAATATTCAGAGGCGGAATTGTACCGTATTATAAGGGACTATGGAGAAGAACATTTTGCCAAAAACATAGCAAAACATATTGTACAAAGAAGAGCAGCGAAGTGTATAGAAACAACAGGGGAATTAAATGAGATCATTAAAGCAGCAATTCCTGCAAAAATGAGAGCCAAAACGGGTCATCCTTCCAAAAGGACCTTTCAGGCGATCAGAATAGAGTGCAATCATGAACTGGAAGTGCTGAGAGATTCTTTGGATGATATGATCGATATGCTGAATCCGGGAGGAAGGTTTTGTATTATAACATTTCATTCCCTGGAAGACAGAATTGTAAAATCTACATTTAAGAAAAATGAAGATCCGTGTACCTGTCCGCCGGAATTTCCGGTCTGTGTATGCGGAAAAATCTCTAAGGGAAAGGTGATTACAAGAAAACCGATTTTGCCGGGGGAGAGCGAACTTGAGGGGAACAAAAGAGCGAAAAGCGCAAAATTACGGGTTTTTGAAAAAATTTAAAGGCAGATTATATAATAAGGGTTAAAGAGAGGAAAACAGATTATGGCGGGAACGACAGGCAGGGTGCAGGCAGGAAGAAGCGCCGGGACGGGAAGCAGACATGCAGCGCAGGGCAGAACGCAGCAGAGAGTGCGGCATGATGCGCAGTATATACAGGGTGATGTAGTACGTAAATTGGACGTGCAAAGAAAGATGGAAGCGCCTCCACGTAAAAAGATAAGCAACAGTACAAGGAAAAACAGGGAAAAAGCATTTTATATGAATCTTCCTTATGTGATGTTTCTTGCAGCGGCGCTTTTTATTATGGGAGTAGTACTTTCCAGATACATACAGTTACAGTCGGATATTACCCGTACTGTAGAACATATATCCAAATTGGAAAGTGAATTAAATGATCTGAAACTTTCCAATGACGAAGAGTACAGTCGGATTACGAGCAGCATTGACCTGGAGGAGATCAGGAGAATTGCCATCGGAGAACTGGGGATGGGATATGCAAAGGAAGGACAGATCATTGGATATTCCACAGATGGAAGCGATTATGTGAGGCAGTTTTCAGATATTCCTGATTGATGGAAGGGATCATGATGCAGAAAGAAAACAGAAGACGTAGGAGACAAAAACAAAATAAGTTTACAATTAAAATGCAAAAGAAGCTGGTAGTACTGTTTGGACTGTTACTGTCAGCTTTCGCAGGTTTAAGCTGGCGGCTTTATGCCATCACAAGAGATGATGGACAGACTTATAAAAAGCAGGTGTTATCCCAAAGGCAGTATGACAGTACTACGCTGCCCTTTAAACGGGGTGATATATTAGACACGAAAGGCACGCCTCTTGCAGTGAGTGAAAAGGTATACAATGTGGTATTGGATACAAGACTGATGCTGCAGGATAAAGAAGCGTTAGAACCGACTGTGAGTGCTTTGGTGAGTCAGTTTGGGCTGGATGAAACAGAACTTAGAAAATATATAAACGATCATCAGAATTCGGCATACCGCGTGTTGGCGAGAAGGCTGAGTTACACGCAGATCAGTGATTTTCTTGCATTGCAGGAAGATACAGAAAACAATCCGCATATTAAAGGCGTGTGGTTTGAAGAGGAATATAAAAGAGTATATCCCAATGCTTCGCTTGCCTGCGATGTAATTGGTTTTACGAGCAGCGATAATGTGGGAACTTATGGTCTGGAAGAATATTATAATGATACGCTGAATGGAGCGACCGGAAGAGTTTATGGATATTTAAGCGATGACGCTACTTTTGAAAGAACAACAAAAGCGGCGGTTGACGGCAACAGCATTATTTCCACAATTGACGTAAACATACAGACGATTGTAGAAAAATATCTGAAAGCATATAACGACGAATATGAAAATAATGTCAGAACCGGACTGGGAAGTTACCAGACTGCATGTATTATTATGGAAGTCAATACCGGAGAAATACTTGCTATGGCAAGTTATCCCGTTTATGATCTGAACGATACAAGGAATAAGGAAAATCTGATCGGTATGCCTGAACTGGACGAAAAGGGCGGGAAAACGGGAGAATTTCTGACGGAAGAAATGATTGCGGATATGGATGACGACAGTATTTATCGACATCTGAATGCATTGTGGAAAAATTATTGCATATCGGATACTTTTGAACCGGGTTCTACAGCAAAACCCTTTACTGTGGCGGCGGCGCTGGAAACCGGTGCGATCAACGGAACGGAAGTTTATCAGTGCAACGGCAGTCTGGAGCGTGGCGGACACGATATTAAATGCCACAGTTACCGATATGGAGGGGATGGTCCTGTTTCTGTAAAAGACAGTGTTGCTCAGTCATGCAATGTCGGGCTTATGTATATTGCCGAGGCATTGGGAAGCGAGGACTTTGCCAAATACCAGAATGCTTTCGGATTTGGATTAAAGACCAATATTGACCTGGCAGGAGAGGCAAGGACAGTGGGGCTTATTTATCCTGCGGCTGATCTGGGACCTTCGGAGCTGGCCACAAATTCTTTTGGGCAGTCTTTTAATGCGACAATGATACAGATGATAACAGGATTTTGTTCTCTGATAAACGGCGGATATTATTACGAACCGCATATGGTAAAAAAAGTGGTAAGCCCAACGGGAGCAACTGTGCAGAATATTGAACCGCGGTTATTAAAGCAGACAATATCGGCTTCTACCAGTGACTTAATTGTGGAATACTGTAATGCAGTAGTAACGGAAGGAACCGGCAAGACGGCAAGACCTGCCGGATATGCCATTGGCGGCAAGACAGGAACAGCGGAAACGCTGCCCAGGGGTAACAAAGAATATGTAGTTTCTTTTATGGGATATGCACCGGCAGACGATCCCCAGATAGCGATTTATGTAGTTGTAGACCGTCCGAATGCGGCGAGTCAGGATGATGCCAAATATGCAACAAGAATTGTCCGTGATATTTTAACGGAAGTGTTGCCTTATTTGAATATATTTATGACAGAGGAACTGAGCGAGGATGAAATAAAAGAGCTGGAAGAAAGACAACTCGCCATAACGACACAATATCAGACACCGGAAGAAGAAAGCACAACACAAGAAGGAGAGGAAGGGGAAGAAGGAACAGGAGAAACAGGCGAAGGAACAGGTGAGGGCGAAGGTGAAAGCGAGGGGGAAGGCACACAACACAGACGCTGGACAACATTTCCGATTGATCCGGCAACGGGGTATGCAGTTGATCCCGATACAGGGGATTTTGTAGATCCTGACACCGGCGCTTTGGTAGGAGGAGATTCTCTGTTAGATAATATCGGCGCGCCTGAACAGAACGAAGCGCCGGAAAACGGAGGAAATCCAAATACACCGTAAGAATGGAGAATAACCTTATAGAAAGAGTAATAAACTATATTAATACCTTTTTATGAGGCATATCATGTATAAGACATTTCACAGAAAAAAGATAGTGGTAACTTTTTTCCTTTGCATCGCCATATTTTTAGGACTTGCGGGAAGACTGGCATACCTGATGGTATGGCAGTCGGAATATTACTCCGCAAAAGCAGACGATCTTCATGAAAGGGAGAGAAGTATTAAGGCGGCAAGGGGGAGAGTGCTGGACCGGAACGGAGTTGTACTTGCAGATAACAGGACAGTATGTACGGTTTCCGTTATTTACAGCCAGATGACCGATAAAGAAGGCGTGATCTCCATGCTGTGTAAAGAACTGGGACTTTCAGAAGAGTTTGTGCGTAAGAGAGTAGAAAAGTTTTCTGCAATTGAGCGTATTAAAAGCAACGTGGATAAAGAAACCGGCGACAGAATAAGAGCTTATGATATGGACGGTGTAAAAGTAGACGAAGACTATAAAAGGTATTATCCTTTTGGTTCCCTTGCATCCAAAGTACTGGGATTTACAGGAAGTGACAATCAGGGGATTATCGGTTTGGAAGTAGTCTATGACAAGTATATGGAAGGCACAGAGGGTCAGATTCTCACTCTGACGGATGCCAAAGGAGTGGAACTTGAAGGAGGCGGTGAGGGAAGGATAGAGCCAGTCAGCGGTAATGATCTGCATATCAGTATGGATGTAAATATTCAGACTTATGCCACTCAGCTTGCCAATCAGGTCATGGAAACAAAGCAGGCGGACAGCGTAAGCATTATTGTGATGCGGGTAAAAGACGGAGAACTGCTTGCGATGGTAAATGTGCCTGAGTTTGATCTGAATGAACCATACACACTGACAGACACTTATCTTTATAAAGAGATAGAGACGGAAGTGGAAGAGTATGGGAAAACAGTAAAGAAAACAGAAAAAATCAGTGTATCAAGGGAGGAATTAACCGACGAGGAATATCAGGACAGACTCAACAGGATGTGGCGTAACGGCGCCATTAATGATACTTACGAGCCAGGTTCGACTTTTAAGATTATTACGGCTGCGGCAGGGCTGTCCGAAGGAGTCGTTACGGTAAACGATACCTTCAGCTGTCCGGGATATGTAATCGTGGAAGACAGAAAGATCCGGTGTCACAAAGTCGGAGGGCACGGGGCGGAAAACTTCGTGCAGGCAACGATGAATTCCTGCAATCCTGTTTTTGTTACAGTGGGACTGCGCATAGGCGCCGAAAGATACTATGATTATTTTGAACAGTTCGGATTAATTGGAAAGACCGGAGTAGACCTGCCGGGAGAAGCAGCTACGATTATGCACAAAAAAGACGCGATTGGCGCGGTAGAGCTTGCGACCATTTCCTTTGGTCAGTCTTTTCAGATCACCCCGATTCAACTGCTGACCACAGCCGCTTCCATTGTAAACGGAGGCACAAGAGTAACACCTCATTTTGGCGTAAAAGTGACGGATGAGGAAGGAAGAACAATAGAAACATTTCGTTATGAACAAAAAGAAGATATCGTTTCCGAAGAAACTTCTGCAACCATGCGGTATATGTTAGAGCAGGTGGTGGAAAACGGAGGCGGGAAAAATGCTTATATAGAAGGTTACCGGATTGGAGGTAAAACAGCTACCAGTCAGACACTTCCAAGAGGGAGCGGAAAGTACATCGCTTCTTTTTTAGGGTTTGCACCGGCGGATGACCCTGAAATTGTGGCTCTTGCCATTATTCATCATCCAAAGGGTACTTATTATGGAGGGCAGATTGCAGCGCCGGTAGTCAGGCAGCTTTTTGAAAATATTCTTCCCTATTTAGAGGAAATAGGGTTATAATTAAGAGAATTACGAAAATTGTTCTTCTCGGAAAGGGCTTGGTAAGAGAAAATGAGTTTTATAGGAGCAATACCGGCGGCGCCGGTAATCATTTCTTTTACTGTCAGTGTGCTTTTAAGTCCCGTCATCATTCCTTTTTTAAGAAAATTGAAAGCCGGACAGACGGTCAGGGAGGACGGTCCTAAGACGCATTTGAAAAAGACGGGTACGCCTACGATGGGCGGTATTATCATTTTACTCAGCGTTGTGATTACTTCAGCTTTTTATGTGAAGGATTATCCCAAAATGATTCCGGTATTGTTTTTAACACTGGGATTTGGTATTATTGGTTTTTTAGATGATTATATTAAAATTCTGCTAAAAAGATCTATGGGGCTTACCCCGTGGCAGAAAATGGCAGGACAGCTTGCAGTTACAGGGGTATTTGCTTACTACATTACGAAACATCTTGCCCTTGACCTGTCCATGAAGATTCCGTTTGTACATGGGAAAATGTTGGACTTTGGTTCGTTTAATATTCCGGTGATGTTCTTTATAATTATTGCTACTGTTAACGGAACAAATTTTACTGACGGACTGGACGGATTGGCAAGCAGTGTAACGGTGATTGCAGCTACCTTTTTTTCTGTAGTTGCGATTGGGACAAAAAGCGGGATAGAGCCGGTTACCTGTGCGGTTGCAGGCGCGCTTTTAGGATTTTTGCTATTTAATGTATATCCTGCAAGTGTATTTATGGGAGATACGGGTTCTCTTGCCCTTGGCGGATTTGTTGCGGCATGCGCCTATATGCTGCAAATGCCTTTATACATTGTCCTTGTGGGATTTATATATGCAGTAGAGGTGCTTTCCGTGGTGATACAGGTGGTATGGTTCAAGGTAAGCGGTGGAAAGAGGATTTTTAAAATGGCGCCGCTTCATCATCATTTTGAATTGTGCGGATGGTCAGAAACGAGAATTGTGGCCTGTTTTTCTATCGTGACAGCAATTCTCTGTCTGATAGCGCTTATGGCGATTTAACGTGAAATATAACATTTCACAATCCTGATTTAGATGCCCGCTGGAGCGGGCGAACGGGAGTCAGATGGAAAATATACGAGATGAGGAGTGGAAGAAAAGTGGATTTAAATAAAAAGAAGGTACTGGTCGTAGGAAGTGGAATCAGCGGAATCGGTGCAGTCAGGTTATTGAAAAGAATGGGAGCCTGCCCGGTTTTGTTTGATGAAAATCCGAAAATAACAGCAGAGGAAATTTATGAGAAATTAGAAGAAGATAATGAAGTGGAGATCTTTATCGGGGAATTCCCGGAATGGGTGGCAAAAAGCATTGCCCTTGTAGTACTTAGTCCCGGAGTGCCTGCAGATACGGATTTTTGTAATTGGTTCAGGGAAAAAAAGATTCCGATATGGGGCGAGATAGAACTTGCGTTTCGGGAAGAAAAGGGAAAGCTTATTGCGATTACCGGAACAAATGGGAAGACAACGACTACAACGCTGGTTGGCGAAATTATGAAAAACTATTTTGGTAAGGCATTTGTAGTAGGAAATATAGGAAATCCTTATACAATGGAGGTTTTGCGTACCACGGAGGATTCTGTGACAGTAGGAGAGATCAGCAGTTTTCAGCTGGAAACAACAGAAGAGTTTAAGCCTGCAGTTTCTGCAATACTGAATATTACGCCGGATCATTTGAACCGTCATCATACAATGAAAAATTATGTACGGGTAAAGGAACGGATAGCATTAAACCAGACGAAAGAAGATACCTGTGTACTGAATTATGACAACGAGTATACAAGGAGTTTTGGGGAAAACTGTCCTGCACAGGTCATTTATTTTTCTTCAAAGCATATTTTAGAAGACGGGATATTTTTAAAGGGAGAAGAAATCTATCTTGCCAAAGGCGGCGTGGAAAAAAAGATCATGAATATTCATGAAATGAAACTTGTCGGACTTTGCAATGTGGAAAACGTAATGGCAGCAATTGGAATTTCCTTAAGCGTCGGCGTACCGGCCGAGACTATTGTGAATACTGTGCGTACTTTTAAAGCGGTAGAGCACAGAATTGAATTTGTTGCAACCAAAAAAGGGGTGGATTATTATAACGATTCAAAGGGAACAAATCCCGACGCAGCGATACAGGGCATTAAGGCAATGACAAAGCGTACGGTGCTGATTGGCGGAGGTTATGATAAGCAGAGCGAATATGACGAATGGATTGAAAGTTTTGACGGTAAAGTCAAAAAACTGGTACTGATAGGCGAGACAAAAGGAAAAATAGCAGAATGTGCCAGAAAACACGGTTTTCGCGATTATTGCTTTGCGGACAGCTTTGAAGAGGCTCTGCGGATCTGCGTAGACGAAGCAAATTCAGGGGATGCGGTTTTACTTTCGCCGGCATGCGCAAGCTGGGGAATGTTTCCAAACTACGAAGTCAGGGGAAATGCATTTAAAGAGTTTGTAAATAATTTAGACGATTAAGCGCGATTGGAGGTCTTTTAGTGGCAGGCAGAGGAAAGAAAAGCCGTCAGAGTCAGTCGGAGTACTTTTTTGATTACAGCCTTTTATTCATAGTATTGTTTTTGATCGGTTTTGGTCTGATCATGATTTATTCTACCAGCAGCTATGAAGCAAATCTGGAATATGGAGATGCGGCATATTATTTAAAGAAGCAATTGTTTTCTTCTTTCCTGGGAATAGGTGCGATGTTCTTTATGGCGCTTGTGCCTTATCATTTCTGGGAGCGTTTTGCCGTGATTGGATATATCGTATCTGCAATTTTGATTCTTTTGGTTCTGACGCCTCTCGGAAGAGAGAGTCACGGTGCGAGAAGGTGGCTGTTCGTGGGAATTTCCGTTCAGCCGGCAGAGATTGCAAAACTGGGAATGATTTTATTTCTTGCCAGTTTTATTTGTAAAATGGGAAGAAAAATCAGGACATTAAAAGGGTATCTCACAGTACTTGCGATCCCGATGCCTATTTGTATTATGGTGTGGAAGATTACGGATAATCTGAGTTCTGCAATTATTATATTTGGAATTGCAGCGCTTATGCTGTTTGTCAGCAGCCCGGATTATAAAAAGTTTGTCATAACCGGTCTGGCAGGCGTGGCAGGTGCAGCGGCTATTGTATATGTGATTGTGAATGCAGCTTCTTCCGATTCCCTTTCTTTCAGAGGAGAGCGTGTATTGGCGTGGCTGGACCCTGAGGCATATGCCAGCGGAAAGGGATTTCAAACGCTGCAGGCTCTGTATGCGATCGGCTCAGGAGGTGTTTTTGGAAAAGGGCTTGGACAAAGCATGCAGAAACTCGGTTTTTTGCCAGAGGCGCAAAATGATATGATATTTTCCATAATATGTGAAGAACTTGGTCTTTTTGGCGCTTTTGCCATTATTTTGATGTTCATGCTGCTTCTTTGGCGTTTTATGGTAATTGCAAATAATGCAAATGATTTGTTCGGGGCGCTTTTAGTAGTAGGCGTGCTTGGGCATATTGCCATTCAGGTAATTTTAAATATTGCGGTGGTGACAAACACGATCCCCAATACCGGAATTTCTCTGCCGTTTATCAGTTACGGAGGAAGTTCGGTCATGTTTTTGCTTATTGAGATCGGACTGGTGCTAAGTGTGGCAAGAGGAATCAGATTAAAGGACTTATAATATTATGAAGAAAGAAAAGGACTTGTTTGCAGAAAACAGAGGGCATGGAAAACTGATCCTGCTTTTGGTGCTTTTGGCTATTCTGCTTTTGGCATCGGCGGCGGCCTTTTACATAGTAAAGAATTATAAGATTGAAAATGTTACAGTAGACGGTAATATCCATTATACAGATGAAGAGATTATGAATATTGTAATGGATGGACCTCTGGGGGATAATTCTTTATACTTATCACTGAAATATAAAAACAAAGGGGTTAAGGATATCCCCTTTGTGCAAACGATGGATGTGGCGATTCTTTCACCGGATACGATACGGATCACGGTTTATGAAAAGTCTCTGGCGGGTTATGTGGAGTATCTGGGAAGATATATGTATTTTGATAAAGACGGGATTATTGTGGAAAGTTCAGAAAATAAAACAGCGGGGATTCCTCAGGTTACAGGACTTGATTTTGATTATGTAGTTATGTATAAACCGCTTCCGGTGGAAGAAGAAGCTGTTTTTGAGAAAATACTGGATATGACGCAGCTTTTAAATAAATATGAGCTTTCTGCCGACAGGTTATACTTTAGCAAAGATTATGAAATGACGATATATTTTGGAGGCGTGAAAGCAGCGATTGGAAGCGGGAATGATATTGATGAAAAAGTGATGTTCCTGCAAAGTGTTTTAGGCAGCTTAGAGGGGAAAAGCGGTACGATGCATTTGGAAAATTATACCGAGGATATGAAAAATGTCACCTTTGAACCGGATTGATAATTTGTCAAAAGAGGCATAAAATACCAATAAAAACCCAACAAAAAAACAGCAGATTTTAAAAAAACAGGTTGATAAATTATGTAAATAATTATATGATAGTCTATAGGAGTTTATTAGGGATATTGAAGAGGAGGAAAAACCTTGCTTGAAATTAAGACGAATGACGCAGAGGCTGCAGCGAAAATCATAGTAGTTGGTGTAGGCGGTGCAGGCAATAATGCTGTAAATAGAATGATTGACGAGAGTATTGACGGAGTAGAGTTTATTGGTGTAAATACGGACAGGCAGGCCTTGCAGCTTTGTAAGGCTCCGAAACTTCTCCAGATCGGAGAAAAACTGACAAAAGGTCTGGGAGCAGGTGCAAAGCCGGAAGTAGGTGAAAAGGCGGCAGAGGAGAGCATTGAAGAGATCACAGCTTCCATAAAGGGTGCGGATATGGTATTTGTTACCTGTGGAATGGGAGGCGGTACCGGTACCGGTGCAGCTCCTGTCGTTGCAAAAGTTGCAAAAGAAATGGGAATCCTGACAGTCGGCGTGGTGACAAAGCCTTTTCGTTTTGAAGCAAAGGCGCGTATGGTAAATGCGATTGGTGGAATAGAACGTATTAAGGATAACGTAGATACCTTAATTGTAATTCCGAATGATAAGTTACTTGAAATTGTGGACAGGCGTACGACGATGCCGGATGCCCTTAAGAAAGCGGATGAGGTGCTTCAACAGGCAGTTCAGGGTATTACCGACCTCATTAATGTGCCTGCAGTTATTAATCTTGACTTTGCGGATGTGCAGACTGTTATGAAGGACAAGGGCATTGCACATATTGGTATCGGAGTTGGTAAAGGGGATGATAAGGCAAGCGAGGCGATTAAGATGGCGGTAGAAAGTCCCTTGCTTGAAACGACAATTTCCGGTGCTACAGATGTTATCATTAATGTTTCCGGTGATATTACGCTTGCAGATGCAAATGATGCGGCAAGCTATGTACAGGAACTTACCGGTGATGATGTGAATATTATTTTCGGTGCCATGTACGATGAAACTAAGACTGACAGTTGTACGATTACTGTGATTGCCACTGGTTTGGATGAAGTGACCCAACAGACTTCAGGCCGGCTTGGCAGTGGATTTACATATAAAGCGCCGGCTTCTCATATTACGCCTTCTTCCTTACCGGGAATGAATCTGGGCGGTCAATCTGTACCGGGGCAGACTCCGGTAACGCCTGTGCGTCCTGTAACAGGTATTAATAAACCGGGAGATATCAGAAGCAGTGTGGAGGAGAAATCTTTAAAGATTCCGGATTTCCTTCAAAGAAAATAAAAATGGATTTACTGGATGGCTGATTTTTAGTATCAGCCATTTTTTTATGCGGATTACGCGGTAAATAACAGCTTTTTCCTGCGTAAAAACGACAAAATAAGCGGCTTAAGGTTTGTATAATGTGTAAAGAAAAGGAGGTGGAAGGTGTACTACATTCTTTACATAGACCGATTATTTTTCTTGAATTTTTTCATGAATTTATTTGCGTTGTCATTGATGAGAATTTCCTTAAAGCGGACTGTCACACGCTTCAGAATGATTCTCAGTGCAGGTTTGGGAGCAGCCGGATATATAATGGTTTTCTTTTTACCGCCTTTTTCTTATTGGATTAAGGTGATTGCAGGATTTACGAGTATCAGTATTCTTATGATAATGATTATGTATCCAAAATGCGGTCTTTCCTTTTTTATAAAAGCATTGACGAATCTTTACGGATTTACGTTTTTGCTTGGCGGAGTACTGTTATTTCTTAAAAAATATAGTAACCCTTCAGGGGACAATGCATGGCTGTATATCCTTCTACCCGCAGCCGTCCTGTATTTTTTGGTCTGCATATACTTAAAAAAACGGCGTGAGGATGTGAAAGAATGTAAAGTAACATTATTGTGTGAAGAGAAACAGCTTATACTTAATGCATTGGTGGATTCGGGCAATATGCTGACAGAACCGATTTCAGGAAAACCGGTATCCGTTATAGAGTTGCAAAGTCTGGAAAAGGCAGGAATTGTCGTACAGGAGGAAAAATGCAGAGTAATACCCTATCATAGTGTGGGAAAAAAGAACGGCATCTTAATGGGTTATGAATTTCCAAAGATGGTAGTTCATATGGAAAATGAGGATAGAAATATTGAAAAAGTAATAATTGCAGTAAGTGAAGATAAATTATTCAGGGGTGGAAAGTATGAAATGATTCTTCATCCAAAGCTGGTCGAAGCGTGAAAGAGATGAAGAAAATATAAGGCGTCATGTTTTGAAGTGTGAAAGGAAGAAATATTGTACTTCATGTACAGAGATGACAGATTAAAAGAGACTTGGAGGAAGTAATATGATTTTGAAAGTAGCATTACCCGGCAGGGTGCAGTTTAAAATGATCAGTCCGCAGGCCAATTTTTTTATGGCAAAAAAAGGGGATATTCATTATATTGGAGGGACGGAGGTACTGCCGCCGCCGCTTGAACTTGAACAGGAAAATGAAGTGATCAGTGATCTCGGAACAGAGTATGAAAATGAGGCAAAATCGATCCTTATAGAACATAATCTGCGGCTTGTAGTTTACATAGCAAAAAAATTTGATAATACCGGTGTTGGCGTTGAGGACTTGATATCCATAGGTACGATCGGCTTAATAAAGTCTATTAATACCTTTAAACCGGATAAAAACATCAAACTGGCGACGTATGCCTCCCGCTGCATTGAAAATGAAATATTAATGTATCTGAGGAGAAATAATAAGACAAAACTTGAAGTTTCCATAGATGAACCTTTAAATGTGGATTGGGATGGAAATGAACTGCTGCTGTCTGATATATTGGGCACAGAGGAAGATGTAATTTACCGGGATATGGAAAATGAAGTAGAACGTAAACTGCTTATGAAGGCGGTTGATAAACTTTCTGAAAGAGAAAAGACAATCATCCGCTTAAGATTTGGCCTTGGCAGACTGGACGGAGAAGAAATGACGCAAAAAGAAGTGGCGGATCTTCTTGGTATTTCCCAGTCTTACATATCCAGACTGGAAAAGAAAATCATGCGCCAGTTAAAGAAAGAAATGGTAAGGGAAGTATAATCTTTGGATTAATGTAGCATTTTAAAGAAGAAAGTGATAAAATACAGATATTAAGGCAAAAATATGTCTGCGGGTACAAAGGAACGGGAGGAAAAGCTATGAATAAAGACTTTATAACACTTACCATTGATAAACAAAAGAACATTGCATTGATTGCACATGACAGTAAGAAAAAAGAGATCATCGAATGGTGTGAAGAAAATAAAGAAATACTGAAACATCATTTTCTGTGCGGAACGGGAACCACTGCAAAAATGATTACAGATAAAACGGGACTTCCGGTGAAAGGATACAACAGCGGTCCGCTTGGAGGAGATCAGCAGATTGGTGCAAAAATCGTAGAAGGAAGAATTGATTTTGTTGTATTTTTTTCCGATCCGCTTGCTGCTCAGCCTCATGACCCGGATGTGAAAGCTCTTCTGCGTATTGCCCAGGTGTATGATATACCGATTGCAAATAACAGGGCAACGGCGGATTTTCTGATTCATTCATCCTATATGGATACAGAATATAATCATAAAGTGATTAACTTTAATAAGAATATTAAAGAGAGGGCAGAGACGCTTTAATATCAGGCTCTGCCGGTTATGAAATATTAATAAAAACAGGAAAGACCGGTTCTTTTGAAATAAGAACCGGTCTTTTGATACACCGAACCGTATCTGTTTACTACGATATAATTGTGCCGTATTTTTTTACTTTCTTTGAAAGGGAATAGATCAGGAGACTTAATTCCTCTTCACTGACATTTTCCCAATCCGTACCAAGACAGGTCTTGATTTCGGATACAGGTTTGTCTAAAAATTCAGCTGCTTCATGCGGATCATATCCCTGAATAGGAGATACGCCCTTCTGTGAACAAAGAAAAACGGTAATGCTTTTCAAAAGCTTTTGTTCTTTGCTAACCGACTCGTCTTCAGCTTTTTTCGCATCACGTTCAAATGCATTTTTTAAATCGTTCCAATCAGCCATTCATATTATCCTCCCCAATAGGTTTTCACTCTTTTCACCATTATAACTTTAATACAGAAAAAGTACAAGAGAGAAATATATAAGATTAAAATAATTGGATTTGAGAAATGGATAAAAAAATAAGTAAAAATTTTTGAAAAAGTGTTGACAAGTTATAGGGGAAAATAGTATACTAGGCAAGTCGGGTTAGGAAATACGGAATGGAAAGAAAAACTTGACATATGGGATCTTAGCTCAGCTGGGAGAGCATCTGCCTTACAAGCAGAGGGTCA
>CANSUS010000081.1 GCA_947650155.1 uncultured Lachnospiraceae bacterium
TTTTTTGCGATGCCTTAGACTTGCGCCATAAAACGTCATTCTTATATAATATTTGAAAACAGAAAAAGGCTTTTTTCGCCGGAGTAGAGGAGGATTTGACATGGAACAGCTGAATATTTCAGCTACAAAAGACAATGAACGAGTATACAAAATTCTTGGAGATCTACTAAATACGGATAAAGAATTTCAAATTATGATCACAGTACCGTCCGGTCATGATGGCGCTGCTGAGACAAAAGAAGAATATAAAAGAGAACCTGTAAAGAGAGATCTGGAAAAAGATGTGACAGATATGATTCATGAAATCGGAGTGCCTGCACATATTAAGGGTTATCAGTATTTAAGAGAAGCGATCATGATGTCTGTAGAAGACATGGATATGTTGAATTCCATTACCAAACTTTTGTATCCGACTATTGCCAAGAAGTTCCAGACAACGCCCAGCAGAGTGGAAAGAGCAATCAGGCATGCCATTGAAGTTGCATGGAGCAGAGGAAGGATGGAAACATTAGAAGCGCTTTTTGGTTATACGATCAATACTGGAAAAGGAAAACCGACAAATTCGGAATTTATAGCGCTGATTGCAGATAAAATTCGTCTATTGTATAGAAATTAGTACTTTCAATACACACTTTGATGTTGTATAATATGTAACATAGAAATATTCAGATAGTACGGTTTGTTCCGAAAAATACATAGCTTGGAGGAAATTCAATGAAAAATATTCTGTTTGCAGCATCAGAAGGTGTGCCTTTTATTAAGACCGGCGGTCTTGCGGATGTAGTGGGATCTTTGCCAAAGAACATCGATAAACGGTATTTTGATGTTCGGGTAATTCTCCCAAAGTATACTTGTATGTCTCAGCAAATGAAAGATATGCTGACATATAAAACACATTTTTACATGGACTTCCATTGGAAAGAAGAATACGTAGGTGTTCTGGAAGCTACAGTAGACGGAGTCACTTATTATTTTATTGATAATGAATCATACTTCAGCGGTTTTAAGCCATATGGCGATAATGTACTGTTTGAGATCGAAAAATACGCATTCTTTTCCAAAGCGGTGCTTTCTGCACTTCCGCTGATTGGATTTAAGCCGGATATTATCCACTGTCATGACTGGCAGACCGGTTTGATACCGGTATATGTAAAGGAACGTTTCCGCGGTGATGAGTTCTTCTGGAATATTAAAACGATTATGACGATTCATAACTTAAAATTCCAGGGGAAATGGAGTATAAAGGAAGTAAAAGAAATTACAGGACTTGCAGATTATTATTTTTCAGCAGATAAACTGGAAGCTTATAAGGATGCCAATCTTCTGAAAGGCGGTATTGTATTTGCGGATGCTGTTACGACAGTAAGCGATACTTATGCAGAGGAGATCAAGACCAACTTCTATGGAGAAGGGTTAAACGGTCTGCTCAGTGCAAGGAAAAATGATCTTAGAGGAATTGTGAACGGTATTGACTATGCAGAATTTAATCCGAAAACGGATAAGTTCATTGAACATCCTTACGATGCGGTTAACTTCAGAAAAGAAAAGATAAAAAACAAGCGGGCATTACAGGCAGAACTTTCTCTGGCACAGGATGACAGAAAGTTTATGATTGGTATTGTATCCAGACTGACAGATCAGAAAGGATTTGACTTGATAGCTTATGTGATGGATGAGCTGTGTCAGGATAATGTACAGATCGTGGTACTGGGTACAGGAGAAGAACAGTATGAAAATATGTTCCGTCATTTTGACTGGAAGTATGCAGATAAGGTTTCGGCAAATATTTATTATTCAGAAGCTATGTCGCATAAAATTTATGCTTCCTGTGACGCATTTTTGATGCCTTCCCTGTTTGAGCCGTGCGGACTCAGCCAGTTAATGGCGCTCCGCTATGGCACTGTTCCGATTGTCAGAGAGACAGGCGGACTGAAAGATACGGTAGAATCCTATAATGAGTATGAAAACACGGGTACAGGATTCAGCTTTACAAATTATAACGCACATGAAATGCTTGGAACGATCCGTTATGCGGAGCAGATTTATTACGATAAGAGGCGGGAATGGAATAAGATTGTTGACAGAGGAATGGCAGCGGACTTTTCATGGAAGGTATCAGCGAATAAGTACCAGGAAATGTATGACTGGCTGATCGGATAAAGTTATTTTTGCAGTCACCCGGCGGCAGCTGCCGGGTGACTGCTTTGTGTATGTCAAAAGACAATAAAGAATCTGGGAAGGCAGCTTATTACATGGCAGACGGCTCAACTTTGAAAAATAACAGGAAAAAAGACGGTTTTATAATGCAGGCGGGAATTCTTGCAGCAGCGGGAATTATCTGCCGCATTATAGGACTTTTATATAAAAGCCCTTTGACAAGTGTGATCGGTGATGAAGGAAATGGCTATTATGGGACGGCATATAATTTTTATACGATTATTCTGCTGATTTCTTCGTACAGCATTCCTTCTGCGATATCCAAAGTAATTGCACAGAGGCTGGAGTTAAAAGAATATCGGAATGCACACAGGATTTTTAAGTGTACATTGGTTTATGTGGTTGTTGTCGGAGGACTGGCGAGTCTTTTGGCTTTTTTTGGTGCCGGTCTTTTTGTAACGCCAAATTCGGTGGCAGTACTCAGGGTATTTGCGCCGACGATCTTTCTTTCCGGTCTGCTTGGAGTAATCAGGGGGTATTTTCAGGCGCATAAGACAATGCTGCAGACTTCCGTTTCCCAGATACTGGAACAGATTTTAAACGCTGTGTGCAGTATAGGGGCAGCATACTTGTTTATTCAGTTTGTTTCAGACAAGGATGAAACAACGAAAGCGGTTTACGGCGCAATGGGAAGCGCGCTTGGAACAGGGGTCGGTGTTTTGACTGCCTTGCTGTTTATGGCTGCCATATATATGCTTAACAGAAAAATGCTGCGAAGAAGAATAGACAGAGATATTTATCATGGGGAAGAAAGCTACGGTGAGATTTTTAAGCTGATTGTTTCCGTTGTTACCCCCTTTATACTCAGTACTTTTATCTATAATCTTTCCACTTCGCTGAATCAGAAATTATATACGGATATTCTGATTCAGGTAAAAAAGGCGGCGGAAAAGGAAGTCCTGTCTTCGTATGGCGTTTTTAGCATTAAAGCAATTACGGTGGTAAATATTCCGGTCGCATTTGCTTCGGCAATGTCTTCGGCAGTGATTCCAAGTATTTCCGGCAGTTTTGCAAAAGGAGAAAGAAAAGAAGCAAAAAAGAAGATTCATCAGGCAATCCATACTGTCATGCTGATTTCCATTCCGTCTGCGGCAGGGCTTTTTGTTTTGGCGAAACCTGTTATGTCGGTGCTGTTTCCGCAAAAGGAATCATTAGAACTTGCAAGCAGACTTTTAATGTATCTGGCGGTAACCGTTATATTTTACAGCCTGTCCACTCTTTCCAATGCAGTTTTGCAGGGAATTGGAAGAGTAAATATTCCGGTAAGAAATGCAGCAATTGCGCTTATTTTACAAACGGGAGTGCTGGTTCCGCTTTTGATTTATACGGATCTGGGATTGAACAGTCTGGTGATTGCGACAGTTACCTATTCTTTTTCCATGTGTATCTTAAACGGGCATTCTCTCAAAAAAGCGATCGGATACAGGGAGGATGTGGCAAAGACTTATATTATGCCGCTGTTTGCGGCAGTTATTATGGGAGTGGCAGCGGGCGGTGTTTATTATGGAATTTATTTTTTGACAGAACGGAATATCCCGTCTTTGGCGGCGGCGGTTTTGATTGCGGTACTGATATATTTTACAATACTGATTAAAATTGGCGGAGTGACGGAAAAAGAACTGAAGGGAATGCCGAAAGGCGCGGCGCTTGTACGGGTGGCGAAGAAGCTGCATTTGATGAGGTAGACATGCGGGATGATAAAACGAAATGATCTGATTTTTGCGGCAGCGGTCGTAATCGTTGCAGTTTTGATTTTGTTTGGATATAACTGGGGAGTTAAAAAAGAAGGGATTTACGTCCGGGTGATGGTGGACGGGAAGGTTTATGGCGAATATCCGCTGAATGAAGAAAGAAGGGTTCAGATAGAATATGAGGGGCAGGACTGGGAAAATGAACTTGTGATAGATGGTAAAAAGGCGTCGGTAGTTTCGGCAGACTGCCCGGATGGTCTTTGCATAAGGCAGAAGGCGATATCAAAGACAGGAGAAAGTATCATATGTCTGCCGCATAAACTGGTGATTACGATTACAGGCGGCGGGGAGGCAGAGTATGATGGGATTGCCGGATAGGGAAAAAACAGCATATATGGGATTACTGCTTTCTTTTGCACTTATTTTATCTTATGTGGAATCGCTTGTTCCCTTTTTTTTCGGAATACCCGGGATGAAGCTGGGACTTGCAAATTTAGCAGTAATGCTCGCTTTGTACCTGTTTGGGGGAAGAGAAGCTTTTTTGCTTAATCTATTACGGATTTTACTTTCTTCTGTTTTGTTTGGTAATATGTCTACATTTTTATACAGTGCGGCGGGAGGGTTTTTCAGCTTTTTTGCAATGACGATTATGAAAAAGAGGAAAACATTCAGTATGATTGGCGTCAGTATGGGCGGAGGCGTGTTTCACAATATTGGACAGATACTGGCAGCGTTTTTGATCGTAAGGACGTATGGGATATTTTATTATGTTCCTGCACTGTTAGCAGCGGGAGTGGTTACAGGAGGTTTGAATGGGATCATAGCATCACATACATATCCTTATTTGTGCAGAAAATGAAACAAGGTGACAAAAAGAAGAGGAAAGGATTCAAATGATCGCGTATTTAAAAGGAAAAATTGCAGATATTGCAGAGGAAAATGTTGTTCTTGAAGTGAATCATATTGGTTATAATATAAAAATTACCGGAAGGACGCTTGGCATGCTTCCGGCTGCAGGTGAGGAAATAAAAATATATACTTATACCTATGTGAGAGAGGATGCCATTCACCTGTACGGCTTTCTGACAAGGGATGATCTGACAATGTTTAAGCTTTTAATTACAGTGAACGGGATCGGGCCTAAAGGCGCGCTGGCGGTGCTTTCCGTGATGGATGCAGATGAGCTGCGGTTTGCGATTATTTCAGGCGACGCAAAAGCAATTGCCAAAGCGCCCGGCATCGGCGGAAAAACGGCAGAACGGGCGATATTGGATTTAAAGGATAAGGTGTCCATAGAAGACAGTTTTATGAATAAGGAGAGTGAAAGCTATCAGGCAGGAATGGAAAATGCAGGAACGGCAGGAACCGTGGTAAAAGAGGCGGCAGAGGCGCTTACTGCACTTGGCTATTCGGCATCAGATGCACTTAGAGCGGTTAAGAAGGTGGAAAATGCAGAGGAATTAAGTGTAGAAGAAGTATTAAAGCTGGCACTTAAGAAACTGTTTTAAGGATGGAGAAGCTTATGGCAAAGCGAATGATAGAAACGAATTTAATAGAAGAGGATATAAAAATAGAAGGTTCTCTGCGTCCCCAGTGCCTGGATGATTATATCGGGCAGGAAAAGGCGAAAGAAAATTTAAAGATTTATATAGAAGCGGCAAAAAAAAGAGAGGACGCTTTAGATCATGTGCTGTTTTATGGACCTCCGGGACTTGGAAAGACCACACTTGCAGGAATCATTGCCAATGAAATGGGAGTGAATATGAAGGTGACAAGCGGGCCTGCAATCGAGAAACCGGGTGAGATGGCGGCGATCTTAAATAATCTTCAGGAAGGTGATCTCTTATTTGTAGATGAGATTCACCGTTTAAACAGGCAGGTGGAGGAAGTGCTATATCCTGCGATGGAAGATTATGCGATAGATATTATGATAGGAAAAGGGGCGTCAGCCCGTTCTATCCGCCTGGATCTGCCTAAATTTACACTGGTGGGCGCAACCACAAGGGCAGGGCTTTTGACAGCGCCTTTACGGGACAGGTTCGGAGTAATTCATAGACTTGAGTTTTATTCTGTAGAAGAGTTAAAGTTAATTATTATGCACTCAGCCAGAATACTGAAAGTACAGATTGATGAACAGGGAGCAGCGGAATTGGCAAGAAGAAGCAGAGGAACGCCAAGGCTTGCAAACAGGATATTGAAACGGGTAAGAGATTTTGCACAGGTAAAATATGAAGGAAAAATTACAAAAGAGGTTGCAGATGTGGCTTTGAATCTGATGGATGTGGACAAGATGGGACTTGACCACATCGACAGAAATATACTGCTTACTATGATAGAAAAATTCGGGGGAGGACCGGTAGGACTGGATACTCTGGCAGCCGCAATTGGAGAAGATGCAGGTACGATTGAGGATGTATATGAACCCTATCTGCTTATGAACGGTCTGATTAATCGAACCCCAAGAGGAAGAGTGGCAACAGAACTCGCATATCAGCATTTGGGCGTAGGCCTGCTCGGATAACTGTTTTATTTTTAGTGCTTGAAATTCCTCCTCAACCTATATATAATAGATTTCGTAGTATGGGCAGTGACAGATTGGCATATATTGTATATACACTCGCCGCAGGATTAGGAAAGGCATGGTAAGGGATATGGCTGCAAAAACAGATACAGAAGTGATCATTGGAGGAAAAGTATTTACATTAAGCGGATACGAAAGCGAAGAGTATTTACAGAAGGTAGCTTCTTATATTAACAATAAAATTGCAGAATACAATAAAATTGACAGCTATAAAAGACAGCCGATCGATACGCAGAATGTATTGATGCAGCTTAATATTGCCGATGACTATTTCAAGGCAAAGAAACAGATTAACATGCTGGAAGAAGAGATACAGGCAAAGGAAAAAGAACTGTATGATTTAAAACATGAATTGATTTCTACACAGATTAAGCTGGAAAATACAGAGAATACTGTGAAGGACATGCAGCGGGAAATGAATGAGGATGCCAAAAAGATTATAAGAATGGAAACAGAATTAAAGGATTCTAAAAGAAATAAGTAAATAATATGCGGCTGTCTTTCGGGGCAGCCGTTTTAAGTAGTATGAAGATGAGGATTTACATGAAAGAGAGTAATAGGGTTGAACTGCTTGCTCCGGCAGGAAATTATGAAAGCTTTTTAGGCGCCGTGCATGCAGGCGCAGATGCAGTCTATTTGGGCGGAGATAAATTTGGCGCCAGGGCATATGCGGATAATTTTACGACAGAACAGTTGTGCAGTGCGATTCAGTATGCACATCTTTATGGGAGAAAAGTATATCTGACATTAAATACGCTTGTAAAAGAAAAAGAGATGCCGCAGCTTTATGATTATCTTCTTCCCTTTTATGAAGCGGGACTGGATGGTGTGATTATTCAGGATATGGGAGTGTTCTTTTATGTAAAAGAACACTTTCCGGATCTTCCTCTTCATGCCAGCACCCAGATGACAATTACCGGTGTGGAAGGCGCCCGCATGTTAAAGGAGATTGGAGCGCAGAGAATTGTGCCTGCAAGAGAACTTTCTTTGGAGGAAATCAGTCTGATAAAGAAAGAGGCCAAAATAGAAATAGAAACTTTTATTCATGGCGCCATGTGCTACTGTTATTCAGGACAGTGCCTTTTCAGCAGTATATTAGGCGGCAGAAGCGGAAACAGGGGAAAGTGCGCCCAGCCATGCAGGCTGCCCTATGGAATAAAGGAAAGTAAAGAAAAAGAGCTGTATTATCTGAGTCTGAAAGATATGTGTACAATCGAGATGCTTCCTGCACTGATAGAGGCGGGGATTACTTCTTTTAAAATTGAGGGAAGAATGAAAAAACCGGAATATGCCGCCGGAGTAACAGCGATATATCGCAAATATATTGATCTTTATTATGAACGGGAAAGAAAAAAAGCTTTGGGAGACAAGCCTTTTTCAGAAAAATTTTCAGTTGATAAAGAGGATAAAGAGAAATTAAATTCACTTTATATCAGAAGTGAAGTGCAGAATGGATACTATCACCGTCATAACGGCGCATCGATGGTGACAAAAGAAAAACCGGGTTATAATGAGAGTAATGCAGAACTTCTGAAAAGAATAAGGGACAGGTATATTGAGAATAAGCCGCATATTTCCATTACAGGAAGAGTCTTTTTGTCTGAAGGAAGACAGGCCGAATTATGCGTAGAGGGAAGCGGCGCAAGCGTAATTGTAAAAGGTGCAGTAGTGCAGAAGGCCATAAAGCAGCCGATGACAATCGGAGGGATAAAAAAACAGCTGGAAAAATGCGGAGGTACTCCATTTGAGATAGAGAAACTTGTTGTGGAGGCAGGAGAGAATGTCTTTATGCCATTAAAAGAACTGAATGAATTGAGACGGCAGGCGTTGGAACAATTAGAAAAGGAAATAAAGGAAAAGAACGGTTTTTTAAAAAGAACGGCGTTAAGGAAAGAAAAGGCAGAAAGAGAAAATGAGGATAAAATCAGCCAGGATAAGGAGAAACTAAGAGAAGAAAATGCAGAGGAAGGGATTTCTGTTCTGATTCGTACAAGAAAACAGCTTTATGCCGTGGAGACCCTGCTAAAAGACCGGAATCAAAAGAAGGATGGCAGCAGCAATACAGGCAGTATACAGGCGGTTTTTGTTTCAACTGACATTTTGGAATTTGAGTTTGACAAGATGAAAGAAAACGAAGAGAAAAAGAATCTGGAAAAAATAAAGCAGTATCTGAATGGAAATGTATTTGCAGCATGTCCGTATATAATGAGGGCAAAAGATGCATGGCTGCTTGCCTGTTTACTGAGAGAAAAACTTTTTGCAGGTATTCTTGTCCGCAATATGGAAGAACTTGCATTTTTGAAAAGAGAAGGATATGATGGTAAAATAATTACAGATGCCGGTTTATATGTCTGGAATAAGAAGGCGGCGGATTTTTTTTGCGGGAAAGCGGATTTTTATACTCTGCCGTTTGAATTAAACAGCGGAGAGCAAAGTAACGTCAGGAGCAGGAAAAGCTTTCAGATCGTTTATGGAAGGATTCCAATGATGATAACGGCAAACTGCATCCGAAAAACAAGAGGGGAGTGCTTTCGGGGGAAAGAGTTTCTTTTGAAAAAGGAGGAAACGCTTATCTTGACGGACCGGTATGGGAAGGGATTTCCGGTGGTCACAGACTGCAGACATTGTTATAATACGATTTATAACAGTGTACCTCTTTCCTTACACAAAGAGGTAATAAAGCAGGCTGGAAGATACCGTCTGGATTTCACGACAGAGGATGAAAAAGAAACGAGACAGATTATCGAGTATTTTTGCCGCATCTATGTACAGGCAGGAGAGGAACCGCCTTATAAAGAATATACAAATGGCCATAACAGGCGGGGCGTAGACTGAAAAGTCGGGATGGAAGAATTTTATGGAACAATATATTATGGAATTTGCAAAGTATTTTATAGCGATATTCATGGCATTGTATACTTATGAATGTTTTGCCGTGTTTCGGTATAACACGGAGGAACGAAGAAACGGGATATACATACGTCAGAATCTTCTTATGTTTTTAGTACATTTTACTTGTTTTTTAGTAATATGTACAGAAACGGAAGAACTGGATTATCTCTTTTTTTATGCGTTTCAGGAGATTATCCTGTTTGCGGCAATTTCGCTTTTTCATATGATATATCCGAGAATAAACCGATTGATTATTAATAATACCGGATTGCTTTTGAGCATCGGGTTTGTGATATTGACAAGACTTTCTTATGATAAGGCAAAGAGACAGTTTATCATTGTAACGGTATCCCTGATTATTGCGCTTATTATTCCGTATTTTATGGATCGCTTTCTATTTTTAAAAGATCTGAAATGGGTCTATGCACTTGTGGGAATTACAGCGCTTTCAACAGTGCTCATTTTAGGTACTGTTACAAAAGGGGCCAAACTGTCGTTTTCCATTAAAGGAATCAGTTTTCAGCCTTCGGAATTTGTAAAGATTATTTTTGTCTTTTTTGTTGCCAGTGCGCTTTATAAGGCGTCCGGTTTTTTAGAAGTGGCGCTGACTGCCGTGGTAGCAGGAATCCATGTAATTGTACTTGTGCTTTCCAAAGACCTTGGAAGTGCGTTGATTTTTTTTGTTGTTTATGTGATGATGGTTTTTGTGGCAACGAAAAAATGGATTTACCTTTTATTGGGAATAACGGGAGGGTCGGCAGCGGCAGTGGTCGCCTATAAGCTTTTTACCCATGTACAGGTCAGAGTTTTAGCCTGGCAGGACCCGTGGAGTGTGATTGATAATGAGGGATTTCAGATTACCCAGTCTTTGTTTGCAATCGGAAGCGGCGGATGGTTTGGCCTGGGACTGTATCAGGGAACGCCCCAGTCGATTCCGTTTGTGGAAGCGGATTTTATATTTTCGGCGGTGACGGAAGAACTTGGACTGATATTTGCAATGTGTCTGATACTTGTATGTATCAGCTGCTTTATCATGTGTATGAATATATCCGTGAGGCTGAATGATAAGTTTTATCAGCTTGTAGCTTTCGGATTGGGAGTTACTTATATTTTTCAGATCTTTCTTACGATCGGAGGCGGGACAAAATTCATCCCTCTTACGGGAGTTACGCTTCCTTTTATCAGCTATGGCGGCAGTTCCGTTTTAACTACGCTGATCATGTTTTCCATTATAGAAGGTCTGTATATTATTAAACAGCGTGAGGTAAGTAAGAGTGTCAAAGAAAAGCGAAAAGGCGTTTCGGGAAGAAGTTCAGGCAGACAGACGGTATCCAGGAAAGAAGACTACTACGAAGAAGAGGATGAAGACTACTACGAAGAAGAGTACGAAGACTAATGCGAAAGCCGGTACAGGTAAGCGCAGCGCAGATGGTGGAAAAAAGACCGGAAATAACAGAGAAATTATGGTGGTAACATATTTATTCGTTTTTTTGTTTTTAGGAATGATGGGATATATCTGCCATTTTGCCGTGACAAATAAGCAAGAGCTTATAAACAACAGCTATAATACAAGACAGACGATACTGCTTGCAAAAAACAGGCGCGGGACGATTTATTCGGCGGACGGGGAAGTACTGGCACAGACAAAAGAAGCGGAAGACGGAACAGAAATAAGAGTTTATCCATATGGAAACACATTTGCGCACGTGGTCGGGTATTCTACAAATGGAAGAATGGGCGTGGAGGCGTTGGGAAATTATTATCTGATTAATTCCAATGAACCATTGTCCATGAAAGTTACGGATGACATGACAGGCACAAAGTATGCGGGAGACAGTATTTATACTACGCTGGATGTGGATTTGCAGCAGATAGCTTATCAGGCGCTTGGCGTATATAAAGGAGCTGTTATTGTAACGGAACCGTCTACAGGAAGAGTGCTTGCAATGGTTTCAAAACCGGATTTTGATCCGAATAATATAGACAATATCTGGGATGATCTGATTCATGATGAGGACAGCAGCGTACTGCTTAACAGAGTGACGCAGGGAATGTATCCGCCCGGTTCTACTTTTAAGATTGTGACAGCGCTGGAATATATCAGGGAAAATCCGGACAGTTATTCCGGTTACAGATATAACTGCATGGGAAATTTTACAAGAGGTTCCGACCGGATCAATTGTTATCATGGGACGAGTCATGGAAGCGTTAATTTTACCACTTCTTTTGCAAAATCCTGTAATTCTTCCTTTGCGAATATTGGTCTGTCATTAGACAGGACTGCTTTTGACGACACCCTTTCCGATCTTCTTTTTAACAGCGAACTGCCATTAAAATCTACTTATAGTGAAAGTAAAGTTACCATAGGGGAAGGGATGACGGATGCGGATATGATGCAGGTGGCGATTGGACAGGGAACAACGCAGATCTCGCCGATGCATTTAAATATGATTACATGTGCGATTGCAAATGATGGAAAGCTGATGATTCCTTATATTGTCGACAGAGTGGAAAACTGTGAAGGAAGCATAGTCAAACAGTTTAATCAGTCAGGCTATGGCGCTTTGATGACAGAAGAAGAAGCGGGGATTCTTACAGGGCTGATGGAAGAAGTAGTAAAAACAGGAACGGGAAGAAAGCTTTCCGGTCTTTCTTATACCGCGGCAGGGAAAACCGGTTCTGCAGAGTACAATTCAGTAAAAGGGGACAGCCACGCATGGTTTACCGGGTTTGCACCAGTGGAAAATCCGCAGATATGCGTGACTATAATTGTAGAAGGGGCTGGTTCAGGAGGAGATTTTGCAGTGCCTGTGGCGAAAAGGATTTTTGATGCGTATTTTGAATGAGTAAGCTGGCAGTTACGAACTGCCAGACGGAAAATGCTTGCTTTCGTATTCTAAATGGACTATACTAAATATCAGTATCGTTTTATTACGGTAAACGGATCTGAATGGAAACCGCTTACTGACACACCGTGCCGGTCTGACCGGCGCCATACAGGAGGGATTGCAGTGATAGAAGCAACAAGCTGTGGCGGTGTGGTTATATTTCGTGGCAAGATACTTCTTCTATATAAAAATTATAAGAATAAGTACGAAGGATGGGTATTGCCGAAAGGAACTGTAGAGAAGGGAGAAGAATTTAAAGATACTGCCCTTAGGGAAGTTCTGGAGGAATCAGGAGCAAAAGCGTCAATTATTAAATATGTGGGCAAAAGCGAATACACATTTAATGTACCGGATGATACAGTCGAAAAGGAAGTACACTGGTATCTTATGATGGCGGACAGCTACTACAGCAAACCACAACGCGAAGAATATTTTGTAGATTCCGGCTTTTACAAATATCATGAGGCATATCATTTGCTTAAATTTGCGAATGAGAAACAGATATTAGAGAAGGCGTATGCAGAGTATTTGGAAATGAAAAAAAATAATTTATGGGGAAATAGAAAATATTTCTGACAAAAGAAAAGGATAATGCATGAAATTTTCTGGTGGGAATTTCACGCATTGTCCTTTTTTGAATATCCGGTCTGTTATATCATCCAAAGAAATATATTACTAAATAATAGCCTGAATGGTAAGATCCCTTTTTTTGCTCAGATCCACAATTTCTTCTTCATAGCGAAGGAGCGGTCTGGAAAGTGCCGCCGGATTAATTTCTTTTACTTCACATTTGCGTCCGTCACTTAAGAGTACGGTATAACCTATCTGAGACTGCGCTACTTTTGTCAGGATTGGAACGATAAATTCCAGATCATACTTGTCAAAGCCTTTCTTTTCAAAGTTTTCTATGACAAGGAAAGGATTAAGTGACTGTCTGTAAGTTCTTGCAGAGGTCATTGCCTCATAGGAATCGATAATGGCAATATACTTTGCGAACCGATCGATCTGTTTTCCGACTAGCTTGGAAGGATAACCTGAACCATCGTTTCTTTCATGATGCATTAAAGTTGCGTTTAAAATATGCTGATCCAGATTCAGATCCTTTAAAAGATCGAAACCGATCATAGTATGCGTTTTGATTTTTTCAAATTCAAGATCGGTAAGTTTGTCCGGCTTCCAGATCAGATTGTAGGGAAGTTTTAACTTACCGATGTCATAAAGAAAGGCACATTGAACCAATATATCCAGATCCTCGTCGGAAAGTCCCGACCATTTCCCAAATACGCCCGCAATTAACGCAGAATTTAAACAATGGGCATGGGTAAGGTTGTCCTCACTTGGAAGCATATTATAAAGAAAATCCAAAAGCATTTCGTTTGAGCCGGCGGCAGTGGAAATGGCATGATAGATTCCCATCAGGCTCCGCATGCCGAAAGGATTTCCTTTTTCCACAAAGCCTATCATAATATTTTTATAAACAGGCATATATTTGTTGTAAATTTTCTCAAAATCATGAAATTCCTGGGAAACGCGGACTTTTTCAAAATGGGTAGTGGCAAGATCTATAGGCTCTTTTATAGTGACGCACATAATAGAATAACGCGAAAGCTTTGCTATATCACTGTTGTTTATGACAGTGCCTTCAGGCAGGAGCAGTTCATTTTTATAACTATAGATATCTTCCCCTATAACCATGCCCGGTGTAAGCGACATTCTGGCAATTGATTTCATGACAAATCCCCCTTAAAATGAAATACATTTATATAATTATATCATAAGATCGGATAAATAGCAGTCATAATATCGGGTATTTTTAACAATTTTTATCATATTTTCATCACATACAAACTTTTACTTGGAGAAAAAACGTGTTATACTATGAAAAGAAATGCGCAGGCAGGTATCGGCTTATGAAGTTTTATAGAAATTTATATGTTGGAAGTACAGTGACTGATGTTAACAGGGTAAAAAGAAAGTTAAAGATGAATGCAGGACAGATTTCTATTTTTGTGATTGCACTGTGCAAGAGCAGAGATCAGCTTGAAATCTATCATTGTGCCCTGTTACAACAGCGATATTATAAAAAGAATCCGCCGTATATTATTGGAATTGCCAATGGATATGAGGAAGCTTTGGAGATTGTGAAACAGATTGTAGAAGAGACCTACAGACAAAACGGAGACTGTGACCTGAAAAAATATCTGCTTGACAAAAAATGAGGGATGTATGCTGCAAATAATTGTAATGATATTAAAAATAATCGGAATGATATTACTTGCGCTTTTGCTGCTTGTTCTTTTGGTTACGGCAGCGGTTTTATTTGTGCCGGTGAGATACCGTGTAAATGGTACAAAAGAGGAAGATGGCTTTTGGATTCGGGCAGAGGCGTTCTGGTTTTTGCATCTGCTTCGTATAAAGGCGGTATATCCTAAACCCGGAAGAACAACAGTCAGGCTTTTGTGCTTTACTTTATATGACTCGGACGCAGAACCCAGGGAAAAGAAGAAAAAAAAGAAACATAAAAAAGAACCGTCTTCCGGCGAAGTGCAAAAGACAGGGAAGAAAAAGAAAGCGGAGATTCCTGAAAAGGAGCAGAATGAACAGGCTGAAAGTATACAGGGGCAGTTGGAAGACTTACATTTGCATGTGAACAGCCCGGAAGAAATGACAGAGGATAAGAATTATCCGGAGGAAAGAGAAGAGAGTATACAGAAGGAAACGGGGAGAATAGGACAGTTTCTTCATAGCTTTAAAGAAAAAACGGTGGGTTTTTTTGAAAAAATAAAGGATATTTTACGGAAAATTAAGAAAGCGGCAGAAAATATATGGTACACAATT
>CANSUS010000082.1 GCA_947650155.1 uncultured Lachnospiraceae bacterium
TACAGTATTGATTTTTCAAGGTTCAGCACACCAATTGGTGTGGGAAGTTTGAGTATCTTAAATAAAACTTTCCCAAATTTCTTCATTGTATTACTCCTTATAAATCCCCCCGATTGTGATTTGATGATTTTTAATTGAAATATTATCTGTTATATTTTGTTATGAAAATATCCACAAACCCTTGAAAACATTAAATTTATCGCAGGTGAGCTTTCCCTTATAGTTTCCCTCATGTTAAATCTTCACACAGGGAATTACAAACCCTGATAAAGGAAAAAATGAGGGAAACATTTTTATTCCAATACTTGTAATAATTCATACAGATTATCAATACTTCCTTTATTCTTCTTTGTATGTTGTACCCAAATAAATTTACAGTTAGCATTAATTGCAGTTCTTCTGTCTTTTTCTTCATCCCCAATAAAAATCAGCTTTGCGATAGGAAAGGAAAATCTTTTAGCAATCATTTGCAAGCCTTTATAGTTAGGTTTCCTATATCCCGCAACAGAAGATGAAACATAATAATCAAAGTAGCTCAAAAGTTCTGCGATATCCCGCCTAAAAATTTCATCAGGCATTGCACTGGGTAAATCTGTCAATGCTGCAATTGTATAATCTTTTTCTTTAAGTTTTTGTAACACATTAATTGTCTCTGGATATATTTCCGCATTTAATCGTAATCCACTCCAAAAAGCTTCTATGCAGCTTTGCATAGGAATATCAATATGCCAATGTTCTAATATTTTTGTAAAAATATATTCCGCTGAATATTCAATCTCTCTATAATTAATTCTCGGATTAAATTCTTTTAGCATCTGAACCGACTTTTCAACAACCTCTTGTGAAACAGGATACCTAAATTCCCGTATAATTTCTTCAAATCCCTTATAATAAAAATCCTCCCATGAGTAAGGCATTCCTACATACTGCATTAATGTTCCACCCAAATCGAAAACTACAACTTTCATAATTATATCGCATCTCCCATTTCCAAAATTCTTCTGATAAATTTGTTCCGCATTCTTTAATGCTGTACCAGTCTATGTTCTATGCTGCATACTTGCTTTCCTACAAGGAGAAAATCCCCATTGCATAAAAACAGTTTGTGCAATGGGTGTATTTCGCTCTCAAATGCTGAAGACTTATTGCTGATGTTCAATAATCCATTGTAAGATTTCCTTTTCGCCAATATTACCAGATGACAGTGCAAGAATTACATCACTTAACTCCTTTTGACTGTATGACAATTCATATCCATTCAATGCAAGAAAAACTAACATAATATGCGTCCCAAGTCTTTTGTTTCCGTCCAGCATTCCCTCATCACGAATACCGTCACTTCCTCCAGTGGTTTTGATTAAACTTGTATGAAGTTTTAGTACTTGCTCCTTGCTTAAAATAATCATTTGGCAAGAACCCCATATGCTTCCATATTCTGTTTTATTAATCGTTCAGATATTGCAAATACATCCTCATTACTGGCAACTTTTTCTTTTTCCGCTTTACTGAAATCAATGACCAAATATCTGGGTACATTATTTTTCAGAATAACCGCCGTTCCATGTTCGTCAACTACTTTGGCTACTTTTGAAAAATTTTGATTTGCTTCTGTAATTGAAATCATTGTGTTTGTATCTATTGTCATTTTATATGCACCTCACTTTCGCTTATATTATATGTAAATTCTAGCTATAAAACAACCTATTTTACATCTGATTTTGCATTTTTGATCGTCGTATAATTAAAATCTGCCCTTGTAAATTGCACATAAGGGCAAAAACGAGGGCAAGTACATAACAATTCACTGTATTAAGCTTGAAAAGCCCTAAATAGTAAGGAAAGTTCAAGAAATTCATCTGCAAATTCCGATTTGTTGATTTATACTGAAAAAAATTATACCATACCCAATTACGAAAAACATTTCCCGTTCTACGTCCGTTCCGACTATCCAGACGGTCAAGGGGCGAGTAGTATTTTTGCCGTTGCCATTTCGCTGCCGAAAGCGAGGAACAGGATTTGACAATCCCGCCCCGACCTCTTCCAAAGAACAGAATGGAATGTTACGCAATAGGGCTTTTAAATATGCATTGCCAGCCCTAAACATATATTTTATAATCAAGTAATGAATAAAATGGAATTTTGCAAGGGGGAGATACACTTGAAGCATGTAGGAACAAAAACAATTGAAACTGCACGATTGGTATTGCGGAGACTCGAGCTTACCGATGCGGAAATGATGTTTCGTAATTGGACAGGTGATGATAAGGTTACTCGTTTTTTGCGGTGGGATGCACACAAAACGATTGATGATACAAAGAGCATGATTCAACAATGGATTAATAATTATCCGTATGATTCTACTTATTACTGGGGTATATATCTAAAAAATAGCGAAATGATTGGTTCAATTGGTATCACCATAACCTCGGAATATGATTTTAAAGGTGAATTGGGTTATAAGGTTGGTAGTCATTGGTGGAATCAGGGCTATGCAAGTGAAGCGGCGGGAGCAGTTATTGATTATATGTTTCGCAATACGGATATTGAACGAATTGGTTCATTTTGTTCGGTAGAAAACTCTGCTTCAAGGAAAGTGATGGAAAAGATTGGAATGCGCTGCGAAGGACTTTTGCGGCATTACTATAAAACAAGAGACGGATTTCATGATTGTGCTTTTTACGGAATAATACGAAAGGAATGGGCTTAAACATACTTTAAGCAGTAAGAATATTTTTCTGAAAAAGGTTTTGCTTTTAGCGAAAAGGCAAACAAAAAAGGGCATCTGACTTTCCATACAAAGGGTAGATGCCCGCTTAGCTGACCTGCCATATAGTATGCAAATAACAATTTGTTCCTCTGCATTCATATATGGCAGATCCTTTATCTTCTGTACAATGAAAGTATAACATAAAAGTGTTTGATAAACCAGTAGAATATTAATTTTTTTAAATCTTTTTTAAAGGGACCATTTACTTAATAGTTTTCATGAATAAAATGAAATCAAGAGTATTAGCAAGGATATGAATTATCTGTCCCCAAAATCAAAATTTTATCCAAATGCAAACCGGAGTATCTTGATAAATACAAACCAGGGTACTCTGGTTTTTTTATTAATAAAATCAAATCTTAAACATATATTCTGAACTCAATTCTTCTGAAATGTAATCCGGTTCAATAAATTTACCGGCTAATTTCTTAAATATTTTTAAATCTGTAAATATATTCTTCCAAATTTGTAAAAAGCACTATGTCAATTCGTTTTTATTAATGAGGGAAAAAATAAAAGACATAAAAAGACTGTCTGCTTTGTTTACATTTCTACAGAAACCTCCTCCTTAAACAAAAAGGAGGAAGAAAGGATGTATGACTTAGTAGTTAGGGCAGAGGATAATGATAATGATGCAATGCTGGAACTGATCGGACGGTTTCGTCCCCTGATGCTGAAGTATGCAAAGAAATTGAATTATGACGATGCTTATGAGGATATGGTTTTTGAGTTTATCCGATTGATAAAGACAGGAGCGATGGATAATCTGAATGACAGACAGGACAAGACGGTCATTTCTTACATAAAAGAATGTATGGTTAATTTTTATAAGAAAAAAGTTCAGTCAGTTATTAAATTGCATAAGGAAATAGCATTATCCGATCTGACAGAGGAACAATTATATTATGTGCGGACGCAATTGTCTCAAACGGACGAGGAAAATATTTTAACGGAATTTGGCATGGATCAATTATTGAATACAAAAGAGGAAGAAGTACTTTATCTGGTTTATGTAAAAGGGTATTCTGCGGCGGAAATTGCCAGGGAATGGAACAGATCAAGACAGGCAGTAAATCAACTTAAGAAAAGAGCATTACAGAAAGTGATAGATAAAACGGGGAGGGCAGAGACTTAAAAAGTACTTATGGATACTTTGATTCTGCCAGGGAAAAAGAAGGTGAAGGAAATGGATGAAACGGAAATAGCGGTAAAATTAGAAGCGCATGATCATGAGATCAGTTCTTTAGAATTCAGAATACAAAACCTGGAGGCACAAAAGAATGCTATTCAGGAAATGGCAATCTCAATCAATACCATATCCGTCGGCATAGATAATATGCTGCGGGAATTAAGCCAGCAGGGGAAACGGCTGAAGGAATTGGAAAAGGTGCCTGTAGAAACAGGAAAGACAATCAGGTCGGCTGTACTTACGGCACTGGTCGGCGGCATAGTAGGAGCCGTAGTGACAACAGTATTAGCATTCATATAGCAGGGAGGAATTTACAATGAAAGAAAGACAAAAGAAATGGATAAAGGCAGCAGGGATCAGAGCAGTAAAAACAATGGCACAGACCGCAGCGGCAGCGATTGGTACGACGGCTTTATTGAATGAGGTAGATTGGATGATGGTGGTTTCCACATCCGTATTGTCAGGAATTTTGTCTCTACTGACATCCGTTGCGGGTCTGCCGGAATTGGATGAAAGAACAGAGAGCAATGGATGAAGCAGGAATGGGGGATGATTATGAGAATAGGAATTAATTGCGGACATACAGTAAGTGGAAAAGGATGCGGGGCGGTGGGACTGATAAACGAATCGGAACATACAAGACTTGTTGGATATGCCTTAATGGAACTGCTTAAGGAAGCAGGCGTGGAAGTAGTAGACTGCACAATTGACAGTGCGGGAACAAAGCAGGAATATCTTGAAAAAGCAGTGATCACTGCAAATACAAATGAACTGGATCTATTTATCAGCATTCATTTTAATGCTTCCGCCAGTCACACCGGACATGGGGTGGAAATCTATACTTATAAAGGACAGGCGTATCAGGAGGCAGAAGCGGTTAGCAGACACATAGCACAGCTGGGGTATAAAAACCGCGGAATAAAGGCAGGGGACAATCTGTTTGTCATTCGTAAAACTAAGGCAAAAGCAATGCTGATTGAAGTATGTTTTTGTGATAACAGAAAAGATGTGGATATTTATCAGAGAACAGGAGGGTACAGATCCATTGCGCAGGCAGTCTTTAACGGTGTCTGCGGTGGCGGAAAAGGAGAAAAGATACAGTCAGAAGCCGTCTCGGAGACATTTGAGGAATTTGTGGGAAAGATTGCAGGAAAGGACTGGAGAGAAAGGCGGATTGTCCTGCCATCTATCGTGGTGGCGCAGGCAATGAAAGAATCGGCAAGAGGAACGTCGGAACTGGCAAGGGAAGCAAATGCTTTATTTGGGATTAAAAAGAATGGATGGACTGGAAAAACATACAGGAAATCAGCAACGGAACAAAGAAAAGACGGAAGCTTTACTACCCTGGAGCATGTAGAGTGGAGAGCATACGACAGTTTTGAGGAGTCTATTCTGGATCACAATGATTACATAGCAACCAGAAGTACAGATGGAGGAAAAACGCTGCGCTTTGGTCCGGTTATTGGATGTACCAATTATATCCTTGCAGCACAGTACCTGCAGGAGTGCGGATATGCAACGGCAAAAGACTATGCGGAATCACTAATTAACGATTATATTGAAAAGCATAATCTTACGCGGTTTGACGACGTTACAGCATAACGGAAATGGCAGCCTGGAAACATGTTCCATAAAAAATGTATTTTCAAATAGGTTGACAAATGTCAACCATAATGATACAGTAATTTTAGGTTGACATATGCCAACCAATATACAGAAGCAAAGGGAGTATAGAATTGAAAGTAAAATTAACGGATGCGGAATGGAAGGTAATGGAAGTACTGTGGAAGGAAGAGCCGAAAACGATTATGCAGATTACAAAAGAGCTGCGTGAGGAAACGGGATGGACAAAGTATACAGTAATGTCATTTTTAAAGCGAATGGAGGATAAAGGCGCAGTCCATTTTATTGAGGGTGAAAGGGCAAAACTGTATTACAGCGATTTGAAACGGGAAGACGCTTCGCTGCAGGAAGCAGAGGAGTTTTTAGGAAAAGTATTTGAGGGGAAATTAGGACTGATGGTGAATGCTATGGTAAAAAGACAGGCATTGTCAGAAGAAGATATTAAGGAATTATATGAAATTCTCAATACTGCAAAAACAAATAAGAAGAACGGGTAGATTTATATAAGGGTAAAATCACGGACGGAGGAAGGAGCAGGATGAAATTGATATGGGAGTAAAAATGATAGAGGCTTTTTTAACATCTTCAGTACTGATTTTGGCAGTACTGGTTCTAAGGAGATTATGCAGAGGGAAGATCAGTCTGTGTCTGCAATATGGAATATGGCTGCTTGTCGCTGTCAAATTATTACTTGTGCCGGTTCCGTTTTGGGAGAGTCCTTTTTCCATTTTAAATCTGATTTCTGTGGAAAGCGGGGGAGTAGAAGAACGGGAAAATTTGGGGATGGTCCCAGGTACGGATACAAACACGGAAACAACATATGTTTATAATAATGCCGACTCAAATGGGGTTTATATCGGAGAAGAGAGTGTGGTAGAGACTTATTTTGGACCTACGGCAGAATCAACGGAAAAGGTGCATTCGTTCATTCCGGAAGAAGCGAACGGATCGGGCAGATCAGACAAAGAGACAGGTTTCTTTCGGGATTTTCTGAATATGTTTCCTTTTTTAGTGTACATGAATGCGTTTTTGCTGGCGGCGTGGATGTTTTTCTATAATATAAAGTTTTATCTAAAATTACGGAATATACGAGTTCCCTTTGAAAATGAAGAACAGGAAAAAGGAAGTAAAAAACCAAAGATCTATCTGGTGGAAGAGTTAAAAACGCCATGTTTGTACGGGATGAGTATCTATCTGCCGGTCGATACGCCAAAAGATGAAAAAAAACTCCGGCATATTTTAGCCCATGAAGAGGCGCATTACAGACATAAAGATTTTATCTGGTCATTGCTTCGTCTGATTTGTATGGCGCTTAACTGGTATAATCCTTTCGTATGGATTGCAGCGGCGGCACAGAGGCAGGACTGTGAACTTGCCTGTGACGAAGCGGCAATAAAAACGCTTGGAGAAGAAGAGAGGATTTCTTATGGAGAGACATTGATTCGTCTTGTTGGGGAGAAAGCGCCGCAGGACATTTTAACAGTCAGCACGACAATGACTGCCGGTAAAAAGGAACTTAAAACAAGAATTTCCTGCATTGCTAGAAAGCCGGCAACTGTCAAATCAATTGCGGCAGTAGTGTGTATTGTCCTGATGGCAGCAGTATTCTGTACTTTTACGGGAAAAGTGCAGGCGGCGGAAAAAACGGAACAGACCAGAGAGGCTGCTGAAGATGCGCCTTCTGATGAGGAGCCTGATTTACCATACAGGCAAAGTAAGGAGACGGACAGTGAGGCATCCACAGAGCATATTTATGAGCCGGTGGAAGGTGGGGCAATGGAAGGAGTTTTGAAAGGTGCGGAGGAAGAAAGCCGCAGGGATTTTACAGAAGAGGAACTTATTGAAGAATTTTCAGATTTAATAAAAGACAGCAGTTTTACTGTATATGTCCGTTCCATTTCCCGAAGTGCAAGGCAGATTGATCTTTTTTCACTTCCTACAGAGATTTGGGATCATGAAGAAAATCCTTCCGCTTACGGAGAACTTGCCTTTTCTGAGGATTGTTCTTTTCATCTTCATAATTTTAATCCGGAATTTGGAAGTATGGAATTATACGACACAGATTTTAGTGGCTTTATAGATAAAATGTCATGGGACGGCGTTACGGAAGTGGAATGTAAAGTGACTTGTAAAGACGGGCTGATTACAGATATTGTGGGATATCACACATACTTTGGCATTACCTATAGTGAGCCGGTGGAAAAAAGAGATTATTATGATTTACATGGTACGGAAGGGTATCATCTTACAGGAACCTATCTGGCGGATGTTTCCGAAGCGGAAGGGATGGAAAAAATTTATGTATACAGCGGAAATATGGGAGATGGAGACGGAGGTTATGTGGTGATAGAAAAGTGGTCGGACAGTACCAGTGAGCCAGAGCAGGTGTTGTGGATTGAGGAGGCACATACATCGCGTGACGGATGGAATAATATCTATGTGGGAGAAATGGACGGAAAAGCGTTTCTGTTTACACTGTCCATTGATATCAGAGACGGGTATGGATCGCTCGCTTATCATGCATTTCGTTTGGACGAAGACGGAAATCTACTTCCCATTAATGGCGCAAAGTATATGTATGAAATGGAGACATATAAAGCGGAGAATTTTACGCAATGGTATGCATCCATGTCTGCATACATGAATCAGAGCTTCCTCCTTTTAAGTACGCAGGAAGGCACATTGAAGACGGGACCCGGCACAATATATGGGACACAGTCACTGGGCGACAGTTCTTCCTATACAACAGCACCTGATTCTATGGACACAACAATACCGGCGCCGGAAAGAGGAGGATATGAACTGATAGAACTAAAACGCAGGATAGAAGAAGGAATTTTTTAATATAAATTTTAGAAGAAGGACATTGACTTCATAAAGATGGAACTCTATAATGAAAACGGATTGTCTGACCAGTCGGTCAGTATCAGCGCAATAGAGTCAGGCAGATTTTAAGAAAGGATCAAATAAGAAGAAGTCATGTTATCAAAATTCAGTGTAAAGAAACCTTATACCGTATTAGTGGGAGTGGTAATGGTCATTGTATTGGGAATCGTGTCATTTACAAAGATGACGACGGATCTCTTTCCGAACATTACCCTCCCTTATGTTATTATTATGACTACATATCCGGGCGCCAGTCCTGAAACGGTGGAAACTGTAGTGACAAAACCGATAGAGTCGTCGATGGCGACAGTAAGTAATATAGAGAGTATCAGTTCCGTATCCAGTGAAAATTATTCTATGGTAATCTTGGAATTTGCCCAAAGTGCGGACATGAATACAGTGTCTCTTGAAATCAGGGAAAATCTGGATCAGATCAAAAGTTACTGGAGTGACAGTGTGGGCAATCCGATTATTATGAAGTTAAACCCGGATATGCTGCCTATTATGGTTGCGGCAATCGGAAAAGAAGGGGCGGACGATGCACAGGTCAGCGATCTTGTGGAGAGTTCTATCATTCCCGGATTGGAAAGTATCGAGGGCGTCGCTTCGGCAAATGCTACCGGATTATTGGAAGAAACTGTAAATGTAATTATTAGACAGGAAAAAATTGATGAAATCAATAAACAGGTATTTGGCTATATTGACAGCGAGATGGCGGAAAAAGAGCAGGAACTTGCCGATGCAAAGCAGGAAATTACGGACGGTCAAAAGGATCTTGCCGATGCGCAGCGAAAGCTAAACGATTCCAAACAGGAAATCCGGGACGGCAGGGCTGAATTGGAAGACGGCAGGCAGAAACTGGAGGATGGACAGACAGAATTAGACAGACAAAGAGAAGATACGGCGACAAAGCTTGCAGTAACAGAAACGGAGCTTCTGACTGCCAAGACAGATTTGGAAGCGGCGAAAGTAAATGTGATGACACAGATTACTGCACTGGAAACTTTACAGAATGAACTGCAGGGTAAATTGGATGAAGTAAATGCGAGTCTGGCACAGCTTGGCGAGGCCGGAGAAGCATTGACAGCTATCGATGCGCAGATTGCCCAGCTTAACGGTACATTGTTTACAGTTACGGCACTGGTTCAGGGACTGGAGGCAATAGAAACAGCGGCGCCGGGCAGTACGATTGCCGCAATTCCGGATCAGGCTTTAAAAGAGCAGGTAATACAGTTTGTAACTTCATTGGGCGCCGCTGTGGATGATAATACGCTGATCAGTGATGTGATTACCATGCTGCGTACAACAGAAAGTACATTGAACACACAATTGGCGGCATTACAGGAACAGAGGCAGCAGCTTCTTGCCGCTACGGGCGCTGAGGGAGATTTTACAGCCAATACAGCTTCTCTGCAGATGCTGAAGGAGCAATTGGAAAACAGCCTGGCAACGACAACGGAAAGTGTAAACTCACTGAAGAATTCACTGGTAACAATCAATGAAAACCTGGAGAAAGTTGACAGCGGACTGACAGAATTATATAAAGGGAACCTTACCGCGGCAACGGAATTTGCAAATGCGCAGACGCAGATCGATCTGGGGAATTTACAGATGACTACTGCGGAGGCACAGTTAGAAGCAGGAGAAGCGCAGATCAAGTCTGGACAGGAACAGATTGACAGTGGATATGATCAGCTGAATGAAGCGTTAGAGCAGCTTGAAGAGGGAGAAGAGCAGCTGGATGAAGCAAAGGAGAATGCCTATAAAAACGCGGATATGACAGATATTCTTACGGTAGATACCGTGAAATCTTTATTGACAGCACAAAATTTTTCCATGCCGGCAGGCTATGTGACAGAGGATGGAATAGAATATCTTATCCGTGTAGGGGATAAACCCGAATCCGTGGAAGAGCTGGCGGCGCTGCCGATTTTGAACCCCAACATGGATGGCGTTGACGTGATTACGCTGGGTGACGTTGCGGATGTATTTATGACGGATAACTCTGCGGATATTTATACGAATATTAATGGAAATCCCGGAATATTAATTACGGTGCAGAAACAGACAGGCTATTCTACAGGAGATGTGTCCAAGAAACTAAAAGCCCGGTTTGCAGAGCTGATGGAAGAAGAGGAAGGACTTAATATTGTACCTTTATCGGATCAGGGAATTTACATAGAAATGGTTATGGATTCCATTTTTAATAACGTAATTGTGGGCGCAATGCTGGCGGTTATTATTTTGATTTTATTTTTAAGGGATCTAAGACCTACATTTGTAATCGCATGCTCTATTCCGATCAGTTTGATTGCGGCGGTGGTGTGCATGTATTTCAGCGGCATTACACTGAATGTCATTTCTCTTTCCGGTCTAGCGCTGGGAGTCGGTATGTTGGTAGATAACTCGATTGTCGTAATTGAAAATATATACCGAATGAGAAATGAGGGAATGAACAAGAGAGATGCGGCGATTGAGGGAGCAAAAGAAGTGGCGGGAGCTATTATGGCATCGACATTGACGACAGTCTGTGTATTTGCACCCATTGTTTTTACGGAAGGAATTACAAGGCAGCTGTTTGTAGATATGGGACTTACAATTGCGTATTCTCTGCTTTCCAGTCTGGTGATAGCGCTTACGGTGGTTCCTGCTATGGCGGCGGGAGTTTTGACAAAAGTAAAAGAAGAAAAAGAGAGCCGGTTTTTAAGCAGGGTAATGGGAATTTATGAAAATATATTACGTCTGGCGCTCCGGTTTAAGCCTGTCGTATTACTTGCGGTACTTGTTCTTTTGATTATCAGTGCAATGGCCGCTATATCAAGGGGAACGGCATTTATGCCTGCAATGGAAAGTACACAGATTACCGTAAATGTTACAATGCCTGACGATACGCCGCTTGTAGAAACCGGCGAGGTAACGGATCAGGTGGTGGAAAGAGTCCGCACGATTGAAGATGTGGAGGATGTTGGAGCAATGACAAGCGGTTCTACCATGTCCATGTTGTTCGGTGTGGGGAGTTCTTCTACAAATGTTACGCAGCTTTATGTGACTTTAAATGAAAATAAAAAAATGACGGGCGACGAAATTGCGGAAGAGATTCAGGAACTGACTGCAGATATAGAAGGGGCGGAAATTACAGTAGATACTTCTTCGATGGATATGAGCGCATTGGGTGGAAGCGGTATCTCGATTCAGGTGCAGGGACAAAATATCGATGTTCTTCAGGAAATTGCACAGGAAGTCGCGGCGATTGTGGACAGCGTTGACGGGACGGCGGAAGTTTCGGATGGTTTGGAGGATGCGGCGGAAGAGCTTAGGATTCTGATAGACAGGGATAAAGCGATAGAACATGGGCTTACTGTAGCGCAGGTTTTTCAGCAGATTTCAGCTAAATTAGCGGATGCTGCAAGTACTACCACATTAGAAACAAGAGCAGATGAATATGATGTTTATGTGAAACATGCAGGTGATGTTGCGCTGACGAGAGAAACCGTAAAGGAATTAAACATCGATGTGACAAATCAGGATGGCACAAAGGAAGAGGTGCCATTAAAAGAGATCGCAGATTTTGAAGTGAAAGAATCACCTACTTCCATCAGACGGAGCAGTCAGAACCGATATATAGAAGTATCCGCATCTATTGCGGATGGTTATAATGTGGGACTGGTATCTCAGGATTTACAGAAAAAACTGGATACATATGAGGTGCCGGACGGTTATGAACTGGTGATGAGCGGTGAAAATGAAACAATTAATGATGCAATGGAACAGGTAATCCTGATGCTGATACTGGCGATTATCTTTATGTATCTGATTATGGTTGCACAGTTTCAGTCGCTTTTATCTCCCTTCATTATTATGTTTACGATTCCTCTTGCTTTTACCGGAGGATTTCTGGGTCTGTTTTTCAGCGGCAGTGAAGTAAGTGTAATTGCGCTGATTGGTTTTGTAATGTTATCAGGTATTATTGTAAATAACGGTATTGTATTGGTGGATTACACAAATCAGCTTCGGGAAAAGGGAATGGATAAAAAAGAAGCGTTAATTGAGGCGGGCATGACTAGACTGCGGCCGGTACTTATGACGGCATTGACGACCATACTTGCTTTATCAACTATGGTATTCAGTCACGATATGGGAGCGGATATGTCAAAACCGATGGCGATTGTAACCGTTGGAGGACTGGTTTACGGTACATTATTAACGCTGCTGGTAGTGCCTTGTATTTATGATTTGTTCCAGCGTGAAAAAAAGGATAAACTTCCTGAATCGATTGAAAATGAAGAATAAGATATAAAATTATTTTCATGATAAAACAGTCAGTGTGAAGGAAGAAAGACAGGTTAAAAAAAGAGATGGAATTACAGTTGGTAGAAAAAAAGCTGCCGGAAAAGATCGAAGCGATGTATAAGGCAGTACAGGAGTTAATTGAGGAAGGCGCCGATGTCAACCGGATTAAAGTATCTGAAATTACACAGAAGGCGGGGATTGGAAAAGGAACCGCATATGAATATTTTTCCAATAAGGAAGAATTGATCAGCAGTGCATTGTTGTATCAGATGAACCTGATATATGGACAGCTTGAAGCACAGATTGCAAAAATGAAAAGTTTTGAGGAGAGTATCCGGTTTGTACTATCCTCTATTGTGGAAAAAATCGGACAGAGGGATTGTTTTCTACGGTATGTGCACATTTTTACGGATAATGGACCAATCAGCGAAACAATGAAACAAAAAATTAAAGAACAGAAGGAACCGGATACTTGTCTGGCATTGGACTGTATAAGACAGATGGTGCAAATTGGAAAGCATACCGGGGAGATCAGCGCAAGACTTCCCGAAGCATATATTTATATGGAGGTGCTATCGAAAGTAATTGGATTTGCAATCTATCTTACAGGAGAATGGGATGTGGAAGAATGTGACCGGGAAGAAATGCAGGAATTAATTTGTATGAGCCTGAAAAGGGAATTTTCTGAGAAAAAACTTTAATCTATATGATTAAGAGCCATAATGCTGCATACAGCAAGCAGCATTATGGCTCTTTTTGTCTTATTGAAAATATGTGATTTTATTAGTTTTGTGTATTATTAAAATTGTTCTGTCCCTGATTTTGAGGATTCTGAACAGGTGCATTCTGATTCGGAGCGCTCTGCGTATAAGTCACGTTCTTTACAAGACCAAAGGCTTTTTCAGCAAATGCTTTTACTAACGGAAGGTTTGCATCCTGCTCTTTAGCAGCTTTAGAGATACCGGCAATTGCCATAACGAGAATAAGCAATGAAATCAGCGAGGTTACGATTCCGAAACATGCTGCAATCAAAGGACCGATGAACGGAACCTGATAAATGGGACTGATAATGCCAATGATCGTAGAAACAATCCCTGATAAAATAGAAAGGAAAAATGCCTGCATAACCTGCATGGTAAGCCATTGATCCTTATGTACGACAATTACAAATCCAAGTAACAACAGTGTAAGTGTTGTATGTCCCAATAAAGCAAGTACAAACCCAAGTACTGCATAAAAACTGAGACAAATTCCAAAATTATCTTTTCTCATATTAATCCTCCATTCTTGTTCAACCTGCGAATTTTCAATCTATTTCCCTCCATTTTCATAAGACAAGTGCCATTATAGCATCAGGACAAAAATATGGCAATATCGGATTTATATATGCGCTTTTTCTGCATGGATTAACAACGGACATAATAATTTCGAGGATGAGAATACATGTATTTTGCGCATCAGCCTGACGGATGACGTATTGTTTTCGCAGGGAATCTGCTATGATATAGATTTTGAAGAGTAGAAGGAAAGACTGAAAAGAGATATATTTGTATCAATTGGTATTGACACGGAAAATTTAAAGTGATATATTTATCCCATAAAGTGATAAATATATCACTTTAAATTTGATAACATAATCTTGATTGAAATGAGTAGGAGCATTCCTGTAATTCAGAAATAACGCCAATTGAATAAAAGAAAACCTC
>CANSUS010000083.1 GCA_947650155.1 uncultured Lachnospiraceae bacterium
CAGTATTGTTTTATCTTTTTGATTCATAAACAACGACCTCATCTTTCTTTATCTGCTCCAGAAATTCGATATTGTTTGACGTATCTGTAATCACATCTATATTTGCTCCGAATGCTTTTTCAAGTTCATCAATAAAAGACGCCAACTGAAATAATGACTGTATATTTCCCCTTGATATAACGAAATCATAATCACTGGTTTCTGTTGCTGTGCTTTTTGCTCTTGAGCCAAACAATGCCACTCTATCCGCACCATATTTTTCCGCAATAGGAGTAACCAGCTTTGCTACACTTTTTATGTCTGTCATTCTATTATCTCCTCAACTATTTCTTCCGGCGAATCATACTTAACAAACATACGCCATGCTAAATCAAGCGCTGGCGCAATATCATCATCTATCGCCAATTTTATTTCGTACTCCATTTTTTAGTCCTCTCCGCCAATTCCGATTTTGCTCTCTATTTCTTTAAAAATCTTAATTTAACTTGTTGTGCTAATTCTTTGTAGGAATACCCAAAACGTCCGAAAGCGCAAAGATACCCTATGCCTGAAAAGCAGCTGCTTTGATGCCTTAAGAATCAGAAGACAAGCCGCTTTATCTGAGCAAGCTCGCAGTCCTCGCCAAAGATGCTGTTTAATACCATGCACAAGTTATATGCAAGGATTTTGTTCGCAAGACGTGTGCACAACCCCTGGAAGCTTTTGGCAAGCACACGTTCCGCATTCAGCTGTTCGGTCAGCTGAGAGAATACAGTCTCCACACGTCTGCGCAGCCTGAATATCAGCTGCCGTACAGGCCTGGGCCAGTCCGTCCTGCTGTTGGAGCGCCTGAGCGCCATGAGGCATATCCCTTGTCCTGACATGTCCTCCGCCAGGGCCTCGCCGATATAGCCCTTGTCCCCCAGCACCACCAGGCCATACTGCCCATCGACCAGATCCCGCAGCCCCTCCCTGTCGTCCGTGGATGCGGGCGTGATCTCGAATGCGGTGACATATCCCTCCAGGGTGACCATGGCATGGACCTTATAGCCGAAGTAGGTCTCCTTTTTGGATGGGCACATCCCATAGTCCGCCCCGATGCCACGGAAAGTGCGGCAGTAGCGGGCCCTTCCGAACTTGCAGACGGCAAGCGGGAAGCTGTCCACGATAAAGAACCTGCTGCATGGCATCATGAATGCAGAGGGGAGTTTCTGCCGTAGCAGCTCCGTCGTCTGGAGCAATGCCCGCCTTGTCCTGTTGAAGCGGCTCCTGCTGCAGAGGTTCGGAAAAAGGTGTCTGTAGTTCCTCTTCACGAAGGAATACCATGCGTTTTCGGAATCGATTCCGGCCAGCTCGCCGCACAGGCTGATGGTAATGATTTCAGAATCCGTCAGCCTGGCATCCAGAACATGCCGTCTTTGGGTTACTTCTGGCGGTGCATAGCGGCGATACAGCTCATCGACGATGACATAGACTGTTAAAATAAAATCTTCAAAAGTTGTCAGGACTGTGGTATCATTAGTATGGAACTTCAACATGATGATGCCTCCTTTCATAAGTTTGTGTTGATACAAATAGGATAGCACATTTTGTTGAAGTTCTTTTATATTTTTATCTAGCACAACAGGTTAAATTATATAAATATTACATTATATGTACACTGCTGGCATTTGTGCTTTACCACATTACGAAATACTCAATTCTAAATATCAACGCTTCGTTTGAAACGGATGAGGAAGAGGTCATGGAAGAAGAAGGTATTGGAGAAGGCAATGTGGTTTATAGCTATTTTCTTGACTTCTCACCTTCTATGCAGGGATTCTTTTATGAGGATTTAAATGTAGGAATGAAATATGTCGCAGATGCGTTTAGACAGATCAATGCTGAAAATGAAAATAATAAATTTTATTGGTGCCGGGATACCATTGATCCTGTTAATGAAGCGAGTACCTTTTATGATAGTATGGTGAGTGATGAGGCTATAGAACTCCTTTATGGAGGAATGATACGTAACGGTATTTTAACTGAAGATACAGGAGAGGGAGATGAGGGGGAAGAAGAAAGTGCAGGCCAAAATGAGCTTGAGCAGGCAATTGAAAATATCGACTTATCACGAATTTTTACCCCCAATTATATGGGAGCATCAGATTCAGAAGAGAAACATCTGAATGTTGTCATTACAGACATGAATTTTCTGCTAAATGAAAATGATATAACAAGACATAATGAGAGGATCAGTACTTTTGCAGCAGGGCTTGGCCAGATGACAGCCAATGCCAATATTTCTGTTTATGCAATCAATGGAAATTATGCAGGGAAGGGGAATGATGCCTTTTCAGCAGAAAGAGGCAGCAATATATCTGCGACATTCTACGTGATAATTTTTTCCAATGATGCGGGGGGATATAGCAGGTATTGCAGACAATTTGAAAGCAGTGTTTCATCAGAGATAATACAAAACAAGTTTGAGATTTTGAATCGCATTAATGAAGGAATGCCGTCTTTGAAAATAGATTTGAATAATTTTTTTAGTATGGATTTGGTTAGAAATGAAAACCTGAATTTTGCAAATGGCCTATTTGAAGGCTTAGATGATAATGAATTTGCAATGCAGTTGGTGACGGATGGCACAAGCAGGGGGACGCTTGCCATGCCGGTGTCTGAAGTAAATCTATCGGGATATTATTCTGCTGATACGGTGGGATTGGACGCTTCAAAAATTGATATGGAAGTGGAATTGTACCGGAGAATACCAAGGATCATGGCTGATGACACATATGAGATATATGAAGACCCATCTTTGGTTTTGCAGGAAAGTGCAGGAATGTATTATGATTTATTGGGAACGGATGTGCCTGGGAGGTGGTATTTAAGGGTGAATTTAACGTTAAATACCCATCCTAATGTTCCTGAGACAAAATATTTACAGGGTATTTTAGATAAATTGAGAAGAAAATATATAGTAATGAACCTAAAATTCTATATGGCGGAGCCCTCCTTTTCAAATCCGGGGTGGGTTCATGAAGCGAGGTATCCTAATATGGCAGATGAGAATATATTGAACATTGAAAAGATCATAGATGAAATAATACAGTATAAGGAAAGGGCATATGTATCAAGGCCGAAGACGGACAGGTATATGGGTAATGCAGTAATATATATTTTATATTGAGAGGAGAGCAGTCATGAGAGTGGACGATATTAAAAGGCAAAACGAAAATTATTATTATTGTAGGAATTATGCTTCGTTATTTAACAGGACGATTTTAGTATTCCCATTATTGTCTGTGCTTTTAATGGGATGTGTATCCTTGTATATTAGGAGCCTGTTTTTAACGCAGTCCTTTTATTTAGAGGCCGCGGCGCAGAATTTGGGAACGGTGGATGTGATGCAATGGATAAATGAAAGGAAGAAAGAGGGAAATGTAGATATTATGTTGCTTGTGATTTTGGTTGTCAGCGTTGCTCTTTTTCTGTTTATCCTTGTGTGTACATTAAAAATTAAAAGTTATGATTTATATAAAAGGAGATGGATCAGAGTGATTCCGGTTCTTTTATATGCAGCACAAACATCCGTAATGCTTTTATATTATTTTTCTAAGACGTTAGGACGTCAACTTCCTCTTCTATTTTTGGCGGTCATTGCTGAAATAGTTCCGGTTCTGGTCAGTTCAAGGGTATTGTTTTCAACTGAAAGTAGGCCGAAAGCAAGGGGAGAGGCTGCATGGAACTTTATTTTCAGCCTTTTAGAAAAAAGTCTTTTTGAACATATATAATTGTTTGTTGGTGGGAGGAAAGGGATGAGAGAAGAGTTTAGTTATAATGTTATACTATTGGGCGGAACTGGTGCAAAATGTGGGGAAATACTGCTTCATATGTGTGCCAATGGCTATTTTAAATACAAAAGCATCAATATTTTGTATATTGATTCTGATATGTTTAATGGAAATGCAAAAAAATTTAAGGATCTCTACCAAACCTATACACAATGCAGGGAAAACTATCTGATAAAGAGCAGTCCTATATCCTGTTTTTTTTATCCAAAGGTGCGTTTGATGACGGAAAACCCAGTAAAAGAAATTAAGAATTTTTCTGATATGGTCACTGCGTCAGGTTCAGAAAGTGATTTCGGTGTTGCAGAGGGGGCCAAGGCACTTATGGAGGTGTTATATAGTAGGGAAGAGATGGATTTGGAGATTTCAAACGGTTTTTTTGCCCATCCCAATGTAGGGGCGGCGGTATTTGCTGCTGAAATGGGGAGGGTAATGTCTGAATTTTTATCACTTATCCGTATAGAGTTGCAGGAAATGAAGAAGATAAAGATTTTTTTGCTCGGATCAGTTTTTGGGGGAACCGGGGCATCGTCTTTGCCCACAATAGCAAGATATTTTAAGGAAACTCTGTTTGGGGCATCAGATAATAAAAATGTTCAGGAATTGATGAAGATAGGCGGGTGTATGGTGTTACCATACTTTTTATTTGCCCGCAGGGAGGGAAAAACAGAAGGAGAGGGAGAGCCTGTCATAGAGGCAGATAAATTTGCTCTTAAGACAAAATCAGCACTGGAATATTACAAGTATGTTGATGAAGAAGAGGGGCGAAAGACCTTTGATGAACTGTTTATTCTTGGACATGATGCCGCAGATGTGAGAGGGTATTATGCAACAGCAGGAGCGGAACAGAGGAATTTACCCCACATTGTTGAGTTTTATGCAGCAATGTCGGCAATCACTTTTTTTGAAAATGAAATGGATAAAAAGGGGCATTATTTTGCTGTGGTACCATCAGATAAAATAAGTGGTGAAAATATTTATGGAGAGGAAAAGGGATATGGATTTTTCTTTATCATGATGCGTTTTGCGATTGTCATGAAGAGCTTGATCATAGAAGAATTATTTGATTATACACAAAAGGATAAGCCCAGAAAAACTGCAAAAAGAATACCATGGTATTATGATTTCCTGAACGGGAAAGCAAAGGCTCAAAATTTTGATGCAGGGCGTCTGTACAATTACTTTAAGGCTATTACAGAGTATTGTGATGAATATATACGATGGTTTACAGAATTAAATCTGGATAATATCGGGAAAAGGACCATGTTGGATCAGGTGGAGTATGATGATGACAGGGGAGACGTGGTGGGATACCTAGCATTTTTCTTCAAGGAGATTCTGTTCAGGCAATGCCAAAATAATGAAATCTGGAACAGAGAGGTGGATCTGGAAGATGAGACGGCTAAAAATCAGTATTATGAGAATTTAACGTTTATCCGAAAAAATTTGGAGAAGCTGGAAACAATACATTTTGTCACAGATGCGCCGTCGGAAAGAATTGGTATGGGAGATATCTGGAGCCGTCTTAGTAATATGGGATTTAATAGTTTTGTTAAAGATAATGAAGTTTTTCAGAATATTGTTAAGTCGGCGGATAAGACGATGGCCGCCGGAGTTAGAAATTTGGTAAACGCGGTATTTTGTGCATGTCTGTTTTAGTACATATACGTCTGCAGGAGCGGACAGATGGGAGTAAGGATGAGAAAAAAATATTTATTGCCTGCATTAAAGAAGGATGTTGAAGTGGATTCAAAGGAATGCTGGGAGTCTATTGAAAAAGTATATGATTTTCTGATAAATAATCTGTTGCTGTATTATGAGCCAAATGTCTCTGTATTTGAAGGCGGATCAAATGCCATGCCTCACATGTTTGAGCAAATGCTGTTGTTTCATAAGGCTTTTTTTGATAGTAAAGATCCCGAACATGATAGAGCTGTAGCGGAGTGGCGTGCAGTCCTGAGTATGATGGCACTGCAAAGGATTTGCAATGTTAAGTTGGATTTGGTTTTGGTCGATCTGTCGGGTGAGAATAACAGTCCTTTTTTGAAAGCGGCGTTTACCTTCCGGCCGGAGGATGCTCCGGTATTTTTTAATTCTACCTGGGAGTTTTTATATGTGGTTCGCTTAAAGGGAATACCCGTTGCAATTTTTTCCCCGATCACATTGGTGTGCCCTTCTAAATTATTTTTAATGAAGGTAAATGAAAACTTGGATAATCGTTGGCTTAATATATTAAGAAGTGGAAACAGAGAGGAACTCCTATTTGATTTGCCAGGGGAAATGCATGAGATGGCTGAACTGTACAAATGGTTGAAGATGCTGGAAGGCAATTTAAGGTGCAGCGGAATAAATGGGAGATGTGAAGATAAATTTAAAAAAGTAACAGAAGAAATACGCCTGTTTGCAGAAGAATGTGGGAAGATCACACAGGATAATGGGGAAAACCCTTTAAGGAAAAAAGTATACAGCAGTATGAATAATAACATACGAAAGGAGTTTGACTTTCTGAATATTTGCTGTGAAGTAAATGTTAAAAATAGCAAACTCTATTTTTTGATTGAACGTTATATGGAGGATGTCTTTGAAAACAAATTGCTTTTATTAGTACATGATGAAGCGCCGGATACAATGGAACGGGAAGAAAATGTATACAAACTGGAGAAAATGTATAGAAATATTCTGTCTATAGGTGGGGGCAAACCAATCATAGAAGTATATAACAGTGGCGGTAAAAGAATGGCAGCATGCGTGTTTTTACCGTTTAAAGGCAGTTTTGTGAGCGAATTGATATTACATAGTATTACACCTAACGAATTTTTCGGTTTCTTTGCAGCAACTTATTATTCAGTGTCAAGACAAATAGAAGTAACGTTGAATATCAAAGGATTTCCCTACACCTTTCGAAAAAAATATGCTATGGATGATTGGCAGTTTTTATATGGGGGAGATTTAAAGGCAACCTATATTTGGCCCACTGTCCAGGTGGATGCTCCTGGATGGAAAAATTATTATATTTATACGGAAGAAATAAAAGATAAGGAAACGGAAGAAACAAAAGGTGCGGGAGTGGAAGTATCTGTCCCGGAAGCAGTCAGACAGGTGAAGTATTATAATAAGCTATATCATAGCAGTAATAATGAATTTCAGCTCTGTAAATCACACTCTTTTCCGGCGTATTTGCAGTATACCTATAAGGGAGTAAGCGGTTTTTTACCGATACGTACAAGGCATATAGGCTCGGAGGAAGTGGGAGCCGTTGCGGATATCATTATTGACTTAGGGCATTCGACTACAAGTATCGCTATATGGAAAGAGTTTGGCCGGGATGAGCGACAGGATTTGCGGAATGAAGGCCATGATATAAGTTTTTGTACGCCCCGTTCAGAAAGAATAGTTGGTAACTGGGATGATATAAAGAATGTAAATATGAATTTTGTTATACCAGAAGAGGAAAAGACAGCGATAACGAGGCGATGTATAAAAAATATGATGCATAGTTTTCATGATTATGATAAGGTACCAGTCATATCAAAAGAAAGAAAGCCTTTCGAAGAAGGACAGATTTTATTTGACAGCAGTGCCTATTTAAATGAGCTTCGGCAGTCTATTATTAGTTATATTAATTTTGAATATCCAAAGATGGATCAGATACAAAGGGAAAAAACACATATTTTTATTGAACAGCTTCTTGTTTATGCGGTATATCAGGTGATATTAAGGGATTGCTCTTATGTGAGGCTCTATTTTTTACACGGCTATGAGGACGGAGACACAAGACTGGGGGAAGTGAAGGGGTTGTGGAAAAACGCCTTGACTAATGTAAAATTAAGGACGGGAATCAATTCTGTAGGTACAGAAGATATCATTGCAATCAAAGAATATATGGCGTTAAGCTGTTACGTATATAAGCAGGTATACAGAGAACGCACTGAAACAGGCAGTGTTCAGGAAGGATGTATTAATGTGGGGGTCAATATTGGGTGGAAAAATACCAATGTAGTTATTTTATCAGCTGATGAAGAAAATAGTAGGATAAAAAAAGAAAAGAAAGAGAGCAAAAAAACGGAAACGGATACAAGGGAGGAAGATAAAGAAAAAAATTGTGAAGATGGAGCGGAGCCGACTGCCATTGAAGGGGGACAGGAGGATACAGCCAATTTAACAAAGGCGGATCGATCAAGGGTAATCGCAGGATATGCCGCATTTGAATATGCAGGGAGAAATATTAGTATGATGGTTGATACTGCTGAGGATAAATTAAATTTACCGGTTTATCCAATGCTGCTGAAAATCTTGCTTGGTGGGCTTAATCTGGATCACAAACCTGATGTACAAAAGATGCTGGAAGAATTTAGCGAGTTGTTTGATAACAAGAAAAAGGATATTACCCATTATCAGGGCGTGTTTGATATTATAGCTATGAAAATAGATGAGGCGGGGTATCGCATATCATCTGATGTATTTAATAATATGCTGGAGTTCAGGTATTATTTGATGGCGGTCACCTATAATGTGATGCTTTTATTTTTAAATGTTGGGCTTTTGTTGAGAAAATATGGGTGCAATGCGGCAACGAGAATCAATATATTTTTGGGAGGAAATGGGGCGAAGTTTCTAAAATGGATATCCCATAATAAAGAAATGGGTGAAATAGTTAGAACAGATGCCCATGAAACCTTTATTTTGCAGCTGGAGAATGGCATTATAGAATACATAGCCGCGGCGGCAGGGATTAATGTTGCTGGGACAGAGATAAAAATATTTTTGGCAGAGAAACCGGAGGAGCAGTTGATAGAGGGAAGCCGAATCATGAAGCTTGATAAGGATATTGAGCTGCCTGAGTTTGTCTCCAGACCTTTAGATACCGAATTATCTTCTTCAAATTTTACAGAATTTTTGAGGACGATGGGGAGGATGCGTCAAGAAGTTTTTAGGGAGTTTCCCCAATTAAAACAAATGGATTCAGTGGTTGAAGCAGGAGCCTTATCTGGTGTTTTTGCAACTGATCTGATAGAAAATGAAAGAAAAGAAATGGACAGTCAGGTGGTGAATCAAATTACATACATAAATAGTAAACAATTTGATAAATAAGTGATAGAGGTAAGGTACATATGAAAATATATGAAAATAAAAGGTATATGAGGCGGCTGTTTATGCTGATATGCTTATTGATATTGGCAGGATCAATTTACGGGAGCATTATTTACAGCAATGCAGCGGAGGATATTGAAGGTGAATTGATAATCCTGATTGATAACAGCGGATCTGTACACGAAGAGAAGGAAACGCTCATCCAATGGACGGCCAAACTGGGGGCATTTGCTCAGGATATGGGAATAAAGGTACACTTGTGGAGTTTTGACGATATTGATCATGTGGAGTGCTTATATAGTGATAGGATCAGCAGTAATGAAGGCCAAAAAGAGCATCTACAAATATTTGTAGATGCGTTAAAAGGTATTGCCTTTGATAAACAGTGGACTGATCAGAAAGGAGCGTTTGAACGTGCACAAAAAGAAATGGAGAGTTCGGATGCACAGAGAAAATGTATCATTATGTTGTCTGATGGCGTGCTTGACTATAAAGAGGGTAAAGGAGAAGAAGAGGCAAGGGGGGAGTTTAAAAAGTGTGTAAACGATTTTGGGGGAAAGAAAAATCAGGAAGTACTCTTGCTAAAGGTTAAAGATGAAACGGGTACAAACATATATGAAGGGTGTAAAGAGGCGGAGGTGCTGAACTGTAAAGACTTAAATGAGGAAGAGATGGAAGAGATATTGTGGAAGATTTTCGGCAATCTGGGAATAGATACGGAAAAGATTCCGAAAAAAATTCAAAATAATATGGTGCAGATCAATGTCAATGAGGGGGATTACAGGTCGATTCTTAATATTAATTCAACCCATAACATAAAGGAGGATTTGATAAACGATATTGCTGTTGATAAAAATGGGACAAGAGTAGACAGTGTGCCGTATTCTCTATTAGGCAATTCCTGCTTTATGTATTTTTCAGATGTAGGAGAATATACGATAACCATGCCTGATGCTGATTGGAAATGTTATGAGATAAAGCAGAAAAGGGTGATAGTGAATGATATTAAGCTGACCGTAAAGCAGGGCAACAGTGAGATGATTTCTGACGGGGAAAATATATATCATATTTATGGAAAGGACTGCATTTTATTAATTGATGTGATCACAACGCCATCAAACTCTGTGCCAGATTTAAATTATTTATCAATTGCATATAGGGTTGTTAAGGTAGAAGAGGCTCAGGAAGGATCAGGAGAGGACCAGGAGGGATCAGAAGAAGATTGGGATTATCTTGAAATTGATTCCAAAAAAGATGAGGACGATGGAAGGTACAGCCAATTCATAGATTTAACACAATATACTGACGAAGCCATAGCCGAGCAGTGTTTTGAATGTCAGGTAAGAATTAAACAGGGAAATGCGGAATATAAAAGTGATAAAATTATAATAAAGGTGAATGATGAATTGCCATCACCAACGCCTTCCGTAGCACTGCCTCATGAATATATTGAAGTTAGGGTCAAGGAAAAGATTAACATAGAAACAATGGTACCAGATGATGGGAAAATTTATACATTTTTTGTGAGGGAGGAAGGAAAGGAAAGGGGAGAGGATGAATTTCGTATGAATGGCAGTTTAGCGAATGGAGAGAATTGCTGCTATCAAAATAAGGAAATCCAATTTATAAAAGAAGGCTCATTTGTGGTATCAGCGTTTGCAGAGGATTATGATGGAGCGACGGTATACTATAAAGTAGTGGGAGAAAAAAGTCTGTGTGAGAAGATTAAAGATTGGTTGAGTAATTTAATGGGTAGTCCGTAATAAAAATATATTGATAAGGAGAATTATTTAAAGCAAAGTTATTCGAAGCGCATCCCATTCATCAATGATAAAGATAAATTTCCTGCCGGTTCTGTCTGTTCAACGTATCAGGCTGTCTATGAGACTGTTTCCATGGATACACGCAGCATAAAGTTCCTTTAATTCAGTCTCAATTGCGTCAGCAATCATATTAGGGACATCTTTAAGGGGAATCTCTTTTCTCTGGGCAAGGAAAAGAAAGCCTGTAACATCGATACTGATAACATGGTATTGATTCAGGTGCCTTAGATATGCTTCTGTGCCTGCGATCACTTTATCATCAAAAAGCGTATGTGAGTCACAGGAACAGTCATAATATGCACACAGCATTTTTGCAGCGTAGGATTTGCCAAAGCGCCTTGGTCTGCTGATGCAGGAGAGCTTATCCATGGTCCCCAGCGTCTTATTGACCAAAGCAATCCATCCGGTCTTATCTATATATTCCGACTGCAGGATTTCCTGAAACCCTTTATTTCTGGGATTCAAATACATACCCATAGAGACTATTCTCCAAACAAAACATATAACAAATCAATTTGATTAAAGTTTATGGCCGGATCGTAAAAGAGCCAATGCCTCTGCAATTTATTTTTTATAACAATTCACTCAGATCAAAAATGTTGTGAAAATGAGCTCGCATTGCTGCTCCATGTGGGGTATCTTGTCTGGCATGGGGAAGAGGGGGAAGCTTTTGAAGGATCAAGATTCCCTGTTATGGTTCTATTTTCCAGTTTCAATTAAAATAGGAAAACAAAGGAGTTAGAACTAAAGCGCATATGATTGCGCATAACAGGAGGATTCTATGGGAAGTACATATGGGTATGTGCGTGTCAGCACAAGGGAACAGAATGAGGACAGGCAGATGATTGCCATGGGGGAGATTCAGGTGCCGGAGAAGAACATTTTTATGGATAAGCTGTCAGGAAAGGACTTCGAACGTCCCATGTACAGAAAGCTTTTGAAGAAGTTAAAGCCGGACGATCTTCTGTATATCAAGAGCATTGACCGGCTGGGCAGGAATTATGAGGAGATATTAGAGCAGTGGCGGATCCTCACCAAGGAAAAGAAGGTGGATGTGGTGGTGATTGATATGCCTCTTTTGGATACCAGGAGGGGAAAGGATCTGTTGGGGACGCTGATTGCGGATCTGGTGCTCACATTGCTTAGTTATGTCAGTGAGAATGAAAGGAGCAACATCAAAAGCAGGCAGAAGGAAGGGATCCAGGCGGCGAAGCTAAGGGGCGTGCAGTTCGGAAGACCGGAAAAGCCTATACCGGATAATTTCCGGCAGATATATGACAGGTGGGCAGCCAAGGAGATATCGGCCAAGGAGGCGGCAATGCAGTGCGGTCTTACCACGGATACGTTTTACAGGAGGGCAAGAAAGTATAAAAAGGATATGGATTTTGGCGCATGAGGGCGGAAATTTTTCTTGCTGTATTTGGGGCCGATCATAAACGGAACCGGGAATGATTATCTGGAAGTCCGGACAAGGGATGCAGGAAAGATGTGATCTTGGAAGCACTTGTGTGATCAGACATAGTGTTGATTAGTTTGTGCCCATAAAAAGTGGCTCCTTTTTGGTAAGAATTTAGGTATGGTAATTCTTACCGGAGGAGCATTTGGGAGGGATCGAGCATTTTACTGCCTTACACCCCTTTTCAAACAATTGCTTCAATAATTGTTTTATCACCAAGGGTTATGGTTTTCATGCCTGTTTTCTTTTTTTTATTGAAGTTAAAACTGAGCATGTATCCTTTTTTCTGGTGGAAATAGTCAAGATAATCTGCAAGCTGCAGCCGGCCTCGTTGATTGTACTCATTGCCATGCCAGATTTTCATTTCTATCACAAACTGTTCACCGAGATAATCGACTACCACATCTGTACGCTTTGTATCCCTAGTCTGTGCCTCAATATAATAATTGCCTGTGCCGTTTATGATTGGCTTCAAGTACAACAGGAAAAATTTACGTCCATAGGCTTCCACAAATTTATCATCTTTTTCATTATAAATGTCATGAAAGTATTCCACAAATTTTGCCAGTACCAACACCATATCCAGCTTTGCATTTTTTACGAACTGACTCCTGATACGTTCTCCCTGGCGGAAAGCTTCGCTTTTTATCGCTTCCTCTGCAAGGAACATATTGAGCATCCTCATTTCAAAGATACGGTTTGCAATGGTTAGCTGGCTGTCCTTTTCTTTTAAAAATCCGAACATGAGTCCTATATTTATTGATTTTATATCAGGGCTGAAAGGGATTTTTTTGCCCTGATACAGGATATCTTCTATGGTATTTCGCATATCCGCAAACATATCCAACTGTTTCATCATACTGTCAAAAAAAGAAATTTTCATCTTTAGCAATATTTTCACCGCCTCCGTTACGCCTTCTTTTGTCCAGATATTTTTGGAGTCAGGGAATCTTTTGCTTTCAGGCAGATTTTCGTCCAGAATTTTACAGATCATGGATACTAAATAGGGATATCCTGATGTATATTGGATGATCTCTATGGCGACTGTCATGATATCCATTCCCGTATGATGATCGGCCTCGTATTCATCCAGCATGGATTTCGTTTGGGCAACAGAAAAACTCATATCGATATTAAAATTTGCCGCAATATTCCAGGGACTATTATACTTGTGATCATCGTCAGGACGTATTTTCAATTTCAGATTTTTGATGTCATACACTCCTGCAAGAATAACGGAATGAAGAGCCGGGCTGTTTTCTCTATCGAGATAATAACCTCTAAGCAGTGCAAGAAAATCAAGAAAAACCTGATTATTTGACGCGCTGTCTACTTCATCTATTATCATGACGATGGGTTTTTGTGCTGTTTCGCATATTCTGCTTAATGCTTCAAACAGTGAGTCCATGAAAATATTATTTTGAGATTTCAAAGCTGCCAATGCCTGAAAGGCATCCGGATCGGTAGCTTTTATCAGTTCTGGCTTTCTGGCATAAAGCCTCTCTATGTTTCCGATAAATTTTACAACGAAAGTCTGCTCGTCTGCAAAAGCGGCGGAACTCATCATTTGGAAATCCATAGACCAAACAAGGTAATCATTTTTTAAATACTTTGCCAAAGCCCTAAGTGTTGTGGTTTTTCCATATTGTCGGCCTCGGTTGATAAGAAAGTATTTTCCAGGGTCTACATATAGCCGCTTTATTTCCGCCAGCCTATCATTGATTTGTACCATATAATGAATGTCTGGTCTGCATACTCCTTCTGTATTGAAATATCTCATCTTTTAACTCCCTTTTATATTAGCGTGTGTTTGAAGAGCTATTCCTGCAATCTGTGTTTCCTTCATATTGACCGGGATGTTTCAGTTCATGATTTCCTATGGCCGGAAGGGATGATAGCGATTTAGCAATATATCAATATTATCACACAATTGTATTTTAAGGTATAAGCGTTTACTTAATTTTAAATTTGGTTTGGAAAATTTATGCCGGAAATGGAATGACAAACGGGTTTGCGGACGCGCATATGAGTAAATAAAGTACATATGGATTATTTGCAAAAGGTATACTTTTTGCAAATAATTTTTTATGGTATAAATTACATAAAAAAAAGGATTA
>CANSUS010000084.1 GCA_947650155.1 uncultured Lachnospiraceae bacterium
CATCACCCTTTTCATTCCCTGCCGCATCAATTCCATACATCATCAGCGATACCTCGAAAGCTGTCCCGTTATCCGTAAACCGGACTGTTCCGTTGTACTTCTCCACAACCCTGCGAACACTTGCGATTCCATATCCATGGGTATATGTATCTTTCTTCGTGGTTTTAAGATGTTTGTTTTTTCCGTTTTCCTTGCTGTTTGTGATCACAAGCAGAAGCCGTCCTGACACATACTTGTTTTCAACACTGATAAACCGTTCTGCCTCCGGCACTTTCCGGCAGGCTTCAATGGCATTGTCAAGCAGATTCCCATACAGCACACCGATATCACCGTACTCAATCTGCATCTTTTGAGGAATATGAATCTGTGTATCTACCTTTATCCCTTCTGATTTTGCCGTGCCCAGTTTAAAACGGAGTACGGTATCCACCGAAGGATTTACTGAATAACAGTCTGTGTCAATCTGTCCAATCTCCCTGCCAAATGCCGAAATCTGCTCCAGCAGCGTTCCTGTATCCCCTGCTTCAACCAGGTGGTATAATCCCAGCAGTCTGTTTTCGAGGTCATGTTTTATTTTGTGTACATACATATTGCGTTTCTCCGCTTCGGCATAATAGATTTCCTTATAGCGCATCTCTTCCATATAAACTTCATCTTCCTGCTGTTTTTTGACAAGAAAGCTGATTCTTTCTATCATGTAAAGCATAAAGTAGTATGTCAGTACAATAGAGCCGATTATGCTGATACACATGAATTTGCTTTTTACACTGTCTGTCTCCATGGACAGGATTGTGACAAAACAGCAGTTCACGACGGAGGCGGCAAATACCAGCACGAGCACAGCCACAATTTCTTTTGGAAGTTTCAAAAGATTTAGTTCTTTCCGGCGCATGAGCCTGCATAGCAGAAAAATGATATTTCCCCTGATAAATGCACAAAGCGCCATGACAGGATAGTGTAAATACAGGGAGCTTTTCCCGGCTTTATAATGAAGTGCGTACAGCAAGAGCATCCCGACAGGCTCCAGAACAATTCCCGTACCTGTAAACATCGCAACACTCGCAGCCCTTGATCCTGCTGTCCCTTCAAAAAACAGTGTCACGAGTGTCAGGACTGCGACTAAAACCATCAGGTTGAAATAAGGATTTTTCTCCACATCAAATTGTGCCCATACCGCCGCAAGCAGGATAAGCGTACATGCGCAGGCTGGTTCCGGAACGTATTTTCTTTTTCGGAAGGTGAGCATATAATGCCAGAATACGCCGAGATCAAACAGGCTGATACAGAACCGGACAAGATATTCCACTGTCATACCATCCTCCTCACAAATTCCATATGTTTTTGCTTGAGCTCCTGCATATGGGCACGGGCGACCAGCAGCCGCTCTCCATTGTCCATGACTGCATCATCCCCTTCTATGGAACGCAGGTGTTCCATGTTAACAATATAGGACATATGGATATGTACAAATACCCTGCTGTCAAGCTGTTCCCATATCTCGCTGACTGTCATGTTTGCCTTGAAGTTTTCCTGAATTGTGTGGATGACCGCCTGACGCCCCTTCTTTTCGATATAAAGAATGTCACCATAGCTTACCCTGAACTGGTTCTTGCGGAAATGAAAGATGAAATCCTGTTTTACCATCTCAAGATAGTGCACTGCTCTCAATAAAACAGATTCCAATTTTTCTACCGTAATTGGTTTTTGTATATAAGCAAATGTGAATACATCAAATACATCCATGACATACTGGGAGTAGCCTGTCAGAAACACAAACAGCGCCTTTGAACCTCTTTGACGTATTTCCTTTGCCAGTTCAAGACCAGTCATGTCTGGCATTTCAATGTCAAAGATATATAAATGATAATTAACCCTGTGTAGGGCTATATATTCTATTAATTCCCTTGCTTCAAAATACACGTCATAATAAACGGAATAGCAACAGAGTTCATCAAGCACAGTTTCCAGTCGTTCTACGTCTGCCCTATTGTCATCACATATGGCAATTCGTAACATTTGGATATTTTCTCCCAATACTATAAAACAAAATTTAATATTTATAACTTTTTATATCATTTTGAGCAATTAAATTTTCTATTTCACTCTTACTTGGCATTACTCTCAATGCACCCTTTCTTGTTGTAATAATAGACGCAGCCGCATTTGCAAACACAAGTATCCTATCCAGTTCCTCTCTTTGGTAATTTCTCCAGCCATATTCCAGCACAAAATACAAAATACATGCACAAAATGTATCCCCCGCTCCAGTTGTCTCTATCGTATTTTTTTGAATATATGCTGGCTGTTCTACACGAAGTTCTCCCATATATACCCGACTCCCTGATTTTCCCATTGAAAGCAAAATCATTGGAATATTAAACTTGGCCTGTATTTTTTCAACTGCCCTATCGTAATTACTCTCTCCTGTCAGCCATTGTATTTCATTATCTGATATCTTTAGGATGTTGCAATGCCGCAACCCATATTTTATCTGTCTTCTGGCTTCTTCAATGTCATTCCACAAAACACTTCTTAAATTCGGATCGAAAGATATGACAGCACCATTACTCTCAGCAATCGAAACCGCTTTTTCTGTTGCCTCCCTACATAATTTATGTGTCATTGAAAGTGATCCAAAATGAAATATTTTACATCTTTTTAGTATGTCTTCCTCTAAATCGGACTTTTCCAACATCATATCAGCTCCAGGATTACGATAAAATGAAAATTCCCTGTCTCCATCTTTTTTTGTATGAACAAATGCCAGTGTCGTATTCACTGTATCATCCCTTTTTAATCCTTTTGTATCGATACCAACCTCATGTAATGCTTTTTCCAATTGACTGCCAAATATATCATTTCCTATTTTTCCAATAAAGGCTGTTTTCTTTCCCAACCGGCTTAGCATTGACAAAACATTACAGGGTGCACCACCTGGATTTGCTTCCATTATCATATTACCCTGCAGACTCTTCCCATTTTCTGTAAAGTCAATCAGCAATTCACCTAATGCAACTACATCATATTGATCCATATTACTTATCCACCTTTTATTTCCCAATCACTTCACATATTGTTCCACAAGATTTTGCATTTTGGAACAATACACATCAATCTCTAATTCTCCAATGACATACTGTTGAAAAAGCCTTCCTACTTTTTCCAGATAAATTATCGAATCGGACGGGATAGGTCTTGCCTTTAGTTCCACTTTTTTCAAATAATCCTGAAATTGTTCGTACCCAAGTATATTTAGATCCTTCTCCCTGAATAAATCACTTCTAGCTGGTATGCGGTTCATACACTCCGCATAAACCCTGCTCCCTTCCTTGCTTACCGCATAACTCATAAACCTTTTTGCCGCTTCTTTCCTGACGGAAGCTTTATTTAAAGCATACTGCCATGTACTCATATATGTTACATTTTCTCCCAGATCAGGCAGCGCAGTCATATGAATCTTATCTTCTCCATAAACATCTGCATCATAAAAAAGAGCTACACTATTGCTGTATGCAAAAACCATTCCATACTTTCCATCGATAAACTTCTGTATCATCTGTTCGTACTGGTCAATCATCTGTTCTTTTGAGGTGTACCCCAAATCAATACATTCCTTTAAAAACTGTACAGACTGTCTGTTTTTTTCATTCTTCCAATCATTATAATCTCCTCCAAAAATATTGATAAACTCTCCCAGCTCGTTAAAAACATACTTTTCTTCCCATGCCCCTCCATATGCATAACGACCTTCTCCCCAGTCATAGGACAAAAAGTAATAGAAATCCTCTCTGGAATGCACATCTGTAATTCCTGCCTCTTTTACCCACTCTTCATTAATCCATAGTGTTAGAATATCAAGTACATAAGGTGCGGAATAAATATGTCCCCCTTCCATCACTGTTCCTTGCAGATACTCTTGCGGAAATACCGCAGCAGTCCCTGGTTCCATGACATCTCCCTCCAAAGGTTCCAAATACCCTTCGTATTTGAAAGAGTTGATCATTTCATCATTTACTGCAAAGACATCAACAGAAATGTCTCCAGCTGCCAACAACGAAGAAATTTTCGCATGCCGGGAGTCAGCATTTGAAGGATATTCCAAAACATTGATTTTCATATGCAGTTCTTTCTCTGCCTGTTCTATAAAATCTTCAAAATTTGCATTCCCTGCATCTACATGCATGATTGTAATCTCATCTTCCCATGTACTTTCCAACATTTCCGTCTCTGGTATCTTTCCCCGTCCGCCCGCAGTACAACCCGTGCAAAACAAAAAGACCGTCACCGAAACCAGCATTTTAATCCAACTTACTTTCCTGCTTTTTCTCCCGTTTTTTTTCATTTATCCGCACCTTTCCATTAATGATCAGATCTATCTAGGCCACCTGTCCTCCTTTTTCATTAATTCATGAAACGGATTATGCGGCTCAACCTGATACCAATAAGCTACCGAAGCCACATCGTCCTGACGCTCAAAATTTCCTTTATGACAAGTCCCGATCTGCTGGATCGTGACTCTGATATCCTCTTCAAAGAGTATCGGATCCATAATATGCCAGCGGTAAAAACCTCTCTGTGGCAGTGTGTCATCATTATGATAAAAATTATGTACGCTTTCATCATGCACAGAATAGTACGGATATCCCATAAACGGTGTAGAATAGGTACGTTCTACTGTTTTACCATCTTGCTGTTCTGCAAAACTCCATGCACCACCGAAATAATCTTCTGTGCCTGTTCCGCATATAGTCGGATACGCCTCATCCCCATCTACATAAAACTTAATTTCTCCTTCTCCCCACCAGTAACGTTCCAGTGCTGTCAAAGCCATATATGTTCCCACATAATGCCCTTTTCCCCTGACCTGATCCAGAATCGTATAATCGATCTGCTTCTGCGTGATGCGTTCTCTTTTCCACTGTGCATGGAAATAAGTAATATCCTCCGCAATGTCATCCGTCAACAGATAATCTATTTGATAAAAGAAAGCTGGAACCTCACATTCGTGCTGATTTTCCAGTGTTATCCGAGCTCCCGTCCTAAACGGCATTGGGAAGTAGCAATTCATTCCCCGGGTAGGATTTACCACAATAGGCAAGGAATTGACAATGCAGCCCCTCCCAAAACCACAACAGAAAAAATCTCCCAAAGGCACTTCTACAGAAGGCCTTTTTTCGTCATCCCAATACATTCTAAGAACCAGATCCCTTAACACGTATTTGTCCTTTTCCGTCTGATCTGTAACTGTCATCCAGATATGCTGAATCACTCCGGATCCCTCGATCTGCGCCAGTGTTGTAACACTTCCCGGAGCAATTCCCTTGATACATGGTGCACCTTTTCTGGAAGGCCCGAGTATACTTTCAGCCATCCCACCTTTTCCTTTTTCCCCATAAGGATTTTCACAATTGACAGACCTGCTTTTACCATGTTTGGCAAGAGGAAGTGCGCCAAGACTCCCTATCCATCCATTATTCATATTTATCATTCCTCTCTATTTACTATCAAACAAGGCTTTCTGCTTTGTTTGATTACAAACCAACTACGCCTTCACACCGCCAGCCATAATACCATCCATAATCTGTTTTTCAAATATTGCCACAAACAATATGATTGGCAGTAAAATAATCCACCCCATTGCGCTTACCAGATCCCATGGCACACCATACATATTATCACGCAACGGAAGCTGGACAATCGCCACACTGAGCACTTGTATTCCATTAGAATAATATAATGGTGTAAAGAAATTATTCAGACAGGTAATAAAATTAATAATACAAACTGTTGCTATTGCAGGTTTCATTAATGGAAGCACAATCAGAAACAGCCGTTGTACAAAAGTTGCCCCATCAATTGATGCCGCCTCTTCTAAGGATACCGGAATCTCTCCGACAAAATTCTTTAAAATCAACACTGTAAAAGGAACAATCGCACTGATGTAAAGAATAATCAGTCCTGGATATGTATCAAATAATTTTACCTTCTGCATAAATTCGTACAGCGGCCGGGCTGTCACTACTTCTGGTATTAGCATTGTTGCGATGATGAACCCAAATGCCAGATTCACGCCTTTGGATCTAAATCTTGCAAACGCATATGCTCCCATGACACAAATAATCGTTCCAACGAACAGAGTAACTCCTATAATTATAACTGTATTACCGACCTTTGCCAATAATCCCACGTTCTCAATCAAAAATTTATAACTGTCTAATGTAGGATGGTCCGGCAGATAATCAATTGGTGTTTTAAACAATTCCCCTGGTGCTGTAATGGATGATATAAAAATCCAATAGACAGGAAACAGAATAACAAACGCAACCATTGCAAATAATATCCACTTTCCCACTGTTGCCAGACATTTATATACTTGGTATTTTCTATTACTGCTCATCTCCATCATCACACCTCCTAGTTTTCAAATTTACTCATAAAACGCATATTAACCCATGAGAATATCCCCATCACAAGGAAAAGAAGTACCGCCAATGCCGCAGCATATCCTACATTCAAATTTGTAAAAGCTTCCATTGTAATTCTGTAAGCAATTAGAGAAGTATCTTCGCCAGGTCCTCCTGACGTCATGGAATAAACAAGATCAAAACTAGTCAGTCTCCACAATGTAAAAGGAATACACAACGTTAAAACATTTCTCATAATTAACGGCAATGTTATGCGAAAGAATGACTGAAACCAGTCAGCGCCATCTACTTTGGCTGCCTCATATATGTCTCCAGAAATAAACTGAAGACCTGAAAGAACCAATATAGCAAAAAAGGGAAGATCTTTCCACAAATCCAATGCAATCACTGCTGCCCTTGCTGAACCTGTATTAATCAGCCAACTCAGTTGAAAGTCCGGAAAAAACCTACGGATAAAGTCATTGATCAAACCATAGTCATTATTAAAAGCCCATTTTCCAGCCATACCAATTACAACAGACGGCATAGCCCATGGAATCAGAACGATAGTTCGTAAAAAGCGTCTTCCTTTAAATTTCATATTCAAAATTAAAGCCAGCCCTATTCCAAACACTATATGAAAAAGCATGGATACTACTACGAATATTGCAGTAAATTTCAATGTAGTTATTACTTTTTGATCTTTAAAAATATTGATATAATTGGATAAACCCGCAAACTCGTTTACTCCACTTAATATCCTTATATCAAAAAAGCTGTTAAGTACAGTTTTTACAATAGGATATATTGTAGTAAATCCTCTTAATGCCAACACTGGCATAATTAATACCCACGCAATCCATTGAAGCGATTTTTTTTGAATCATTCAAACTGCCTCCTTTCATCAATTCAGCTTGCCCTTCTCTCGGAATACCTATGTCCTTCCCAAGAGAAGGGGCAAAACCGCAGTTTAATTATAGGTTTCCACATACTCTTGTGCTTTGGCGCAGAAATCATCAATTGTTATCTCATCCTTTATATACGATTGGAATATTGTCCCCATAGCAGAAATAAATTCCATTGTCTGTGGCAACATAGGGCGCCCCTTTACTACACATTCATTGGCGTATCTGGAATAAATAGCCTTTGAAGGATCCGTTTCTGGTACTATCTTCTCCGCTACATCCTTTCTTGCCGGATATCTGTCAAATGCCTCATAAGATGCCTTCATTCCTTCTTCACTTGTCATGTACTGCAAAAATTTTATTGCGGCATCTTTATTTTGGGATGCCGTATTCAATACATAACTCCAAGAATCTGTAAAAATATATTTCTGTTCCGAAAACTGTGGAACCATAGCCATATGTATTTTATCTTCCCCCAGCATACCTGCCTTATCATAATCAGTCCCAAGCCCCCACATGAACAGACTACCATATTTTCCATCATTGAATTTCGGGTTCATCTGCTCATACTTATCCGCAATCTGGTCAAGCGATGTATAGCCCTTTACCACCATTTCATGCAAGAACTCCATAGCCTCTCTGTTAGCAGGATTTGACCAATCAAGGTAATCCCCGCCAAACATGTTTACGAACTGTGCCATCTCGTTAAACGCATACGTTTTTTCCCACGATCCCCCATAACCATACCTTCCGTCTGTAGAAACCGCCTCCATATATTCCATGAAATCCTCCTTGGTCTCAATTGCAGATATCCCGACCTCATCCATAATCTCCTGATTAACCCAAAAGGCCAGATAGCCTGAATAACCTGGAACGCCGACGATCTGTCCATTTTTGTCAGTAATCATATCTTCTATATACCCTTGTGGAAATTCCCCACGTATATCCTCCGTCATAACTGTATCATTAAGTCCCTCCAGCCAGCCGGAATTTTTAAAAGATGCACTCATTTCATCATTAATCTCAAGAACATCAACGCTGGAATCTCCTGTAGAAAGAATTGTGGTTATTTTCTGCTGTCTTGTATCTGTGTCGGTAGGAGCTGCTATTACATTGATCTTTAAACCTGTAGCACCTTCTACATCTGCAAGCCAATCCCCAAAATCTGCATCTGTGGAATTAATTGTGTACAATGTCAGATCATATTCCTTGTTTCCCCCCTTATTTTCTACCGCATCCGTTGAAGATTGAGTACTGTCTCCATTGTTTCCGCATCCGGTTAATGCAGAACAAACACATGCTGCCGTCAATAAAATATTAATCATCTTCTTTTTCATGTTTCTTTTCTCCTTCCTTTTGGTTCCTAATAGACGTTTACGAGACTCTGAAACCAATGAATATACTGACTTTTTTGTCCTAAGTAAGATAAGTTCTCCTCAAAGACGGTTATTTTCACTACTTACTATCAATTGTGGAAACGTGGATAATCTTCCAAGAATGTTCACTTTTTATTAATTATTCTTGTTTTGTTCCTTACATATCCTATAACTTCGTAAAAAATTTCAAATGTTATCCACATCAATCCTGTTTCGAGTTTCGCAATTACCTATTGGTTCCTAATTTGTAAATCTAGGGTATCAAAAAACTTTTAACAATGAAATACAATATTTTTCTCCCTTTTTATATTATTTTTTAATCCAATTGTATTGAACTCAAAATAACATTATAATAAATATGAACAATAAAATCGAAAAGGAGCTCCTATGAAAAGATATTATTCCCTTTTTCAAACAAAACTTCTTATGGCCTTTTTATTATGCACATTGATCCCCCTTAGTATTCTCAGTTATGTATCCTACTCTGTTTCTCGCTCTATTGCTTGGAACAAGACTATGGACGCTTCCCTCCTTGCAGCAGACCAACTCCACGTACAACTCTCCGCGAGAATCCATCAGGCAGAAAATGTTGCAGATACACTTCAATATAATATGTACGCCTTGTCTCAGGACAAACACATGGATTTTTTTGCTCATCTTGATGCTATTACTTTATTGCGCACTAATATTTCACTATATCTTTCCACTTTTGATTTTCACCAAATCTGTGTATTTTTGCACGATGACGATTTCGGAAGCGAAGAAGGTCTCTATTTTTATCCCCTAAGTGCCTTGAAGTCATTCTCTGTCACGCCAGCCGACTTGGAAACCCTGGGTGCATCTTCTCTATGGGTTTACCGTTCACAAATAGAAACACCGTTTATTCTCCATCCTTCTAAGCCCAAAACTGATTCTGTCATTTGCTGTCGGGCATTATTTAATCAAGGCAGACAGCAACTGGATTACGCCTATTTTATTATAATGGATACTGCAGAATTTTCAGATATGCTGATTTCTTCTTACTTAAATACAGAGATTTCCGGTTATCTTGTCCTGCCTGATGGAATGGTTATCGCTTCCTCGAAACCAGAATCATGCAATCAGATACTCCCTCAAGAGCTCATGCAGAATATAGCAGAATGCACAGAGTCCTACTTTGAATATAACAATTCCTATTTTCACTATCTTACTCTGGAAAATGGCTGGTATCAGGTAACGGAAATACCTATGGATTACATTACCACCAGCACTTCAGGACTGCTTCGAATGATTTTATTTACTCTTTTGTTAACTCTGCCCGCAACCCTGCTGGTTATCCTTTTTATATCACGGAGTCTTTCCGTCCGCATCCATACCCTGTCAAAAGCAATGGAAAGTTTCCGATTAAATCCAGAACCAGCAACCGATAAAATCTTCGCTGTTACAAAACCCGGCAATCCTTCATTTTATGATGAAATAGATACACTTGGCCTAACCTTTGAACAAATGCAGGACACCATTCTGCAAAACATGAATTCTATCTTAGAACTTTCCCTCAAAGAAGAACGGCTAAAATACCAGCTTCTGCAATCCCAGATCAACCCGCATTTTTTATATAATATTCTTGGGACTATAAAAACCTGTCAGTCTCTCGGAAAACTTGAAACTGCTGAACAAATGCTAACAGATCTTACCCGTTTTTACCGAATGACGCTGCATAAATCAAATGATTTAATCCTACTGAAAGATGAAATGGAAATTGTCTCACTCTATCTGAATATGGAAAAACAATGCCGTAATAACTATCTGGACTGGGAAATCAATATGGAAGATGGTATTGAGAATTTCCTGATCTGCCGTTTCACATTGCAGCCTTTTTTGGAAAATAGTATCCTTCATGGAATCTCTGCCCAGACTCCAAATATCCTGATCAGGATCGATGCTTTTTACGGAGATGACACTGTTCTCATTAAAATCACTGATAACGGAATTGGCATCCCTTCCGATAAACTCTGCGAAATACGTCAAAATTTAAACGCACGAACGGTAACTTATGATAAACACTTCGGAATTTGTAATGTTAACGCCCGCATTTCCAGCCCACATTATGGAAATGGACATATCGAGATTCAAAGCATGCTTAATAAAGGCACTTGTATTACAATAGAATTTTCTCAAATGGAAGGAGTTGAAATAGAATGAAAAATATTATGTTGGTAGACGATAATTCAATATCCGTGGAAGGAATCTACAAAAACATTGACTGGCCATCGCTTGACGCTCAGGTTGTCCATATGGAATACAGCGGACTATCCGCTATTGAATCCCTTAAAGAAGAATCTGTAGATGTGATCATTTCTGATATCGAAATGCCTGATTTGGATGGAATCACAATGAGCAAACTTGCTCTTTCCTGCAATCCTTATATCAAAATTATTTTGATTTCTGCCTATGATAAATTTGAATATGCCAAACGAGCCATTCGTATTGGAGTATATGACTATATCGAAAAACCGATTGATTATGGATACCTATATGAAAAACTGCAGGGAGTCTGTGCGCTAATTGACCAGGAACAACATAATATGGAGCTGTTAAGGGCAAGCCGTCCTGCCATGATCGAAAAATTTTTTTCTGACCTTATGCATTACTCTGGCAGGGAGGCATCCTATCATTTGTCTTCGCATATACAATACTTAGATCTTGATTTGGACTACCATTATTTTAACGTTACGATATTTAATGTAGAAAATGCAGCTGATTTAAAAAAAGAACTGGGAGTACAGCACTATGAGATGATTCTATATCAGGTACGTGATACCATATCCAGCTATTGCAAAATATTCGACAGCTTTTATCTGATTAAAGGGTTTGATTTGTTTGAACTAATCCTCTGCCAAAACAGTTCCAATGCAAACCATTTTTTACAGTCAATCCATAAAATAGCATCTTCCATTATAAAAGAACATCAGGATTCCGGTCTTTCCCTAAACATCGGAATAGGAAATATTGTTTCAAACCTATGGAATACGCACCTTTCCTTTCAAAGTGCACAGCATGCTCTGGAATACCGTTTCTTCTTTCCGCAGAAAAACATTTTTGATACCTGGGAAGCGCTTGGTCAGAACCTGTCTCTTGAACCATTTTCCGATACCCGGGAAGATGAGTTGATCCGTTTAATCTGTCAGAAAGACTACAAAGCTTTGGAAGTTTGGATCAAAGATTTTTCGTCAGAACTTGAAAATAAGTACCAGGCGAAAGATTTTATATTCGTCAGGACTTATACACTGCTTGGGCGGCTACTCAAATTTCTTTACGAACTGAATATTGAGACAAAGGATTTGGAAGAAAAAATCGTGAGCACTTATTCACAATTGTACTCATTTCATACAAGCAAAAAGTTCTTTTCCTGGCTATATGAAATCTGTACGCTTGCCTGCCAGAAATTGGATCATTCTCTGCAGACCTATCACAACCAGCTATGTAAATCAGCTCTCAGTTATATTCAGGAAAATTATCAGAACAATGAACTATGCCTTCAGGAAATCGCACGCTTTGTCAATGTCAGCCCCGCATACCTGAGCGCTCTCTTTAAGAAAAACATGCACGCCAGCATCAGCGACACAATCACAACCACACGAATCGAAGCCGCTTGCCAGTACCTTGAAAACTCGAATCTTTCCTTAAAGGAAATCAGTGAAAAATGTGGTTATGCCAACCAATACTATTTTTCCACCAGTTTTAAGAAGTTCAAAGGAATTTCACCTTCTGCCTATCGAAAATAAATTATCGTCTATATATCAACATCCGAAACAGAATTAAAATTCTATTTCGGATGTTGACAGGCAATTTCAATTAAATACTTATTTCTTAGTCATTATACTCAAGATACGCACCTTTCATTGGACTGACTGCATGTTCGCTAAATAAACGCAGGGCGCCTCTTCTATATTTCATTTCCTTTGGTTTCCAGTTCTTTCTACGCTCAACCAGGATCTCTTCCATTTCTTTTGCCGACTTTTCTTCTCCGTTCACACCGATAATATTCAGTTTCCTTTCAAAGACATCGATTTCTATCAAATCTCCTTCCTCCACCAGCGCGATTGGACCGCCATCTGCCGCCTCGGGACTACAGTGTCCTATTACTGGTTCCGTGGAAGCCCCTGAGAACCGTCCATCTGTAATAAGTGTGATACTGCGCCCAAGTTCTTTATCGCTGCTGATCGCTTCAGATGTATAAAACATTTCCGGCATACCACTTCCTTTAGGACCCTCGTAACGAATAAACACGGCGTCTCCCCTTTCAACCTTGTGTTTTAACACCGCGTCCAGACATTCCTCCTCGCTGTCAAATGGCCGTGTCCGCAAAACAGCTCGGTACATTTCCTTTGGACATGCTGTATGCTTGATCACCGCTCCCTCCGGTGCTAAATTTCCTTTTAAGATCGCTATGCTTCCGTCTGTTCCCAGCGCTTTGTCATATGGACGAATGATATCTTCCTTTTTCAGGTCACCTCCATGTGTCACCGAACAGCAATAACGCTTGTTAAACTCCTGAAGCCATTTGTCACAGCGCTCATAAAAACTGTCCTGTTTTAACCGCTCCAGATTTTCTCCCAATGTTTTTCCGGTCACTGTCATGGCATCCAAGTGAAGATACTCCTTTATTTCCTCCATGATAGCGGGTACACCTCCCGTATAATAAAAGCATTCTGCTGGCCAGCGTCCTGCTGGACGAACATCAAGAAGGTATCTCGCATTTCTGTGCAGTTTATCAAAAGTATCCCCTGTAACTTCGATACCAAGCTCGTGTGCAATTGCCGGTATATGCAGAAGACAGTTTGTACTACCCGATATAGCCGCATGGACTAAAATGGCATTTTCATAGCTATCCATCGTAATCATATCACTTGGTCGCATATGTTCTGACAAGGCAAGTTTTCAATAATCCAAAAGACTTATTGAAGTTATTCTGCACCTTCATTAAACTACCATCAACATACGCTGCCAACTTAAATATATTGTTTGTGACTGACTTTTAAACTGCTCTGATTCAATAGCGCAATTAGCTCGATCACCTACTAATCATTTGTGAGCTAAAACGTACACATCCTCAAATTTATGTTCTTCTATCTTCCCTGCTGTCTTGTCCCATGTTTTATCCCGTATTCTGCTACCCTGCCATTATCTGGCGTAGGCGTCTCTGCCAAAACCATGTCATGCATTGTCCTGTTTTCGAGATCAAGCTCGGTGTTCAGCTCATTCAGGCGGGCAAGCTTTTCTGTCAGCTCTGCCTCCTGCAAAAATGGTTTCCCATATTCCTGTTTTGACTGCTCCATGTCGCGCTGGTACTGCTCGATCTTTATTTCTAGGTCTCTCGCGGTCTGTTTCATGCCTTCCACGATGTTTTCCAGCCTTACCATGTTTCCCACGGGGCTTGAAGACATGTCTGTCCGGTGGTCTGTCTTTCCACGCAGGATCATGCTTTTGCTCCCGAAAGCCTCATTTTCCACAAAGAGTTCAAAGCACCTGTATTTCCCTACATATACCATATCCTTCTTTTCACACCCGCAGGC
>CANSUS010000085.1 GCA_947650155.1 uncultured Lachnospiraceae bacterium
CTATAATCTGTATTCATAAACACCTCCTTGTAAATATGCCGGGAGCATCCGCGCCCCGGCTTTTCTGCTCCCTTAGTTCAGCGGCTCAATAACCTCCCCCGTATCGGGATCAACATAAGGGCCTGCGTCTGCTGCCGTTGCAGATACGGAAAGCCCTGCGGCATACTGCCTGACCTGCTCCTTCACGGGTACCAGTGCGTTACGCTCCTCTGCTGCCAATTCCCTGTCAAATGTAAATACTGCCTGGGAATAACTGATGCCGGTTCTGTTAGCAGTTTTCTGCAACGTAATTTTCGTGACCATGCTGCTGAGATTCCTGCCCCTCATCATCTGCCGCTTCACATAATCCGAGAAAGCCCGGATTGAGCCTGTCGGAAGGTTCAGCACGATGGGGAGCGTCTCCCCCTCCTGCAGGATATACAGCATCCTTTTATTTTTGCAGGCTTTCGACTGCCCCTCACCGCTCCCAAATCTGTTATATGGGCAATTCCTGCATTCACTGCCCGGATTCCCGGAGCCATGCACTCCGTCATAAGAACTACAGTCTGGCGGATTGGAACTCCCATTGAATTTCGCCCTATACATTACAAAAGCCGGATGATTATGAATGATGACTCCCTTCAGTTCTTTGACGGACTTCGTCTCGCCCTCTGCCCCGTCAGGGTCAGGGATTTCAAAGGCTGTGCTGCCGCCTGTCGGAAATCCGACCTTGTCAAAAGAAAACTCAAGCCCTGCCACATTATCTCCCATAAAGGAGTCCATGCCCTCTGCCGTTGCAAGCGCACCATATCCCGACAGTGCCATTTCATTATTTTGTGCTGCTAAATTATTTGTGTTCTCGTTCATTGCTCCATCCTCCTTTGGATCTGTATTCTTTGTTTTCAGTTCTTACGGATACCCTCGTCGGCCTTCTCAAATATCCTTGCTGCCGCCAGTATCCATTCTGGCATTTCGACGCCGTCCTCATCCCTCCGCTCTTTGCAGGAACTTACGGGAGTGTTGCCGTTGGCTTAACATCCTGTGCTTTACCTCCTTCCACTTATTGGATTTTTGGTAAACGGGGGGCTGGAATCCCCGTCAGGCATAGGGATTCCGGCCGTTCCTGTAATCGTCCACGAGGGTCTTTGCCAGGTTGATCTTATTGCGGAGTGACCGCAGGACTTTCATGTCCACGGTATCCCGGCAGCAGAGATAAACATAGTGGCAGTTCTCCTTCTGGGAAATTCTGTGTATCCGGCTCTTGCACTGGTCAAAATTGCTCATGCTGTAATCCATTGAATAAAAGACCATCGTGCTTGCCGCAGTCAGGGTGATGCCCAGCCCGGCCGCCTGTACCTGCCCCAAAAATATCATGGTTTCCGGGTCACTCTGGAATTTCTGTATCTGCACGTCCCGGTCTTTCACGCAGCCACGGATCACGGAATATTTAACCTTCCTTTTACGCATCATTTCTTCAATGGCATCTAGCTCCGCAGTGAAACGGGCAATGACCACCAGTTTTTTCCCGCCGGCCAATGAAGAGTCCATGATATCTGACAGGGCGTCCAATTTTGCCGTGGACACCGCCGAACAGTTCCCCGCATCATCCGTGAGGAACCCGCCTGTCAGCTGTGACAGCCGGAGCAGTTTCGTCAGCATGTTTGGTGCGGAAACCTCCTCTCCCTTCAGTTCGGTATAGGACTCCTTCATCAGTTCCTGATACTGTTTCTGCGCCTTATCCTCCAATATGACGGGATACACCTCCTCCGTGGTTTCCGGCAGGTCAAGGCATTCTTCTTTCGTTGTCCGAAAGGCAATGGAATGCATCTTCTGCAAAAACTCTCCTGTCAGCGCCTTTCGGAACACAGGAACATGATTCCCGTAACCGAGCATGTCGAAATAACGGTTACGGAAGGCATAGAAACTTGTCCCAAAAATATGCCTGTTGGCAAAACGGTACTGGCTGAACACATCCAGTTCCTTTCCGCTTATGACAGTCCCCGTGAGCAGAAGGCGGTACTGTGACACATCGCCGATATAGTGCAGTGCCTTGCTCTGCTGGCTTCGGTTTTCCTTCAACTTATGACCCTCATCTGCAACGGTTAGCTGCGGCTGCCACGCCGCAAGCTCATCCCTCAGTATCCGGGCGGACTCATAATTTACCACAATGATCCGAAGCCCGCTGTCCGGAGTATTCTGTATCTGCTCCCGCTTCTTTGCGCTGCTCCCTTTCAGGATCGTCAGCGTATAGGGGAATCCCGCAAACGCTGCTAACTGCTCCTCCCAAACGGACAGGGTGGACAAAGGCCCCACAATCAGCACCCTCGTGATCAGTCCAAGCTGATAGAGTATCCCGGCAACAGCTATCGCCACGAGCGATTTCCCGCACCCCATCTCCATGAGCAGGCACACACCCCTGCTCATGGCTCTCCCGGTCAGCAACCCGAACAGCTCACAGACAAAATCAAAAGCCGCCTGCTGATGGGCATAAGCCCTGACTTTCAATGGCATAGGCAGAGTGTCATTCATCTTCCGCACCCTCCAATCTCCAGTCCGTCACAAACTGCGGCTCCCCATAGATATCCATGAACAGGTCAACCTCTGACTCTGTCAGCGAGTCCAGCATCTCCTTCCCCTTCCTGTGGCCGATGATGACGATAGTTCCGGCAAAGACATCCACTTCCTGTCCGTCCCGGATAAACGGGATGGACATATCCCCAAAGTAAAACCGATTGGGCATCTTGCCTTTTTCCTTCCCCTGCCTGTCGCAGACCACGACCACGTCATTCATGATAGGTGTAGAAAATTCCAGTTTCCCACCCACAATCTGCTCCAGGCTGCCGTATCCCAGAGGAATTTCCTCTACAGCGGCTTTCTCTCCCGGCCGCGCAATGATAACTTTCAGTTTCATGTTTCTCCTCCTCTTTCAGATAAAGTAAGGGCTTACAGATTCCCTCTACTTATTGGAAAAAATGTAAACCCCCGATTCCTCTGTCTCAGAACGGAATCTGTACTTTCTGTCCGAGCCGTTTTTTAACCTGCGCCAGCATCCTTTGATGCCTTTGGGATACTGCCTGTTTTGTGACGCGCACACCTGTGACAAGGAACTCTTCATCAGCAATCGCATCAAAGGTCATCTCCAGAACATAGTGTTTAAAAAAAAGAGTCTTCTGGCTTTCCGGCAGCTCTTCAATAACCTGCTTTACGGCTTCGGTCATGGCAGACACTTTTCGTCTGGCAGGATAGAGCGTAGAGAAAATGTCCGCATTCGGATCCGCAATCTTATCAAGCGGATCCGTCATATCCGTTGACTCCCCTCTCTGGATCGCACCCCGGATTCCTTGCACAGACTTGTCAAGGTGATGCCTGTCATAATCTGCCTGCAGTTCCTCAAGGTGGTCGGAATCTGCACGGACAGTGTTGATCGCCTCTGCCTGTTCCCGTGTCATGCCGGGGATTTCGGATATGGGTTTCTTCACCAGTACCCCGTCGATCAAAATGTCTACAGTGACTTCAGTATTCAGTTTTACTTTCATCTTTGCCTCCTTCTCAGGAGGCACTCCGGGCAGGGTGTTATATTGGTACAGATATGTCCTAAAAGACAGCGGGACTGAAGGCATCAAAAAAGGAGGCACTACAAGTAAAGCTGTCTGCCCATTGCCATCACAATACCTGTGATAATTTGACAATGGTATAAACACCTTTCCCGGTAGGCCTCCCGTTCAATGTGGTTTTTTCAAGGTTCGCTGCTGTTGTGTCCAGCACAATTTATTTAAAAATTACAATTATATAATGGCACAGTTCCCAAAAAACACCATAAACTCGGACTTAATGAAAAAGGGCAAAAAAAAAGGGCTTCTGCCCATCCCGCCATGGCCGGGATCACAGAAACCCATATTTTTATATGCACACCATATTAAGTCCAACTTTATTCTATTTTTGTTTATGGTTCCGACTGATTTTGTGACATGACTTTCTTTACCTCGCTGTTCCGCTTCGGCAGCAGTTCCGTCCCTATGTTCGCCATTTGTATTTTCTCAATCCACTGCCTCCATGTATCGTCCATGTGGTCGCATACCAATATCCGGACAAATATCCTCGCCGGAGAGGTTCCGTCCAGTTTATAACCAGCCTTTTCCATAAAATCTACCGCAAAATCGCTCTCAAGATATAAGCCCTTGCAAAGCGCCAGTGCAGTACCCGGCTCGATTCTGGGCTCTGTATTATTTCTGTATCCGCTGATACTGACAGTACTTACTCCAGTTCTCCCGCTCAATTCATCCGCACTTATACTGCATCGTTTCATATGATAATTAAGCGTACCTGCAAAGCCGGACGGCACTTCATTTGTCATCTTGGTCGCCATCTTCTCGGCCTGCCTGATTATCTTATCAATCTCAGCCTGCATATCCTTTTTCTTTTGGTTAATTTGATGGTCTGGGTCATATTTTGCTTTGATAAAAGAACTGGAATCTATTTCCTTACAGAGAAAGCACCTTCTATAAAATGTATCAGAATATTTCTCACTTGCGCTATACTCCCGCTCAAATACAAAGCAACATTCATCCACATGATCAAGGGCATAGTTCGTGAGCATATTTTTGCCGTCCGGATCTTTCTGCACGTATTTAGGAGAATTGATGCATACCATGCAGTTCGCATATACAATGATTCCCTTAACATACAGATCCCGCAGGGTCAGATCCATCACAAGGTTAATCACAAAATTTTCTTCGTCAATGAGGAATGTATCATTTCCTTTCAAAGAGCCGGATTTAAAAAAGTATGGCGGAAGATATTTCCCATTATGGAATACACGCACACCCTCAGCCTGTTCGCATCCTAATTCAATTATCCGTAGTTTTGCAGCAATAAAGGATACGCCAAAATAAAGTGCCAATTCACCGATTGACTCTTCCAGCAGGACCGCATTCCTTTTCTGCGGCTCTGCATTATGGCGTCTCTGTAAGATTTCACTCATTTTCCTTATTGTCATTTCACGCGGCATAAGTATTCTCGGAGCAAGCTGGCTCGCCTGCCATTCCATCCATTTAACAGCAGACTCATCTTCTTTCATGCCCTCATATTTTTCTACGATTTCACAAGTAATATGGCTGCACTCGCCCTGTAACAGTTTCTGCAGCTCAAACGGCCGACGATGCCGATCCCAATGCACACACTCATGGATCATCGTATTGTTTGCCGTACCAATGTTATACATAAAATGAACATCCGGATTTATAAGCATCGTTCCCGGAGCGGTCATAATCTCTTCTGTTTCAAATTGCCGGATATCCTTGAACACCTTAACCTTTTCTACACCAAAATATGTCTTCCCGAATACATTGTTTTCCATCGGGGCATAGTACATCGTCATATGCAGGGATGCAAGCACCTCATTTATCGGAATCGCCATCGGCTGTAGGAGTGCTTTGGGGCAGTGTTTCTTTAAAAATTCCTCTGCGTGTCTTTCAACATCCTCTTCATACATATACGGAACAAGGTTCTGGCTCAGACTTTTATCACGGTCAAACTCATTTTTGTTGTAGGCCGTAACTTCTGTAATTTTTACATTGTGCAGACCGTTTTCAAGCAATGCAGACAAAAAAACATTATAGCATCCACTTTCATCAAAGGTGTCATATCCGCCTCTGTACCTTCCTTTGACCTCAATTTCTGCATCAACCGTAATCCTGATTTCTAAGCTGTTACCCCCTTTATTCTTGAAGGTAACACCAGATACATGAAAAGCAGACAATTCTACCCATGACACGCTGATAATTTCTTCATTTTCAAAACTGTCTTTTCTTGATATAATATATTTCTCAAGACTGTCAAATATTTCATCGTAGAAGTTATCTTTCATATATTCGCAGAAATTTTTGTACTTTGCCAATAGACATTCCTCCCTCATCCCTATGGATTACCAAAATCCCAGCGGTTTTCGCTACTTATTCCTTTATAAATCTGTTGCTGTTCTTCCTCCACGCACTAATCGCCTATTCCTTAAGCTTATCCATGCGCTTCGATATTTTAACACTTCATTCTCTGTAGCACCAAGCTTTTCAATCAGAATTTTCCTATCCGTAATTTTTAACAGTTCTATTACGTCATCATGATTTCTTATATATCTGTCTATCGTATCAAGCAAACTGTCAATTTCGTCATTGGTAATTATGGTTTCGTCAAAAATATTAGGAAGTAATATTCTTCCAACTTCCCCTGGAAGAATTTCTAATACTCCACCGCCGTAACTTCTTCCCTCTAATTCTGAAAAAAGTAAAGACAAACTTGTATAATAGGCAACTACCATTCTTTTTTTATTAACTGGTTCCAGAAATCTTACCCTGTGCATCGTGTCCGTGCTTACAGCATTTACTTCCTCCGTATTTAGCATGAACTTGGGATATAAATAGTTTCGCCTGAGAAAGAATGCATCTGGAACCCATACAGAAGGTACCTTATACCACTCATCCCGTATCTGGCATTTATAAGTAGTGTTCTGTTCGCTTTGTTCTCCAAATTGTATATAACTCTTCAACCCTTTTGAAAACTTATTTTTGTCAAATAATGTTAAATCCAACAGGTATGTTCTGGCACCGGCTTCAATATTATCATTCCAATCATTCTCGGTAAACTGAACGCCTTTTATATTTACACTTCTGGCAATTAAAGGCTTGCAATATTCTCCTAAATTATATTTTTCTACGGTATCCCTATCTACACAAAAGTAATCATTATTACCAGTTGTAATTCCAACCTCGCACTTTGCCACCTTTGAAAACCGTATGTATCTTTTATCGCGCTCTGCTGCCTGCACCTGCTCAAGTTCCGAATCATTTAAAAAATATTTTGTCCATTTACTTGAGGCTAAATCTGCTTCGAAGAATTCATAATTCTCAAGGTCATCATCTTCCATATGCTCAAGATCATCAAACTGAACAATTCTTATTTTATGGTTCTCATCTCCAGCAATTTTTTCTCCTAATAGAAGAACCACCTCCTGCTCAATTCCGTCAAATACAAGACTCCTAAAAGTTACAACTGTAATTTTATTCAAATGTCTCATCAGAAAATTTCTTAAATCCTCTGAATATTTTACCTGCAAAAGTTCTGCCGGAATTACAAAACCCATCCTGCTTGTTTCTTCCATACAGCTAACACATGCTACAGTAAAAGACACCCAGGCATTAATCAGTTTATTTGATATCATTCCGTTTTGTGTCAATATTTCACTTTGCTCTTTTCTCTGTTCTTCATTCAAATATTGGTATCGAATATACGGAGGATTACCTAAAATTGCATGATATCGATTTTGGCATAATCCGCTTTTGTATGCTTTATAAAAATCATCGTTTATGATGACCTTTCCACTTTCCCCTATTTTTCTTTCCCATCCTTTTTTCCATTCAAGCTGCTCATATCTCCCAGCCGCCGCTTTTGAAACATCCTCATTAATTTCAATTGAAATCATGTTGGCATTTTCCCATACATCGATATGCCTATGAATACTTTTAATGAAAACCCCGTCTCCAACACTTGGTTCAAGAATATTCCCTATAGCACCTTCCTGATCCATGACCCAATCTGTCACATAATCAGCAATAGGCTCAGGCGTGAAATATCTGCCATGTAATTTTTCTTCCGAAGCATCTTCCTTTAATTTCAAAGCCCGCAAACTCCTTTCGCAATATTTTCCTGACCATTCACAAATATTATCTCGTGAATTTCAGTCATATATTGGCATACGTATTTGATAATTTCAAGTTAATAATCATCCGAATCGCTCACTAAGCTCCACTTAATGAGCGATTCGGTTTATACATCAGTCATCCTTAATTTCTATAACAAATTCATCCTGTTTGCCATCCACTTTATAAAGGTACATAATCTGTCCAAGAAGATTCCTATTTCTGATAATACTCTTTGCATCACCCCAACTAAGATGTACATTCGGCTGCTTTTGCAGATATGAAGCAGTATATGTCCTTGAATCATATTTCATAGTTAACTTGTAGGTTCCATTATCAATTCCATCAATTATAAAATGAAATTCTGCTGTAGCATATTCGAAATAATTAGGTTTGCCTGCCTTTTGTGCCCATTTCAAACCGGCAAAGACAGTATTCCGAAAATATTGCTGCTGGTTAATGTCATAAGCACCTTTTTTCAAGAGCATAGAACCAGTAGGGTTAGTTCCTCCGCCAGAAGGGATTGTTAAATCACGTTCCTTCAATTCCTTACTCTTCCATACTTCCGTAACACTACCAGAAAAGGAACTTCCAATAACAACTGCTTTTTTAGTCTGGGCTGTCGCATTATGCACTCTTGTAACACGGTGTTTGCCTATGCTCAATTTCATTTTTTTAATGCCCTGTTTTCCAATACTGTTTTTACCAACACTGGAAATTCTCGGTACCGTGGTCTCATCAATAATTCTTCCTTCATCCAACAGATTTGCAATTACTGCATCTGAATCAACCAAAATCACATTATCTTCTGAATAATCATTCAGCAGATGCTTATAGCCACTAAAAAAAGAATCCAAAAAAGCCTTATCATCCTTATCCTTCAAATTAAGTTCAAGAAATACACTGTTTTCAATGTTTCCAAGAAGACCACCTGGTGTAAGATTTGCACTACCGACCATTGCATCTGCCATAGCATTCTGCGAATCAACTGCCACAAGTGTCTTGGGATGAAATATTTGGATAGAGCTACCCGTATCAACAGCATAAACCTTCACACCCGCATTGAGCAAACATTTAATCGCCTGTGAAGATGTGATTCCATTTCTGATGCCCACTAAAGCAGTAACCTTGCCCCTATTGCTTTCAAGTTCTGCTTTAATATCATCTATACTTCTCTCCTTAGCAAATGCCGAATACATAAAAATTTGATCGTGAGGCTTTTTAAAAATATTAATAATTTGATTTTGATGATTTTCATCCTGTTCTTTCCCTTGTAGTAAATAAGTTGCCTTAGCCATATAATCACTCCTTTTCAAAATCACATTTTTCATCTGTAGATATTCTATCACGGTTCTGTAGTTTTTACAATAGTATTCTACAGATTTTTTTACTTTAATTTTCTTTATATGGCTATTTTTCGTTTATAATTGTTATTTTTTCTACAGATTTTATTTTAATTTCTGTAGTATTCAGGTGCTTAAGATAACTTTTCTGTACTGCTCGCGTCGATCTCTTTCAGGCGCTCAAGACACCTCTGTATGTCCCCTTTCCGGAAGAAGCCAAGCATCTGTGCAATTTTGATGTATCCATATCCCTCACCCCTCATACCCGTAATCCGGGTTTTCTGGTTTTTCATCATATGCATACCGCCTCCTACCTATTGGAAAATCTGTAAACCTCCGCATCGTTATATCTTATCCGTATGGGATTTCAGGATAAAAAAGCACCCGCTGGGAGAAAATACCAACGGGCATAAGTAATACAAAGCAATCTTTATAATCATATTGGCAACAGTCCTGCTGCTTTCCTTAGTAAATAAATGGGGTGATGCCCTCAAATAGGTGCTTATTTTTAACAATAGTATAATAGTCAAAGAACAGGATGTCACCCTATTTTCTAGCTAACACCAATATTTATGTGGGTGGAAAACTGTTAAAAGTGCCATCATTTCTGCTTGTAAAGTAATTCATACGATTCATATAAGATAGTTCTTTTTGTATCCGTTCTTCATGATAAGCAGTAAGAACGGATGTCTTTTGAAGATTTGCAATTTCTTCATGTAATTCGGTTGACTGACTAGAAAAGTTCTTGCTTAGAAATTCTAAATTGTCGGCCATATTATGGATGGCCTCCAATATTTGCACGGATTGTTGATTCGATTTTTTAATGGCGGAATATAGAAAAAACTGATTATTTTGAATTGCATCGAGCTTTTCTATAATATTATCAAGCCGAGTAATAATTTGTTCCAGCTTAATTTCATTTTCCAAAAGATTATAGGCACCATCAGGCCCGCCTAATGAATAGCATCTTTCTGAACAAAAATATTCATATAAGGAACAGAGCATAACCAGGTTACGATATTTAGGAAATATAATGTTTTGAGCATAAATTTTTTCGAGGGTACGTTTGCTTTCAGAATTTTGTGCTCTAATCTGTTGTAAATCGGCGATTAAAATTTTCTTACGAATCAATTCCCTTTTTACACGTTTTTGATCTATTAATCTGTCTTTTTTATATTTAAGTTCTTCTTGTTTTGCTTTTTTCTTCATTGTGTAAGATGAAGCTAGTTCTCTAGGGATATAGCAAATAAAGGTAAAGCCAGAGAAAATGCCACAAAGCCCAAATAAAAACAGAAAGAGAGCTATTAACCAATTAAAAAGATCTACTTCGCCAGTAAAGAATTTTTTGCCTTTGAAACATGCTAGTACTCCAAGTCCGATGAACCCAAGACCAAATAGTAACATGGGTAAAATAAATACCCACTCATAAGCATCATAACCTTTTGGTTTATTAAGTTGTTTTTTTAGACCCAAAATATCAATTTCGTTTTCCAATTCCGTTATGATAGAATTTTGCATATAAATATTTTTTTCCATATCTACAACAATTGAAAGATATTCTTTTAACTCTTCTGTACCCATCAAACTAAATTTCTCCTGTAGTTTAACTGCCATATGCATTATATTACTTATATTCGTGTTAGTCAGTAAATGAGGTGATATCCCAAATAGGTTCTTATATTATACCACCCTATTTTCTGACTAACACTAAAAATTATACAGCAGGATGATAAGTCTTGCAATATAGATGCCTGAATTGCATTGCCATCATAAATTATAGGGGCTGTTATCCCTGCTCTCCTTACTCGATATCCTGCCAAAGCACAAAATCCACCTTTTTCAAATCCGTAAACCCTGTTTCAGGGAAAGCCTCATCAAATGCCCGGATGATTGTCTTTCCATCATCAGATGCCACATACTTAAGGAAATCCCTCTTGTACCGCTTATAGCGGTCAAGTATCTTCTTTTCCCGGTCTTTTGTACCACAGGCTGGTATCTTATAGCCAAAATGCCTGTCCGTGACATTCTTGTCCCATATCGGCTGCTCCGGATCAAGCGTATGTACCAGCTTGCTCGAAAATGAAACCTCCAGCGTTCCGTATTTCAGGAAATATGACAGTGCTTCTTCGAACGAAAGCTCCGTCTCTTTACACCGTTCCATGTATGCGAAATAATCCCGCCGGAACTCCTTCGGGTACCTACCGAGTGTATAAAAGTTTTCATAGGTCTTCTGGAATCCTTCATCCAACGATACATCAACCCGTTGCACCTTCTCCATGATGAACCGATATCGTTCTATACCGATAAGCATCTTGGGCTTTGCCAATATTGCCGGAATTCTCCTTAAATCAAATATCTTATCGCTTTTGCCTATGTTTCCCCCGTCAATCTCTTTCAGGCGCTCCAACCACCTCTGTATACTCCCTTTTTGGAAGAAACCAAGCAGCGCCCCATCGCAGAACCTCTCCGCCCTGACCGCACCCAACAGGAGGGCCATGACACATATCTCATCCTTGTCCGAAACATCCACGGCATCCATGGAGACACTCCCCCACTCAATCCCATTCTGTTCCAGAATATCCCTATATTGGTTCAGGCCGTATTCCGGATGTTTTTTTGCAAACGAGAACACCGCATCCATGAATTTTCTCACAAGTCCTGAATACGATACAAAAGGCATCTGGATTGGATGTTCTGAGCTCCCGTCATTTTCATGATCCATTATCCAATGTCCATATTCTCCCTGCGGACGTTCTCCTAAAATATCTGTAAGTTCTTCATACATTTTTATCTTCTCCATTTTATCCTTTTGTGGTAGCTTCTCCGATTTGCGCCTTGCCATCTGCACTTCCCGTAATTTCCCCTTTAGTCCGATAGTCACCTGAAAAAATTGTATTGCACTCAAGTTTCGGAATAATTATTTGCACATCACTCTCATCCCCATAATCCCATTCTGAAAAGGATGTAATTTCAACACCCTCCGGCTTATAGTTCTTCGGTTTGTCTATATACAGCGTGAATCCCACCGGATATGTAGAGATTTCAGAAAGAGTTATGATTCCAAAATTTGTTGACTGAACCATGATTCCATTCATTCTTTCAAGTGCGCCGGCGTGGATATGGGCATACAAATGATAACGGTCTCTGTTAAAAGATCTGCTTGTCTTATCAAGAAGATAATCTTTTAAGGAATCATCACCCATAAGCCCACTATTAATATCACAGAACATAGTCATCACCTGCTTAAGAATCGGCAGCGGCCTTATGCTTTTTATTCTTAGTCCAAGCGATTCATACTTCTGTTCCCCAGCCTGCCGCATCGCTCCCTGAATGGCATGGACAAACCTGCTGTATTCTGGAACATACCATTGACCAGTACAGGAATTGCAGTCACCGCATAGATAAAATCCTCCTCTTCCGCGCTGCTGGATTTTTCCCTTCCCATAATTTATTTCCCACGGAAGTTTATTTTCTTTCATGGTGTCTTTAATGATGGCATCAAGGCTTACATTCCTCACTGCCCCTTTATTGAACACAGTTTCTGGAGGAACGTGTTCAAATGTCAATTCTTTGTTTTCTCCGCATAATCTACAGATACCATATGTTTTCTGCTTTCGGCTCATTACCTTGCACCCCTCTATATAATTCCTGCACAGCATATCACGAACAGTTAATGCTTATGCCGGATTCTCCATTTGCATCTGTATCCCTGCCTCTCACTGATTTATAGATTGATGCGATTTCCTCTCCCGGAAGGCTTGGGAAAACATTTATAACGCCTTCGAGGTCAAGTCCGCATCTACACATGGATTCTACAGCGCGTTTATCCTGTTCCAGCATCACTACCTCCATAACCAATCATCTGTTATCAAATTTATCTTATCACAAAATTCCTCTGTTAGGATAAGAATATCAGAATATATGTCCCCAAAAACGGACTCAAATATTTCTGTTATAGATTTTCAGAATTGTCCTCTATGCACTCCAGATAAATATGCTCCTCATCATTCAAGTTAAGCAGCTCCATATGACGTTCCTCTGACAGTGCGTTCCAATTTGTAACGGACACGGTTTCTCTTTCCCCTGTCATCCTATCCTCCCTCAGATACTTCCGCACATTAACAAGCGTAAAATAATTTCCTGACTCATATTTTCCCCTTTTCTTTTCGGGCTTTCTTACGCCCGTTCACCTGAAATTCATCATGTGACATGATTCCGGACACTGCCGCCGCAAGGTCACAAGCCGTCCCTTGAGTATGGTATGCATCAAAGGCATTATGCTTATGGTATATTGCGAAATGCCGGAATGAGGGATATTCCCTTTCAAGCAGGTGCCAATAATGGCCTGTGTTTTTTGACCTCAAAGTGATTGCAAAAGCCCCTGTCTGCAACACCTCAAAATAATTTCCATCCAATTCTTTTATCTCTTCCTTCGTTATCATGACGGTCTCCTATGTAAAAATACAAATTAAAAAGCATTCTGCGCTGGACAGCAACCGCTTTCTAAAGATTTAACGATTGCCCAGCTATCGTTAAAAAGAGGTGCAAAGTGTTAAATAGGACTGATTCCATTTTACCGCAACAAACACCAAAATCCAATATTCTACTTCACCTACTCCTTGAAATGCCTTATTTTCAGGCATTTCAGTGATCTCGCATTGTATCAATTTCAGTGTTGCGATGTTCATCGCGCCCACCAGCATAAAGTCCGCAGGGTAGACATAGGAGCCGCTGCTT
>CANSUS010000086.1 GCA_947650155.1 uncultured Lachnospiraceae bacterium
TTGCCTCCAAAAGCAATAGAATCTGCTCCATATTCAAAGTTTTTGCCACGTCAATATTTCTTGTATGGTAGGGTTTCGAATCCACTGTTTTGGGTAAATCGATTCCTTCTGCCGGATTCACAGGAATCAGTTTACAGCTAACCGCATAATGAAAAGAGACATTCATTACTGTCTTGACCTGCCTCGCAATGGATTTAGAATATGCGGCACGATCTTTATACAGTCTTTGGATGTCTCCTTTATTTACCTCTGTCAATTTTTTGTTCCCGATTGCCGGAATAATGTGATGACGTACAATACTGGAATAAGAATCATAGGTATTGCTGCTCTGTGCCCTTTTTCTGATGTCATACTCAAGCCAATAGCTCAAAAACTCACTTACTTTCACACTGTCATTCACTACATATGTTCCATTGGCAAGCTCCCTCATCGTAATTTTTCTCGCATCTTCGGCTTCCTTCTTTGTTTGAAATCCGGAATACATCCTTGTATGCTTCGTGCCGTCCATAAACTTCAGGACGACACGATAAGCAAATTTGTTACGGTCATTTCTTTTAAACACGGCCTTTACATCCCAGTCAATATAATTCTGTAACTCCAGGTTAAACACTATTCTTCTCCTCCTTCCGGCACAAATGAATCATTCATAAAGCTTATAATCCGCTCTTGCTCATCCATAATTTCACAGTAATACTCAAAGGTTGTATGGATACTGCTATGGCCCAGAAGGGCGCTGACCTTCATAAGCGGAACTCCTTGTTCTGTAAGAATCGTTGCATACATATGTCGTAAACTATGTACTGTCAAATGCGGCAGCCCATTTCTGCTACATAGCTTCGATAACGCATTGTTGAAAGCTGATGCTGAATGCGGCAAGCCATTTGCGGCACAGGAAATATAGTCATTGTCTATATACTTCTTGCCAAGCTGCTCTTTTCTCAAATCATTCTGCCGTTTTCTCTCCAGCACCTCATCCATAATAACCTTCGGTACACGAAGTGTACGATAACTATTTTCTGTTTTCGGAGCCTTCTCCACAAGCTGATACTTTGTTATTTTGGAATCTCCATTTAACACAATCGGATCAGCCGTTACCTGTCTTGCAATTCTCACTGTTCTGTTTTCTACATCAAAGTCATCAAACTTTAATCCGCTGATTTCACCTTTCCGCAATCCCATGAACAAACCTAACAGGATTTCCAAATACCAGTTATTTTCCGATGCTTTTTCCAGAAAGAGCTTCATCCGTTCTTTGCTGAGTACAGTGATTTTTGGTTTCCGTCTCCTGTAGGGTTTTGTATCCGGCACAGGATTACGATTTATGTATCCCTGTGCCACTGCATCTTTCAGAGCGATATTTAAAATTTCTCTTCCCTTATTTCCAGCAGATTCACAAACTTTTGAAACTGTTTCTAACAATGCATTCAAATACTCCACATTCACATAACGCAGTTTCATTCCCTGATTCATATTGGGGATAAGTAGATCATACACTACATAAGAAGCAAGCATCCGTGTCGTATTCTCAATTCTCGCACTATAGATTTCTTCCAACCAATAAATCAGATATTCCTTTAAATCAAAATCTGTAGAAGAAGAAATATGGTAAGCCCGATATGCCTTTTTATATTCTTCTTCATATTTGTGGTAACTTGCCTCTGCTTCTTTGGCTGTTGCAAATCCGCCCTTTTTTGAATATTTAGTTGTACCATCTTTCTGTAATATTTTAATTCGATGATACCAACTGCCTGCCTCGAAAAAGGCAGTACTCTTTTTATTTGCCATCAGGCCTACCTCCTCTCTTCAATTTTTTGATGATTTTAATTTACCGATGTATTTAACCAGTTATCAAATGACTGTTTATGTACTCTAACAGACATTCCCACCTTAATTACTCGAAATGGGGGATTTTGTTCCTGTTGTTTGTATACCTGATTCAGAAAATCATAGGTTTTTGTTTTACCAAGCCCTAATGCTTTCTGGATATCGGAAGCCAAATAAACCTGTCTTTCCATAAGATTTTCCTCCTTCATCACTTTTGCTATAATTAGAATATATTCTTTTCTATGGAGCATATACCAGAGGCCATTTTACTTACACCTTACCTGATATAGCTAAATATGGAAAACTGGTTACCGTTCACGTTCCTTTTTACATTTCCTTTCCAGATTATGCAAATATTCTTTTTCTAACTGCTCCTTTTGCCACAACTCAATTTCCCGATTTCTATTACCGTATTCTGTCTGCACCCCCTTTCGTTCAAGAGCCATCGCTGCGCGTCCAAGAGGAACCGTTGGTTCCCTGTCAATACCCTGGACTTCAAGGCTTTCATGGCTGACTCTTAATTCCAAGCCTTTGTCCTTGAAAAATTTATTTTGCGCTTCCGCCCATAGTTTCCGCCATTCACGAAGGATTTCCCTTTTATTCCATTCGCGGTTTTTTCTGGCGCAGAAACCATTGGCATCTACAGGCCGGTCAGTCAGCATGATATGCGCATGAGGATTATTCTTTAAGGGGTTTTTATTCTTACCCTCATGGATAGCAATTACAGCGCACATACCCCTTGTCAAAAATGTTTTCCCAACAAAATCATGTACCAGCCCAATCAAATCATTTGTTAAAAAAATTCTTTCATTAGGCAGCGTAAGTCGAATAACTTTTCCGAGCCTTGCATCATATCTTTTTTCTGCCTGTTCGATTTCTCTTAAAAGAGTTGGAAGTTCCCGATATCTGTCTGGGGCTTCATCAGGTATCAATATTCCTGAATATAACAAGTCATCAACATAGGAATAGTAATAGGTTTTATCCCAGTACAAATCATGGACATTTTCCCTTAAAATGTAGGAAGCTGTCTTTGCAACAGAATCGCCTTGTATCCTGCTTATGGGCTTAATGTCAAATCCATATAATGCCATTATCAATCCTCCTCCCCCAGTGAAAAATCCCTCAATGTGTATATGCACCTCAAATCCATGGAACACCCTAAAGCCAGGTTCCAGGAAATGCATTATGGGGCATTTTTTTAATACTGGCTGTAAATTCCTTATGTACGGAAAGATAATATAGAATATTCTCCAACGGAGCGAACGAGTCCGCATTCTTTTTCCCTGAGCCTTCGCCTTTATATACGGAAATATCCAAATCATCTTTAAGATATTTGGCTACAAGCGCACCGGCTAAAAAATTCCAATGATTATCCTCCTCCCTCTGTTGCCGTTTCTCTTTACGCTCCCGGATTCTTCTTAAATGCTCAATCCTATCCCACTCATCCATCGCCATAGTCTCCTTTCAGTTAATTTTGATTGATTATATATGAAATTTTGCTCAAAAAGCTGTGACAAAAATAAAAATTAGCAATATTATTTGGCAAGTTTCAATATATAACCCGACCGTCAAAACTCTTATTTCCCTTGCCGGATTAATTTTCCGAATCTTCATGCCATGACCTATGCCAATAATGTACTATACCAAATTTATACATTATGGCACGAATCTCCAAAAATTATTCCGTCAATAAAAACAGCCTTTTGACAACCAATACTTCAATTTTTTGCTCCATTGATTTTTGTCACAGCTTTTTTATCCCGGAATGATATACAATGGCAAAAACATCATAATACAAGGAGGAGCAAAATGCTTAATAAAACAAATTTACAAGAACTGGCTAAACAGATTTTCTCAGATTCAAACCCCGGAGACAGCAGGGAGCATATACCGCCATATATGATGCACACCATAAAAAGAAATTCCGGTTTCTTTTTTGGCATTAAGCGTTTTCATTCACACTGGCTGCATGAGGATAACGAATACTATATTTCCAAACCTTCAGGCGAAGATGGCCATGTACTGATTGTTGGCGGCATTGGAAGTGGAAAATCATCCTGCATAGCTATTCAGACGCTGGAGTCATGGTATGGAACATTTATGACAATTGACATCAAGAGGGAATTGTTAGAAAAAGCCCGACATATGCAAAGGCCTGCTAAAGTATTCAGCTTTTCTGAAAATGGAGAAGGTAATAGCCATTATGACCCAATGTATTTACTGCGTGAAGGCGATTCAAATGATCTGGTGCAAAACGCCCGTGAAATAGCCCAAAGCATTATCCCTATACCTCCCGAAGAACGGGAAAAATTCTGGTACGAATCGGCACGGAATATTCTTATGGCAACACTCCTATACATATATGACTTAAAAGAGACAGATGAGGAAACTGGGGAAATTATAGAAGGAGATTTCAATATGGCTATGTCTCTGATACAGACCCGGACAATCGGAGAACTCCTTGCAATTCTTAACAAAAGCAAGAATAAAATTGTCCGTAATCTTATAAACCAATTTCGTGACATTGATAATCCAGAAGAAAGCGGGATGCTACAGGGAATTGGTGCTGAATTGAGCAGGCATGTTATGGTCTTCGCTACCGACAACCGTATCAAATCAGCTTTTACAAAATCTGATAACATGATAAGATGGGAAGATTTAGAAACAAACAATATTTTTATAGAAATACCGGAAGATAAATTAGGGCAATGGGATGGAGCCATAATACTTATGGTCACTCAATTAATCAGGACACTGGAACGCCGACCTGATAAAAACAGCGCTGAGGAAGAAGCAAAAAAACTTCCTCCCGTTCTGATACTGTTGGATGAATTTCCCCGACTTGGCAGGATTGATGCGATCCAAAATGCTGTCTCAACACTGCGGAGCAAAGGCATAACCATCTGCCTGGTTATACAGAGCTTATCACAGCTCGCTAACGCATATGGAGAAAATGTTTCAACGATAATATTAGATAACTGCCCATATAAGGCAATTCTGAATGTTGCTGATCCCGGAAACCAAAGACTTATCAGTGATATGATTGGAAAAGCAGAGATTAAAAAAACAACTTTCAATGAAAGTCATAGCACCAGCCATGGGACAAACTATGGTATTGGAGAAACTGGTCGTTTTTCAATAAGCGCAAACAGTAGCGCTTCAAGGACTACTGGACAGAGTTGGACAAAAATGCGGGAACCGATTATTTATCCCGAGGAACTATCCACCTTAAAAGATATCATCCTTTTACATCCTGAAGGGTTTTGCCGCATTGACAAACTTCCATATTACGAACACCATCAGCTTCATCACCATAAAAGAAATAATGTATTGAATATGTCGATTCAGACAAAAAATAGATTATAAAGCACTGAGTGGGTGGAACAATTCCACCCACTCTTTAATTCCAAAATTTTGCAGCATTGTCCTATCCCATCAAAATTCATTCTCAAGAGAAATCACCGCTTTTTGTTTTTTCCTCAATCAAATCCATGCACTTGCTTATTTTTTTTTGTAGTGACTGCATATCCTCCGCAAACCTGTCGTATGTCCCTGCGCTATGCTTCTGCTCTGCCAGAAGATCTATTATGCAATCTAAATGTGTTTTTGCAGAACTGATTTCGGAATCAAGTTCTTCAGCTGACTTCAAAAGTGTGTTCCGCTTTTTATTATATAAATTTGAGACAGAATCCCTCCCTATAGGTTGAAATGTTTTATGTGGCTCATCATTTGTCACAACAGGCCTGCATTTATCACGGACGGCTTTTCGGGTTTCCCGCGTAGTCATTTCTCCAACTGCAAGCATCTGTCCATCTATTTCATGCAGGTCGTTGATGAAAGCTTCCCTGTCCGCTTCTGGCAACTCTAATAATATCAATGCCTTCGTTATACCTAAATCCGACACCGATGTCGAATTTCCATATGCCTTTGCCAGCTGCATATAGCGTTCTGCCATTCGCTCAGAGATATCAACATTATATACAAGCCATGACAGCCACTGTCCGTGCCTGACTAATTGCTCCTTTGCTTCAATGAGCAGATATCCAATTTCAATGAAGGTCTTTACAAGGCTGCCCTTTTTTCTTATAATCTCCGTAGTAATTTCCGTAATGCTATGCTGTTTTGATACATCTTTTACCTTGAGCATAGATTGGGATATGATGATAGTGCTTTTCATGGAATCTTCCGTTTGAAAGCTTCTTTCCAATGGATTGGTCAGTTCCACACATGGTTGTTTGCCAAAGTATTCATTACGCTCATTTCCTGTATGAGACATATTATTGCAACCCCCTCAGTGATGTTTAGCCATATCATATCTTAAACTACCGCGTAAAAGCTGTGACATTTTTATCTTAATCCAATTTTTATAGGAGACTGCAATTGATGAATAATAAAAAAACGATTCAAGCTCTGACAAAATTAAAAGAAGCAAAAAATAATTTCCAAGATCCCAGTAAATTTCTTATCAGAAATGATGAGGCATACTATACTTCACTTTATAAAATTATCTTAGATATTAAAGATCAAATCTCAGCATTGAAGAATGGTTCTAATCAGAGACAAGCATTAACTCCTAATGAAAAACTAAGACTCATTTTAATAAAATCATACAAGTTTATTATTATGACAGACGATAAAGCGTATAGCTTTTTAGATAAAAACATCTGCGATGATGTGGTCGATGTCTGCCTGTTTATGGGGCTATGTGCATTCATACAAGAAACAAAGAGGATTCCAGCGTCCTCATTAACCCAATACATATATACCCATTCCCCAAGGCAGTTTAATAAAGAAGGCTTTATTGAAAACGGTTTCAACATGCGCAATCCTGACTATATAAACCTTAAATATGATAAGGAAGGCAGCGAAAAAAGAAAACCTCTTATAAAAACATCGGCAAATATGAGACAATATAAGAGCAGGCTTTTTGCGAACAGACCTTCACCTATCCCTGGTAAAGAGTGGAATTTCATATCAAAAGCATCAGAACACGAATGGCTCCAATATTTTGATTATATTGAACGCAATAACGAAGCAGAAGATGTTTTTGCAGATACATTCAAAAGAATAGGGAATTTATATAATGACTTATATAAGGTTTTATACACTGCCTCCAAAAATAAGGACTTGCTGTTTAGTGATAATTATTTAAAAAAATTAGAAAATGCAAGTAAAAAATATCAAAATAAGCTTAAAAAGATTGACTTTTGGAATTATTTTTCACTTTGCGAGAATATATTGGAACACATAAAAAACGATACTGTTTATTATGGCATTAATCTTTATAGGCTGGAAAAGGAATATAAACCATATATTATTATGCAGGAAATGAACAGGTTGATTCAGTGCCATGATGAAAAAGAATGTTTTTTCCTGCTAAATTTATCAACCTGTCTAAAAGATATTCCTTATCCCAAAATTTACGAAAAAATTGCAAATTTGAAAAATCACGAGATGATTCCATACTGTGCAACCAATTTCTCTATCTTGATAGGCGAGGTAATCAGGACTTTCATGTTGGTTCTTGATCAATTTGTTGAAGAAGATTTATTTGGAAAAGAATTTGGTCAGCTTTTTCTAAAAGCAATCAATGAAATGGCTGAAAACGTATTATATGAACCGATTGAATATAAATATAGACTAAAAAAAGCCACACATGAAATGCTGCAAACGGCATTCTCGTGTTTACTTACAGCACCAGTGCGTCACAATATTGAAATAAGCATAGAGGAATATGTTCGCTGGGAACAATCCAGGAAATCAACTTCCAAGGAATAAAAAATCGTTAGGGTAACTGCCTTTTCAGTTACCCTTATCTCTTAAACAGTTCATAATGATTTTTGCATTCAGTTTATTCTCCATCTAAAAGGTATGTATAAAAATTTTCCAGATATTTCGTATTATGCCGTTTACTTATCGTGACAGGCGACAAATTAATTTTTGCAAATGAACCCATTATTTTCTCCACATTCCGGCAGTTCATAGCCTTTTGAGCCAAGTGGAGTGACTTCTTCGTCGGAATCAGCGCTAAAAGTCGGAGCATTCTTCTTCTCATAATGCTGTCAGCGACCTCTTTGCGAATAACTTCTGCGGCCTTATCCTTTTTATAAAAATCTCCAAATGGGATAATCTGCGTGAAGGTATCCATAAAAATATTGTTGCAATCTTTCAGTATGTCTGCAATCTGCTCGGATATATCAACTGCATCCGTGTAAGTCCGGATTGTCTTTGGCTTCATTAAGCGCACTTCTGCTCGAAGAACTCCTTTTATGGGTTTCCATTTCTTCCAGTCTGTCTCCCTGCTTTTACATTGGCGCATAACTGCCATTTCTAAATCATAAAGTAAAAAGTCAATACTATTACTGTTCCCGCTCAGACAAAAGCTGGCATTATCATCAAAGCATTCATAGCTGGCCGAAGAGAAATCTTTCACTCTGCCAATCCTCTGAAAAACTTTCAGGTATGCCAAAGCATTTGTCCGGGTACCAACATCAATATCTGCAACAAGGTTCATCCCTGATAACACAAAATCATCTATCTGGTATTTGCCGTTAAAATATTCTGTAATCCGTTTCTCCAGCTTTCGAATCAGCTTGTCTGTATCAAACACATCATCCAGCAGGTATGTGTTGGCAATCAGCCGTACCTTCTTTTTGTACTGGCTGTCCCTATAGATAACGGTTATCCCTTTGGAACTTAAAGACTGATCAATGTATTCCTTCCCTTTTTCATTCATATAATCATTCCCTTTGTATGCATTGTTAAAAACTTTCTGAAAATGTTCACTGTCCAATACCATAGACAGCTCTAATATCTGATTTAGATTCATAATAATCTGCCACCTCTGCAAATATTTTTTACAAAACAGTTGTATCGGGAGGCACTTTATATCGGAATTTTTACGGAAACATAATCTACAGAACTGTTCCCGTTAACCATTGGTGGTACATCAGATTATACTTCTGAAAGTGTTTCTATAAAATCTCCAAATATATACCGTTTTCTTACCAAAGCTATTGTACTGGAAAAATGAAGGCTGAAAAGTTATCCCCCTATATGTCTGCCGGGAATGCTTCAAACTCTACGCCCATAAAATTATCTGCATCAAGAATGTACTCGCCTCTCCTCCATTTACTATCCACTATCTGTTCTGCTTGCTCTTGATTCTCGGTTTCCACATCAACAGTCATCTTCAATGTTTCAATAATCGTCACTTTGAATTTCATCACCAAATCATTTTGCTGTCCTGCAGAAATCATTTCTTTTTGAATTAAACTATTTCTCATGCTGCCTCCATATATTGATTAGACTTAACAACAATTTTTGCAATCGACGCATCAAAGATTTGTTCATCTTTCCGCAGCCTACCCAGATAACCTATGTCTGGAACACTCTGGGATTCATTATCCCGTAACAGTTCCCCATTCATTTCTTGGCAGAACATAACGGCATCCTTGATAGAATAGGGCATATCTTCACTATAGTCTGTTCCATCTTGCTCATCGTGTCTTACTGTCCATCCTTCGTCATTTGCCATCAGGCAATAATCGTGACCCTCCTGATAGCCAAGCACAATGTCGGCTTCACGGATATCCATCCTTATCCCCTGCCTCATGGCAGCAACCAGCAGTTCCTCCGGCTGGGTAATTCTTGACATTCTGTTTCCTTCCGGCTCCATTGACGACACCGTCACCCACGGATTACGCAGCCATTCTTTGCACTGCCGCAGGCTGGCAAATTCCTCAACCCATGCATGACCAGCAGAATTGTCAATCCCAACATAAACATCGTTTTCATATACATAGAAAAGCCCCTTTGGACGGCGTGTTTCAATTACTGCCCTTGCATGGATCGGCTTTAATTTTTTAATCATAAACAGAATCCCTCCTATAAGTTTCTGTAAAGCGTAGACTTTTTAACTCCTGTCAGTTCCTCAATCTCCTTAATGGAATACAGCCCGGTATGGTAAAGCTTCACAGCTTTTTTAACCTGATCAGGATTTGCTTTCGGTCTGCCTCCCATCCTTCCTCTTGCCCTTGCGGACCGCAGCCCCTCTCTTGTACGGTCGGCAATCGTATCCCTCTCAAACTGGGCAATGGCGCTCATAAGGGTAAACAGCAGTTTTCCGGTGGAAGTGGATGTATCAACATTCTCTTTCAATGATACCAGATGCACGCCCTTCGACTGGAACAGTTCTGTCAGCTCTATCAGGTCTTTGGTACTCCGTCCAAGGCGTGACAGAGATTCCACCACGACAGTATCCCCATCCGTCACCCGGTCGAGCAGTTTCAACAGCTCGGGACGGTCTTTTTTCGTTCCTGTCATCTTCTCATTGTAAATCATTTCCACGCCGTACTTTTCCAAAGCATCAAGCTGCCTGTCCAGGTTCTGGGATTCCGTGGATACCCTTGCATATCCCAATATATAGTTTTTCATGTTCTATTCCTTCCATAAAATAATGTCCCAATAACGTATGGCAGTCGGAACATAGATTCTGGAACGGGTTCTGGAACAAAATATCCCTCAAAACCGCCTGATTTCAAAAGGTATTTTTATTCCAGAAAATCAGTTCCAATAATGGTCGTTTTAGGGACAAATTTCCATCCCTGTGATTATGCCGCTTTTCTCTGCTCCGCATGATCTCTATTCCTATAAGTGACCTGCAGCGTCTGTCCGTTGGCAACCCTGGCAACCATCACCTGGCTGGAGGGCTTCGCTTTGCCGAAGGTACAGATACTTTCCCCATTATCCACAAATATCGGATAATTCCGCCCGGAAAGCCTCTGGATCAGCATGGCGGCATCCAGTCCGGCACGCACCTGCTCCGAAAGGGACAGACATTTGTATTCCCGCCCCTCATAGGAAAAGCGGAAACAGTCCTTGATCTCCCCGGTAGTTTTCACAAGTTCCGTAAGGACAATCTCGGTACTGCCCATCTTTAACCCATCTAACATCAGCTCCACACGCTTTGCCATATACAGGATGACTTCATTTATCAGCCTTTTTGTCTGGGCAATCTCTGTCTCCGTCTCTGCAATGAGCCTTGCGTAATCATACTCCTCCATGCTATCCAGAGCTTTCATCTGTGCTTCAATCTCCTTCTTCTTTTCGCACAGCTCACTGAACCGCCCGGACTGTTCTTCTGACCACCTTCCATTTTTGATGCTGTTTTCCTGTTCACTTATTTTACTTTCAAGCTCCGAAAGCCTTTCCGAATAATCCTCCCTGTCCAGCTCCCTTGCGACATTCATCTCCTGAAGTCGCTGGTTCAGTTCTGACAGTTTATGATTTTCCTTTTCAAGCGTCTCCGCTTTCTGCCTGTCAAATGCCTCCCGTGCAGTGTTTTCATCTGCTCTGGCGGCAATCAGGGCACTTTTTATCGGATTTCCCTCATCAACAATCGCCGACAGCTTTTTCTGCATTTCTTCCTTCACGGCTGCGGCATTTTCTTCCGTCACCACCGTACCGCATACCGGACACTGATGCCCTACTGTAATATCCACGAACGCATTTTTCTGCCTGTTGAATTCTCCACGCAGGGCATTAAGCTGCGCCTCCGCTTCAGCAATCTGTGCCGTAAAGGATGACTGGTACTGCTGTGCAGACTGCTTTGCTATGGATTTTTCCGTCTCTTTTATCTCTCTCAAAAGCTCCTGCATGGCTTTGTCCTCATTGCTGTCTGACGCTTCAGAGAGCAGGGCTGCACGTTGTCTGCGCAGTTCTTCCAGCGTCCTTTTTTCTTCCTCCGGATTCCGTCCTTCATCACGGAACATAGAAAGTTCTTCCAGTTCAGAGGAAATATCATCAACGGATGCTTTCAGTTCCTCCAGTTTCGCAGTGCGCTCCTCACGCTGGAAATCCTGAAGCTCCTTCTGCCCCCTGTAGCTGATAAGCGTGTCATTCAGCTCTTTCAGTTCACTCCTGCGGTTTTTGATGAACACCTCCGGTGAAAGCAACGGTTTATCTGCCAGGATCCCCTGTGAGGATGCGGGTAGTGCCTCCATTACGTCCTCATGCTTTACAACCGGCAGGAGCTTTTCAAGCATCCCTTTTCCACTCTCGCCAAGCACATTGATAAAATATAAGGGATTCAGGATGGAGAGGAACATATCCTTTCCGCCAAAAACCTTGTTTAAATCTGACTGCCTGACCGTGATCCCGTCATAGGCGATCGCCGTGTCACGTTTCCTTGTCCTGGTCAGGTTATGGGATTTCCCTTTATCATCCACAAAATCCACGCTTACCGTCATTTCCTGCATATTCTTATTCTGCAGCCGATCCAGCCCCTTGTCGCCAAAGAAAGGCGTACCCACAAATGCAAAAGCTATTGCGTCGGCAATGCTTGATTTCCCCTGCCCGTTGGAAGCCGTAATGAAAGTCATATCCCCAAAGTCAAAGGTAACGGTATCCTCAAAGCATTTGAATCCGGTAAGGGCCAGCCTTGTAATCGTAAAACCATTCATCTTCTTCATAAATGCTGTCATTCCTTTCAAAAGGAAAGGGGGAATGTTACGCCCCCTCTCCGAATCATCGTTTATGCCGCCAGCTGGTAGGCGCTGATGAGATTGTACTCGCCGTAATTCCCATTCTTTTTCTCAATCTGCACGTTATTCAGGCAGGCGCCCGCCTTAATCGACTGGTCTGTAGCCCTGATGTAAGCTTTCACCACACCGCCTCTCCGGTCAACCATCTCCAAAAACTGGCTAGATTTCCCTGACGGCCTGATAGAACGGACTTGATAATCATAAGCCGGGGATGCCGCAGCCTGTCCTGCATTCGCTACTGTATTCGTTGCCTGCGCAGCCTGTGCCTGTCTGCTGTTTGCCGCTGGCGTTGCCTGCGTCTGTCTGGCATTTGCTGCGGATGCTGTCTGCGCCTGCCTTGCATTTGATACAGATGCTGCCTGTGTCTGTCTGGTATTCGCCGCCGGTGCCTGCCCGGAAGGATTTCCCTGCTGGGCCTGCCTTGCTCCGAATATCCGGTTCAGCATGGCATTGTATTCCCTCTCCAGCCTGACATATTCATTCTGTTTGATCAAAAAGGATTTCCCGCGGGCTTCAATCTCCACCCATATCCCTTCCATTTCATACAGATAACGCCCGATGCCCCAGACGCTTGCGGCACGCTTGAAGGAATCCGACAGTCCGCCCTTGATCGGCTCAAAATCGCTGTTCTCCGCACCGTCAAATTTTGTCACCCACTCCTTCCGTTCATCGTAAAAGATACTGATGCCGCAAATCTGGGAATTGTCATGCCACAGGGAGTATACGTTTTTCCAGTTGAACGGCCCGACTGTTTCATCCAGTCTTTTCTGGACAGCACGGGCATCCATATAGGCCACGGCCATGCCCCTCTGCTTATCCTGTGAAGTAACCTGGATCTTCCACTCAATCTCCCTGCCATTGAACGGCTCGCGCAACCGTCTGATGATTTCCTCATAATTCATGCTTTTTAATCTCCTTCCTTTGGTTAAAATTTCGTATCCGCTCAGTACCCTCGCAGATACGCCGCAATCCCATGAAAATTGGCTTCGCCAATGGGGATTGCTCTCGCAGTCTCTACGTTTTCGTACGGATAGCGCAGTAAATGCGCTATCCTGTGCTGAGTAGTTACAAAATTTCTACTGGTTAAGCTACATATTCCCCGCATACAGGGCATCTGTGCTGATCCGGCAGTATGCCATAAATATCGTCAACGTAGAATAATCCGACAAACGGATTGTATATCGCCGTGCAGCGTTTCCCTTTATACTCGGCGATAACATCGTTGCTGCCTTTCTCGTGCAGTA
>CANSUS010000087.1 GCA_947650155.1 uncultured Lachnospiraceae bacterium
TGCACTCGCTTATCTGCTCGTCCCTGCTCTCATAATCATCAACGCTTGGCGTTCCGTCCGTGTAAAGGTTAAAGGCAAGCCTTACCACCCGGACACTGCCGCTTGTCTGCCATCCTTGATGCAGGCATTCCGGCTTGATGTACCCTGACTTAATATCATAAATCTGGCTGAAATGATTTCTTGTGTCCTCTGAAATGCCGAGAATGTAGATCAAAGCCTTGTGATAACAGTCTTGATACCTTGCCTGTTCCAATTTTTCATAATAAAACTTCTCATGTTCCTCGTTTGCAAAAACCATGTGTGTGTTGTTGGCGCTCTGCGCCCCTGCTCTTAACGCTGTGTTTGTCATAATGTTTTCCTCCATAATATACAATTATTTAATCTATTTTCCCCAAACAAAAAGACATCCTTTTATTGGGATGCCTTTTCTTGCAAACTCATATGCTGTTATAAAAAAGTACCATTCAGTATTGTTCGGTACTATTCAAAACAAAAATTGTTGTCAATTTGTTGTCAACAAACTCTAAAAGTGATAAAATATCCAGTAAGTATGCGGCTTTCCAGCTCCACACTTCTTTGTTATGCACAAGACAAGCCCGCATCTTGACGGCGCTTATGCAGCATTTGGAAAAGTAACGGAAGGCATGGATGTGGTAAACCGCATTGCCGAAACAGCCACTGATTATAACGACAGACCGCTGGAAAACCAAGTGATGCAGACGGTTACAGTCGATACGTTCGGTGTTGAATATCCCGAACCGGAGAAATGCTGATCCTTCAGCTTTGTTCCAAATAATACATGTACACATCTTCCAATGTCAGATTATTCCAGATCACATTGGCTTCCGGCGGCAGGTCATCTCCTACTATGCGGAAAAACAGTCCTTCCTGCCGCTGGATTGTATTTCCGGTAACATACTTTTCCTGTAATTTTTGCAGTTCCTCCTTTGTACAGGGAATTTCTCCTGCTTTCCCCCGTACCGAAGCAATCAGCCCGGCGGGAGATTCCATGCGGATTAATTCTCCTTTTTTTAAAAGCAGTACTTTACTCGCAATACATTCTATATCTGATACAACATGAGTGGCTATAAATACTATCTTGTCTTTTGAAATTTCTGCCACAATATTCCTGATATTAATTCGTTCTTTGGGGTCCAGACCGGCGGTCGGCTCATCCATAATGACAATTTCCGGCTTTCCCAGAAGAGCCTGGGCAAGCAATACTCTCTGCCGCATCCCTCCTGACAGGGAGCTCATCGGGCTGTGTCTTATTTCATACAAATTGACCTTTGTAAGCAGCTCTTCTATCTGCCCATTCAGCTTCCTTCCTTTCAGACCTTTTAGTTTCCCAATATAGCGCAGGAATTCCATTGCTGAAAACTGTTCGTAAAATCCCTGCTGCTGCGGCATATACCCTAATTTTGCACGGTACTCCTTTCCAAGTGACAAAATTTCCTTTCCGTCAAGACAGATTTCTCCGGCAGTACGTTTCAGATTGTCCGTCAAGAGATTCATAAAAGTGGACTTTCCTGCCCCGTTAGGTCCGAGAATCCCGTATATCCCTTCTGTAAATTCCACATTTAATGCTTTTAATGCCTGAAAGTCACCATACTTTTTTGATAATCCTTTGATTTCCAATTTCATTTATCTTTTCCCCGCCTCTAACTTTCATTCTGACACCATCTTTTCTTTACCAGCAAGTAACAAATCATGCCAAAAACCATCATAGCAATTACACTGATGATGCTGCAGACAAATCCATGCTCCTGTAATATCCTTACATATACTAACGGCTGCAAAACTGAAATATACTGACACCAGTCAAACCCCAGCATTTGCAACGCTGCCGGAAAAACCAGGATAATCAATGCTGCCGCCACACCTTTTATACCCCTGAAATAAACAGTGCAGGCAAAGACGGCCATTGCAGTCATAAATAATACCAAAAAATGGATCATTTCAACCATTAATAAAAAAGATCCTGCTGCCATTACAATTGGAAAATGTTCCATAAAATCCAGACTTTGTACCGGTGCCTTCAGGCAGCTGACAGGATACAGTTTCTGTACTTCATACAATTCCAATCCATAAGTCACCAGACAAATGAACAGACAAGTTAAACCTGCCACCCGTATCTTTATATAAAACAATTTTTCTCTTCCATAAGGCGCTGCCCGCATCAGCTTCTCCATTCCACAGGTTCGGTCATAAGAAAACACTGTCGAAAGCAGCAAAATTAAAACAATAATTGCCAGCAAACCTCTCTGTTCCTGCTTTCCATAGCCCTGCCCCTGGTAAAGCCCGTCCCCCGTCCACAGAATCCTGTAGCCTTTATCAGAAAGAAACCATGCGGAAATTCCCCTTTCTTCTTTGATTCTTTCCATATAACCAAGCTGCATATTAACGCTTTCAATGCCACCCTCCAAAGCGGAAAAGGAACTATATACCATAGATGCATTTTCCATTTCCTCTCTACTGATTTCGCCAGTCTCGTATGCTGATACAGCCTTTTCGTATTGCAACTGTTCCTGCTGCAATACAGCTTCCTGCCTCACTATATATGCCCTCAATCTTCCGTCATCCGGTCCGCTGTACTCACTATAGATTTCTTTTAAAACAGCCCCTGTTCCTAAATAGTATATGCTTCTTGTATCAATCTGGCTGACCAGCAGATATATCCATACTATAAGAAACAGTATCCCCTTGTGCATTACCAGAATCTTATACACCTCCATTCCAAAAACAGACAGATGCGACAGACCCTGGTGACAGACCCTGTTTATCTTTTTCAGTAATCCTGCAATCCTTAATTCTATCTTTCCCACAGTGGCAATGGGTCTTCGGACAGAAGTAATCCATGCACTGATTACAATACTGAGCATTATCGTCACAAGCATCAGACAGAGGTATGCGCGAAAACAATTTATCGGATACGAAAACAGATTAAAATTACGATAATTGTACAAAATATCCCCGGGATGTATCAGTCTGAACAAATTTCCATATTTTAATCCCACCAGAATACTCTGATCCGATAATCCATTGCTGAAAACGCACTCACCCGCCAGAACAATAAGAAGAAGCCCCGTTGAAAGCATATGGCTGCGGCAAAAGAGTAACACCATCCACACAAATAACGACATGGCAAAAGCCGCTGCCAGATGAAGCATTACAAACAAAAGCAGATATTCCCACACATTTACCTGCAGAATACAGTCCCGAAACAGCGGGGAAGACTGCACACTGCACCCAATATCTTCTATGCCGCCATATAGCAGAAAGGCGCTTCCAAATAATAAGAAGAAAAGTACCGTCTGGAAAATACTATTTCCCAAAAGTAATACTCCACATCTTGCCATCGCCAGCTTCATCCGGCCTCCCGGCGTCGCATAATTTACACACCAAAGCCCCTTTTTTTCATCATCAAAAAATGACCATACTAAAATAACGCCAAATATAAAAGTAATATAATCGGCTGTTTCAAAACTGACCACTGATTCCAATGCCCTGAAATTTCCCACTTCTGCCTTCAAACCAACAAGACTTTTATAATCAGCTTTTGTTTTTTCAAGGTTACGAAAGGAAAAAGAATCTTTCTTCTGAAAAATACTGATACCGGTCAAATCGTCATTCTGCGTAAGTATTTTTTCCAAATACCCGGGATAGGAAGCAGCATACTGTTCCTGAAACTCCCTGTAAGACATCAATCCGTTCTCCTGTAACGCATCTTCTCCATACTCCGACACTGCCTGCTCTGCCGATACCGCATTAATCTGTTTGTAAATATAAGCGGCTGCTGTAGTTACAAGAAGGAGCACACACAGCAAAAATACTTTTCTGTTTTTTATAATCCGTTTATATTCCATGCCAGCCTCCATACCGCGGCTCTGACGCTGTTCAAACTATTCATCTTTGCCCGGCCTGCAAATTTGTGATCTTCCCTGACACATCAATATGGTGACAGCAAATTATCGGATCCGTTATACCAGTCCTCCTGTGTCCCTCTTAATTCCTGACTCACCTTTCCATCCATGTTCAGCACCCTCTGCTCATAGATATAAATGCCTTTGTCATCCACTACATCAGAGTCCTGCTTCTGCCAGACCAGCATATCCTCTTTGATAAACAAAGATACATTGCCCGTACCATTTCCGGGTTCATAAAAAACGATTTCTTCCTTTGAAACAGGATCTGCTTTATAAATACTGTTCGTCAGGCTAAGATAATACAGTCCGTCCTCCGTTGGAACATAATCACGGATCACTCCCGGATAATATTCTTCCGTTTCATTTGTCTCAATATTATATCTGTATATATTGATGTCAATATGATCTTCCTCTTCTGTTCCCGCCTGAAAAAAAACGTGCGCTCCATAGGGTTTTAAACGGATCAGCGTTGCAGCTGTGCCTTTCAATGAATAAAGTACTTCCGATTCCTCTTTACTGTTCAGCTTAACACGGCATAAATCTGCGGACTCACACCCCGGATAATAAGTGGCATAGTAAGCATATCCCCGATGCAGTGTTATTACCGGATAATAAGTAAATTCCTCATCCCCGCCTGGTCCTTTCACCGTTTCTTTCATAATGCGCATAATGGTACAGGAAGCCTCACGGGTCGAACCGTCCGGCGCAAATTTCTCTACATTTATATAGTCTCCGTCTACTTTTGAAAGATATAAACTGCCCTCATAATACCAGATATTGGGGAGCGGGTATTCCTGCCTGTTAAGATATGCCATGCAGTCTGCTCCGCTATGACTGCAATTACTTTTTGAACACACATAAACCATTCTCTCTGCAGCATAATCATAAAATTTTAGATATTTCGCCTCAAGATTTTCTCCATCGTCTATAAAATAAATGCCATTTGGCGTATAAGCGCGAACCGGCAGCTGTCCGATTCCGATTTGACAGTCAGTCTCACTTTTGTAGGACAAATCCAAAGCACCCGTCCCTTTCTTATCTTTGACGGATGTCGCTGCAGCCTCCTGATTCCCGCAGGCACAGCATGCCAACGCCAGTATAATGCTTTCTAAAATAAGAATACCCCTTTTTATCCTGTTCATATCTGCCCCCATCTGTATGCTTTATCACACATGTCACATTTGACATATGAGAGTATACTAATTACTGAGTCTGTATTCTATTTACAATATCAGTATAAAACATTTTTTCTGAGTGCGTCAATATTGATTTTTACATTCATTTTGTGTTATTGTAAAAGAAATACTGATTCAAGGATGATGTTACATGATAAATGCAAAAAAATATCCAAAGCTTACAAAACGGGACATGGATATTCTGAATATACTCTGGAATTCCCAGAGTCCCATGACTGCTGCTGAAATTACAAATGCAAAGGATGAACTTACTATCAATACAGTACAGGCCGTGTTACGGAAATTACTGAAACAGGAATTGATTGAAGTTGCTGATATTGTTTACAGCAAAACAGTTCTTTGCCGCAGTTATCGTGCTGCAGTATCCTCTAAAGAAGCTGCCCTTTCCCGCTTTATCAATGAAATGCGCCAATACTCAAATGGAATTTCTGTCTCATCGTTTACCGCCGCTCTATTGGATACAGAAGCGGATCAGGAAACACGTATAGAAGAAATTCAAAATTTAGAGCGATTGTTAGAAGATTATAAGAATGATTTAGGAATATAAGTGGACGTATCAAGAGGAGATTACTATGTTGACTTTTTCCAATTCTTCCATGCTGATGTCTGTTTTGTTCAGCAATATACTGTTAATCATACTGTACTTCATATTTCAAAATACAAAATTTATGCTGGAAATCGGGCATAAATTTCTTGCATTGCTTATCGCAATTACAGCATTACGTTTCCTTTTTCCCTTTGAAATTGCCTGCAGCACAAATATCAATCTTCCGGGGAACTTGTCCCATTTTATGATCTGTTTTAAAAAACCGTTTATTCATATAGGAAACTATTCGCTGTCTGTCTGGCATATTTTTTTAATGATATGGGCAATAGGAAGCGGTATTGCACTGATTCGTTACCTCTTTTCCTATCGCTCCTTTCTTGCTTTGATCAAATTAACAGGTACAGATATTTCAACAGAAGAACCTTGCCAGACTCAGATAAAAGAAATCTGTCAGGCATATAAAAAGAAAAATCATTTTCATATCGTAGAACTAAACGGAATTGCCTCTCCGATGATAACCGGAATCCATAAACCCTATATCCTGATTCCGAAAGATTTTCATGTGGAAACACAGGATATGTATTATATTTTAAGCCATGAAGCAGCACATTTTTTCCATCATGATCTGCTCCTGAAGCTTTGTTCAGAAATTTTGTGTATTCTCTACTGGTGGAATCCCTTTGTGAAAATTCTAAAGCAACAGATTACTACAATGCTGGAATTGCGTGTTGATCTAAAGATAACAGACTCCTCTGATCCGCAGGAACGGATTCATTATCTTAACTGCCTGATAAATACAGCAAAAACGGCGGTGCCTTCGTATAAAGAACCTGCCGTCTCCTTCTGTAATGCAAATACCTCCCTGCTTTCCCAGCGGTTTTCCATTATTATGAATAGTCCTCAAAAGAAAATCAGCCGAAAAAAGCAGTTTTGGTTTTCATTTTTATTTATTGGTTTATATTTCTTCTCCATTTTCTTCATCTTTGAGCCTTTTTATATTCCGCCGGAAACAGAAGAAGGCATATTTTATGCTACCCCTGATAATTCTTATCTAATCAAAAACCCGAACGGCACCTATGACTTTTATCATAATGATACTTACATATCAACCATCTCACGGATTGATGAGTCTCTCTCTCACCTGCCAGTATACGATTAAAGTTCACAAAGGCATATATGCAAACGTAATTTCTATCGTCTCTATATGCTTCAGTTCCTCTTTATCCACAATAATTGCGGACGCTTCGCTTGTATCCCCGTCTGCGCATCTCGCATCAAGCGGCACACCGGAAACCCACCCGTTATAAATATTCACTCTGGTACATTTTCCATCGTCTGAAGAAGTATAAGGCTTTGCTGTTAATTCATAAGGTTCTCCATTGATCAAAAATTCCTTTATTTCAATCACATATTCAGGAAAAAGCAGCTCGCCATTTCCAACTGCTAGCGCCGCAAAACCGATACCATTGGCAAATCCTGCTTCTGTTTTTGTAAAATCCAGACTCACCGTGTAAGTTCCCGCCTCTTTAATCTCCACATCCACCGCCTCTAAACCGGCTGTTTTTGAAGTAGGATCATAAACATCCCCGGCGCTGTATGTACTGTTCCAGTCTTCACTGCTAAACATAATCCATGCCATCGCAGTTCCAAGGGCATCTAAGTCCACCTGCAATTCAAATTTTTCCGGCGCATTTGCATAAGAAGCCTCCATTCTGTCCTTCGCTGCTTTTATGATATCCTCTTCCGCCAAAACTGACTGTGCACTATAACTACGTTCCAAATATAATTCCGCCAATGCCTCGTCATTCATCTTTAATTCTTTTCTTACAAAAAAATTGCTGCAATCCCACAGCATGGGACAATACCCATATGCATCGCAGTTATCCAGGAAATTTGTAATAAAGTCACATGTGTTATCCTTCAAGGACCCGTCCTGATTTGTCATAACTGCATACTCTCCGATAATTACGCCATAACCCTGCTTTGTAAATTTCTGCATATCACCAAGCAGTCTGTTCTGTTCTTCATAATTTCCTTTTGTTCCCCAATTTTCTGCACTGGCGGTTCCACAATAACTCCAGGGTGTATAATAATGAACGGAAACGATCAATTTCTTCTCAGCCGTATCTTTTGGCATCACAAATCTGTTGTCACAAGTATGAGCAATATCCGTATTATATCCGGCAATCAAAAGAAAACGCTGTTCATTATTTCCACCCGAAGCACGAATGGTATCCACAAATGTCTGGTTAATGAGATTCGTAATTTCATAACACTCGTTTTGGGACAGGCTTCCTGAATCTTCACATACATCAATATCATTCAAACGATCTCCCAATTCTTCGTTCGCTGATTCAAAAACCAGATAATCAGAATAGTCTTTATATCTTTCTGCTATCTGTTCCCACATAGAGACATACATCTCCATTGCCTTATCACGGGTTTCCGGTGTCTTGGAGCCAAACATTCCCCACCAGCTTCCGTCCCAGTGATCATTAATAACAACATACATACCGCATCCGCGGGCATAGTCTATAATCTCTTCAACACGATCTAAATAGGTTTCTTTGATCGTATAATCGCCATCTTCATAGTCCATCGCATTTGTCCAGGCAATCGGAATCCGAAGGGAATCAAAACCAGCTGCTTTCATTCCTTCTATCATTTCCCTTGTTGTAACAGGCTGTCCCCAATAAGTCTCATAGGTCGCCGCCTCTTTTGAGGTTCCGTAAACTGCACGCCCATAAGCTTCCATCGTATTTCCAAGATTAATGCCGTTTCCCATAAGCTTCACAAATTCGACAGCTGTCAGTTCTTTTCTCACCGTACCGTCATCTGTTGTTTCCGTTTTATCCATCCGGTCTGTTATCTCCTGTACCTGCGCAGTTTCCGTCTCTTTTCCTTCCGTATCTCCGGCTTCCTCTGATTCTGACATTTGCGCTGTCTCCGTTTTTTCTGTGTCAGATTCTTTCCCGTTTTCTTTGGAAGCATTGCCGCATCCCGATAATGAACTGACAAGCAGTGTACACAATACACCGATACTGATTCGTTTTTTCCATATTGTTATTCTCTTCATACTTATAAAACCTCCTCTTTTCGTTCCTTATTATAGAAAGAGAAGAAATTTTTTAATACCTTGACTATTATAGATATTTTACCCTATTTTTTATCCGGCCGTTTTTCTTACCCCGGTAAAATCTCTTCCAGATAAAATTCATCCATACAACATCTTCCGCATGTATATTCCAATAGTGGAAATTCTGAATAATAACCGATTCCTACTTCTCTTAAAATCATACCAATGTTTTGGCGATCCGGCGGAATTACCCGTTCTTTTACGAAACGCCTTGCCCACTTATCCTCCACCGAGTAAATCCCTTTTCTCGCCAGAATACCCAGAATAGCCGGCAAATGATTCGGGTCAATGGTTTTGGGTATTTCCACTCCATAAATATCCCTGTCTTCATCATAACTCAGTACTGCATAACCTTCTTCTGCGCTCCCGACGCCATCCTCTTTAATCCAAAACCGTCTCAATAAACTCTATCCTTTCTAATAACATCGTATATATACTGTCCCAATATATTTCCGGTACTGCCTTTTTGCATTCCCGCAGGTCTTTAAATACTGCCTCTCTTGTGAAATCTTCTTTGCAAACACGCAAAAGCATTTCCTCAGGCACTTTCCTCAAATTTTCAGATAAAGACCGGCTCCCTACATAATTATTAACCGGACCATCTTTTCTCCGGTCAAACTGCCTGATTGCTTCTTCGTCATCGTAGCAGGAAAAGAAGAAAGAAAGCCCGTTGTCAAATACTGGCGCCAATCTGTATTTTCCGTCCTTTTCCAAAACCTCGATATTAGCTCCATGACGATCACGATTGCAGATCAGATAATCCAGCAAAAATAACTGATAAAAATAAGTCTGTATTCCCTGCCGTTCAATAAATTGCCAAACATCTTCTTTCTCGGATAACATCTCATAATAAGTTTCAAACGTAAGCTTGTGCTCTCCATCTCTTTTAAAATCCTCTGCTCTCGTCAGCCATGTTTCATGAATCTTCCCGTCTACTTTTATGTCTGCATAAATTAATTCATAAACCAGATGCGGTATCTTTAATATTTCCGCTACATTTTGCGCTACAATTTCATTGATACTTTCATGCCCATAAACGCCACGAATCGTATCAAAGTTAGATAGTTTATAATAATATTTTACTCCATTCCTCATTTCATAAGATTTTAAAAAACTTCCCGCCGTTCCTGTTGATGAACGTGAAATACTCCATCTTAAATGCGTAAGGTCTTCCTTTCTGTTCATTTTGCTTCTCTCCTGCATAAATGCATCCGTTTTTCTTCCTACTGCCTATTATACCAAACCTGTCAATATTTCAAAATAAAATACCGCTGAAATCCAACGTTCATATTTTGTTTACAATTCATTCAGAGAAACTTAATTTCGGAATCATTTTTTATACACTTCTCTTGAATATACTAAATATATAAAATAAATCAATAGCCAATAACAAGTAATTGATTTTTTAAATAACTTTTTCATAATAACTGCCAAGTAAAGAAACCTTTACTTGGCATCCTCCCTTTTTAGGGGAATTTTTTTCTGAAATGCTTTCCGGCCGCTATTTCAAGCATTTCCAGTATCCTCTGCGATGCATTTGCCCCTTTCTATATTGCTTGTAATAGGCTAGCCATTCAGTCCTTCCTTCTCATCCATATTCGTTCTTCTCCTGTTCTGATATATTCCCTGCAGCTTTGATCCACCTCATATAGCTTTTGTGAAATACAATAATTTAAAAAATATCTGTCTATCACTGACAAATTCATCAAGACCATAGATACATAAAGCGCATTCAAATACCACCTGTTGGTTATACCAAGTTCAGACAGATAAAATCTGTCCTGCTTTGCATTCTCTGCAGATTGTTTTTGTAATTTTGATGTTAATATATCTTTTCTTAAAATATTTTCAACCTTTTTTGGAGAATAATAATTTATCTTATTTTCCTTAACCAGAGCTTTTGTTTTTTCAACATAAGGCGCTATATTTATCATTTTTTCTTTTACCGGCGCATCTTTTCTATAGATATCATATCTGGCTCTAAAATAATTTAAAATTTCTTCCCTTTTCCTGTTATCTCCCAAGGAAACAAAAAATCCCCAGAAATTAGAAATATGGGAATTATATCCTTCATCATATAATGTTAAATCATCTGCAATCAATTCTGCATTTTTGATTACTTTTTCTATAGAAACTTTTTGATCAAAATAATAAGGAAACCAAAACAGATCCAATTCATGATGCAGTTCACAATTTAATAAAAACTGCTCTGTATTATCAAAAAATGATGTCGGATTTACCTCTGTTATACTGATCTGAACTTTCTTTTGATTTTGATAGCCCAGAGACTCGATATTACGGTTTATCCCTTGGACTTTAAAACGCTGTCCCGCATTAAATTCTTTATCTACAAAAGCAAACTCATTTTCTTCTAAAATCTGAAGAATAAACCGTTTTAAATCAGAAATTTTTCCTTTGTTTTCAAAAATAATCGTATACCACTTCATATTTCGCTCCCATCTGCGTTCTTTAACCGCGTAAAATTTAGAAGAGTAAAACACTTTTCACTCTCCTTCTCATTGTTCCTCTTTTGTATATCAGCTGATACGACGGACTTTAACATATTTCGACAAAAAAGTGTATACCAAAACCGGTTTATTTTTTAGTCCGGTTTTGGTATACACTTTTCTATTTCAATCTGCTAATATAATTTGAAAATAATACTTAACTTTAAGGAGGAAATGTACCTATGAAAACTTTAAAAAAATTTATGATGTTATCTTTGATGCTCTCTTTTATTTTTGCTAATCTGGCAAACTTAAAAAATATAAAGTTCCCTGTGAACAATGGAGATACTGGTATACAGACACTTGTACTTGATCCAAGTATAGAACCTGATGATATACTATATTAATTTATTATTTAATTTCCTCGCTGAAATTTTTAACCCAATACTGTTCTAAAATTTGCATTCTGTCATATTTTTTCATTAATCCAAATATCTGATAAGCCTGTTGATAGAAATATTTACAGGCTTTTTCATCTCCATTTTGCCGACCTTTCGTATATGCCTTTTCCTGAATACAATTTCCAAGAGTCAGTCCTCTTTTACATTTTAATTCCAGTCGAATTTCCTTTTCATACATCTCAATTGCCTCGTCAAATTGATCAGCCTCTTCATACAGTGCTCCCAGACTCTGATATAAAAGAGCAATTTCTCTATAATGATACTTGGTGTCCACCTTGCTGTTTTCATACCCCGCCTTCAATTTTTCCAATATTCTGACTGTCTCACTCCTTTGATTCAGTTTTTTATACAGCTTTGCAATATAATGTATAATTGTTGCTTCATTCCTTGTCAGCACAACTTTATCCAGATCCTCCAAATCAAAATCTCTTCTGGTTATCCGAAATGCTTCCAGACATCTTTGTAATGCTTTTTTCTCTGTGACAGTTCCGTGCACCCTTGCAAAATAACAGTCCATATACTTTACATATTGTATATTTTCGTTAAATTCCATTGAAATTTTCGATTTCAATTCCCGATATAATTCTTCCGCTCTCTCATATCTATGGTAATGTGCTTCCTTCGCTATTTCCCTTTCTAATTCCAACAATGCAAAATTTTCCACCACAATATTTGTATTACAAATATCCCTGTCAAACTCCAAATACTCTTTTATCTTTTGAAACGTTCCCTGCTTCGGCTTATACTTTCCATGTTCAATCCGGGATATGGTTTTAGAATCCATCTTCATTCCGCCTGCCATCTCCTCCTGCGTCTCATTTCGTATTCTTCTTTCCCCGCTGATTAGTTCGGAGATCAGACAGACTTCATTTAAATGGTAATTTTGCCACAATTCGATTTCTTCTGTTTCATACTCGTATCCATATTCTTCATAGACCTGCTTTAAGGCGTCCCTCTGCTTTTTCCATTTACTATATTCCTCCTCATTCTGTTCTCTTTCAAACTCCAGAATCAGCTCCAGGTATTGCGGTAAATGCAAAAGTAACGCGTTTCCCGTTAATAATTCCACGCTTTTAATACATAATAACAGTGCCTCCTTAATCCTGTTTTTCCTTTTCAGTTCTTTTACGAAGATCCATGCCGCTTTACTATAAAGATTCGCAAGCACTTCGTCATCCGAAAAGCTATATTCTATATAGTGAAGAATTTCCTCACTGTATTCCAGAATATTCATTTTTCCCATCTTACTCTCTACCCGCAGATACATCAGCAGCAGTATAATTTCCTCTTCTCCAAAGGCATATTCTTTCAGCTTCATCAGGGAAAATCCCCGCATTGTCTGTTCAACCGCTTTTTTCAGGAAAACTTCCTCTGTCTTTTCGCCTTTATTATTCTTTTGCGCTAACACTGCACGCATTTTAAAAATATACTGAATATGTAACGGATCTTCTTTTTCCAACATTCGTTCATAATAGCATAGCGCCTTTTCTGCCTCTTCATATTCTTTCTGTAATATAAAATCTTCTACAAGTTCTCTGAGATAGCAGATCTCATATGTCTGCTCATCATATAGAAATTCTACTTTATTTATAGATTTTCCCAACCGTTCTACTATTCTTTCCACAAGAAAAAAATCCGGCATCCGTTCTCCCCGTTCCAGTCTTTGAATACTGGTTTCCGAGCAGAGTCTCCAGCCTAAAGTTTTGAGTGCCATATTTTTCTTCTTTCTTTCATAATACACCAAACTTCCAATTTCTTCTTTTCTCATTGCAATTCCCTAACAATCGCTAAAAAAACGGACAGCACCTTCCTGGGCTGTCCGCTTCTCTGATTGTGTCACAGACAAAAATAAACCCCCTGCTATGCAGGGGGAGGGAAAATCTTT
>CANSUS010000088.1 GCA_947650155.1 uncultured Lachnospiraceae bacterium
CTTGAAAGAATGTTTCCTGCGTCAGTTCCTCGGCAAGTCCGCTGTCCTGCGTTAATCCGCATAGATATTTATATATCATGGCGGCGTTTTCACGATATATTTCATCCATTTTTTCTTTATCCATATCAGCACCTCATATTGTTAGTTCTTTTCAGGAGCGATTTGTTACAAATATTTTTCACTTTTTTAATTTTGTTTTTTCTGCCGGCAATTACATTAGTTGTTCTCTGTTCATTAATTTTTAGAATGCATTTTGATCAGTTTATCATTCCCGTCTATTTTGTGCTATAATGTTTTATGTGATTTATGACAACATAGATATGGTATTAATCGAACCGTTTATGCTATAATAAGCTGAAATGTGAGAGGTATTTAAATGAAAACTATTTCTGTAATAAATAAAAATAATGATTACCAGAAATTTGAAGTATTGAAGAATAATCGAAATAAAAGATATAAATATAATCAATTTATTGTTGAAGGCGTGAGAAGTCTAAACGAAGCAGTTAAAAATAATTGGAAGATTATTTCTTTTATTTATGATAAAAATAATCTGTCAGACTGGGCAAAACGTATGATAGGAACAGTAAAAACAGAAGTCAATTATACTCTTACGCCACAGCTGCTAAGGGAATTAAGTGGAAAAGAAGATACTTCTGAACTATTGGCTGTTATTGAAATGAGAGAAGACAGGTTAGAAAATGTTGCATTATCCCAAAACCCATTTATTATGTTATTTGACAGACCTTCTAATAAAGGAAATTTGGGTACGATGATTCGATCATGCGATGCATTAGGAGCAGATATGTTAATTATTACCGGACATGCGGTTGATTTGTATGAACCTGATGTAATAGTTTCGGCAATGGGTTCCTTTTTCAATCTTCCGGTGATTCGGATCAATAATAATGAAGATTTATATAAATTTGTTGAAAGCCTTAAAATAAAATACCATAACTTTAAGATTATAGGCACAACAGCCCACAAAGAAAAGCCTATCTGTAGTGAGGACTTGAAGAATCCGGTTATGTTAATGATGGGAAATGAAACGATGGGATTAAATAAGGCATTTAAAGAGTATTGTGACGTTCTATGTACGATTCCTATGGCTGAAAATTCTTATGCCAGTTCTTTCAATGTCAGCTGTGCTGCATCTATAATTATGTATGAAACAGTTAGACAGCGAATGAATTAATCAGCATAAATCCGTGCTTGCGTTTGCTGCAATAAAATATTATAAGAAGTGCCCGTATATTTCTTTTTAAAAGATTCCCGGGCACTGGAAAAGGGGCATAAAATTATGACAGAAGTATTAAAGGAACTGGAACCTAAAGAAGTATTTCACTATTTTGAGGAAATCTGCAATATTCCCCACGGTTCAGGAAATATTGAGAAAATCAGCGATTATCTGGTGAACTTTGCCAGGGAACGAAATCTTTTTTACATGCAGGACGAACTGAAAAATGTCATTATCATAAAAGAGGCGTCTTCGGGATATGAGGAGGCAGAACCGGTCATTATCCAGGGGCATATGGACATGGTGGCGGTAAAGACGCCGGGCAGTACGATCGATATGAAAAAAGAGCCGCTGCGGCTTGCCGTGGAAGGGGACTATGTGTATGCAAAAGATACCAGTCTGGGCGGAGACGATGGGATCGCAGTAGCCTATGCGCTTGCTTTGCTTGATTCTGAAACGATAGAACATCCCAGACTGGAAGTGGTAATTACAGTGGACGAAGAAACGGGCATGGAGGGGGCGAGAGGGATTGACCTGTCTATGTTGAAGGGACACAGGCTCCTGAACTTAGACTCCGAAGAAGAGGGCATTTTTTTGACGAGCTGTGCCGGCGGTGCAAGAGTGAACTGCGAATTGCCGCTTGCATGGGAAGAAGCAGAAGGAACTTTATATGAGATTAGCATCGGAGGACTTTTGGGCGGACATTCCGGTGCGGAAATTCACAAAGAAAGAGGAAATTCCAATAGTCTTTTGGGCAGACTGCTTTATGAAGTTGAAGATGCAGCAGAGTGCAGAGTGATTCAGATAAAGGGAGGTCTTGCGGACAATGCGATACCGAGAGAAACAAAAGGAACTGTACTTGTCCTGAAAGACGAGGAGGCTTTTGAAGACAAAATCAGATCTTTTGAAGAGCAGGTGAAAAAAGAACTGGAGAGTAAAGATCCGGGTTTTTGTGTATGTATGGAGAAAAAAGAACGTGCAAAAATAAAAGCTTTTTCAAAAGAAAGCAGTCATAAGACGGCGGTACTGCTGTTTACACTGCCAAACGGTGTGCAGGCGATGAGTATGGACGTGGGAGGGTTGGTGGAGACTTCTCTGAATATGGGAATTGTGGAGACCAAAAAGGAAGCTCTTTGTGTGGAGTTTTCAGTCAGAAGTTCATTGGAAAGCGCAAAAGAAACGCTGCTTCAAAAAGTGGAAGCAATCACAGAACTTGCCGGAGGAACATACAAAGTGAGCGGTTCTTATCCGGGATGGGCGTATAGAAAAAATTCTCCTCTGCGCGATATTATGATTCGGGTTTACCGTGAAATGTATGGAAAGGAACCTGAAATTCAGGCGATTCATGCCGGATTGGAATGCGGACTTTTCGCAGAAAAGATAGCGGATCTGGATTGCGTTTCTTTCGGGCCTGATATGAAGGATATTCATACAACTGAAGAAAAACTCAGTATTTCCTCAGTAAAAAGAGTATGGGAATATTGTATAGAAGTACTAAAACAAAAATAGAATGCAGGAGGTATACAGATGAATTTGGATAAACAGACTATGAAAAATATCCGCCATATTATTTTATTTATTGCATTGGTTATTCTTTGTGTGATCAATATAAAAGAACTGTTCGGGGTTTTTAAATTTGTACTTGGTATTTCCCAGCCTTTTATTTGGGGCGGGGCGATTGCTTTCGTAATGAATATTCCGTTAAACGGGATAGAGAAACGACTGCTGAAAAACTGGAAGGGAAAATATGCGGAGAAGTTTAAACGACCGGTCAGTATTATATTATCCCTGCTTTTGATCCTGTTCATCCTTGTATTCGTTGTGATGACTGTGGTGCCTCAGCTTGGAAAGACGATTATGGATCTGGGAAACAAGCTGCCGGCATTTTTTGATAATGCAATGGTCGAGTTGGAAAAGCTTTGTGCTTCCAATCCACAGATCGTAGAATATCTGGAACAGCTGCAGGATATTTCGCTGGACTGGGATAAGATTTTAGACGGTGCAATCAACTTTTTGCAAAATGGCGTAGGCAGTATGGTAACTTCGACAGTTTCGGTTGCAAGCACAATTATAGGTGTTTCGGTTAACATTGTAGTGGCAATCATTTTTTCTATTTATGTATTGTCTCAAAAAGAAAAACTGGGCGATCAGGGGAAGAGGATCATAAAGGCATATCTGCCGGAAAAGATCAATACACAGGTACTCAGGGTGCTTGGACTTTTAAGCAATAATTTTAGCAGCTTCATATCAGGACAGTGTCTGGAAGCGGTCATATTGGGAACGATGTTTGTAATCACGTTGACGATTTTTCAGATTCCCTATGCGCTTTTGATTGGAGTACTGATTGCGTTTACAGCGTTGATACCGATTGTAGGAGCCTTTATCGGCTGCGTTGTAGGAGCTTTTTTGATTTTGGTTGACAGCCCCATGAAAGCCTTTATTTTTGTGATTATATTCTTTACATTACAGCAGATTGAAGGCAATCTGATTTATCCTCATGTTGTTGGAAATTCAGTTGGGCTTCCTTCCATGTGGGTACTGGTTGCGGTAACATTAGGCGGAAGTCTGATGGGGATTGCAGGAATGCTGCTGTTTATTCCCTTGGTATCTACAGCGTATACGCTGCTAAGAGAGGATGTAAATCTGAGGAATGCTTCGGTAAAAGGCAGAATATGAAAAAAATAAAACAAAAAAATCAGTAAAAAAGCAAAAGGGCTTATAAGCTGATTGACTTTGACTGCTTAAAGTAATAAAATTAGTATAAATGGTAATCTTTTGAGGGGAATTATCATATTAAGGGAACTGTGCTCTGAAAGGAAACAGTTAAAAAGCAGATAAGTGGGGTTGCCTATGAAACATATCTTAGTGATTGATGATAATCGTACAAGTACAGCGAAAACTGTAGATGCGTTAAAGGGACTGTATCGGGTTTCGACTGCAGAAAGTGGAAGAGAAGGAATCCAGATTTTAAAAAGAAAAGCGGTGGATCTGATCTTGCTTGATTATGTAATGCCGGAGATGGACGGGATGGAAGTGTTGAAGCTGTTAAAGGCGGATCCGATCTTAAAGAAAATACCGATTATTTTTTTAACTTCTAATAAAGATACGGAACTGGAAGCAGAGGCGTTAGAGAATGGCGCGGTGGATTTTATCGGCAAGCCGTTTGCATCCAAAACTTTAATCGGGCGAGTAATGCGTACTTTGGAACTTGAAGATTACAAAACAGATATGGAAAAGAAGGTTCAGGAAAAGACTGAAGAAATTAAGGCAATCCAACAGAGCATTATTGAAAACCTTGCAAGTATTATTGAATGCCGAGACAGCGATTCAGGCCAGCATGTGCGAAGGACGAGCGCTTATGTGGCATTGATAGCGAGAGAAATGCAGAAAGAAAAAATCTATGCAGAAATTCTTACGGATGATTATGTTGACAGACTGGTGCGTGCAGCTGCACTGCATGATATTGGGAAGATTTCGGTGCCGGATCAGATATTGAATAAACCTGGCAGGCTGAATCGGGAGGAATTTGAAGTAATTAAGAGACATACAACAATTGGCGGTGATCTGATCAGAGAAAGTTTAAGAGGTGTGGAAACGGAAGAAGATATGGATATTGCCGAGCAGATTGCGCTTTATCATCATGAAAAATGGGATGGAAGCGGCTATCCCAAGCAGCTTCAGGAGGAAGAAATTCCCCTTTGTGCAAGGATTATGGCAATTGCAGATGTGTTTGATGCGCTGATATCAAGAAGATGTTATAAAGAGGCGTATACGACGGATGAGGCGTTCAGTATCATTAAGGATTCAAGAGAAAGGCATTTTGATCCGAAGATCACAGATGTTTTTTTGAAAAACCGGGTGGAAATTGAAAAAATCATAAAGCAGTTCAATGATTTGGAAGAGATGGGAGAAAAGGTTGTTTGACCGGTTTATACGGATATAGAATCCTGACATAAAAAAAGTATAGAAAGTATAGTAGTCATGCGGGAATGAGTGTGTTAATATCATTCCCGTATTATATTCTAAAAGGCAGATAGGAACAATAACTGGTTACGCGAAGATAAGACCCGGAAATTGAGTCAGAATCCGCGCAGAAATGGAGAAGAGATGGAATTATTTTATAAAAAAGCAGCAAACTGTTTTGAAGAAACACTTCCTGTTGGCAATGGAAGTCTGGGAGCCATGATTTTTGGAGGAATCAAAAACGAAAAATTGGGACTTAATGAAGAATCATTGTGGTCCGGCTATCAGAGAGATAAAAACCGTAAAGAAGCTTATTCTTACTTGGAGGAAGTGCGTAAGCTTGTTTTTGAAAAAAAATTTACAGAGGCAGAGAAGGTTGTGCAGGAACATATGCTTGGCGAATATACGCAGTCCTATCTGCCAATGGGAAATCTGCATATTTCCATGTCCCACGGTGAAGAGGCGGTACAGTATAAAAGAAGTCTGGAACTGGAGGACGCTGTTGCAAGGGTAGAATATGCTGTGGATGGTATTCATTATAAGAGGGAATATTTTGCGTCTTATCCGGCACAAATGATCGTTATGAGGTTTCTGGCGGACAGACCGGTAATGGGAATGGAGGTGCAGTTTGAATCTCTGCTTCGCGTTCAGGTAATCCATGAGGAAAATAGATTCTCCATAGAGGGGCAGTGTCCTGAACATATGGACCCTAATTATGTAAAAGGGCCGGAGGGAGTGATCTACGGAGACCGGGGGATGCGCTTTACGGGAAAAGTGACAGTGAGAAAATGTGATGGCGGGTACACAGTTTCCGAAGCGGGAGTTTTGAACATTGAAGGCGCTCGTGAAGTTATTCTGACTTTGGAAGTGGAAAACGCGGATCGGATAGATCGAAAGAAGGTAATGCTGCATAAATACAGTATTTTCCAATATGACCGCATATTAGAGGAACACATCAGGGATTACAGAAAGCTTTTTGACCGGGTTGTTTTATACTTAGGAGAGCAGTTGGAAATACCGACGGACGAGAGGCTTGAAAGGCTTCGGGCAGGCGAAGAAGATAACGGATTATATGCGCTGTATTTTCAGTATGGAAGATATCTGCTGATTGCTTCTTCCAGAGAAGGAAGTCTGCCGGCAAATTTGCAGGGAATATGGAGTTGGGAATACCAGGCACCCTGGAGCAGTAATTTTACAACCAATATCAATACGGAAATGAATTACTGGCATGCAGAGAGCTGTAACCTGAAGGAATGCCTGACACCGCTGTTTGATTATACGGAGCGGCTGTGCGAGCAGGGAAAGAAAACGGCAAAGGCTTATTATGGATGCAGAGGTTTCGTACATCATCACAACGGGGACTATTGGGCGTCTACCAACCCTACGGGAATGGGATATCTGGAAAACACAGGGCAGGAAAACAGCGTAACATGGTCTATGTGGCCAATGGGTGGGGCATGGATGTGCGCAGAATTTTTTAAATATTGGGAATACCAGGAGGACAGACAGTTTTTAGAGGAAAGAGTCTATCCCATCTTAAAAGAGGCAGCTTTATTTTTTGTGGATTTTCTTGTAAAAAAAGACGGTGTTTATGTGACCTGTCCGTCTACTTCACCGGAAAATCGATATAAAACGCCGGAAGGAGATACTTGTATTACCATGTCAAGCGCGATGGATCTGGAATTGATAAGGGAAGTTTTCAGCAATTTTAAAAAGACCTGTGAGATTCTGGGGAAAGAAGAGCCGCTGCTTGAGGAAATCGAAGAGAGGCTGGCACATTTGTCAGACTTTAAGATAGGAAGCAAGGGTCAGCTGTTAGAGTGGAATGAAGAATTTGAGGAGGTAGAACCGGGGCATCGACATATGTCACATTTGTACGGACTTTTCCCGTCCGAACTGTTTGCCGGAGATGAAAAACTGATGAAAGCATGTAAAAAATCTTTGGAAATCAGGCTTTTAAACGGGGGCGAGTATACCGGATGGAGTCTGGCGTGGATTATCAACCTGTATGCCATTTTTGGAGAAGGGGAAAAGGCGTATGAGTGCTTACGTCAGTTACTTACAAGATCCACTTATGATAATTTGTGGGATGCACATCCGCCTTTTCAAATTGATGGAAACTTTGGCGGAACGGCGGCGATTGCCAATATGCTTGTACAGGACAGAAATGGAGAAGTAAAAATTCTTCCGGCGCTTCCGAAACAGTTTAAAAATGGATTCGTAAAAGGGCTGTGCATAAAAGGGAATAAGGCAGTAGATATCACATGGAGAGACGGAAAAGAAGTAGAGCACAGGATCTATGATAAAAAGGAAGAGGAGGAAAAGGATGCTTAAGGCGTCCAAAGACGCCGTTTCAGAATTTAAGTCTGTACAAGTTCAATATTGTCCACGTGTTGGGCGAGCAATGCTGCTTTTTTAACGTCCGCCTGATTGATGCGGAAGATATATATATTTTTTTCTTTTGCATGGGACTGAAATACTCTTTGATACAGAGGCGTCTGTCCCCATTCTATAAAGTAGGAAATATGGTTTTTTAATAAAAGTTTTTCAAGGGCAGCTTTGCTTTCTGAACTGTAGACTTTGCAGAAGGAAATTTCTTTGTAAAAAAATAAATTTTTTTCAATTGCAGCCAAAATGCCATCTCCAATCACAAATATTTTTATAAAAAGTATATTCGGAAATTGGAATTTTATACAAAAAAAGCAGGTAATTTCTACTACTGGTGAAATCATCCTGTGCTAATATTTAATAGATTTTACATCTGAGTTATGATATACTATCTACATAGTAGTATCAAACATAAAATCACAACAAAAGGGCGGTGATGATATGACAGACGGTGAAAAACTTGACTTAATACTTGAAAAAGTGTCTGGGCTTGACGTGAAAGTAACAACACTCGATGAAAAAGTAACAACACTCGATGAAAAAGTAACAACACTCGATGAAAAAGTGTCTGGGCTTGAAAAGGATATGATAGATGTAAAATCAGATTTAAGGCGATTACATCGTGATGCTGATTTTATTCTTGATGAGGTTGAAAGAGTACATTGCATTTTAGACAAGCATAAAAAAGACAAGTCAGTACACACAGCATAAGTACAATTTATTATCACACAATAAAGGTGTAAAGTTTCTTGAGTGATTAAGGCTTTACATCTTTCTAATTGTGTCACAGACAAAAAGATCGCTAAATGCCGATTTTATCAGCGTTTAGCGATCTTTTTAGTGATCGGAGTGACGTGACTTGAACACGCGGCCTCTACTTCCCTAAAGTAGCGCTCTACCACCTGAGCCACACCCCGAAATGCATTCCTTATTATATATGGTTTTGAGAGGAAAAGCAAGCGTTTTTTTGAAAATTATTGTACAGGCACGGAATTGAAAATGTGAAATAGAATAGAGGGAGGGAGTTTAGAAAAGAGAGTACATGATAGTATGTGGAAAAGTTATGTCTTACTATTTCTGATTGTTTTGGCGGCAGTATTTGCACTTAGCGTTTTATTAATTATTACATATGGAATTTATCAGAAAAAAAAGGCGGAGAAAAAAGTTTCGGGAAGATCGGATGAGGAAAAATTAAAGGACTTTAAAATAGTATTAAATACCGTAGGATTTGATTATGACTTAAAGAATGACTTTGTGTTTTCCCAAAAAGAACCGTGGCAGAAAAAGGTGGGATACAGCCGTTTTTATGATGAGGCTGCAGGTGTAATGAACATGGTTATAGACTGTGAACCAATTACCTTTTTTTATCATAACAGATATTGGCTGATTGAACTCTGGAAGGGACAGTATGGCATGGCGGCGGGAGCGGAAATCGGAATATATACTGCTGAAATAGGCAGGAAGGCGCCGGATTTCTTTGACGGGACACTTTATACCTGCGTGGATGAAAAAGATTATATGGATTTGGAGTTTACCCTGTATAAAGATGGAGAAAAGCTGCTTTCCAGAGAAGAAAATCATTGGTGGCTGACAGCCTTTAAACCGGGAGTGTTTACGGAACCTGAATCGCTCCATATGAAGTGTGGAATCCGGTTTCCCGATCAGGAAATGACACAGGCTTTTTTAGACGGAATGGAGGCGTGTGGATATTCTTTGGAGGAAATCAATGTAAATAAAGAAAAAGTGTCCTTTTTTTATACGGAACCGAGAAATAAGCAGCCGATTATACGAATGGGATATGCTGCAAAAGGGATACAAAGGCAAAATCGCAGGAATTGCAGACTTTATCTGCGGCTGACAAAAAAATATGATCGGACCATAGATAAAGTAGATTATATTCGTTACCGCTTACCAAGATTATTCCGGAAACTCACTGCGATAGGAAGGCTTCGGATGCAGGTTGGAATTAAAAATAAATAGAAGGGAACGTATATGAGCACTTATACTAAATTAAATAAAGTTTACCAAAATGCAAAAGTATTGCCGCTTTATCAAAATTCCCGTTATGTACTCATGAGCGACTGCCACAGGGGAGTGGGAAACTGGAATGATAATTTTCTTCCTAATCAGAATTTGTTTTTTGCAGCATTACAGGACTACTATCGCTTTGGCTATACCTATATCGAACTTGGGGATGGGGATGAACTTTGGGAAAACAGAAGTTTGTATCAGATTATTCAAACCCACAGCAGCAGCTTCTGGATGCTGTCAAGGTTTTATCGAGAATGCCGGATGCATATGTTATATGGAAATCATGATAAGAAAAAGAAAAGGAAAAAATATACGGACGCTAATCTGAAAGAATATTATTGTGAAAGCTGCGACGCGTCGGTGGGACTGTTTCCTGATATTGAAGTAGTAGAAGGAATCCGGCTATTGGATGAAAGAAACGGAATAGATATTTTATTGGCACATGGACACCAAGGGGATCTGCTAAATGATATTTGGTGGAGATTGGGCAGATTTCTGGTGCGGTACGCATGGCGGCCGTTGGAGCGGCTTGGCGTCAGGGACCCTACGAGCGCGGCAAAGAATTATAAAAAGAAAAAGCGGGTTGAAAGGAAACTTTCTCACTGGTCGGAAAAAAATGGAGTGATGTTAATCACCGGTCATACACACCGTTCCGTGCTGCCTGATCCGGGAGAAGTCATGTACTGCAATACGGGATGCTGTGTTCATCCAAGGTGCATTACCGCATTGGAAATAGAGGGAGGCAGGATCACGCTGGTAAAGTGGAGCGTACTTACAAAGCCCGATAAGACGCTTTATGTGGGGCGGGAGGTGCTGGAAGGTCCTAAGCGGATTAAAGACTATTTTACAGAAGGAAAACAGGAATAAAACACAATAAGGAACAGTTGACTCTGATGGGAAGAAAAGATAAGATAGAAACGGAAGTTTTTATGAATATTAGAGTCAAAATAGGAAAAGCAGAGGATGGAAGATCAGTTGAAAGAAAATACAAAGATTAAGAAAACACCGTCATATAAGAAAGCAGAACAAAGGGGAAAAAATTATACAAGCGGCACAAAAACGAAAAAAGACAGTCGTTGTCCGGTATCAGGCCGGTGCGGCGGCTGTCAGTTTATTGATATTTCTTACAAAAAACAGCTTGAGGAAAAGAAACGCGTGACTGCGCAGCTTCTGAAACCATTCTGTCGGTTAGAAGGTATCTGTGGAATGGAGAATCCGGAGCATTACAGAAATAAAGTTTCGGCGGCATTTTCCTATGACAGAAAGGGAAATCCTTTCTCAGGGGTATATGCGGCGAACTCACATGATGTGATTTCAGTGGAAACCTGCCTGATCGAGGATGAGAAGGCGGATGAAATTATCGGAACAATCAGGGGAATGTTAAAATCCTTTAAAATAAAAGTATATAACGAAGATACCGGATATGGGCTTTTACGCCATGTATTGGTGAGGGTGGGCAAAACAAGCGGACAAATCATGGTCGTGTTAGTGAGCGCTTCTCCTGTTTTCCCATCCAAAAATAACTTTGTAAAGGCGCTGCTTGTAAAACACCCGGAGATTACAACAATTGTACTGAATGTTAATGACAAGAGGACAAGCATGGTTTTGGGAGAAAAAGAGCATGTACTCTATGGTAAGGGATTTATTGAAGATGAACTTTGCGGAAAAATTTTTAAAATATCTCCTAAGTCATTTTATCAGGTTAATTCGGTGCAGACACAGATATTGTACAAAAAAGCGATAGAATATGCAGGGCTTAGCGGAAAAGAAACTGTAATAGACGCGTATTGCGGTATCGGGACAATCGGCATTATTGCTTCGGACAAAGCAAAGAAAGTTGTCAGTGTGGAACTCAATCAGGATGCGGTAAAAGATGCCGTTTCCAATGCGAAAAGAAATCAGGTGAAAAATATTGACTTTTATCATAATGATGCAGGAAGATTTATGACCCAGATGGCAGAGCAGGGGGAGCATGCGGACGTTGTATTTTTAGATCCGCCGCGTGCAGGAAGCGATGAAGCGTTTCTCTCTTCCGTGGCAGCGCTTGCACCGGAAAGAGTAGTATATATTTCATGTAATCCTGAGACGCTTGCGAGAGACCTTAAATTTTTAACGAAGAAAGGGTATCAGGCGGAGAAGGCGGAGGCGGTGGATATGTTTCCGTTTACGGAAGAGGTGGAGACGTGCGTCCTTTTGTCGCGTAAAAAATCAAGTGGCAAATCCACTAAAATTGAGATAGAAATTGACCTAAGTGAAGCAGATAAGCGGGAATGCATTGGCACAGCGACCTATCAGGAAATTAAAGACTATGTATGGGAGCATTATCAAGCGAAAGTGTCGCATCTGTACATAGCGCAAATCAAGAAAAAGTGTGGTCTTGATGTAGGCGAGAACTTCAATAAACCCAAAACAGAGGGAAACAAAGTTCCCACCTGTCCACCAGAGAAAGAGAGGATGATTAGAGAAGCACTGGAATATTTTGGAATGATAAATAAAGAGTAAACAGTAAACTCCTTGAACTTAGCCATTCAGGGAGTTTCAGTAGTTTTGATTTCTTCTATTTGAAAATGTGGTGTGTCTGTTTTGAATTGGCAAAATGCCCAAACTTTGTATTTGTGTATATCCGCAAATTTATCTTGACATTGCATTGACATCTTAAAACAACAGTGATTTTCGGGTAACGGAGGGTTTAACAGCGAAATTTCTCTTTTTTGATTTGATAATATGGTATCAATATGTATAACGCCTGTATTACTCCAAATTACTTCTTTCTTTTCATTTACAATTTGTATAGGTCCAAGCAAAATATTGTTGGCAACATTGGGAGATATATTTTCAATGTTAAATTTTAGTTTTGAATTATCTCTTTGATTAAGCATAAAATTAAATCTGAATCTTGGCATATTGCTTTCATGTTCCCGTTGTTCAAGCAATTCAGTCCTCTTATCTGATTCCTGTTTGATTATCTGGTTTTGGTATAAGGATAAAGCACCTAAAATGACTGTTCCTAGAAAAGCAAGGATTGAGCCATAATAACTCAATAATTCACCAGCAGTCCATTCTGCAACAAAGAAATCAATATTTGAATGAAGTTTAAAGAGAACATGGATTATAAATGGTATTCCAAATATTATCATAAAAGTAATAAATGCAATTAGTTTCTTATGGTTTTTCATCCAATCAAACATAATAAATTTCCCCTTTATATAAATTCATATCCAAGCATCACATTGATTAGATTATAGTCAATTCCTGCATCTATGTATCTGCACACATCATAATCATAAATATCTGTATTTGGAAACAGTTTAAATGGGCTTTTTATGGTATATCCGTTGAAATTCAGGAACTTTTCTATTTCGTTGGAGGTTGGCAAGCCTAAAAAGAATGCCATCTGTAAATAAAAATGTCTTTCCTTTACAAATTTCTTCTTAGTTGCTTTCTTATAATCAAACCATGAGTTACCTGTTAGCCCTTTTGCTGTCAGATATGAGGTAAATGTAACTCTTCTGTTATCTTTGATGATGAAGAAATCCCTAAAATCTACAGTGTTGTCATTTTGAAGTGTGGTAAATATATTGTCTGTAATCCCTCTCAGCATATCAAAACGTTCTTTATTTGTTTTCTGTTGCTTTAAAGTTTTATTTAAGTCTTCTGTATCATATCCTACAAGATCATAATTGATATAGTAATAGAATTTCTCCCTCGCTTTGACAAGTGCTACGACTGCATTTGTGAAGCTGTTTTGCAATGCATCTACTTTATGGGTAGAACTGTGTATCTGTGTTACATTAGCAGTATCATACAAGGCTGTGAGTTTCTTATATTTTTCAGTGTAATCTTCAATAAGTT
>CANSUS010000089.1 GCA_947650155.1 uncultured Lachnospiraceae bacterium
GATTATCTGCGTAATGCAACAGCTTTTATATGGGAACGGAGCGCGCCGTATATCGGTGCAGTACCGGCATGCTGTGTCTGGCTTCTGGCAGTGTTTTTATTGGGAAATGTTCTGGTGTCAGGCTTACGCAGATTACCGGTTTTCAACAATATGTTATAAAAGGAGAATGTATCATTTGGAAAAATATGAGGCGTTGCTGTGATGGGAGAAGGAAATAGCAACTGTGGCGGATGTGTTGCTTTTGCCTGTATAAAATCAGCGTTAATTTTGTGATTTCCTGTTATAATAAAGTTGATTAGGCGAAAATCAGATATATAGGATGGAGGAAGTTTGATAGATGAGTACACTGGAAGCGAATCTGGCATTGTTATTAACGATACCGGAAGAACGGCAGGAAGAGATACAGAGTTATCTGCTGACCAACTTTTGTGCAGATAATCCATATAAACCGCTGAGCAGTAGTGGGATATTAGCGGAACTGGCCGAGTCGAGGGCATGTTATCTGGCGGGTGAGAGAGAAGATCTTGACAAAGTCCTTGATGAGATCGGTGACAAGTATGGCTTATAAAGTTATCATTATGCCGCCGGCAAAGCGCAGACTGGATATGGATAAAAAGTACATATAGAGTATCTGTAATAGAGACAAGCGATCCCTGTGCTATTTGTGGCATGGGGATTCTTTTGTTGCCCGACCCGGAGGTTATGAGGGCAGATCGGAGGAAGATATGACAAAGGATACGACAGAAAGAGTTAAGAACGCCCAGAATAAAGCATTGGAATATCTGGATTATATTCTGGAAATGGTTCCCGCATCGGATTTTGTTGAGATTGTTGGGCGTGTTGGCGGTGATGTGGTCACTTACAGGGTGTATAATGACGGCTCTGTATGTGAGAAATGAATAGGGGGAGATTTCATGGTGATTGATTACAGGACAGAGAGATTCCAAAAGGTCATTGTATGCGGTATCCTATGCGATTTCAGCGATATGCGCATAGACAGAAGCACCGTGCCGAAAGGGAGATATCAGTATGAAGTTGCCGATGATGACGAGAGCCAAGGTGAACCGTCAAGGATACACGTCAGACTGCGCGTAACACAAGACGCTTTAGATAGCTGTATTCCAAAGGAGAATTTTTATGAAGTGTCCTAAATGTGGAAATGATTATTGTAAAATGAGTTCGGATACAAAGATTTCAGGAAAAGATTATTCAATTGGACGGGGAATATGTGGCGAAATGTTATTTGGACCGGCTGGTTTTGCGTGTGGATTTACAGATAATCGAAATATTAATGTGGATGCATACTGGATATGTGAAAAATGTGGTTATCGGTTCAAGGCATGAGAAAAACGTGGGCTGATTTAATCTGGATGAAATCGATGGAGTTGGGGGCGAGATTTGGCTGCCATCAAAGAGCAGATAGGAGTTTCACCATTGGGCATTATCAGTTTCCTGTCTGTGCAAGATGTACGGGCATACTAATTTCTACTATTTTTACATATATATTTTATTTCAAAAGAAGGGTAAAAATTGAAAAATGTATATGGATGATGATACCTTTGGTGGTTGATGGAACGTTGCAATATCTTGAAATATGTGAATCAAATAATAGGAGACGTTTTACAACCGGATTACTTTGGGGATTTGGAAGTACATATATTCGCTTAAGGCTTTTTGAAAATATATTTTCAAAAACCAAAGTAATCAAAAGGTGATTACATGACAGAGGAGAAAGTAAATGGAAAAATTAGCAGTTAAAATTTTACAGTTCTGTTTGTAATATCGTTTATTATTGCCATTCCGATTGCGATTATAAAAGGTCATGTAGAAAACACGACATTGAATGCGACATATATGAATAAAACAGACCATGGCACAAAAATGAAATTTACAAAAGATATTTCGGAAGTAATAAACTCTCATGTAGTATTTTTATATGTGGATGGTAGAGAGTATCGTGGTTACTATAGATTTGAGATGGGAAAAAAATTTGAAAAATATGTTAGCGTATATTTTAATGGGTACCCGGACAGTAATGAAGAGGGTTATTCATATTCATTAAATATGAGATTAAAATATAGCAAAAAAAAGATTACGGTCGTGTCATCATATGGAGAGGGGGTTGACGATGCGGGAAGCCCCTTGGCACTAAATCAGATATTCATAAAGAGAACATGGTGGAATATTTGGGGGCTAAAACTATGTATCGTTCTTATAGTTGCTTTTATAGTATGGCTGTTAAGAATTCCTGAGTTTATAATGAATAAGAAATACCGCGAAGAATCCATAAATGAATTTAGAGAATCAAAAAAGGAATATGATAAAGTACGGGCAGAAGGAAAAATGTATTATGATAAGGAAGTTTCAGAATATAGGGAAAGGATGAATGAGGGAATCAATGAGTTGAAAAATACGATGAAGGAAGCGAAAGAGGGAGTAACCGAAATGAAAGATATATTAAAAAAGGGTCTTGAAGAATATAAGAAGGATAATAAGAAGGGGTAAGAGTGATACAGCGAAAAATAGGAAAGATGTATATTTTACGAACATACGGGAACAAGGTGATTTGTTTTCTCTACAAAGCGTTTATCGCATTATTATTTAAACTGTATCTAATTTGCTAATTGTCAGATACCATATCGTATATGAAGAGTACATACTGATATATTCTTTCCATAGTATTATGCAGACCATCAAACCTGGTGGTACTGCGAAAATGTCAAGCGAAAGGAGAATCATATGGGCAAACTGAAATTCATTGAGAACATCTTAAAAGCAGTAACTACATTAGTGGCTGCGCTTACGTCCTTTGTCAAATTTATCAGCATGGCTTTCTGCATGAAGTCAGAACAGGCATAACCTTACTATGCAGAATCTTGTAAAGAGGCAAAGGCGCTGCATGTTGTAAAAGAATGGCAGAGAGAAAATGAGATATTGATGGCGGGTTAAAAAACGAAATAAAAAATCTAAGCGGGGGCTTTCCAGAAGAGAGCTCCTGTTTTCTTTCGCCATTTTTATCATGTATGGAAAAATCTAAGAGAAAAGGAGATGATTTTATGTCGGCAAATGTGGAATCAATGTTCTCCGTAAGGGAGAAACCGTGGCACGGATTAGGTACAATCGTCATGGAAGCCCCCACATCAGCAGACGCCCTTCGGCTTGCGGGGCTGGATTGGATGGTGGTGCAGGAGCCTGTGTATACGGGCTGTAAAGAAATTGTGAAAGGGTATAAGGCAAATGTGCGAAGTTCAGACAGGAAAGTGCTGGGCGTGGTATCTGATCGCTATAAGGTGGTTCAGAATACAGATGCTTTCAGCTTTACGGATGAACTGCTCGGAAAAGGAGTGCGGTACGAGACAGCCGGATCACTGCAGGAGGGGAAGAAGGTCTGGCTGCTTGCAAGACTGCCCAAAGAGTATGTTATAGCGGGAGAACGGATCAGTCCTTATCTGGTGTTCTCTAATACCCACGACGGTTCCGGCTCTGTGAAAGTAGCAGTGACTCCTGTAAGAGTTGTCTGTAACAATACTTTGAATCTTGCGTTGAATACGGCAAAGCGGAGTTTTTCTATGATCCATGCAGGAAATATCCATGACAAGATACAGGAAGCAAAGGACACGCTCTTTATGGCGGAGAGATATATGGACAGTCTCAGTATCGAGTTTGAGCAGTTGCGCAGACAGAAGGTGACGGATGCACAGGTGAAGGAATACATTGAACTGCTCCTTCCTATGGAAGAGGAAGCTACGCTGATCCAGAGCAGGAACACCGTAAAACTGCGCCGGGATATGGAGCGGCGGTATTATGACGCCCCGGATCTTCAGAAAGTCGGGAACAATGCGTACCGCTTTATCAATGCGGTGTCGGATTTTGCTACACACAGCAACCCGTTGCGGAAAACGGCGAATTATAATGAGAACCTGTTTGCCCGCACGATAGACGGCAATCCGCTGATCGATAAGGCATATCAGCTTGTAAGGGCGGCATAAACAGAAAGCAGTATTAACCTTTTGGTCTAACAGTATATCACGGGAAGAAGAAAGAATGACTATGGGTAGTTGGGTATGTTGTCCTGACTGCACATAGTCTTTCTTCTATATAAAAACAGCAGGAGGAAAATGATGTTTGAAAAAATAGCATTAACAGGAGTCAGCAACAAAGAATGGCTCCGATTAAGGAAATCGGGTATCGGCGGCTCTGATGCAGGAGCGATCTGCGGCGTGAACCCCTACAGCAGCGCAATGAAAGTATTTCAGGACAAGACAAGCGAATCTGTGGAAGAACAGGACAGCGAAGCGATCCGTATCGGTCATGATCTGGAGGATTATGTGGCACAGCGTTTTATGGAAGCAACCGGGTTAAAAGTCAGGAAATCCAATTTCATGTACCGCAGTAAGGAACATCCCTTCATGATCGCAGATGTTGACCGTGTTGTAGTCGGGGAAGATGCGGGACTGGAATGCAAGACAGCCAGCGCCTACAATGCGGACAAGTGGGCGGACGGAAACATCCCGCTCCACTATGTGATGCAGTGCTACCATTACATGGCAGTTACGGGAAAACGGGTGTGGTATATCGCGGCGGTCATCTTAGGAAGGGAATTTACTTACCGCAGACTGGAGTGGGATGATGATCTGATCGAGAGACTTATATCCATAGAAGATGATTTCTGGAATAATCATGTGGTGAAAGGTATCATACCGCCGCCGGACGGGAGCAGAGCATGTGATGAAGTGTTGGAACAGTATTTCCATACCGCAAGGAAGGCGAGCGCCATTGAACTTATCGGGTTTGATGAAAAGTTACGGAGGCGTGAAGAAATCCTTGGTTTTATTTCCGAACTGCAGGCGGAGCAGAAACAGATCGAACAGGAAGTGAAGCTTTTCATGCAGGATAATGAACTGGCGAGCAGCGACAGTTTCCGTGTTTCATGGAAAAATATCGACTCCACAAAGCTCGATACAAAACGGATTAAGGAGGAATGCCCTGAACTTTATGCCGATTACGGTAAAGTATCACATTCCAGAAGGTTTGAAGTGAGGGTGGCATAGGCGGTATAACAATGAGGAAGGAGAAGAACGATGGAACAGAATCTGATCAGGCTGCTTAAGGCAGATGAGATTGAGTGCAGGGTGTCCGTGATCAAAGAAAGCGGTTTAAGCCTGCTGCTTTATAAAGATGCAAGGGTTGACCAGAAGATACTGGATGAGACCTTCGGCATTTTCGGATGGAAACGGAGCCATCAGAGCATAGAGGGGAATCTTTACTGTACGGTGGAGATTTTTGATAAAGAAAAAGGGAAGTGGGTAGCGAAGCAGGATGTGGGTACCACGGGATATGCTGAAAAAGAAAAGTCACAGGCTTCCGACAGCTTCAAGAGGGCGTGCTTCAACTGGGGGATCGGAAGGGAGCTCTATACCGCACCTTTTATCTGGATACCTGCGGGGAAGGCTTCGATCATGTACAAAGAAGACCAGAATAAAGTGAAACGGTTTTCCTGCAATGAACGATTCTCGGTCTCTTCCATCCAGTACAATGATGACCGGGAGATTTGCGCCCTCGTAATCGTAAATGACAGTGGGCATACAGTATATGAACTGGAGGAAAAAGGTGCCGGCGCTACGATTGCCCGTAAAGGGACTGGTGGAGCAAGTGGGAATAAAGTGGAAACGGCGAAAATGCCGACGCAGAAGAATACGGCAGGGAAAGTGCAGAAAGATTCCGCGCTGATTTCCAAGGAGCAGATGGATTCCTTACAGGCTGAACTCGACAGAACGGGCGTAACAATGGAGACGGTACAGAGCAGATACCAGATCAAGGAGCCGGGTGCAATGAGCGCAGAACTCTACGGCAGGGTGATGTCCGCACTGAAACGGACGAAATCAACAGAGGCGGCATGATCCGGGATGACCGAACAAAAGAATGGACAGAATGGAGGATGGGTGATATATGATGAGTTTTGAGGAATTTACAGAGGATGTTTTAGAAGCAATCCACGCGAAGACGGGTGGCACATTTCAGATTAAAAAACATGACGTAATCAAGAATAATAATGTGAAGCTGACCGGGATCGCGGTTGTGAAAGAAGAAGCAGATATCGGACCCTGTGTGTATCTGGATGAGTTTTACCGGGAGCATGAATCCGATGGTATGAGGTTTGATGAGATTGTGGATGAGGTCTATCAACTGATCGTGAAGAATGAGGAGGAAGCGCCGGATTTTGACATATCGGGATTCAAAAGATGGGAAGTTGTCCGGGAAAATGTTCATGCGAAGCTCATTAATGCGGAACAGAATAAGGAACTGCTTGAAATGATACCGCACAGGGATTTTATGGATCTGGCGGTGGTGTATTATGCCGTTGCCAGAGATAGTGCGCGGGAGGACATCGGGACGATCCTTATTTATAACGGGCATATGGAAATGTGGGGGCAGGAAGAAGAAAGTCTTTACCGGGAAGCAATGATAAATATGCGCACTGGCGGGGAAGCGAATCTTGTCAGTATTGAAAACATTATAAGGCGCGTACTCCCGGACGAGGATATTTCTTTGGGATTAGGAGGACATCAAAGGGATATAAGTATGTATATACTGACAAACAGCCGTAAGCGTTTCGGGGCAGCGGAGATTCTGGATAAGAAAACCCTGCGGATGATTGCGGATGAAGTCGGTGACGGATTTATTGTACTACCCAGTTCCGTACATGAAACTATTATATTGCCTCCAAAGGATGAAAAAGAGTATGGAATGCTCAAAGGAATGGTGCGGGAGGTCAATGATACACAGGTAGATATTGAAGAGCGGCTGTCCTATCACGTATACATGTACAGCAGAGATGAGGAAGTGTTGAAGATTGTTGCGTGACGGCAGAGGTTTGTTGTGATGGATATAAAGAGCAGGAAGTCTTATCTTTGATAGGATGACCTGCTCTTTTTATACCTGTAAATGAGGTGGACAGAATGAAGGAAAATGGGTTACTTGAAATAATTGCGGCACACAGGACAGTGACTGATTTGGATGAGTTTCTAAAAAGAGATAAATATTATCAGAATGCGTTGGAAGAAGAACGGTCAGCATCAGACATAATGGACAGCCTGAATTTTACGTCTGAGCAGAAAAAAGCGGTTGACCGTGTTATTACAGCATATAATGAGTGTGGCGCGGCATATGGCGCTGTGGCTTACCGATTCGGAATGGAGGATGGGATTAGGGTGCGGATGGAGATGGAAGAGATTATGCGCTTCCTAAAGTATTGATATATTGTGCGGCTTATTGTTCCCTTCATTATCTTATGAACTCGATATTAACACATAAGCAATAGCAAGGGTGGCATGTATGTCATTATACCATCTGATACCACAGCAAATATATATTGTTTAAAATTAAAAGCTGATGCATGTTAAAAATAAGAGTGATTGAATAAATACCTGAAATAAAGTACAATGTAAAAAGAAAGAAAAGAAGCAGGAGGATGCCGTAGATGATAATTTATCTGGACAATTGCTGCTATAACAGACCATTTGATGACCAGACACAGGAGCGTATCCACTTGGAAAGTGAAGTTATTTTGACAGTCCTAAAAATGGGACAGATGAAACAGGTGGTTATAGCCGGAAGCGAAGTACTGGAACTTGAGATGAACCGTATGCAGGATGAAAATAAGAAACAGAAAGTATTTGATCTGTATCGCGTGGCGGGTATGCATATACCATATACAGAAAATATCAAGAAACGGTCTGCAGAAATCATGTCAGTTTCAAGGATACGGGCGTTTGACAGCCTGCACATTGCATCTGCGGAAGAAGTTAATGCAGATGTATTTCTAACTACTGACGATAAACTTGAAAAAATGGCAGAAAAATTGAAGCTGGGAACGAGGGTAATCAACCCACTTAGGTTTGCATGGGAGGTAATCTGAATGGTAGATGTTAATTTAAGCAGTCCGATTGATGTGAGGAATGCAGGAGTGAAAGCGTTGCAGGAGGCACTGGGACCTGTCGGAATGGTAAAATTTATGCAGCAGTATGATATGGGATATGGGGATTATACCAAGGAAAAACAGGAACAGCCGGATATGAGTCTGGAAGAGATAGACTTGCTGTTAAAGAATGCAGACGACCATTAATTTATAGTAGAAACGTGTACGAAGACAATTTTATAAAAGTAGCGAGATAGTGGTCAGAGAAAATGGAAGGAAGAGTAACTCACGTTTGGCGCAAGAGGGTTCAGTCTTGCGCCATTTGTGAAATCAGCAGTATCTGGATATCCTCTATGATAATAAATAAGCGGAAGGCTTATATAGAGGCTTTCCGCCTTGTTTTATATATAATAGGAAAAGAATTGTATGTCAAGAATACGACCTGTTTTCGTTTGCGGCTGTTATTAGATTTCTGATAATATACTTTTGATATTACGAAGTTAAAAGGATGGAAGTTTAATTCATGGGCTCAAATAGCATATATTTACAGGCTTTGTCATATATTTTGATGAGCTGTTGACGATAATCAGACACTGTTTTTTCAAAATTTATCGCCCATCTTGGGTTCTCATCTCTATGGCGAGGAATAAAGACTGACGGATTGCTAGAGAATGGGAGCATGTTTTTACCCCAATATGTAGTGTAATCGTCTAGTGTTTGTGAAAAGTCATGAATCATCTGAAGCATTTTACCAATTGAGTTTTGACCAAAAGGAACCCAAATATTATCACGAATATAGACAAGGAAGTTTTCGCAGTTTTCTAAACATTCATCATATATTTGATTTGTCGGATCAGTTTCTTCTATAAATTTTTTCACAGCATAATTTCCAAGAGCTTCATTAAACAGAGTAAATTCCTTCCTAAATGATAAGACAAGGGTTTCTGTAGGGGAAATCCATTGACAGTCTTCTGTATAAGGAGAAATTTTTTCATTGATGAAATCTTCTGTAATGAATTTAATACAGTTACTTCCAATTTTATTATTAATGCCGCTATAAAGCGTATAGAGAAGAATTCTGCTGAGAAATTCAGAAAATACAAATTCTTTTTCTGTAAGTAATTGGCTGGAATCTGCAGAAAAAAATTTTTTTAAGTATTCTTCTTTTAAAGTTTTATTTCTCGATTCATTTTGAATGATATAAAGCAATGATAGTATTATTGTAGTTATTTTGTTTTCATCAATAAATGGAATGATTTTATTTTTCATACATTCTTTGACAGAAGCTATTGATGGGACATCATTAAAATAGCCTGAATCCAATCTAAAGTTGATTTGGCATTTTTTTAGTTTGTTACATGCAGTTCTATCTTTTATATAGCGACTAGCTGGATCAATTATCCGGACTGTTTCGGCAATGAGCCTTTCTTGTGTGATATTATATTTGCAAAGGTCTAATAGCGCTATAAATGTGCCAAAACATAATCTCAAAGTCATTTCTGAAGAATCCCCTTATAAATGTAATTTAAAAAGTTTCAGTATATAAATATTTAAGGTGTATTTTATCGTATATTTCTTTTTGAAAATTATATGCGATTTTGCATTAAATGACAATAGTTTCAGAAAAATATTTCGACTGCGTTTTTGCTGGTTAGGTATGAGCAACAAGAAAGCAACTGATGATTGAGGTGAGATGTTGTATAGTGGACATACATCATAAATCGAGCTCGAATGGATGGAGTAATTTTATGTTCCTTGAAAATTTCATATTGAGAAAAAGGATGGTGATGACTTATCGGAAAGAAGAAAAGAGATATGTTAAGTGAATTGGCAGATCCTTTTGCCATCGAGATGTTAATGGTTGACAAGCCAAGTATTCGTCCGGGTCAAAATATTCCCGATCACATGATTCTTGGCGTTGAGGATGCCGGTCTTTATCTGGGACTTGAACGAAAGTATGGCAAAGGTTACTATGTCGGAAAGAAACCAGAGGATGACGGCAACGTTCTGGCTGTAGGAATAAACGGCAGCGGGAAAAGTCACGTTTTAGCAAAGTCCGTGATTGAGACATGGGGTGCGCCTTTTGTTGCTTTGGATGTCAAAGGAGAACTGTCAGCACATTACATGAGGCTTTTGCGTGATGGACGAGTAAAACGAAAATATATTATATTTGATCCTCTTATTGGCGAAGTGTCTTATGAACCTTTCGATTTACTTAAAAGAGACGAGACAAATTTGGTACAAGATATACGTGAAATTGTTTATGCAATTATCCCAATGCCGCTCAATGATCCGAACAGCTATTGGATTACCATGGCGAGAGACCTTTTGTCTGCCGTGCTAATATATGGCTATTCAAACGATATGGGTTTTATTGAGACCACAATAATGGCTACATGTAATTCAGTTCCTCAATTGTGTCATTTGATTAGGAAATCTGATAATTCTCTCGCCAAGGCATTTATTAACAACATTACTGGATTAAAAGATGAGCAACAGGCTTCGATCGGTACTGATATGATGCAACACCTTATGGTCTTTGCTACGGATCAATGCATACAGGATGCCTTAAGTAATGATCAAAAGAAAAATGCATTTTCGTGGGAGGACATTTCAACAGAAAATGATGCTCCAAATGTTTTTTTGCAGTTGAGTCAGGATCGATTGGAGCAATGGGGTGGTGTGGTACGATTAATGCTTACCCAATTAATCCGAACATTAGAGCGACGACCAGAGAAGCATACTAATGGAAGCAAAAGGCTCAGCCCGCTTTTGGTACTTCTAGATGAATTTCCATTATTGGGGAAGATGGATGTCATTACTAACGCATTGACGACATTGCGCTCCAAGAAAGTAACCTTCTATTTGATGCTACAAAGTATGGCACATTTGGATGCAGTTTATGGACGGGATATACGGAAAATCATAGTAGACAATTGCCAGTATAAAGCACTGTTAAATATCACCGAGCCGGATAGCCAAGAATATTTTAGCAGATTAATTGGCAGTGTTCCGCTTGGGAGAAGAAGTATTTCGCATAACTTTGATCCAATTACGGATTATAGTACTTACGGAAGGCAGATTCAAGAATTTCGTGAGCCACTGATTCTCCCACATGAATTTGCGACCAACAGGGATATATTGTTACATACACCATACGGGCTGCTAAGTACAATCAAACTCCCAGTGTCAGAAACTCATCTACATGTCTATGATCATGAAAGAATAATACAGAAATACGTGGAGGAAAGAAGATGACAGTTGAGGAGAGAACCGCTATGGTTCAAAGAAAGATGGAGCAGATCAAACGCCAGCAGCTTCTGCGAGAGAACCGTAGCAAGGAAAAAGAAGCCAATATCGAACTTCGGCGAAAAATTATTATTGGAGAGATGTTTATCGAACATTTTCCCATTGCATTACAATTCACTCCCGGAAAATCATCCGATGAAGATAGCCAAATTTTCAAACGTTTGGATAATTACATGGGGGTGTTGGCAGAGTGTCAGCAACTTTATCAGAAAATGGAAGATGTATTGATGCAACAACAGTAAATTCAATTTGCTATGCTATGCGCACTTACATACATGGTGCGCATAACGCATAGCGGCAAGAGAGGGGGATGATTGATATGGAAGTAATCTCATTTCACGTTGACATTATTAGTAGACGAACTGGCAGATCGGCAATACAAATGGCTGCGTATTGTGCGCGAGATAAACTATACAGCGATTATACAGGGAAGTCTTACGATTATACGAAGCGTCAGGATCTGGTTTATCATGAGGTCATGTTGCCAGATTATGCGCCAGATAATTTTCTCAATTCGGAAGTTTTATGGAATAGTGTTGAAAAAATTGAAAAGGCAAAGAATGCACGGTTAGCACGTTCATTGATTATTGCGTTGCCAAAGGAACTTAGTTATGATTCCCATATTCAAATGGTACGTCAGTATGCGCAGGAATATTTTGTACGGCAAGGGATGTGTGCTGATATATCCATTCATGATAAAAACGATGGCAATCCACATGCCCATATACTGTTAACAACCCGTTCTTTAGACTGTGACGGCAAATGGATGGGTAAACAGCGAAGAAATTATCTTCTGGATAAAAATGGCAACCGGATTCGCAACCCTGTTACCCAGAAATACAGGATGGGGAGGAGCATTAAAACAAATGATTGGGATGATCCAGAGCGCGTTGAGGAATGGCGTAAAGGATGGGCAGGAGCATGTCAGTCATGGTTTAATCGATGCGGCATTTCTAAAGAAATTACGCACAAAAGCTACGCAAGGCAGGGAATTGACCGTGAACCGACAATACATCTTGGAGCCAGTGTGAAGGCTCTTGAGGATCACGGTTTGATGACTGATCGTAGTAAAAAGAATCGGGATATTAAAATGCGCAACTATGAACGTGACCGTCTCATTTTCAGGGAACACATTGAAAAAGAGCGTGAACGCGAATGGGAGCGCGACAGATAAATATAGAAGGAACTCTATTTTGTTTTTCTAAATTTACGGGAAAGGGGGTAATCGTATGCAGCCAAATGTTAATCTACAGCAGTTGCAAGCATTATTACAATGTGATACGCTAGATATGTGCAACGTGCTTGATATGATCATGGCAAGCAAGAGAGCAAAGATAAAAAATCCCTGAATCCGTGAAGTTAATTGTATTTATATGCCAATCTACAATCAGATTG
>CANSUS010000090.1 GCA_947650155.1 uncultured Lachnospiraceae bacterium
AGCCCCTGTTTTTCTCCACCCGGAATACTGCCACGTTATCAGCTCCTTTCGTCTGCCCGGACAATGAAAAACGCCCGTTCCGTGTGGAAAAGGCGTTTACCATGTGATTATAGGGCTTCGTGTTTAGTTTTCGTGTTTCTTAAAAGCCTTGATTTATGCGGTGTTGCGGTGGTTGTCTATAAATACTTGCCCCGAATGGAGCCGGAAAAACGACTTTTATGCGTATCTTATCTACTTTGTTGAAACCTTCTGCCGGAAAAATTACTTTTGATAGTATTTCTTTAGAGGAAACAAAGCGGATTCGCCCTTTGATCGGCTATCTTCCACAGGAATTTTCGTTATACCCGGATATGTCGGTCTTGGAAATCATGCGTTATTTAGCAGCTATATCAAAAATTCCTGTTGAAATACAAAGAGAGCGCATACCAAATCTTTTGCAACAGGTAAATTTATGGGAACACCAAAAAACAAAAGTTCGGAAACTGTCTGGCGGAATGAAAAGGCGGCTTGGAATTGCACAGGCATTGCTGAACAATCCAAAGGTTTTGATTGTTGACGAACCCACTGCCCACCTTGACCCGGAAGAACGGCTGCGGTTCTATAATCTGTTAGACGAATTTTCAAGTGACCGCGTTGTGATTGTGTCCTCTCACATTGTGGCTGATATTGAATCAGTATGTGCAAAGGTAGCAGTACTGGATTCGGGACGGCTTCTGTATGCCGGAGCAATAGATAAGCTGGCTGAAATAGCAAGGGGAAAGGTGTATGAGTTAATGATTCCAAAAAACAAATTGGCGGCAGCAAAGCAAGACTACTACATTCTATCCAGTCAAGGACATTTATCAGATACCAAAATCCGTGTACTGGCTGACAGCGTTCCCGCTGCCTTTTGTCCGGTTTCATGCGTACCGACTGCTCAGGACGGTTACATGGAACTGTTGCGCCTGTTGGAAAAGAGGGTAAAAATATGAAGCGTTTATTTCTTATGGAGTGCAGAAAAATTACACGAAGCGTCCTGTATTGGTTGTATATTGCAGCCTTAGTTGTAACCGTCATACAAAACTATGAAACGACTGTTGAAAACGAGCTTCGCCAAACGGACAATCCGGCTTCCGTGTTTTATATAGCGGAAAATGGTGCGTATGCAAATAATACCGATAAATTGAGCGAAGATGCCGAGCATACTATGATGATTGAAGCGACAGAACGCCTAATAGACAATTACAGAAGTAACAGCTATGAATACTATCCGTTTGGATATGTGAAAAGAAAAACGCTGTCCGAAAAGGAACAGGCAGAAATCCTTTTATATTTGACAGAGCTGACAGGCCTTGACGAGCCATCTATTATTGGCACAGATGAAAACAGGGATCCAGAAGATATTCAAATTTCCGGCGGCGGCGCCTATGTCTTAAATCCGGGACAGGGAGGTACATTTGAGAACGGGCAGTTTATTGCAGAGCCGGAGGATTGGGAATATATAGAGAATAATTCCGGGCTGTCACAATCTAAGGAGAATTCGGGAAGGGGATTTGAAATACAGGTTACATTTGACCGATTCAAAGAGATTATGGACCTTGTAAATAATCTGATCGGGCGTAATTCTTACTTTAGCTGGACTATGCTTTCTATGTACTATTATCCAAATGATATGCAGGATAATCCGATCACAGAGCAGCAACACCGGGAGTTCTATGAAAAAGATCATGTGACAGGTGCGTTTGCCCGCTATTTTTGTGACAGCATTTCTATCATTGTATTATGCCTGCCCGCATTTGTCATAATTGATCTGCTGTTAAAAGATAAGCGATGCAAGATGAATCCATTGATTTATCCCCGGACGGAAAGCTCTGCAAGAATAATTATTACCCGCTTTGAAGCGGTAAGTTGTATGATAATGCTCCCTGTCCTTATCCTGCCCGTAAAATCTGTACTGACATTAGTGCTTTATTGCCGTAATGTAGGTATTCATGCAAGCATACTTGCTTTTGCTGCTTATATCTTTGCATGGATTTTCCCGACGGTTTTGTTGGTTGTGTCTATTGCTTTGTTGGTAACGGTGCTGACTGAAAACTATTCTGCCGTTCTGTTTGCGGGGTTGATATGGCTGTTTTGCAGACCGTCTGTTGATAAATTAGCAGGGGGAAATTACGGGATTTTTGATCTCATTATCCGACATAATACTTTGAAAGGATACGAACGAATGATGGAAAATATTCAAATGCTGATTTTGAACAGGGTGCTTGTGTCTGTCATTGCAATTTTATTTGTGGGTTTTGCCATAATGATTTATGACGCAAAGAGGAAAGGGGGGATTATGATTGAAAACCGAAAATCTTTTAAGAATCATAGCCGCAAACATACGCATGAATTATAAATATACACTTTTACCAGCTATTGTTTTATTATTCATTATTCCATTTATTTATGGAACTGCCAATTTAGATAATTTACAATCTGCTGACTGTTTGGAGCGAATGGTAGCATTGATTGGAATACTAATGTTTACTCCCCTTATCCGACAGGAACATTCGCGCAGTTTATATGAAACGATTGCCTTTCGGCAGGTCTCTTTGCGGTTTATTGTCTTATTGCGGACAGTGCTTTCTATAATCGGCTCAATACTGTTGATTTTGGCATTTGAAATTCATATGAGAATTTGCGGCTGTTCCTTTCCACTCTTTCCATATGCTTTTCGGACTTTGGCTGCAAGTATGGCGTTGGGGTTTATAGGGCTGCTTCTATCTTCCATAGTGCAGAATACAATCGGTGGTTATTTATGTGCATTTTGTTTTTATTTTATTATGCAAACGGAAAATTTAGGAAAATTATTCAAGCCTGTAACAAATGGAATCCAGTTTATGCTGGTACTTTTCCTTGGCGGTATTAGCTTGGCAATCATTTATTTTTGCAAACCAACTCATTGTTGATTTTATAAGCTGATTCATTAAATCAAAACTTATCTGCCGCACGACGGGATTTGAAGCGGAAAGTGGAACGGGAAATATCCCTTGACGCTCTGATGTCAGAAAAATATCAGATACTTTCTTATGCGGAATAAAAGAAGCAAGAGTGGAAAAGATATAAATACTTGGCTGACAAGAGAATTCACAAAATTTTCACACAATTTTAGCACTCAACTGTTGACAGTGCTAATAATAAGTGTTATATTACAACTAGAACAAAAGAAAAGAACCAGTAAGATTCCAATCCGGTAGTTCGGAAAGTAACGTATTATATATAAACAACAGCTGCCAGAAGGCAGCAGTGATTTGAGAATGGAGGAATGATTTATGATGATGCCCAGTATTTTTGGAGAAAACTTATTTGACGAGTTGTTTAATTTCCCGACTGTAGATGATTTTTGGGGAAAGAGGAGCTTTCAAAACGGAAGCGGTACGACGGCTATGATGAAAACGGATGTGAAGGAAAAGGAGAACGGTTACGAAGTGGCAATCGACCTGCCGGGCTTTAAGAAAGAGGAAGTCAGCGCGAAACTGGAAGACGGCTATCTGACGATCAGCGCACAAAAGGATGTGAATAATGACGAGAAAGACGAAGACGGAAAATATATCCGGAGAGAAAGATATACCGGTCAGTGCAGAAGAAGCTTCTATGTAGGAGAGGCGGTGGACGAAGAGGAAATTAAGGCCAGATTTGAAGACGGTATTCTGAAACTGGAGATTCCGAAAAAGGATGTAAAAGCGATCGAAAAGAAGAAATATATTGCGATCGAAGGATAAAACAGTAACAGGCTGGTTAGTCGTCAGACTGCTCTGTTATGTAAAATGAACGTGTAAAGTATATTAGCCGAACGTCTGTAATGTAAGCGAAAGCTTATAATTACAGACGTTTTTTTTAAAATAAATTGTTGCAATCCGTTATTTTCTGTCATAACATTGTCAGATCATGCTATGATATTATTACATATTCTGAGCAGGTAAAGACTGCTTAAAAATATATGGAGGAAAAACTACGGGACAGACTTTTGAATGTCCGAACAGGCGGCGGAGTGGAGGATCATTGATTATGGTAAAAAAGATCGTTATGTTTATAAATGGAATAGAAACGCAGGGCTACTTTTCTAAGCAGCTTGGAAAGTATTTTACAAATATGGGGTATTCTGTGTTTTATTATGACTATTGGGAAGAGGAGAGAAGTTTTCAGAGTCTGAAAAAATTTGTCAGTCATGGCGACACCGTAATGATTACTTTTAATTTTCATGGTTTGGAAGAAGGCGAAGTATTTTATAATGATGACGGCAGTATTTTCTGGGAAAAAGAAGATATTCCCTGCTACAATATTGTATTGGATCACCCTTTATATTATCATAAGATGCTTAAGAAACTGCCAAAGAAATATTATCAGATCAGTATAGACCGTTATCATAAAAGTTATATGGAAAAATATTGGGGCGGAATTATGATGGGCCCTTTTTTGCCGCTTGCGGGAACCGGACTTGCAAAGAAAGAAGAATTGACTGCATTTCAGGAACGCCCCATCGATTTAATCATAACAGGTAATTATGCACCGCCAAAAACGTTTCAAAAATATATTGAGCGGATTGATGAAGAATATACAAAGTTTTATATGGGCATGATTGAAGATTTAAAATGTCATTCGGATAAAACGATAGAGCAGGTGGCAGAAAGTCATTTGATGAGAGAGATCCCCAATGTGACAAAAGAAGAGATAAAAGAAACAATGGCAAGTCTCAGTTTTATTGATCTTTATGTCCGATTCTGGCTGCGGGGAGAAGTAATACGGCAGCTTGCGGAAAGCGGATTTAAAGTACATACTTGCGGAAAGGGCTGGGATCTGCTGGAATGCAGGCGGCATGAGAATATCATAGAGCATGGCAGCATGGATTCTGAAGGATGTCTCAGGATGCTTGCAAAGAGCAAAATCTCCATTAATGTTATGCCCTGGTTTAAAGATGGAGCCCATGACCGAATTTTTAATTCACAGTTGAACGGCGCGGTGTGTATTAGTGATGACAGTCTGTACCTTCGAGAAATTTTTACAGACGGAAAAGATATTTTATTTTTCCGACAGGGAGAAACCGAAAAAATTCCTGCCTTAGTGGAAAATCTGCTGGCGGATCAGAACAAAACGGAACAGATTGCAGAAGAAGGATATTGTACTGCCATAAATGGCCACACATGGGAGGATTATGCCAGACAGCTTATGCAGTATATTTATAAGACAGCTTAGCGTGAGAAGTACGAAGTCTCACGCCGAAAAAAATGTCTGAAATGCGGTATTTTTCATTAAAATTTGAGTCGTGGCATAGAGGTCAGAAGGAGATAAATTTTAAAATAAATAATACAGATTGACAAATGAAAACGGGTAATATATACTAAATGTAGTTAAACGCTAAACCTAAACAAAAATAATGATTTATTAATTTAAATTGAGAAAATATGATATAATCTTTCTCATTTTAGTGCATATATATTATTTTTTTTAGGATTTAGGTTAAACGCTAAACTATATTAAACAGTATATGGCATAAAAGCCGTATGCGGAAAGGAAATTGTTATGAAAAATGTAAAAAAAGTATTGGCACTGCTCGTGGTAACGGCATTAACCGGCAGCTGTGTGGCAGGGTGCGGAAACGCACAGGGGGAACAACAGGGAAACACAGAAAGCAAGGATATTACGGGGACAGAGGCTTCGGCAGATAACACAGCCGTAACAGACGGGGATAGCAATGAAACGGAGAACAAAGAACCGGAAAATAATGTGGCAGACGAACTGATGCCTGAAGAAGGAGCTTCTTTAATTTTATGGATGGACAATGATGAATACAATGAGCGAATTGTGTCTCTATGGAATGAAAAATATCCTGATATTCCATTGACAGTAGAAAATGTTGGAACTACGGATGCAAGGACGAAGTTAGAACTGGATGGTCCTACAGGAATGGGATGCGATGTTTTTGTTCAGCCTCACGACGGTGTGGCAATCAGCGCAAATTCGGGGCTCATTTTGGAAATGGATTATTATTCGGATTACATAAAAGAGAATTTTACCGAAAATGCAGTAGAGGCAGTTACTTATGAAGGCGCAGTTTACGCATTTCCACTTTCCATGAAAACAATTGCGCTGTTTTATAATAAAGCGCTGGTGGATGAACCGGTAAAGACCTGGGAAGAAATGAAAACTTTTGCAGAAGGATATAATGATCCTGCCCAAAATAAATTCGCCATTCTATGGCAGGCTGTGGAACCTTATTATGCACACGGTTTTTTGGGCGGATATGGTTACGAGATGTTTGGAGAGTCGCATGATGATAAAGATCAGCTTGGCTGGGACAGCAAAGAGGCTCTTGCAGGAATGGAATTTTTTAATACACTCAGTGATATATATCCGGTAAATTCAGCCGACGCCACATGGGATGTAATGAACTCCATGTTTTCAGCAGGGGAAGCGCCATATGTTTTGACAGGACCGTGGTCAATTGCAGATTTTAAAAGCGCGGGAGTAGACTTTGGCGTAACATGCCTTCCTCTTTTGCCAAATGGGGAGCATCCGGTTACGCTTTCCACGGTGGATACTGTATGTATTAGTTCTTACACAGAATACCCGGATGCTGCTATGATGCTTGCAAAATTTTTAACAGATGAAGAAGCAATGACACTGCTTTATGAGACTAAAAATGAGATTCCTGCAAGCATTATTGGACAGAGTTTTGAATTTGTACAGGCGGACGAGCATCTGCAGGGGGTATTGGAGCAAACAGTATACAGCCTTCCTATGCCGTATATCCCAGAAATGTCTAATGTATGGTCGCCGTATCAGAAAGCGTTTACGGCTGTATGGGATAAAATTCAAAGCCCGGAGGAGGCGCTGGCAGCGGCTCAGGAGGAGTTTTACAGTACAATAGTGCAGTAAACAGATGGAGGAAAAGAGAATGGCTGATGTCAAAAGGAAAAATCCTGCTGCGGCAGGTGGATTATCGGCAGTGATATGGGGAGCGGGACAGTTTTATAACGGTCAGAGGCTCAAAGCGGTTATTTTGTTTGTATGCCAGATTTGCTTTGTGATTATTTCTCCCCATCTTTTCCAAGGGGTAAAAGGACTGATCACGCTTGGAGAAGTGGAAAGAGTGACAAAGGGAAGAAAAGTAATAGAGCAGGGAGATAATTCCATTCTTCTTATGATTATGGGATTAACGTGGCTGTTTATCATGCTTGTCTTTTTGACTGTCTATTTTGGTCAGATTATGGATGCCGTAAAACTGGCCAGGCAGTTTAATCAGGCTCATTTTCTTCCGGAAGGGCGGGAATGGCTGAAAAGAGTTTCTCATAAAGGCTTTCCGTATGCGGTTCTGGCGCCGACAATATGTCTTGTGCTTTTATTTGTAGTAGTGCCTATTATATTCGGGTTTTTAATTGCATTTACAAATTATTCAGTACCAAATTATGTACCGCCGAAGCATTTGGTGGATTGGGTAGGATTTACAAATTTTCAGGATATGTTTAAGCTTCCAATGTGGAACGATACATTTTGGGGTGTGGCAGTCTGGACAATTATCTGGGCAGTGCTTTCTACGCTTACTTGTTTTTTTGGAGGGCTTATGATGGCGATATTGATTAATTCCAAATGTGTAAAATTCAAAAAATTCTGGCGGACGATCTATATTTTGCCGTGGGCGATTCCAGGTATGATTTCTCTTTTGATTTTTCGTAATATGTTTAACGGGCAGTTCGGGGCGATCAATGTATTCTTAAGAAGTCATGGAATGATTTCTCAGAATATACAATGGCTTTCTGATCCGACCCTGGCCAAAATTGTGATTCTGGTCGTAAATTTTTGGCTTGGATTTCCCTATTTTATGGCGCTTATGTCAGGCGTCATGACAAGCATTTCTCAGGAAGTGGTTGAAGCTGCCAGGATAGACGGCGCGAATCCAAAACAGGAGTTCAGACATATTACGCTGCCGTTAGTACTCTATACGACGGCGCCTCTGCTGATTATGTCCTTTGCCAATAATTTCAATAATTTTAATACAATATATTTTCTTACAGACGGTAATCCGATTAATCCGACATATAAATATGCAGGATCGACGGATATTTTAATCACATGGATTTATAAGCTGACAAAGGATAATGGACAGTACAATATGGCTTCTGTTATGTCAATTTTGGTATTTATGGTTATTGCAAGCATTTCTACGGCAAATTTCTTAAGAACCAAATCCTTTAAAGAGGAGGATATGATGGGATGACAAAGAAAACTAACGATATTTCCATATCCGGCTTCCATAAAATTTCGGAGATTATAAAAACGGTTTTTACATATATAATATTGGTTTTTGTCGCACTATTAGTCATTGTACCAATTGTATGGATTGTTGGATCTTCTTTTAATTCTTCCAGCAGTCTGATGTCTGCCAGTGCAATTCCTGAAAATCCCACCATTGTGCATTACAAAGAACTATTTGGTGAAACAAAATTTGCTTTCTGGTATTTCAATACATTAAAGATTGCAGTTATCAATATGATTATTTCAGTAATATTAACCATGCTTTCCTCTTATGTTTTTTCCAGATTTTCATTTAAGGGAAAAAAGCTTGGACTTTTATCCATTATGGTATTGCAGATGTTTCCGGGGTTTATGGGAATGATGGCGGTTTATAATATTTTAGCGCAGATGAATCTGCTGAATACCCATTTTGGATTGATACTTACCTACGCTGCCGGACAGATTCCCTATAATATATGGCTGGTAAAGGGGTATATGGGGAATATTCCCAGAAGTCTTGATGAGGCGGCAAAGCTGGATGGTGCAGGAAGCGTAAGGATTTTTGTGACAATTATTCTTCCGCTTACGAAACCGATTATTACTTTCGTGGCTTTGTCACAATTTATGGCGCCCTGGATGGATTTTATTTTCCCGAGGATGATTCTTAGCAGCGATACAAAGAAAACACTGGCGATTGGATTATACGATATGATTTCCAGCGATACAAATAACAATTTTACGATGTTTGCAGCAGGCGCCGTACTGGTGGCGGTTCCGATAACCATTCTATATGTCTGTCTGCAAAAGTATCTGATCCAGGGAATCATGGCGGGTGCAAATAAAGCCTGAAAGCGCTGCGATTCGGGAGAACTGTTTGAATGTGTACGGGAAGTTTTCAGCGGTTTGGCTTTTTTTTGGTTAATGCCTGTTGTATAATTTAAGGACAGAATCAGACAGAAAATGTAACTTGGGAGGGACAGATGATTACACAAAAGGATATTGCCAGAGAAGCAGGTGTGAGCATTGTAACGGTTTCTAATGTAATCAATGGAAAATATCATAAAGTATCCAAGGAAAATATCAGAAAAATTCAGGAGTTAATCAAAAAATATGATTATACTCCAAACGCTACGGCAAGAAGTCTCGCCAAAAAAGAATCTCGAATTGTAGGTGTTGTAATCCCTAATATAGGAGCAGAGGATAATTTTTTACAGAGTCCTTATAACGCGGAAGTATTGGGAGTACTGGAGAGAGTAATCCGTGCAAGGGATTATTATATGATGGTAAGATGCGTAGGAAACTGCAGGGAAGTCATTCCACTGTTAAACACATGGAATGTAGATGGGGTGATTTTTCTTGGCTCCTACAAAACGGATGCGGCAGAAGTTAGAAAGCAGATGAGTATACCAATGATTTTTTTGGATACTTATCTGGATGGCGTGGCGGCATCCACTGTAAAAGCAAATGATTACAAGGGAGGGTATCTGGCGGCAAAATATCTGATTGCTATGGGGCATGAGGATATTTTACTGGCAGGTCCCGAAATTCATGGGGACAGTGTGGTTCCAATGAGATATCAGGGATACGCGGCAGCAATGAAAGAGCATGGATTGGAAGATAAGATCAGGTGGCAGTATATAGAATTTACTACTTACGACTGCGGGGTGGAAAATGGTAAAAAAATTGCATTTTTGGATCAGGTTCCTACAGCAGTTTTTGCAACGGCGGATATTATTGCGCTTGGAATTATGGAGGGACTGCATCTTTCAGGGAAAAGAGTGCCGGAAGACGTATCTATAGTTGGATTTGATAATCTGACGGAGGGAAGGTATTCTACACCAAAACTTACGACTGTGTCGCAGAATATCACATTGAAAGCCGAAGTAGCGGCGAATCATTTGTTTGAAATGATCAAATCAAAAGAGGAACGGCAGATTGACGAAAGCGTGGACGTGGAAATGATTGAAAGGCAGTCTGTAAAGAGACTGGAAAAATAAACGGAAAGGATATTTTAAGATTGTATCAAGAGATGGAAAAATGGCTTCAAAGTGTATACAGTGACGGAACGGAACAATTTGTCAGCAGTCCGGTTCCTTCGCTTGGTGAAGAGATCACGATAAAAATCAGGATGGAAGAAAATACGCCGGTGCAGTATGTATATCTGAGGACTGTACCGAATGGAGCAGAGCGTCTTCTGCTTATGGAAAAAAGTTTTTGTGAGAAAGGTCTTTGTTATTATCATGTAAGGGTAAGAGTAAATGAAAAGGTATTCCGTTATCAATTTTATCTTGTAACGGCGGATACTATATATTATTATACGCAGGCGCAGATCACCACGTATGTTCCTGATCATACTTATGACTTTAAACTGCTGGCGGAATATCCAATGCCAAAATGGGTGGAAGGAGCAATATTTTATCAGATTTTTCCGGATCGTTTCTGTAATGGGACGGCGGAAAATGATGTAAAGAACGGAGAATATTTTTTTGACGGTTTTCCAACGATCAGGCGGGAGGACTGGGACGGGATTCCTTTTTCCTATGAAGAAGGGCATTGTCTGGACTTTTTTGGAGGGGATCTGCAAGGAATAAAGCAGAAGCTGCCCTACTTGAAAGAACTGGGAGTTACGGCGCTTTATTTAAATCCGATCTTTCATGCGGCTACCAATCATAGATATGACTGTCTGGATTATTTTACGGTTGATCCCCATCTTGGCGGTAATGAGGCTCTGGCGGAACTGTCGGCGGAGGTACATAGACAGGGGATGTACCTGATTTTGGATGTATCAGTTAACCATACGGGAACTGCACATAAGTGGTTTAATAAAGAAGGGAACTTTTTTGAAAAGGAAACGGGTGCATGGGGAAATCCCCAGTCTGAAGAACGGGAGTATTATTTTTTTAATGAAGATAACAGTTACAAAGCGTGGTTCGATGTAGAAACGCTGCCGGTATTAAATTATACTTCAAAGAAATTATGTGAAATTGTTTATGAAGGCGAAAAGAGCCTGGTTAAATATTGGCTGCGTTCACCTTATGAAATAGACGGTTGGAGATTTGACGTTGCAGATGTGATGGCGCGAAATGATGAGCTGCAATTACAGCATAAAGTATGGACAGGGATACATGACAGTATTAAGGCAGAAAATCCTCATGCGTATATCCTTGCGGAAGACTGGGGGGACTGCAGTGAATATCTTCAGGGAACGGAATGGGATTCGCCCATGAATTATTATGGTTTTGGAAGACCTGTCCGTCAGTTTTGCGGGGAACCGGATCTTTTTCTTGCAAGAGACGAGATTTTAAAATCCATACCCTACCGGATGACTGCGCGGGATTTGAAAAGCCGTATTATGGAGCATTTGGCAAAGCTGCCTCACGTAATACAGGCAGTACAGTTTAATCTTTTTGACAGCCATGATGTCGCCAGGCTGCATAATAACCCGGAAATCAAGCAGGGAGATTATGAGGGAGCAGTTATTATGCTGTTTTCCATGCCGGGGGCATCCAATATATATTATGGAGATGAGACAGGAATCGGGGGCGGAAGGAATGATGCTCTTGAATTTCGTTATCCTATGCCCTGGCGGGAAGGAATGACGCAGACAAAACCATATATTCTCTATCAGACACTGGCAAAGAAAAAACAGGAAAGTATTGCACTGAGGAAAGGAAGTTTTCGTATTATATATGCGGAGGGTCAGATTTTTTCTTATGTTAGATTCTGGAAAGACGAATCGGTGGTAGTAGTCTGGTCAACAGAGGACAATGTATGTGAAGCAGTACTGCCTCTTTCCGTTTTGGGAGAATTTCAGGTGAATGTTAAAGAAGACGTTTTTGGAAGGACGCTTAAGTATGAAATGAAAGGAATGGATATGCATTTAAAGATGCCAGCGCATACGGCGTATATGTTCTGGGTGAGGAAATAGAAGCAATATTATTTCTTGAATTTATTCTATCTATGTGTTAAGATAATATTCACTTACTGCCCGGCAAAAATGCCGGGCAAAGTATTCTTATAACTTCATAGTATACCTAGTGTCCGCTTTAGGTTACCAGAAAGTGCTGAAATCCATTGATTTTACTGACAT
>CANSUS010000091.1 GCA_947650155.1 uncultured Lachnospiraceae bacterium
AACCCTTGAATAATGGATATTTTCTAAGTCACCTATTCCAACTATCCAACAGACTGGGCAAGCATAAGGCAAGCGGCCTGTATTATCCGTCGCTGCATACGCTTTGCGTTGACATCAGGTGCCCTTCCTCATTTGTCCATGAGTATTTCCATATGATTGACGACCAGCTTGGAGATCTGTCACTGGAAGTCGCATTCAACCGGATTACCGTCCTGTATAAAGAGGCGTTCCTGCGACATATGGAGCGACTAGATGAGAGTATTAAAGGTACGCTGAACGGAAAAAGCAAATATAATCTCCAATACTTTTTCCGCCGGGCGGAAATTTTTGCAAGATGCGGCGAGATTTATTTTTCAAGCCTGCTCAAAGTAGAAAGTTCCCTGATAAAGCCCGATCTTGCGTATGCTTATCCGGAATGAAATCACAAAAAAACACGGGAGAATAAGAAACAGTATTACGACATACTGCTGCAGGATTCCTTCGGGACTCTGTGGGGAACCATCTGGGAGGAACTGATGGAGGATTGCCATGAGGATTTAAAGGGAACGGTCGTAGCTGTCAAGGCGTTTGTCGCCAAAGACGCGCAGGGTGCTTTCCGGCTTGTCATACGCCGGATGGAGGCGGCAGAAGAGTGCCTGATGGCTGGTTATATTAACGGGCTGACGGATGCCGAGCGGTCACGCTACACGGAAATTCTATGGAAGTACATCAATTCCATTAAAAACGAAGGCTACCGGTATCTGGTATCCTCCATCTTCAAGGATATTACCGGACTGGACCAGCTCCTCGCATCCTTAAAGAAACACCATAATTTCAGCGGCGGTTTTCTGGTCTATACGGCAAGCGTCACGTGCCTTGCAAATTATATGCTGCATTCGCTGAGCCACTATGATATGAACCCTTCCCGCAGCATCCCATATCAGGCAGATCTGCTTACGGCAGGCGCACTTCTCCATGCAGTCGGTATTGCAAAGAAATATACACCCAGTCCTGATATGCGCCGCATTCCGGAATCCGTACCTTTAAGCCGGTATGAGCTTAGATGGCGTGCCTTGTGCTGGAGGATTTAATTGGAAGTTTGGAAGTGGTGGTATTCCCGGAGCAGTATGAAAAATACAAGTCCTTTTTAAGGGAGGGGGCTATGGTGTTCTGCAAAGGGAAAGTCAAAAAGGAAGAGGCAAAGAATGCAAGCCTGCAGGTGGATTCGGTCACTTATTTTTTCGACAGGGAGCAGACTGCCGTAATATGGCTTCAGTTTGCTGATTTTGCCGATTACCAGAAAAAGGAAGTTGCTGTCGTATCCTGTATGCGGAAATATCCCGGAAACGGCAGTCTGCGTTTTTTCCTGAAAAACACGAAGCAGATCAAACAGGGCAGCAAAAGCGTCAGCTTTGGCAAAGCATTCTTATATGAACTGGCTGCAATCTGCGGTGAGGAAAATATAAAGATAAAATAAGCATGGTTATACTTCCCAAAAGATACGAAATCTTTTGGGAAGTTTTTTTATTGTTATTTCATGTTGCCGGATGTATAATCTATATACTATCTTATTATGGTCTTTTCTTAATATGAATGATGGGAAAGGAAGGGACTGTATCATACATTCATCTATTCTGTCATAATTATATCAGAGATTATATCAGAAATTATTCAGTAATTGATAAATCCTAATCTTGGAAATCCGCTGAAACAGGGCATTTGGGGAAATTCTGCCGGGCGGGGCGCAAAAAAAGTGGATGAAGCTGTCAGAGGAGTGGACGGAAATTAAAAAAAATGGATGAAACTTCCATTAAAGCGGATGAAATGATATTTTGTGTTGAAGAAAACTTTATAAAAAGGATGAAAACTTTTTTATTGTGAAAAAAGAAATAGGATGGAAATTGTGTCCAAAAACGAGTTTGGTGGCGAAAATAAGGGGAAGTTAGACGAAAGATTGCAAATTTTCAGAAAAATTAAGAAAAAAAGGCACGACAAAAAAACCCCTGGTCAGGATGCGGCAGAATAGATGGATCTGTTGCGGATGATGGTTCTTGCAAGCGCACCGATTTTGTCAACCGGATGGTTCTGCAGGATGTATTTATTGTAAATCTGGCTGACCGCCATATGTACCGTGTGAAGGCCGTACTGGAGTGCAAGGGATGCAAGATCCCCGTAGTCGGAAAGTGAAAGGCTTAAATACGGGTATTTTGCGGACGGGTGGATGTTCAGTGTGGAAAGGATGGCATCAAGCCGTTCCCGTTCCTCCGGATGCTGCGTGCCGGCGGCTTCCTCTAAAACCGTGTTGATATGGTCAACATAGTTTATCAGGCTGTCTTTCGTATCTTCAAGCATTTTTTCACGCATGTTTTTCTGGGCATATTTTTCATGGATTGTAAAAGTGACGTTCTGGTCATCGAACGCAAGATCAAATATGGCGTCGTTTTCCTCCAGAGCCTTTTGTATGACGCCGCGCTTGCAGTAGGACGGCAAAAAGCCGCGCAGACGCTGGTATTGTGCGGTGACAGGAGACAGGGTGTCACTGTTTGCATCAGAATAAGAGGCATTGTCAACCTCTAAAATGCCTTTCAGATTTAACCGCAGCGTGTTCAGGCTCTCGATGCCGCACAGATCAAGCAGCATGTCCTTTGACATGCTGATATAGCCGCGTCCGCCTTCGGCCGCAGTTTTATGGTAATCCTTATATTCGGGCAGGAAAATGTTTATGCAGCGGTCATGGATGCCGGAATTGGAGAAATAACAGTAACCGTAATCCTGAAGCACTTCGTTGCATGCGTCTATGGTGGCGGCTGTACAGCCGATAATGTCTGCCAGTTCCCTGATGCAGACGTCCTTGATAAACCCGTGTCCGTCCGGCTGGAGGAAGTGGTATAATAATAGAAGCTTGATCGCATTGCTTTTCAGCGTGGGCTGGTAGCCATAGCGGTTTTTTTCGTTTATATAGCGTTTTTCTTCGATATAGGAGGATTCCCACTCGGAGGACGGGCAGGTATGGCAGAAGCAGTGGATCTTGTCCGCTTCTTCCTCCAGCCCGAGAGCACGGAGTTCTTCCTTTTTCTGATGGATGATACAGCCGTGGCAGTTCGATTTGCATTCATTTAAAACATCAGGTCCTTTGGAATAGACTTCAACGTAATTCTTCTGCAGACCGATGGCTTTTGTAAGGGCGCCCTTTCCGATACGGGCAAAACTGCTCAGTTCCATGACGAAAACCTCCTTTCCGTATTCTCGGATATATGGATATATCTTGTAGCCATTATGGAAAAATAGTACATGATATAGTATCCTGATAGTAATTATAAGCATAAATTTTTCTCTTGTAAATGCGTAGGAAAGGGCGAGGAATATGGGAGCATTTTATGTAAAACCGCATATTTTTCAGCTTTCTGATGCTTTTTAAAAAGGGCGAGAAATATGGGAGCATTTTATGTAAAACCGCATGGTTCCAATGCTTTTTAAAGGACTTTATGTTTAAAAAATTTTTTTTGCCAATAAAAGGGCGAGGAATATGGTTTCAAAAAGTAATATTTTGTACAACAGAACGTAAAAATACAAAAAAGGGCGAAGGATATGGTTTCAAAAATCAGTATTAAGGGTAGGACGGCATGAAAAAAAGGTTGAAAAAATTTTCAGGTTGAAAAATGAATCCTTAAAAAAGGCGAGAAATATGGCTTCATTTAAAAAAATGCTCATTTTAGGCGAGAAATATGGGAGCAAAAGTAGGAAAGGGCGAGGAATATGGTTTCATTTTAAGGTTTTACAATAAAGGGCTGCGGGTTTTGAGGCATGTTTTGAGACAGCTTATTGTAAAAACAATGGAAAAAGTAGAAAAAGGCGAAGAATATGGTTTCATTTTTGCAAAAACGATACGGATGTAAATGAAACAGTAAAAAAGGCGAGAAATATGGTTTCATAATTTGAAATTTTCTCCATAAAACCGCATAATTGCAAAAAAGGCGAAGAATATGGTTTCAAAAAATGTAAAGTGACAGGTTCGAAGGCCTAAAAATAAATTTAAAAGTGTTGATGTAAAAATGAAACTATAAAAAAGGCGAGAAATATGGTTTCATTTTTGCAAATTATCGACGGATTCGGTAAATATTCAGGAAAAGACGGAAAAAGGCGAAGAATATGGTTTCATTTTTGGAGCTTGGAGCAGAAATCGATAGAAGTGGAGCGCTGTTTTGAAATGGCAAATCCGTAAAAACAGTGTGCAAAGGACAAAAAGGTGGGGAAAATGGTGTCATTTTTGACAAAAACGGTATGGACAGAGAGAAAAAGGTAAAAAAGGCGAAAAATATGGGAGTATTTCTGCGGTCTATGAAGCGGCAGGAAAGGAAACAGATAAAAATGCCATACGGCGCATGGTATCCGTATGGCATTCTATTGGATTTTAAAGCATATTGTCAAGGCAGCACACGGCTTATTCCTCCGAAAAGTCTATCGTGGTCTGGACGGCTGTGGCTTTCAGATAAGGGTCATTTTCCGTCAGGTCCATAAGCCGCCCGGACCGCTTATCATCGACGGTGCTTATCAGGTCAGCCCGTTCATCATCGCTTAAGGGAAAATAGTACAGGTGGAACAGTCCCTGTCCCTTGTCGTAGTGGAAGCTGGCAAGGGCTATTTTCTTTTCGACGAATTCCTGAAAGGTTTCCGTGATTAACTGGATGTTGTCTGCTTTCTTTTTTTTCTTAAACAGAACGATGCGCTGGAAATAGGAATAGTCGTAGGTTTTGTGAAGGTACCCGTTTCCATCCGGGACGGATGAGGAGGAGAGTGTAATGCGCTCCCTCTGCAGATTGTGGTAAAGCAGCCTGCTCATTTCCAGTTCCAGTGAATTATAGTTGCTGGAGGTTACAGAAATCATTTTCTTTTTGGTTATCGCTTCGTATAAGGTATTGCCGAATGTAACAGACATATATTCTTTTCCGTCCTTGGAAATGGTCCTTACGTTGTCAAAGAAGGAAAAGGTATAAATTGGCTCGTTCGGGTTGTCTTTTTTGTACATCTGGAAGCTGGTGCGAGCCATGGTGTGCAGGCGCTTTTTTACATCGTCATAGAGCCGTTTGTTCGGGTGGCTGTTGATCACCTTTGCAATGGAGCCGACTTCAAGGATAATCTGTTTGCTTTCGTAAAAATCAAGGTTGATGTGGTTGATAAGCGTCATCAGGATCTGGTTGTCCCGCGGATCGAATACCCGGAGTTTTTCCACAGGCGACTCATTCGGATCATAGTTGACGAGCATCTGAAACGTGGTGTCGTCCTTGTCAAAGTTTACGAGGTCTGCCACGTAGGAGTCAAGGGATTCCTTAAAGGGTACGGAAAACTTTGCCGGGGCAAAAAGCGGCTTGTCCAAAAGAAGGACGGGTTTTTTTGAAAAGTAGTTTTCTATATTCCCATCGTAGGATTCCAAAAGGATTTCGATCAGGTTGATAATCAGGTCAATCTTAAAGCTGGTCTTTACCTGGTTTTTCGTCCTTCCGGGAAGGAGGGGGTAATCAATCAGGAGGGACTTGTCATTATTTATCCATTCGTCCATTTTCTTCCTGCAGTTTTCAATGGCGGTATCCAGATCCGACGTGTCGTACAGCTTCAGGAAAAAAATCCCCATGAGCTGGTTGTGGTCGTTCCAGATGGTAAAATAGGGATTTTTCTTGTCGCTTAGGGGATACTTGTCGCAGGAGGTTTCGTAATTATGAAACCAGCGGTTCCTCTTTTGGCGCCGTGTCTTGACCTGTGTATTGTAAACGGAGTAGATTTCCGTTTTCTGGGTTTCATTTTTGATGTAGTTCCATAAGGTATCGGCTACGAATCCGTTTAAATCCGGGTACTCCCCGAAATATTTCGGGCGCTCTATGGAAAAAAAACTTACCAGGCGTTCCTCCAAATGTTCGCACAGGGAAGTAATGAGCTGTTGTGGGTAAGCAGGCATAATAAAACCTCCGACTTTTCATTTATTCCATTACAGTATACTCCTTTTTGGGGTAAATGGCAAAGAAATAGTAGGAAAACTGCCCGGGGATATGGGCACAGAAGGATATCAAAAGGAATGTGGCTGTTATCTCTGCGTTTGTCCGGCAGAGCCTGTACAAGAAGATCTGTAAGTCCCCGTTTTTTCAATGTAAGGATGATGTCATCTATCAGATTGGGGAATGACATTTCTGCCGAATCTATTATTCCTTTGCGGATCGCTTCGTAAACCTTTTTCTTATCTTTTCGACATATCTGAATCATGAGCTGCCTCTTCTTTGGTATATAATATAATGGAAATTTCCTATTATTATAGCACATTTTTGAAAACTTGTCCAAAAGACTAATTGAAGTTTGCTTTTTCCACGGTAAACGCAAGCTTTATGAACACATTGTAAACAGATAGGTTTATAGTAAAAAGTTGAGATTATTTTTGCTTAATTTCAAAATTTAAACATATTTAGAGTTTAATCAAGCTGCTTGTTTTTGTACTATTTCAACAAAAAAATCAAGGGGTTTTTGTTGAAAACAGAGATATGCGTCTACCGTGCTATTCAGTAACAGCATGATTGACAGGGCATTATAGAATTTACAAAGAAAACTGAATATGAAACATGAGATTGGAGAAATAGAAAAAGCAGCCGGAACTATCCGTTGCTTTTATATTTCTTGTCATAATCAGAAAAGGTTATTGTTTTCAATGTAATTATTTACTTCATAATTTTTTTCGCGGTATTTTTTTGGAGTTATACCTGTAAATTTTCTAAAAGCATATGTAAAAGCACTTTGTGAAGAATATCCAAGTGATGCAGAAATTTCAAAATAACTTAAATTACTATATTTTAACAGATTTTGCGCTGTATCCATTTTAGCGGCAGTAACATAGGATTTAATAGTTTGCCCGGTTTCCTGCTTAAATAATTTCGATAGATAGGATACATTTAGCTTTGTAAAATCAGCTAATCCTTTCGTAGATAAATCTGCATTTAGATCTTCATAAATATGATCTATACATTTTCTGATATGAATTGATATTATGTCGTCCTTTTTTATTTCGCATATTCGTTTAGCAAAATCCAAACACATATCCTCAAGCAAAACCTGCAGATCCTCACATGTTGCAGCTTTGTCCGATTTTTGACTGTAAATATCTGCTATCATATAAGCTTCATCATGGCCTAATCCGCTGCCCAGACTTGATTCTGCAAGGAGTGTTGCAATAATCACAAAATGATACTTCATATTATTTAATTGATTTTCTGATAAAACTCTCATTTCAGTAGAAAGCTTTATCATTCCCGAGGAAATAAGAATTTTCAATTTTTCTATATCTCCACTTGTTATTGCTTCAAATACAGAATCTCTTAAATAGTATGATTCTTTTTTATATCCATGTACCTTTTGCAAATATAATTGTCTATTAAGTTCTATTCTTATTTTCATAAAATATTCCTTTATATAATAACAAATTCTAAATTCATAAGGTTGCATAATCTTAAGTTATTTTTGATTACACCATAATTTTGACAAAAAAGCAAGCTTTTTGATATAAGTTCTATATCATTAATGATAAAACTAAATAAGATTAGTTTGAGGACGGTGTAATCATGAATAAAATAGATTTTACCAAAGGTTCAGTAACAAAGTCATTCTTAATTTTTTTCTTTCCGATGTTATTTTCCAATATATTACAACAGGTATATTCATTGGCAGACATGGTTATTATCGGGAAGGGATTGGGGGACAATTCCCTTGCCGCCGTCGGTAATTTCACAACATTTTCTTTTTTCTTAACAGGGTTTATTATGGGCATAACAAATGGCTTTTCTGTTAATATATCTCAAGCCTGTGGAGAACAAGATTTAAGTAGGCTGAAAGAAATAATTGCTTCATCTATAAAAATATCTGCTGTATTTGGGGTTCTTTTTTCAGCGGTAGGTTTATTACTTTTAAAACCAATTTTACAGATCATACAAACGGATGATGAACTTTTAAACGATTGTTTAACTTATGGCTACATTATATTCAGCGGTTTGCTCATTACGGTAGCATACAATTTACTATCATCAATTTTAAGAGGGATGGGTGACAGCAGAACTCCCTTATTAGCAATAGGTGTTTCATCTGCATTAAACATAATATTGGATTTATTATTGATTTTTTTATTCAAATTTGGTGTTTCCGGACCAGCATATGCAACAATCGTTTCACAATTAATTTCTGTTGTTATTTGTTATTTTAGATTACATAGAATGAATGAACTAAAAATTAACAAACGTGATTTCATTTTCAACTTTAGATTAGTAATGGAATTGTTGAAAAACGGCTTGCCAATGGCATTTATGAATTCAATTACTTCTGTCGGATGCATATTTGTTCAAAGTTGTATAAATGGTTATGGCGTTGTTTATACATCAGCATATTCTGTCTGTAATAAATATCTAAATTTTTTTATGTTGCCGGGAATAACGATTGGTTTTGCAATATCTTCATTTTCGGGTCAGAATTTTGGTGGTAAGAAGTTTGAAAGAATTCGTAGTGGTACAAGAACTGCAGGCATAATGGCGCTTCTTTCAGCACTATTGCTTGGAATAGTACTATTTTTCTTTTCCGATTTGCTGGCAAAATTAATGCTTAGTGGACAGGAAGCTGTTGATTATGCTTCAATCTTTCTAAAATTATTAGCAGTATTTATTGTTCTTTTGAATTTATTGTTTGTTTTTCGCAGTTGCGTTCAAGGATTAGGTAAACCTGCTATACCTATGTGTTCTGGAATAGTTGAAATGATTATTCGTATACCTGCTGTTTATTTTGGATTACCTGTATTTGGATTTGCAGCAACCATATATGCAGAAGGTATGGCATGGATTGGAGCATTGATGCTCAATGTTATTTCATATATATTTTTTTTTAAAAACATAAGAAGGGCAGATTAATATGGTAACACCACTTTACAACTTTTGAAAAAAAGTAACGCACAAGGCACATTTCGTAGTATTATAAGTTTGCAAATAAATCCTTACGAAAGAGAGTGACCTTGTACGTTAAACTTATTATACGATGAAAACAACATAATTGGTAGACTTTATAAATATTTTTCTGTTTATTTTGTTGCTGTTTATGCCCCGACCGCCAGAAACCTGTTCCTTTTCCTGCTTGCCGTGATCGCTTTGGAATCAGCTGGTTCCATCCGTTTCCTTTACAGACATTTTCTGTCAAAAATTACGGATAAATCGCTGAATGCTTTTTATTATGCCTGTTCCTACGCAAATATAGATTATAGCAGGTTTATGAACATCACCGCCCGCACTGCCCTGAACCTCATACCCCTGGATCTCGGTTCCCAGCCGGTCTTTCTGTGTATTGATGACACCATGGTTCCCAAATCAGGAAAGAAATTTGAGGATGTATCAAAACTTTTTGACCATGCGGCACACAATGGCTCAAATTATCTCAACGGGCATTGTTTTGTAAGCATCATGCTCTGCGTGCCTGTGTGGAACCAGAACCGGATCCGTTATGTTTCCCTCCCGCTGGGTTACCGTATGTGGCTGGGCAGCGAATCCAAACTGAAGCTTGCTGCATCAATGGTACGCCAGGCAATGCCGGAACTTGCCAGGAAGAAAAATGTTATCATCCTGTGTGACAGCTGGTATGTCAAGAAAGACCTTGTATGTCTTGTGGATGAATACAAAAACCTTGACCTTATTGGCAATGTCAGGGCTGACTCCGTCATTTATGACCTGGCTCCCGAACTATCCGGGAAAAAGGGGAGGCCTGCGGCACACGGAAGAAAGCTGTCCATTCAGGATGATTTTACCCTGTCTGATGAAAAAATCGGTGACTATTTTATGGTTGCACGCAGGGTGCTTACAAATATATTTGGCAAAAGGGAGGTTATGGCATACGTGACAGCGCCGAAAAAAGATTCTGGCAGCCGGCGCCTGTTTTTTAGCACAATTTTACCGGAACAGCTCCAGATTTTTTGCGCGTGGCAGGAAAAATCCCCGTTAAACCGGACGGGAAGCGACCGCATGCAGTTCATCCCACTGCTTCTATATGTATATAGATGGAATATTGAAGTCAGTTACTATGAACAGAAAACATTCTGGTCATTATGCAGTTACATGGTGCGGAGCCGTAAAGGGATTGAAATGCTGGTCAATCTGATTAACGTCGCCTATTGTGCCATGAAAATACTGCCGTATCAGGATGAGGCATTTTCAAAATACCGCGCAGAAAGCGTACAGGAGTTTCGGTTTGCTCTTAGCGGACAGCTCCAGGAACAGGTATTTTATGCCATTTTCGTGGAAAATATCGAAACCCGCATAAAATCAAATACAATAATTAATGCCCTAAAACAGTTGATTCAGCAACAAGGGTATCATTTATAAAGTTGTAAAGTCGTGTATATTTATTTAATTCAGAATTAAGAGTTTGTTAAATTACTGGTAGCATATTTTCATAGTAAGGCAAATAATAATTTAAGACCACAGATTTTTCCCCATTAACAATACTTATACCTGAATTAGAGATGTTGTATTCAACTCTAAAATTTGATATTCCTCCCATTCCATTCTTTTTTTCATAATCCTTAAGACGATAAATTTTATCTCGCAGATCTTCATATCTTGCATTACTTTCCTGCGAATTTAATAATTCGCACATTTTTGCTGGTAATCCACTGATTTTACCATCTTCATCAATTTTAATATCATTCCATGTATATTTTCCATTTGTTGACTTTTCAAGAAATCGGTTCAAATCTCTGTAATTATTTATATAGTTATATTCACTTGCTGACATATCTGAAGCCTGCATATAATAATTCCATAGCATATCAGAAATTTCGTCATCCATTGTATCAGAAATCATTTTTTTAGTTTCTTCCGAAATCTCTCCTGTAATTACAATTTTTCCCGAAACATCTAACTCTATTCCCCATTCTTTTCCATTTACATCTATTTCTTTTTTTTCTATTTCCTTTATAATCATAGGATATAAAACATTGTAAATTTTTCCAGAAGCTTCTGCCTTTTCGTAATCTACTAAATTTGCAAAAATTTTTATATACTTTATTTCTTCATTGGAAAGTTCTTCGCCAGAAGCCATTCTTTTTAATAATTCGTCTACCGCTTCAGTTCCAGTATACTTTTCATTCTCTGGCAATGCATCGTATTGATCCTTATGTAATTTTTCTAATTCTTCTAAATAACGTTTTTCAAATTGCCCTTTAACATTATCTTTCTCCTGTTGATTATTTGCACCAAACATACCTTCCGCATGTTGTACACTGTTGCTATTTGTAATGCTTTTATTTTCACTTATTTTTATTTTATATGATTCGTTACTTCTCACATCTGTTCCGTTTTCATTTTCGACTCGAATAATATACCGATCCGTAACACTATCCCAATCAGGCAAAACCACTTCTTTTGAACCAATACCATCGGCTTGTGCAGTGCCTATCTGATTTCCATACATATCGTACACAATTAAATTATAATTACATCCTTCAGGTATATCTTCTAATCTTATCGTTATTTGAGATGAAATCCCCATTCTAGAATAAAATCCTTTCTGTTGATACGAAAAAGAATAGTTATCTACATCTCCATTATGACTCAAAGCACCTTCCAAATA
>CANSUS010000092.1 GCA_947650155.1 uncultured Lachnospiraceae bacterium
GGAAGCTTGCCAAAATACTTTTTTTTATAAAGAATACGGATGGGATGTCTGTTGTCAGTATCATTCTTGGACTGACTGCCCATGCCGGCATGATATTTTTTTTGTTTCTGGTTATTTACAGTAAAACAGTAAAGAGATATATGAGAATATTATTTTTTTTATGGTATGCAGTAAGCATACTTTTAATGGCGGCAGGGGCATTGATAGAAACATTTATCAAAAGAAAAAGAGCCAAAACAAAACAAGACAGGGAGTGGAGTTCTGTATGGATAATTATTCTTGAATTGATAGTTGCGGGAGCCATGATTTATCTGATTGTCGGACAAGTTTTAGTGCTGAAAAATGCGATAGAATTATTCGCACATGGATCTGCATAGGGGATTATGCGCAGGTGGGGAGGTATGATGCCGGGGCCGGGAGGGATAAGGAAAGGTAAAATAAAAGGCTTTATATCAATGCCGTTTACCCTGAATCAGTACGGTTACTGCTGGAACTGGCCGCTGGATTATGTGGACTTGGATGGACTGCAGCCGGACTGCTGATAGCCGGAATAGTATTCAGCGGCGGAGCGCTGGGAGCCATCTGCGCCGGCGCATTGTCAGGCGGAATGATTGGGATGACCGTGGATGCCGGAATGCAGATCAAGGTAAACGGGATAGAAAATTTCAGTTTAGACCAAATGCTGATCAGCGGGGTGGCGGGTGCAGCTTCAGGGGCACTGGGTTTTGCTACAGCAAATACAGCTGTTTTGTTTTGGGGAAACGCTGCAATCAATGACGCCGCGTACTATGCCACACAAAAGGTCAGAGGGGAGGAGGTTACAGTACCGGGAATGCTTTTTTCCGGAGTAGTCGGTGGATTTGCCGGGGCGAGAAGCGGTTCATCTTTAGAGGTTGCAGAACGGGCAGGACGCATAATGGGGCATTCCTATTTGAGCGTTATGCATTCAGAAGGAGGGAGAGAAACCTTCGATTACATAACCAGTACTGTGATAAGCCAGGCGAAGAGAAGTTTTAGAATGGAATCCGGAAGGTACATAACAACGAGTGCGGCAATTGCAATAGTTGAAAATGCTGCTGCAGCGATTAAAAACATGGTTTCACCGGAAGAAAGTGAACCTTGCAGTGATTAGGAGGCGGCAGAGAATGTATATATTATTTTTGTGTTGGACTCTTGAACTTTATAGATGGTCATGGCATGAAACTGTTGTGCGGAAAGAGTCAGAATTAATAGAAGTTGACAGGAAGCTTGCCAAAATACTTTTTTTTATAAAGAATACGGATGGGATGTCTGTTGTCAGTATCATTCTTGGACTGACTGCCCATGTCGGCATGATATTATTTTTGTTCCTGCTCATTTTCAGTAAAATGGTAAATAGATATATGAGAATATTGTTTTTTTTATGGTTTGCAGTCAGCATGCTTTTAGCGGCGGTAGGGGCATTGATAGAGACATTTATCAAAAGGAAAAGAGTCAAAACAAAACAAGACAAGGAATTGAGTTCAGTAGGGACGATTATTCTCGGATTCATAGTTGTGGGAACTATGATTTATATGGTTGTCAGACAAGCTTTAGCGTTGAAAAATGCGATAGAATTATTCACACATGGATCTGCATAGGGGATTATGCGAAGGCGGGAAGGTATGATGCCGGGGCCGGGAGGTTTACCAGTGAAGATAAAATAAAAGGCTTTACCTCGATGCCGTGTACTCTGAATCAGTACAGTTACTGCTGGAACCGGCCGCTGGATTATGTGGACCTGGATGGGAAATTTCCGTGGCTTATTATTCCTGTTGTTATTGGGGCTGTGATGCTGACGGGATGTACGGCTGAAGATGCATATAAATCATATGAAGGATTAGGTGAACCAATTACAGATTTCCCGCCAGTGCCTGAACCAAGTACATCTGTAAGACCAGAAGAGTTTGTTGATAGTAATTTTCAACAGTATCTTGAAAGTACAAATTATTTGTTTTTATCAGAAGAGGAAAAATTATTTGTAGCGACTGTATGCGGTGAGTCAATAGGGCAGGGGGATTTAGCATGGAGAGCAATTGCAAATGTTATTATGAATAGAGTTTCATCAAAACGTTATCCTGATACTGTGACAGAAGTTATCCAACAAAATAAAGCCTTCTCTTCATATACAGATCAGGATCCTGAGTATATAAAGGCAATGAAATACTTAGAAAATAGAACATATGAGGATGAAACATATGAAAAGGTAATAAGTACAGTAATGAAAATTTATAGTGGGGATGATTTAAATGACATTACACAAGGTTCTTTAATGTATTTTAGCCCTAAAAGCATAATACCACCGGGTACTATGCCCCGTGGGAATTTGACAAATTAGAAGAAATTTATATAGAAGGGATAGATACATATGATTTTCGATTTTATATATATAAGAATGATTGTGAAAATCAGTAGTATTGTTTGACAGAAAATGGGTAAAGAATTTGAATATAGAATATAAAATTATGATATTATATTGCAAAATTACATAAATAAATTTTGCAGAAAGGGAGAACTGATCTTTATTTTTGAGATTGGAGCATGAATAATATTATGTTAAAAAAAATAATATCTAAAAAAAATATTATAATGGCGCTTGTCTGTTGCCTCATATTTTGGATGCTGTTAAATTCTGTACCTAATAAAATGTCATATACGGTTGAAGAAGGAGATGATAGTTACATTGTTTCAGTTTTTAATCCGCATGGAGAAAAAATATATGAAGAGCAATATAGGGTAGAACCTGTTATTTCAAAAGTTGGAAAAGACACAGTTATGATAACAGTGGGAAAGGGAGACTGGCATCAGTCAAAATTTATTAATGGAAAAACAGGTAGGATTTCTGAATGGTTTGATGATGTAAAAGAATGTAGTGAGCAATTAGTAGTAAATTGTGTTTATAAAGATAATAGATTTAAAATTATTATCAGGGATATCTATGATAAAGACAAAACTTATAAGGAAATTACAGATTCATTTTCCGAAGCGGCTGTTGGCAAATATTTAGTAAAAGATATCGAAATAATAAACGATCATTTGGTCTATCTGCGCTATTATATCGGTGATGATTGGGAGGAAAAGGGGAGACTTATATTTTTGAATTAAAAAAGTGTGTGAAATAGATCTATGCATATGCATACATGAAGAGCCGAAACACTGTGAACATGGATAAGGAAAGGTATCAGAGATTCCATAAACCTGACAGCCTGAATCCGTATCTGTATTGTGAGAATAATCCTGCCACATACACAGATCCCCGGGGGACTACGTTGGAGGACTGCTATATGACCAATCCCGGTCAAAATGATTCGGTGCAGGTGACGATAAGTGGGGATACGATTACAATAGACGCTTATGTGGAAATCACGGGGATGTAAATTATGCTGTGGGGAATAGTACGGCGCATGATCTGGTGATTGAAGGGATAGAGAAGTGTAGTGGCTAATGAAAAACAATATTTTATGGCATATGGCAGCCATAAGCAATCGAGAGGAGTGGTAACATATGGGCCATGTACCCAATACAAATAAAAATAGTAAACGTGTATGGAGAACTATGGAGGTAATAGTAGTAATTATTTTAATCACCGGCTGTACCGCTGATTTGGCAATAAAAAGAAAAATGGTACAGACCACAGAAAGCAGATCGGGAAAACATGCGGCATTATTGGCATCTTATTTAGAAAGAAAGAGAATTGATGTTACTGAAGAAATGTTGCTGACAAACGAAGTGGTATCTGTTGCAGAAAAAGAAGAGCAATATATAGAATTTGAAAACTTATTTAGGGAGCATCAAGATGACATTAAAAAAACTGCAGAGGAACTTTTGAGTCAGGATATATTAGACAAAGAAGATTTTTATATGATTTTATTCGATGAAAAGCGGTATTGGAATATACAATGGAGTGATCCGACGGGGAATGAATTTCTGTATGGAAATGAAACATTTAGATCAGAAAAAAATGAAGAAGCTGTTAAAATCCTTAATGCGGATGATACTTTAAAGGAAACATTAAATTCTATTATTGAAAAAGGTGTGATCACTAATATCGCTAAAGCTTATATATTAGATAGTATATGGGTAATTGATTTCTCTGTTGATACAAAGTATACTCCGTTCATTACCGGAAATTATGGTGTTGAAAATTCTTTTGTATATTGTGAGGATGAAGGATGTGAAATATATGGATACAGGAAGGTTGAAGATAACTGGTATCTGCGGATTACTCCAGAACCTGCTGAATGACTTGGATGTGGAATACCGAGAATGATGGTCATGGCGGTATTAGCGAAAGAATGGCGGTAATTTATGGCATATGACGGACATAAATAGTCGAGAGGAGCGGTGACATATGGACCATGTACCCAGCATTAAGAAAAGAAGAAAGGGCTGGTGGAGGATTGAGGGATTAATAATCGTAATGATATTAATTGCTGGTTGTATCATTGGTCTGGCAATAAAAAGAAAGCCTAAACAGACAAGTGGAGATATATGTGGAATGCAGGCGATATTATCGTTATCTCCCAAGGAAAAACAATTCTTGGCTGTTGAAACTGCAATGGGAAAACAAGCAGAATTATCGTTATTTATTATAAAGAGAGAAAAACAATTTATAGAGTTTGAAAAATTATTTAGAGAGCAGCAGGATGATATAAAAAACCTTGCAGAAGAATTGATAAGTGTAAATATACTGGAAAGAAAAGAATATCTCATTCTATTTGACAAAGAGGGATATTTGCAAAGACAAATGGGAAATCCGTTAGGAAATCATATTGAAATTTTGTATAGTGATGATATTTTTAAATCAGAAGAAAATGAAGAACTTGTCGGAAACCTTAATGAAAATATTGCTTTAAAAAATGCATTAAATTCTATTATTGAAAAAGGCACCATTATGGAAATAATCAGTTATTTTACAGGGGATATATGGATACTTGAGTTTACTGTTAATACAAAGTTTACTCCGTTTATAACAGGAAATAATGGTGCAATAAACGCATTTAAGTATTGTGAGGATAAGAGCTGGGATGCAAATGGTTATAATAAGAAAATTGAAGATAACTGGTATCTATGGATATCTCCGGCTCCCGAATGATGATTTTGACGAGGATGCATGATGCCGGAGCAGGGAGGTTTGTCCAGAATGAAAAAATTATAATAGTTGTGATTATAATTATAAACGATCATCTGGTCTATCTGCGCTATTACTTCGGTGATGATTGGAAGGAAAAGGGGAAACTTATATTTTTATAATCAAGAAAGTGTGTGAAATAGACCTATACATATGACCACATGGATCAGATAAAACTCGGAGGAAAATACAAATGGGAAATTACAATGGCATCACATTGGACAGAGACAGAGCCTTTGACATTAACAGCCTGAATGAATTGCTCATGCAGGGCAGGACAGTGTTAGAAGAAGCAGTCCTGATCAGCGAAAAAATGGAAGAATCCCTTACGGTAATTTCAGGGATTTATAAAAGCATAGACGAGGAGTATAAAGTAAGCACACTTGGTTCGGACATCGCTTCTTTGTCAGGGAAAATAAAGGATGAGATTTATCAGGAAACTATGGAACGAATGAATACGGTTCTGACAAAACTCATAGATGTTATTCCGGCATATGACAATGCTCTTGCAAAGGACGTGGAAGGCATACGGGAAAATCTGACGGATATTCAGGGAAGAATAAGAGAACTGCAAAGTTTTTTCTATACCCGGGACATCAATATGACTTATCAGGAGTTTAAAAGCCGTCTGGAGGATATGAAGAGCGGCTGGGACGAGACCACCCAGGATTTTTCAGGCCTTTTGATGGAGGTGGAAAGCGACGTAATGGGCGTATCCGGTGCAGGAATACAATATAGTTATGATCCTGTTAACCTATCTACCGGTAACTTTGTATATGATCATGAAGATCTGAAAATAGAAGGGGAAATTCCACTTTCTTTTCACCGGTATTATAATGCGAAAGACCGTTTGAAAGGTACTATGGGAAGATGTTTTGTACATAATCATGAGATTCGGCTGGAAGCAGATGCGGAAAAAGGAAAAATGACCGTTATCATGGCGGACGGACAGAAAAAGACTTTCTGTAGAAAAGAAAACGGCGTCTGGTCTGGGGCTCATTCTGTATTGGAAAAATTGACAGAAGAAACAGACGGGTATCTTCTTGAAGGACTTAGCCGCGGCCGCATCCGTTTTAGCAAAAATGGGAAAATGGAGCGCATGGAAAATCGAAACGGCAGGGGAATTACGTTTTCGTATGATGAGAACGGGAGGCTGAAAAGAGCCCTTGCGGACAACGGGAGCAGTCTGGCTTATGCTTATAATGAGGCAGGGCAGTTAATCCGTGTCAGCGATCATACCGGAAGATGTGTAATATTATCCTATGAAAGAGGAAAATTGACCGGAGTAACAGACGCGGGAGGAAATTTATTTGCTTACCGTTATGGGAAAAACGGACGGATCGAAGAGACAGTCAGCCCGCGGGGATATACTGCGGTAAAGAATACCTATGATGAAAAACGCCGTATTATACGACAGGAGTTCCCAGACGGCGGACAGATGGAGTTTGCTTACGACGACAGTAACAGACGAGTCATACTGACAGAGAGAAACGGCGCAAAAACCATTTTTATGCATGACGGCAGATTCCGCAATACGGACATATTGTATGAAGACGGGACAGAAGAACATTTTGTATATAACAAAAAGAATCAGTGCATTCTCCGTGTGGACAGGAATGGCAATACCATTAGAGCGGCATATGATAACAGGGGCAATTTGACGCAAGTCATCGGGGCTTTAGGAGAAAAACTGTCTGTTACTTATGATGCGCAGAATAAACCTGTCAATATCAAAAGGAATGGAAAAGAAAAGCAGAAGAATGTATTTGATAAAGCAGGGAATCTTTTGGAAACTACGGATGCGCTTTTGAGAAAGACTGCTTTTACATATAATGAACAAGGGCTTCCGGAGACCATTACCAGACCGGATGGAAGTACTTTATGCATGGTTTATGACAGGAACGGGAATATTGTGGAAATCACAGATGCTTTGGGAGGAAAGAGCATCTATGCCTATGATGATCTAAACCGTGTAATTGGGATTACAGATCCGAAAGGCTGTCAGATGAGCATGACATATGATGAATTAAACCGTGTGCATACCCTGACTAATGCCGCGGGAAACGTACGCACCTATGAATATAACGCTGAAAATAAAGTGACCGGGATTACGGATTTTGACGGCAGCACTTTATTCAGAACTTATAATGCGCTGAATAAACTGGAAAAAGCCACTGATCAGCTGGGAAGAACTACAGAATATGGGTATGATGCCATGTGGAATCTGACGAAAATCAGGACGCCGGACGGAGCGCAGACCTGTTACCGATATGACCAAAATAATCGTTTAGTCTGTATGGAAGACGCTCTGGGAAACACGATCCACTATGAGTATGACGGGAACGGAAACTGCATCAGCCGGAAAGATCAAACCGGAATCAATGTGCAGTTTACGTACGATGCGTCAGGACATCTGATCCATGTGGAAGGGGAAGGGGAAGAGCAAAACGAAATCACGTATATTTATGATGAAGAAGACAATATGATACAGGCAAAAGACGCTTTGGGAAATGTTGTCTGCATGGAGTATGACGAGGCTGGGCAGCTTGTAAAGGAAACTGGTCTCATGGGAGAAGTCAGAAGCTATACTTATACGTCTCTTGGAAACATAGAAAGTATGACAAATGAGGCTGGCCTTGTTACCGTTTATTCTTATCTGCCCGGAGGAAAGCTGAAAGAAGTGCTATATAGTGACGGGACAAAGGATTGTTACACTTATGACGCCAACGGAAATGTGGAAACCCATACGGATAAAAAAGGAGTTGTCTTTACCTATGATTATGACTGTCTGGGGCGTGTGATCCGTGTCCGGGGGAGCAGCGGAGGGAAAAAGGAATATACCTATGATGCGCTTGGAAACGTGACTTCCATGACAGATGTGTATGGAAACAAAACCTGTTATGAATATTCTCTAACAGGGCAGCTTACAAAAGTAACAGATGCCCTTGGTAATGAAACGGTTTATGCATACGACCTGTGTGACCGCTTAATAGAAATCAGGCAATATGGGGAAGAAGGAACCTGTCACTTGACCGGTTATCAAAGGGATCTGCTTGGCAGGATAGAAACCGTTACAGACCCGCTCGGGCAGAAAGAGCATTATACTTATGACGGCAAAGGACAGCTTCTGGAAAAACTGGATAAGGAAGGGTATCTTACAAAGTATGGTTATACAGCACAGGGAGATCTTAAAAGCGTCACTTATGCAGACGGCAGGGAAGTACAATTTACCTACAATCCTTTAAGACAGCTTATTGGGATACAGGATTGGCTGGGAAATACAAAAATAGAAAATGATGCGTGGGGGAGAGCAAAGAGAGTAAAGTACCCTGATGGAAAAGAAGTTTCTTATACTTATGGAAGAAGCGGAGAAAGGACAGGCATTGTCTATCCTGACGGGAGAAATGTTTCTTATCTTTATGATAACCGGATGAGACTTACAGGTTTAAAAGACGGAGACCGCATCATTACCTATACTTACGATGAAATGGGAAGACTGGCACAAAAAGCATTTCCCAATGGCTGTGCAGCATCCTATTCCTATAATGCGGCAGGACATCTTGCAGAATTGATTCACAGAGACGGGGAAGGGATTCTTGACCATTATGTCTACAAATATGATTTGATGGGAAATAAGACGGCCATAGAAAAACATCGGAGGGGATTTCCGGAAGAAAGCGGTTTTTATACATATGACTATGATGCGCTTGGCAGGATTTCCGAGGTGGCAAAAGACGGTCAGATCCAGAGAACATACTGCTACGATGCTTTTGGAAACCGAAAATGCATGACAGAAGACTTGAATACGACGACGTATAGATACAATGCCATGAACCAGCTTATCGAAAAGACAGACGTTCGGGGAGAAGAGACCTATGCCTATGACGGCAGGGGAAACCTGAAATCTGTTATGCAAAACGGGATATTAAAGAATCAGTATGCTTATGGCGCCATAAACCGTTTGGAACAGGCATTTAACGGAAAAGAAGAAGCTTTTTATATTTATAATGGACTGGGTCACAGAGTGGGAAAAACGATTGAAAACGGAGAGGAAAGAGACAGGATACAATATCTCGTCGATCTGACAAGGAGTTACCACAATCTGCTGCAGACAGAAAAAAGGGGAAAGATACAGACCTTTCTATGGGATGGCAATGTGGCGGCAACGGTAGAAGAGGAAACACGCTGTGAAAAATATTATTTTCAGGATGAATTGGGAAGCACGACCCGCCTGATAAGTAAAAATGGGGAATTGGCAGAGAGCTATGGATATGATGAGTTTGGACAGGATCTGTATGGAAATCAAGGCATTGTCCAGCCTTTCGGATATGCCGGATACCAATATGATAAAGTGACAGAGACCTATTATGCACAGGCAAGGGAGTACAGAGTGGCGCTGGGGCAGTTTGCAGCGGTTGATGTGATAGAAGGAAACGGATTTTATCCACAGACACAAAACCGATATCAGTACTGTTTAAATCAGCCGTTACGTTTCATTGATCCGACAGGATGTATGGAAGCAGTTCCTGCCATTGAAATAGTTGACATGGAAAGTATGATAATTTCAGGAGCGTATGGGTATACAGTCAGCGGAATGAATATTTTTAATGCCGTTGTAGGTACATCTGTCAAAAAAGGAGTAGTAAATGCGGTCAGACCCAATAACATAGGAGTGGGGACATGGAGCAGGATAGTATCACAGGATCTGGATGATGCGGCGAGAATTTTTGGATCTTCGGCGGATGATGTGGTGCGGGGATTTGCCAATACAAAAGTAACAGGATTTTTGCCCAAAGCGCTTGATAAAATTGGATATGTAGGTGTGCTTATTGATGCAGGCAACGGAATCTGGGAAAACATAGAAGAGGGGGCGTCATTTAATAAGATTACATCGGATGCAGTTGTGGATGTAGCAATATCTGGAGGATCAATTTGGGGGTCGGGTGTAGCAGGAAGTGCAGTGGGAGTGAAGGTAGGGTCAATGTATCCTGGAATTGGAAATATAGCAGGGGCGGTAGTAGGATTTGCAGTTGGAGCAGTAGCATATTTTATTACAGATGGAATAAAAATAAAGGGAAAAACTATCAGAGAATACATTAAGGATGGATTTAATTGGTTAAATAATTGGGGGTAAAGAAATGTCAAAACAGGAAAATTTGAAAAAAGTTATGCTTTTAGGAATAGAAAATACAACTTCATTAAAAGAATGTATTAAATATGAAATAATGCTTATATTTGTATCTATTCCGCTTATTGTGTTTAATATTGTTTTAAAAAAATATATATTTTTAACTTTAAGTATATTACCAGCTATTTTGCATCTTCTGTGTGCGGTTAAATTCATGAGTGGCAGGAAGATAGAGGGCATCAGAGAGATACTTTATAGTGGAATCAGTTTGTGTTGTTTGTCTTTTATATCTGGTTTGGGAGGAATAGAAATTTTAATATATTTGCTTGAAGGAACAGAGCGAATCATTATGATAAGTATGGTATGTGTAAGTTATGTTCTGGTGTTAAAATTTTATAAATATATTGTCGGAAAGCAGATAGATAAAATGAGTGAAAGTAAAACCACTCAAAAAGGTATATGGATGCCTCTTGCCTCATGTGGAGCATTAGGGATGTCGACAGCAAGAATTTTTGCTAAAGACGCAGATAATGGAACAATACTTGTTATGCTGTTTATTTGTTGTATGATTATATCTTATGTGTGTCTGTTTGGCATAATCAATATATATAAATACAGATATATTATGAAGCATAAGGAAATATTAGATGAAATAAGATAGCAATACAGTCAGCGGACTGGACGTTTTTAATGCAGTTGGAACATACGCCAAAAAGGGATAGTAAATGCGGTCAGATCCAATAACATAGTAGGGGTGACATGGAGCAGGAATATATTTTGTAACAGATTGTATAAAGGTGAAAGGAAAAACTATCATAGACAACATGAAAAACAGCATCAGTTGGCCCTTTGGATGGAATTAAAGGAAATGTCAGAACTGGAAAATATAAAAAAATATATGCTTTTAGGGTAAGCGCTGAATAATAGGGTGGATTTTATTTACCCTCAGTATCTTATACAATGA
>CANSUS010000093.1 GCA_947650155.1 uncultured Lachnospiraceae bacterium
CGAAAGAACTAACATTCAGCATTTGTGCTTAAAATGCTACTTAATGAGCATGCACGAATTAAGTGAGGGTGTCAGCAGATTTTCCAAAAACCTCAGCCTTTCTGAAGAAAACTATGCTGAATACCTTTCCATCTCCAATCAGCTTGCAGACCTCTTTCCTTCTTTGGTTTCAGGCTATGATGACCAGGGGAATGCGCTGCTTGCAATCGGTTCCAGTGCGGAAGAGACAGAGGCAAAACTGCGAACACTGCTGGAAACACAACAGGCTGTCGCAAAGCAGACACTTATTGACAACATGGACAGTGTTGCTGAAGGAATCTATTATGAAGTGGAAAATGCCTATGAAGGCATAGGCAGACCCCTGCCATTGAGTGTGGCAGTGAAAAAATCCTCCGCAGCTGTGCGACGCGTGAAAAACAGCGGGCATCCATGCCCTTCCACTGGACGGCTTCCAAAAACGTCCGTGAAAAAATAGGATCATAAGATATAATACGAAACAGTTATAGAAAACAGCAGTAAAAAAACACTTTTCACTCCTACCATGTATAGCCGCAGCTTTTACACTCAAAGCTCTTATTGATCTTTTTGCTGAAAGCGCCCCACATGGCAACGGAAGCGCCGCGTCCCAAACCTGATATTGGCCTGATATTAGAAGAATGGCAGTGCGGACATTTTGGAGTGGTATCGCTTTGGGCTTTACTTGCCTTCTGCTGTTCAAGCTGCGTACGGAACTGGGACATTTTTAGGTTGTATTCGATGATGTCTTTTTCTTTTAAGTCTATCATAGCTTGAAAGAAATCATTATCATCAGAAATAGAACACAATATAATAAAATCATTATAAGATATGTTACACTCTATCGTATCACCATTACATCCATTTGCCCCATGAACTATACCTTCGTTATATATTCCTATTTTATTACATTTAAGACACTTTCTTATAACCATAAATAATACTCCTTCTAACTTTATTAATTCTATCACACCCAAGATATAATTAGAAGAATAAATTATTTTGAGTTTCCCCATTTTTTCAACTTCCTCATTCTCATCTAAATAAAATAAAAATGCAAAAACACTTGGTCTTTGTTATAATTGAATCACCACAAAACAAAGGAGTGTTTTTGCATGATTAATTATAATAGACTGGGGAAATTAAAAGAGATTTTTCAAACTTTACTTTAAAAATTTCAAAAGGATTGAAACGCCCGCAGGAAAAATTCGCTCAACAGATGATCTATGGCATCCTTACCGGAAATAAGCTGCATCTGAGCGAGATCGTACGCTCTCTAAAAGAAAGCTGGAAGCCCTCTCTGAAATACGGGATGGCAGTACGGGTGAGATCACACAGGGTTACCTTACCATTGATGCCGCAATACTTTCCGGAAAAGGAAAGATGCCCCTCCCGGTCTATGAAAAGGTGTTTTCAGCAGCAGAAAAAGAATTCATCAGTGAAACCAGCGAGAATTTATGCTGTCTGGAATCCCTTTCTAAAAATTTTACTCCCAGATGCGTCCGTACCCTTGACCGTGGTTTTGATGCCAACGATTATTACCGCTATTTCCTAAAACGCGGGGAGCACTTTGTCATCCGTGCAAAAAAGAACAGGAATGTTATTTATAACGGGCAGACCCGCAACATTATGGATGCAACGAGGATGTTATCAGCAGGATTCATACGCAATATCAAAGTACAAAGCTGACTTTAGAACCAAGTCAAAAATCAGACCTGCATTGATTACAGTGATAATTCTTTGCATTTCTCCCAACACTAAATATTCCGAAAATCGCCGTATGTACAGCTTTGGAAACATTTGTAATCTTCTTTGTGTCTGTACTATGACAATATGGGCATTCTAGTATTACTTTAGATGATATACTCTCTTTGAGTTTATTGCCTTCTCTTGCTTGATTTGTATAATTTTTAATAACCAAGCCAGTTTTATCATCTATTTCAGATAAAGTCCAATACCACATCTCATGTCCACAATCAGGACAAAGATATTTTTCTCTTTCATCTGATTCAGAAAACTCATGTGCCATAGAGCAATAATCACACATATATGTTGCTATTTTCATAACAATCCTCCTACACACATTTATCAATAATATATCAACCGTCATTGATTTGTCAATTTTTATCCTTTTCCACAAATCAATAAGCCAATTTCCACAGTTGTAAATTTACATAGTATGATATTTAATCATTTAACAATGATATAGACAAATTAATTCTAAAATTGGTATATTTGATAAATCTTTATGGGCAATGCAACAGGATCTAAAACATGGTAATGGATTTGCATTTAGCCTATTTGGAGGTCAAGTGTTACCGATAAAGACTTGCTGCCGAAGCCGCTAAAGCTACTGACACATGGGAAGGCTCATTGAAGCGCCTGTCAGCCATATGGAATGAAACTATCGGAAACTTTTTGGATTCCGAAGCCGTGGCAGCCGCTATAAACAGCCTTGGGGATCTGCTGTCTGTCATCAGCAGCATCACAGACAAAGCAGGGGTTTTAGGACCCCTTGGATAACCGGACTTTACTCCGGCCTTACGAACACCGGTAAACGCCGTATGAGTGTACGGATTTCATAACCTGTTTTTTGTTTTGAATATGCCCTTTTTGCCTGAGAGTCCCTTTAGCGGACTGCAAAGGCAGGAATGTGCGGGACCAGTCACCCCGCGGTGTTCTTTAAAACGAACCGTAATTGGGGACTGCTGTTCCCCAGTGCTGGGAAGCTTATTTATAGTGAATAAATAGTACCGTATGGCTACAACGCGGCCGGAAACGGCGGACTCTCTTATCGGAAAGCTTTACAGATAAGGGAAGTGTTCACAAAGTATAAACGGTTCTGAGCCGGAAAACTTGTAAGAGGTACTCGAACCCAGGAAGGAAAACCTGCCCCTGACCGGGTAAAACCAAAAGAGTGATGCTGCTCTCCCCTTTCTTACAACAGCCGGATAAATATCCGGGAAAGAATGGGAACATGTAGGAAGTCCTTCTGGCCTTAAGTGGATGAAACGGAGAGGAAGGATAAAATAATAATTGATACCGGCAGATTAAAAATCACTGTTACAGTGGTTACAGTGCCACTGTTTACTGTTTCTGCCCAAACTGAAAATGCCGAAAAACGCTGTATGTACTGCTTTGGATGCCGTAGTGATTTTCTTTACATTAGCAGCATGGCAGTAAGGACATTCAACACCAAACTGATTGCCTTTATCGCGGCCCTCTAATATGGCTTGCCCGTGCGCAATAGCTTCTTCCTGTTGCTGCTGTCTTTGTTTTAAAATGGAGTCTTTACTGTTATAAAAGTTAATATCAAATTCAGGCGATTTGCTTATTACTTCATCAAATAGACGTTGCTCATTTTGTTCAAATTCATTATAATCACTTTGTAATTTTTCTTCTGTAAGGCAATATTCATGTGGCGATTCTATCATTCTAGTTTTACATACAAGACATAATTCATCGCTTTCATATGGTATAAAATGAGAGTTTCCACATTTAGGGCAATAATATGAATACTCTCTAATTTCATATTCATTAGGCATTTTAATCCCTCCCCAAAAATATATATTGTAATATTATATTAAAAATTTTTAGACTACACCACGTATAACAACAAATATTTGAAACCTAATTAATTACATCATAAATAATTGGTTTAACTTATATTGTAGCTTTACTCAAAAATAAAAGCAAGGACGTGATAAAATTGTACAGGCTATTCTTTAACATATTCAATACACAAAACTTTATCTTCCGTATTGATAAAAGTTATTGTTACATCGTCTTCATTTGTACAAACAACTTCATTGCCATTTATAGTGTATATTCCATTTTCAATATGTACAATTTCATCATTGGAAGTTACTACATATTCATAGGATTTATCTTCTTTAAAATTATATGTGAGTAGTAAATCTCCGAGAGTATTTGTTATGGTAATGTCTTCGTATGTTTTTGATAATACGCCATTCCACAGAATACATATATAGTCTTTATATAAAATTCCAATTTCGTATTCATTTAAAGAATCTTGACCTTCATATTCAGTTGTATCAATTGCGGTTATTATATTATTTTCATCTATGGTATATTTAAACCTATCATCAATTGTTGTAGTCCCATTATTCGTAATATTCCATAAACTGTTCTCAAAAGAGCCATCTTTATTTAAAACCAAATAACTTAATTCATTATAAACAGACACGTATTTTCCATCTATTGTCTTATCGTGTGATGAACAAGCTGCCAGCCCTAATACAATTAAAATCAACATAATAAAAGTAAAGGTACGATTCCGTTTCATATGATTTTCAATCTCCTTTGGTTAAATAATATGTATAAGGCAAACCAATACTACCATACTCTTGAAGATAATCAATTTGTTCACACAAATAATCAGTCCCATAAATTGATATCACAAAAAAATTTAGGCATTATCGTTATTTCTATATCAAAACATTGACATTCTACAAGAATGTTATATACATCATTTTTACTTACATTGATATTATATTTGTATTCTAAATCTAAAAGTAAACCTCCAATTTTAAGATTTTGGCATATCTGTTTCATATGATTCATCCTTTTAATAATTAGCTTTGGAGCATCCAGTTATAGAAATAACTAATATAATTTAAATTACTATTTTTATTATTTTTCCATGATATCCCTCATTAAAAACTACTCAACTTTATAATATTGTGGAGAAAATATACCATTTTCAACTATATAAAAAAGGATGTCTTCTGTATCTTTATCAAAAATTATATTTTCTTTTTTATAATAGTTAAATGATTTTGGAGAAATATATTCGTCATATTTAACAGAGAGTTTTCCATTATCTTCAAAAGTAAATTTTGTACCCCAATATTCAAAATCAAGTTCAAATGTTTCAGAATTTGGTATTTCCATATCTAATTCATAATAATTACCAAGTATATTGTAAAATTTATCAAGTTCCCACGAATTAATTTTGACTACAGAAATATCATTATTTAATTTATTTATGGTGTAATTTTCATATTTATAATTACCATCAATTTGTTCATATGTGCAAATTGTTTCGTCAAATTTTAAATATTGATTACCGTCTTGCATTTGACAATACCATTCACCAACAACGTCAGTCTCAAACAAAGATTCTTTGTTATATGATTGATTACTTTTGCACCCAGTTATAGAAATAGCTATTAAAATTAAAATTGTTGCTTTTATTATTTTTCTTTTCATAAATAAAACATCTCTATTTATAAATTTCCCCTCTCCACAAGAGGAAATTATGCTCTTCACAAGTATAACATATAATAGTATGATATTCAAAACAATTAGACACACTTAGACCACTGCTGCTCTACATAACAGGTAAAGTTGCTTCTCCACGAAGCAATAAAAGTCAATATCCACAATTGACACAAAATAATAGTATGATATTCAAACAAATACCAACAATGATCTGTAATTTGAATAAACTTGGGATTGCGTTAAAATCATTAGACACAATGAGAATTGGAACTGTCGGAGTAAACATAGCGAATGTAGAAGCATATAAAACCGCATTAAAAGGATTAAGTGTAGAACAATCTGTATTTGCATTAGTAAATAAAGGCATTAACACAAACTGAAATGATTGAAATTGCTACTAAAAATGGAATTTACAAAGCTGAGGCTGAAGAATTATTAAGAAAAATACGCCGCACGCAGCTACACAGACGCCTTTGAGGAGGAACTGCATTCCCTGAAGGACTTAAAAGCAGACGGCATGCAGGAGGAAAGGGACACCGCCGTCGTTTCCCTGGAAGCACAGAAAAAAGCGGCGGCGGATTCCTACAACGCACAGATCAAACTGCTGGAAGACAAAAGTGCCATACAGAACCCCTGTTACAATAGCAGAAAATACACGCTTCCATCTTCCTTTTCCTTCCCAGACACTGCAAATACAGGGGTTTCATCCCTTACTTCCAACTTTCTGATATGAAAGGCAGGGGACAGACCGGAATACAGACCTCTTTTTCGATATCAAACGCAGAACAATCTCCCTTCACAAAAAAGTACACGGTTCAGTCCTATATTTTCACTCCAAACGCCGCATTTTCAAGGGTCTTAGCACCTACTATCAACGGTCTAATGTGAAAGGCAGGGGACGGGTTTGACCGTAACCGGTTTTCAAACCTGACGCTTTCCCTATATTAAAGTGCACGGAAAGCTGTCCCCTTCTACAAACAAACTCAATACTATTATTTTTCCAAATCAAAGGAGGAAACCAAAAATGAACATTGAAAATCTTTTCACCATCGACTCCGCCGTGGATACCATCACGGACAAAACCAGACAGGCAGTCACCGAACTAAAGGAAATGGACGCCCTGTTAAGCGAGATCCAGAAAGCAGACCGCTCCCTCTCCCGCTCCGACTTGGACCGCATTGCCCAGAACGCTTTTGACCTTGCCGCCAAATACGGCAGGAACGTTACCGACTATCTCCACACTGTCCTTGAAGCCTCCCGTGCCGGTTACAAAAATGCGGAGGAAATCGCTGCCCTCTCCTTAACCCTCCAGAGCGCCTGCGACATCAGCGAAGAACTGGCTGGCCAGTATCTCATGGCAGCTGACAATGCCTTTCAGCTAAACGGTTCCGTGGAAGAACTCTCCCGGACTCTGGACGGCGCCTGCACCCTCTCTGACCGCCATGCCGTCAGCATGACAGAACTGGCGGAAGGCCTCTCTGCTGTCAGCTCTCAGGCTGCCGCCTCAGGGCTTGACATAAAGGAAACCACTTCCGCCCTTGCCGCCCTTCTCTCCGTTACCGGACAAAGCGGTGCAGAAACCGGAAACGCCTTCGGAAATATCCTGATGTATTTACAGCAGATAACGGGGGAAGTAGACGGGAAGGAAATCCCTGCCGAAGCGCTGGAGCGGTTCCGAAATGCCTGCACAGGCTTAGGCGTTTCCCTTCAGGAAATGAAAAACGGCGCCATGCAGTTAAAGGAACCTATGCAGGTCCTGAGAGAACTGTCAGAAGCCTATGTTTCCCTTGCTGAAACTGATGCAGGACGGACAGGACTTCTGGATGTCTTTGGGACAGATTCTTCTCAGGCGGAAGCACTGGACGGACTGTTAAAGAATTTCGGACTGTATGAAGAAATGCTGCAGGATTACGCTGGCGGCACAGGAACCCTTGCTGCCGAAGCCGCAAAAGCTGCCGACACATGGGAAGGCTCACTAAACCGCCTGTCAGCCGTCTGGAACGAAACCGTAAATCATGTGGCAGATTCCAAAGAAATCATATCCGTCATGGACAGCCTGAACAGTTTACTGACTGTCATAGACAAACTTTCAGAAGCCGCCGGAAGCCTGAATACCATTGCCATTTTAGGCGGCGGACTGCTCGGCGCAAAAAACTTGGGTTAGCAGAAAACATTTCACGCGAAATTGTGCGGGGCCCAATATATACCCAGTGCCGGGGTGGAAATCCCTGGGTAAAACACGAAGAACTGCATGGAAACATGCGGGAGGGTATATTGGTAAAATCAACTGCGGTTCTGCACCGCAGACCTCCGATATGACTGTGTGTGGACTACGCAGCCTCCGGAATCCGTAAGGACCGGACAAGGACAGGGACAGCTCATGCGACTCATAATGTAGCATGATGACTCAACCTGCAGAGAGGCGTACTGCCCTTAAGGGCAAGTGCCGCTCCCATCGACTACCAGGAGGGCATGGGCATAAAAATGCCCATGAAGGCATAGTCAGACCCCTGCCATTGAGTGTGGCAGTGAAAAAGTCCTCCGCAGCTGTGCGGCGCGTGGAAAACAGCGGGCATCCATGCCCTTTCATCGGACGGCTTCCAAAAACGTCCGTGAAAAAATAGGATCATAAGATATAATACGAAACAGTTATAGAAAACAGCAGTAAAAAAACACTTTTCACTCCTACCATGTATAGCCGCAGCTTTTACACTCAAAGCTCTTATTGATCTTTTTGCTGAAAGCGCCCCACATGGCAACGGAAGCGCCGCGTCCCAAACCTGATATTGGCCTGATATTAGAAGAATGGCAGTGCGGACATTTTGGAGTGGTATCGCTTTGGGCTTTACTTGCCTTCTGCTGTTCAAGCTGCGTACGGAACTGGGACATTTTTAGGTTGTATTCGATGATGTCTTTTTCTTTTAAATTTATCATAGCATCTAAAAAAGCATCATCATTAGATATTTTACTTATAACCATTAACTCATCAGTTGTAATCCCTGTATCAATAAGTTCACCTCCACAGCCTTTATGTATTTTCCCTTCAGGTGAACAACTCCCAGCACGTACTCCGCATTTTTTACATATTTTTAAAACAGTTTGCAACCTCATTTCCTCCATATACCAAATTTTACTATATTATTAGTATATCACCATTTACATTGAATTGGAAGTTCTATGTAAACCATCATTTTGTTGTTGCTCGCACAATATACAAAATCCGGCCAAGGTTTATTCAGCAGTGGTATCGAGTTAGGAGGGGGATTTGATAAATTTAAAGTAAATGCAGAATCATACAGAAATGTTATTGATAACTTTAAAAATATAGAATCATTTAGAAATTTATACATTGGTAACGAAAATAGCTTCAACTGGACTGCAATTGCCGACTCTATAGAAGGCTGTGATGAACGTGCTCTCTCCTATTTCAAAACACTGGATAACGGCAACGGCTCGATCAATAATCAGTCCGCCTCTATAGAAGGACTGCGAAGTCACCTAAATGCCACCGGACAGGCTTTTGACTTTACTGCACTCAAGGCAACATTGCTTAATACCGCACTCAACGCAGGTATCATGCTTGCTGTATCAGCCGCAATCCAACTCGTTGCCAAAGGACTGGATGCCTATATCCACCGCGCTGAAAAAGCAAAAGAAGCTGCTGAAAAAGCACAACAGGCAATTGATGCCTCCCAAAATACTCTGAAAACAGTATCCTCCACACTGTCCCAGACAAAAGCCAGGTTTCTTGAATTAAGTGAGGGTGTCAGCAGATTTTCCAAAAACCTCAGCCTTTCTGAAGAAAACTATGCTGAATACCTTTCCATCTCCAATCAGCTTGCAGACCTCTTTCCTTCTTTGGTTTCAGGCTATGATGACCAGGGGAATGCGCTGCTTGCAATCGGTTCCAGTGCGGAAGAGACAGAGGCAAAACTGCGAACACTGCTGGAAACACAACAGGCTGTCGCAAAGCAGACACTTATTGACAACATGGACAGTGTTGCTGAAGGAATCTATTATGAAGTGGAAAATGCCAGAGAGGCCATCTATAGCTTGGAAACAGAATTATCCAGTCTTCAGGCACAGCACAGACAGCATAACATTGACCTGAAAAGTTCCCACGGCCTTGTCAGCTTTCGGGATGATGATTTTTTGAAGTATGGTGATGCCATGAAAGATGCGCTTACCTCCGCCGGTATTTCTTTTAAAGAAGATCCTTTAATCGGAGAACCCAATACTGTCCTGCATCTTGATCCATCCGCCTCTTTGCAGCAGCTGGAACAGGCACAGCAGTTCTATAACGCATGGATTGAAACTGAAAATCAATACTTCCATGCTTCTGAAAACGGCTTAAAAACAAATATCCGTGAAAAGGAAAACGCGATCAAAGACTCTTACTCCAAAATGACGGCTAATCTCCAGGCATGGTTAAAGGATGATTATACTTACCAATATCTGCCTGACGGAATGGCTGCCATAACAGACAGGTTAGTATTGGAAATAGAATGGGACAAAGTTGACTCTCCTTTAGGCTCCGGCATAGACTATCAAAACTACATAAAGGAAAACATACTTGATCCGTTCATGAAAATCCCGGCAGAAAGCAGGCCGGAAATAGATTCCCTGTTCCAGCAGTTACTGTCTTTTGAAAAAGGAGATCTGGACATACTTCCTTTTGCAGAAAAACTACAGACAGAATTGAAAAAACTTGGAATCACAATTGATATCACTCCCATTATAACAGAAGAAAGGGATTTGAAAACCAGACTGACAAATTCCATTGAAACAATTGCACATGGTTCGGATTATTATACAGCATCCGGCAGGCAGGTAGACGCACAGGCTTTAAAAGTGCTGCAGGAATATACAAAAGATTTTGATAAAGAACAGATTGAAATTTGGAACGATGCCACCATTGGCTGCAATAATGCTACAGATGCGATTACAAAATATGAAGAAGCATTGGTTTCCCTTTCAAAATCAGGACAATCCTCCTATTTATCCGTCTCCGACACCATCACCCAGCTAAACACCCGCTTAAAACCGGCACTCGACTCCTTACAGTCAGCATATCAGGATATCTTCACTGACGATGGTACATTCAGCCTAAACAGCATAGACATCTTATCCACCTGCGATTCCATCAAATCCAAACTGGATGACCTGAACCATATCGAAGGGATCAGCGTAGACTACTCTTCCTATGAAAATCTCATAAAGGTGCTCAGTAACGCAGAGTCCACCACAGATATGGCAGAACGCGCCTTTGATTCCCTCGCTTCCTCCATTACCCAGGCTGCCTTAACTGGCACGGAAGATTTTGAAACCATGAAAGCCGCACTGGAGGATTTAGGCATTGCCAACAGCGAACTGACCGCCTTTGATGCCCTCATAAGCAATACGGAAGCATTGAAAAAAGCCGGCATCGATTTAGCGGATGCCACAGAGGAACAGCTGAAGGATTTTGCAGAAAAATCCGTTGCAGAAAAAAATGCAGAACAGGCTTACCATATGCTGTTACTGCGCAAAGAGTTATACAATCTGCAGACCATGAATACTTCCGTGGAAATCTCTAACCTCAGGGCCCTTGCGGAAAGTGCGGGATATACCGGGAAGGTGGTCCAGTACCTCACGGAACTGGAACAGATCTATCAGGAAGTTGCTGGCGGCACCCTTACCCCTGCTGAAACCGGGGCTAAAATTGCAAGGGCCGCAGCGCTTCAGACATTGATCCGGGAGGCTGCAGACCACATCACTTATGAAACCGAACTTGATTACAGTAAATTAACCAAATCCGCTGCCCCCGCCGGCGCAGCCGCCGCACGCAGCTACACAGACGCCTTTGAGGAGGAACTGCATTCCCTGGA
>CANSUS010000094.1 GCA_947650155.1 uncultured Lachnospiraceae bacterium
CCTCCTGCGTCAATATAGGTGTTGCTTACAGTTAAGATTATGCACCTCATCTTGCAGAACCGTATTCCACTCCCTGCCTGTATTTCTTCGCATTTTTCCCTTTCAGGTACACCATGCCTTTCACTATGGCAGCGCCGACTGCCCCGGCTGCCAGATCGTGGGCGCGGAAGCTGGGAACCGGATTTTCAAACGCAATCTGGAAATTCAGAAAAAGTACCCCTGCCCTCTCCGCAAAAGAATTTCCCATGCAGTGCCGGTACAGCCATGCCAGCTTATCCGTCAGGTAAAATACAATAATATAAGGCACATTCATCATGAACAGACGCTTTTTATCTATCATGGAAAGTTTCTCTGCAAAGCTTCCCGCTATTTTGTCTGTCAGGTTATGCAGTGATATATTCTCTTTTTTCCCGCTCATAATTCCTGCCCCCTGTCTTTGTGTTTCGTCTTTTCCTTCTCCCTGTGCTTTGCCACGCGCTCCTTGGCAAGCTCCAGCTTTTTCCGGACGGAAGGCTTTTTCGTCTTGTTTAATGTCCTGCCGGTGTACTCCTTAAAGGCGGCAGTGATGGAATCCACGTCCTTTGCCCGGAAGAATACAAAATACCGGGGCGGCGATGCGGACTTATCTTTCATCAGGCTGTAAAGCACATGGTACTTACGGGCGCATTTCTCAAAAGATTTGATGTTCCCATCCGTAATCTCAATGTTGGAAAGCTGTGCCCCGTTCTCCGCAAGTTTCTTAAGACTCTGTTTCCCGGTGCTTACCGTCTGCTTTTTCTCTTTCTGCTTTGCCGGGGCATGGTGCCGCGCCTTCTGCTGTGAACGCTCCATTTCAGCAAGTGCCTTTTCCATTGTTTCCTTCAATATCTGCGCCGAAATCTTTCCGCCACTGACACAAAGCGATAAAACTTTCTCATTTACCTCGTCCTGCATAAGTTTTCCTCCCTTCCTGCCCTATACTTTCACTTTCAGTTCCCGGACAATCTTTAAAAGGCAAAAGCCGATACAGGGGGAATGCTTCCCATAAGGGCAGTCCGCACAGGTCTCCTCTTCCTTCTTTTCCGGCTTCTCCGGGAGCAGGTAGTAACATTCTTTCAGCCTGCAGACGCCCTTCTTTTTACGGAAATAGCAGTAGGCGCAGTCCGGTTTATCTTCCGCATACTTTCGTTTCTCTCCTTTCCCTCCCTGCACTCTGGTTTCCTCATTTCTATGATTTTTTGATTAAAAAAGCGCCCCTGGATTGATAAACAGTCCATGAACGCCGCATTTTTTGTTTTTTCTGCTCTATCTATTGAATATACAAATTTCCTCACCATTATTGGCATTTCCCCGCCACAATGACCAGCCTCCCGTCCTTCCCGAACTCGGAACGGTCACAGGTGGAAAGAGTGAGTATCTCTGCCGGGGCATGGTCAGGCTCCGCATAATAAAGGGCATATTCCTGAAGCTGTTCCATCCAGAGATTATAGCTTTCCATATCTGCATGGTTTCTTGTACGGAAATCCCAGTTTCCGATATCCCCGGCCTTGTATTTTACTACCACCATGATCTGATATTCTGCAGTTATCCCGTAACACTGCGTATAATAGAGCTGCTTGTGCGCCACAAAATAATCTTCGTCCTTAAATTTTAAGAGCGGGGAGAACATGGCAGCAGAGGTTTTGCCCATGTTGTGGGCATAGATTGTTCTGTTGAAGTCCCACTGGCTGGTATCCTTATCCATAAACGGGCAGCCTGCACTCTTTTTCTGCTTCCAGAAATCATGGGTTAAGTAGAAATCATTATCGGAAGTACCGACTACAGGAAGGTCAATGGGCGTATCCGGCAAAACAAGCCAGCCTCTGACCTCTCCATTTGCTTCGATCAGGGAATCCCAATCGTAGGGAAATATTATGGTATTTTTATCCATCTGCCCCATATTTTTCACACCTCTCCCATTTTCTCCCTCCTGTGATTTTTCTTTTGCGGATTCTGCCTCTTCTTCTCCCGCTATATTTGGCAGCATATCCGGCGGTATTTCCGGCAGGGTAATCTCCGCCCCTTTTAGCTGCTGAAATTTCTGCTGCTGTTTCACTTCCTGGTGACTGTAGAAAAGCATTCCGGCTATGGAAAGCAGGGCAACGGAAAGCCCAATAATAACCTGTATCACAATCCGCCTGCTTTTTTTCTCTTCCACATCAGGAAAAATCAGTTTTGCCAGCTTTCCTGTCAGATCCTTCATTCTGTCACAATGCCTCCTTCTTACAAAATGCAGGGGCATAACACCCCTGCGATAAAACTTTATTCCCCAGAACTGCGTTTCCCCTCACGGACAGAAAGCGCCGCCAAAAGAATACCAGCCATTCCAAGGACTGCAAGAAGATAAATCGGCGAGGTGCGTCCAGTCTGGATCACAGGACCATTCTCTGTCCCTGCTCCAGGTCCTCCCGCTGCTGTATTCCCGGATTTTCCCACTGTAGGAATGTCCGTTTTTTTATCCGCACTGACATCTGAACCGGTATCTGCTACAGCAGCTCCCGTTTTGGTGCCAGAACTGCTGTTGGTATCTTCAGCACTGCCACCGGCTGATTTATCCCACCCCGCATAAAGGCAGATATCCTGATCCGGCTGATAAGTACCTCCTGCTTTTCCAATAAATTCCTTCCTGTCAGTATACCAGCCTTTGAAGGTAAATCCTTCCCGTTCTGCGACAGGAAGCTTTACGTCCGCGCCCTTTGCCACTCTGACAGAGGATTCCTTTACCGTGCCGCCATTGGCGTCATATTTTACAGTGTAAGTATCCACTGCCTCTGCGGAATTGCCCTGATCCGTACTGTCATCTGTATTGTCACCCTTTTTATCCTCTTCCCTGGTTTTCTCCCATTTTGCGTAAAAATCAGTGTCCTTCGTGATACGGTAGGAATCCCTGTATGCCCCTGCAAACTGTGTCAGGGACTTGTCCAGATACCAGCCGGTGAAATCATAACCCTTTTTCTCCGGCAAAGGCAGGTAAAGTCCTGCGCCCTTTACAATGGTGAGCGTCTTATTTTTCAGTGTGCCTCCCTCTGTGTGGAATGTCACTTTGCATGTCTCCTGCCCCTTATCGCCGGTTCCTTCTGCTTTTTCCTTTTCCCACAAGGCATAGACCGTCATATCCTTTGACACTTCCAGCTCATCACCGGCAAGACCGAGAAGGATGCCGCCCTTTTTCTCCGTATACCAGCCAAGGAATACATAGCCGGATTTTTCCGTGCCGGGCAGGGTAATCTTTTCCCCTTTTGCTGCCTTTACAGGTGCGGCTTTCCTTCCGCCATTGGGATCAAAGGTAATGAGATAAGTAATCTCCGCTTTCTTTTCATAATACGCTTTCAAAATAACATCTCCGGTGACAGTATATTTCTCCCCTGCCTGTCCGGCACAGATATCCCCGTCATACCAGCCCGTAAATTCATAGCCATCTTTGGTACAGGCAGGAAGCATAATGGTATCGCCCACTTTTGCGGTAATATCCCCGCCTTCCATCTCTCCCCCGTCCGCGTCAAAAGCAACGGTGCATGCAGACGCTTCTTTCTTCACATAATGGGCTTTCAGAATAACATCATCAGCGACAGTATAGTCTTCCCCTGCCTGTCCGGCACAGATATCCCCATCATACCAGCCCACAAATTCATAACCTTCTTTGGTACAGCTGGGAAGGGTAATGGTATTGCCAATCTTTGCGGCAATATCCCCGCCTTCCATTTCTCCCCCGTCCGCATCAAAAGCAACGGTTGCTTCTGTTTTCTCCCATGCGGCATAATAGGAAGCGTCCTGCCGGGGCGCATAATGCTTCTCCCCTGCATTTCCTGCAAATACAGTCAATTCCTCGTCTTCATACCAGCCCTTAAAGCGGTAGCCCTTTCTGGAAGCGTCTGGGAATACCGTATTCGCACCGGGAATAACCTGCTCACTTTCCGTCTCCCCCGTCCCACCGTTAAAGATATAAGTCAGGGTGATCGGATCTTTTTCCTGCCACTGTGCGTAGAGGAAAAGGTCATCTGTCAGACTGATTTCCTGTCCGGGCATATAGCTGGTACCTGATCCGTCCTTCTCTGTATTCCACCCGGTAAAATCACAGCCAAACTTCACAAGATTTCCCATAAGCGGGAAAAGCTCTTCTTCCCCCATGATGACCACGGTATCTTCGCTGGTATAGTCATTGGGATCTGAGCAATAGACGCTGCTGTATCCGGGGGAACTGTTATTCGCATCATAAGTTACCGTATAAATCTTCGGCACTTCCGCAAGATAAAGGTTCTCTCCCCGTTTTTCCGTGCGGTAATTCGGGCAGTGCCACACAAACTGTTCCGTGCTGGCGTCCTTATGGTAAAGCGTCCCGTCAATTAAAACCCTGCCCGGCTTGATCGTGTCGTAACCGCCCAGCACAAAGGTGGAATCACTTTCAAAATCTTCATCCAGCAAAATGGAGGCTCCTGTATTGTAAAAATAATGGATATCGCAGGGTTCATATCCCACGGAAAGATTATCTTCCATGACAATACGCCCGGATAAGATAATCCCCGTCTCGTTCATGTAACAGATTGTACCCCCTGCATGAATTTTTTCCCCCGAACGGTTCCCGGTAATCGTACAGTCACGGATGACCAGCGCCTTTGTACCTTCTCCTTTGCTCGTCTGTATTGCACATCCCCTTGGGGCTGTGTTTCCGGTAATGGTACACCGTATCAGCTTCGCCTGATCCCCTGTTGCCATATAGACGCCGCCACCGTCATAGCCGGAGCTGTTGCCTTCAATGACACAGTCAGTCATAACCAAAGATAAGGTTGACCATACCGCGCCTCCTGTCGAATCGGAATTGTTCCCACTCAGTTCCATGTTGGATGCTTCGGAAGGCCCCATGAGCCCAAGCGCCCCTCCCCATACAGCCGCACAGTGGCGGATCGTGCCTGATGTGATTGTAACTTCTGCGGTCTTTGAGGACTGGATGCCGCCGCCTGCTCCCAAAGTATAGCAGTCCTGTATTAAACCGCCATCCATAGCCATGCCTGCGTCCCATGTGACATCTACCGCCCCTGCAGTCCTTACGCTTCTGGAACTATCCACGCTTTCAGAATAATCGGTGTTATAGTTATTCTGGAGAACTGTCCCTGCTTTCATAGAATAAAAGCCTTTCACATAGATGAGGGGACTGTCCCATACCTGTCCAGTGTTGTTGAAATCCTTATCCAGCACCGCACCACCATCAAGAATAATATTCTGCGTGACAAGACTGCCGCTGCTTATCCCGACCAGAACATTTCCAGCATCTTCGGCATAATTTTTACCGGCAAACTCTTCTTCCCTTCTGATAGTTACCGGGGTTTCCGCATTTTCACTCTCTAAGGTAACGTTATCAGCAGTAACCTCAAGCGTCTTTGACACGCTGCAGTCCTTAAGGACAGTAATCGTATCGCCAGCCTGTGCATTGGCAAAAGCCTCTTCCAGCTCTTCATACTGGATATCCCCGATTCTTGCCTCATAAGTAACAGTAGTATCCTGCTCCTGATTTGGCTTCCAGTTGGCATATAACCGCATGTCACGTTCCGGTGTATAGACACTCCCTGCCTTTCCGATCGCTGTACATACAGTCACATCACCTTCATCATTCACATCCACCCAGCTTTCCAGATAATGCCCCTCATAGAATGCGTCAGGTAATATAATGCTTTCTCCTCTGGGTACAGAAATGCTTTCCGTCTCGCATGTTCCCTCATACGCCTCAAACTTGACCGTATAACTGCCCTCTTCGGCTGCCTTAACGGGAAGCGGGACGCTCCCAAGGATTCCCGTTACAACCGTGGCTGCCGCCGCAAAGCACGTAAGAAACTTCGTCATGATTTTCTTTCTTCCCATACGTTCTTCCTTTCTTCCATATTTTTATAAATACTAAACGTTCTGCCTGTGTTCCTCCCAAACCCGTTCCAGTCCCGGCTCCTGTTGCCGCAACGTTCCCTCCGACAGGGTGCGCCGGATGCACACTCCTCTGCCAGGTATCAATCCGGGCAGGCTATGAAATTGTCAAGGTCCGATGAAAGGGAAATTATGATGAATTGAAGATGAGATTTATTTACCCCTTCACTAATAGCAGGCGGGAAGGGGTGAAAAATAAACAGTTTAGAAAAATTTTAGAAATTATTTTTGATTAAGAAAATTCGACCTTTTTGAAATTGTATGCCCACCGAACATGACTCGCAAATATACATTGTAGGTGGTAGGCAAATATATTATAATTTATATATAAGTTGGAATATAATGAAATGACAAAAATGTTTTTCATTTTAGGAAATGCATAAATAATATTTTGATAAAAGGAATAATGACTATGGAAGATAAATTAAAAAAAGCTATAGAATATTGGATTGATTACCAAATTGACACACAATCCAAATTAGAGAAAAAGTATCCTCCTAATCCACCGAACGATGTGTGTAAAACTGCTTATGTTAAAGGACTTTCGATTGAAAATAGTTTTGGTCCTAAAGTCGGGGAAATAAATGAATTATTTGAAACAGAGTATGAAAAGTTGTTTGTGTGGACACACGACAAAAATAAAAACTCATCCATTGTAATAGACGTAGATTTGGCAGTTAAAGATATACCTTTTTGGAAGAATATAGGCAGCGTTATATGGATGGCAATGCAATATGCTCATGCTTTTGAAGGAATTTCATCGAATTGGTTTGAATATAGATGGATTTACTATTTTGATCCGGAAAAGAATTTATCTGAACAAAAGTTCTTCAATCTTGATCAATTTGATGAATTATACTTAAAGAGTGGAAGAATTATTAAAGCAACCGATATTAGTAATCTTGCACCTGAAATAGAATTCATGTTGCGTGATGACAAAGCATACACAGCACTGATGATGTTGTGTAACTCATTTTTACAACATTATATTTGCTTGATTTGTGAATTAAGCAAATATCCTTATCATGATCATTTATCAGAAGAACCAGAAATATGGAAACACGCAACAATAATACCTAATATGGAGGCAGCAATAGTTCAAGCATGCAGAAGTGTGGAAGGGATATTAGGTGAACCTCCCAATTCCAAGAAACAGACCTCTGTAATTAAGCATAAAGAAAAATGGAGAGAATTAACAGGCATTGATCCAGATAGTATCTTTGAAAAAGCAAATATGTCATATTGGGACTTTTATTATAAACTGTTTTTTGATTTGAGAAATCCATCGGCACATAGTTATGGTAATATTAACTATAGATTGGAAAAATCAAAAACTGTTCAAGCACAATGTTTTGCTGCAATTGTAGTACGTGATTATTTCCATAATCATATATTAGATTTGGGCGAGGCACAGAAAAAGTTGAATTTTAATTTGAATTTACTTGGTAGAGTAAGTGAAAATACGAGTACAATACGGACAAAATAAAAACAAATTATTTGGCATTCTTCTAAATAAAAAAGAAAGAAATTGGTTACATAAAACCCATTTGTTTTTACATGAGGTGACATATATTATGAGAATGAAAAAGAGAGAAAAATATGACCAATCGACTCCTATTTTAAAAGAAATAAATAAAGGAGTACAAACACTGATTAATGACTCTGATAGAGAAAATAAAAACATAAATGATATAAAAGACAATACAGATATTCTGGTTAAAAATACTAATGCTAAACTATCAACCATCATAGCTCTCATTGCTGCTGTCGCCACGATTATTGGAACAATCGCCACAATTGTTGGAATAATTATCTCAAACCGCAATTCCCCACCGGGAGGTACTTCGCCTTATGCCCCCACAACTACCCCGGCACCTTCCTATACAATATATTTATATCCAGAATATAAGAAACTCAAAATAGGTGCTGAAACGGATATAACTGCAACATTAAATTTTGATACAGACTTTGTCAGTATAAATGCATATCTTAATTCTTCTCCCAACGGGGAAACTGTAGAAATGGTGCAAAAAACTTCATCCGAATGGCAGGCAAGAATTTATTTTGAAGAAACGGGGATTTTTGAGGTTATTGCAACCGCCACCGCCCCAGATGGCACTATTATAGAGGGAACTGTAGAAATAGAAGTAATTTCCAGTTTAAAATAATAAATGCCTCTAATCCACCTTGAGGACTTGAGGCATTTATTTTACTCATTCATTACAACAGTTCCGTTGGAAGTTCTGTTTTTCCAGCTCTTCTTCGAATCTGCTTATAAACCTTCCCTTCTTCATCTTTAGCAAAGCTTTCGACAAATCCTGCTCCTATCAAAGCAGTCAAAATTTTTTGATTCGTCGCATTGATTGGAATCTTTGGTCTTCTATTTTGTTCAAAGATTTTTACAAACTCATTCAGAGATAAAACCTCAAGATATTTTTTACATTCATTACTTGTCATACCGTTTATAATTGCAACAAATAAATCTATACGATCGTTTTTATTATTAGTTACATCTTTTATCAATTCATTGATAATATCCCGGCATACTTTCTGAGGATTGACAGTAATTAATTGAATATTCTCTTTTGCTATTGCTAAAATTTCACGCTGGACATCAGGAGCATATTCCCTGTAATTTTCATACAAAACAGGTAAATCCGATTCATCTAAATTATTCCTTAAGATATGCACCATTACCGCATTTGAATAATTCTGATTTAATATTGAAATCTTTTCATTAATTTCTGATAGCAGCTTGATTTTTATATCATCAGCAATGTCACAAGATATAAGTTGTTTAACTTCATCTGCTGAAGCCAAGTTACCTATAGCAATATCCGTATATTCAAGTATATCATTTGTAATATATTGCATTTTACAATCTCTATAATTGTTTCTTATAAAGACCAATGTTTCTTCCGTCATAGGAATAAAACTTTCTGTAATCAATATATTCATCTTATCATTGGGAATTCCTGCAATATCAAACTCTGAGTATTTTGGCGAAACTGACAAAAGAATCTCCCTATATTTTTGCGGTGATAGTTTTTCATTTGAAATGCATTGGTTCCAAAAACTTTTAACTAATTCTGCATCCTCTGCGCTATTATAATCCAGACATTCACTACCAGAATTAATAAATTCAGCTAAATGATCTGTAAGTTCCACCTTCCCAAAATACTCTAAGATATTGTCTACTGTATATTGCACCCCCCGTTTAGCAATCAATTCTGCCTGATATATTACCTCATTAATATCCGCCAATATATCAATAAGCGTTTCTAATCTCTTAATATATGCCACTTTATACTCTTTCGCTATAGCAGGGTGATTTATTATTTGTACTGCATCATTACTGTTATCCATGAAACCATCCACAGGAGAATCTAATATGCTTTCCATAAATAAATCTGCGTTTTCCTGCATATATCTATATAATGGCTGTTCTGGTTGGCTGTAAATGGAACTTATATAATGCTTTGATACATTATCAGTATCTTCAATATGATATTCCGTTTCCAACATTAGACGGATATTGTCTATATTAATTTCATATAGAGAATTTTGATATACTGCATTAAATAATTCCTTGTTACTTACCTGATAGTCAAGGTGCTTAAAGAATACTTGTAACAACTTCATTACATCGCATAATTTCTCAACATTAGGATTCTCTATTGCCAGATAGTCCTGTTGTGAAGAAATGTAATCAGTTAGACAATTACTATCATTGACAGCGCTTAAATCAGCTTCTTTTGTATATAACAGTGTCGCAATGCTATATTCTCTGATTTGCTTTACAGGCATCTTTTGCCCTGAAATCACTTCTTTAAAAAATGAAGACCACTGATTGTTTATCATCACAACTAAATTTACATTTTCTCGATCAGTCTCAAAAAATTCACTGATAAACTGGAATTTCTCTCCTTTTCTAAGTTGCTTTATAAAGCATAAAAGAATACTCTGTTTCGATTTATTCACCAATAAATATTCAAACAAATCAAAATTCAATGTTTCTTCCTGCTCAAAATCGTAAATATCTAAGTTTTCCATTACTAAACTTACATTATCTATCGAATAAGAAAATGGTTTTGCTATTTTGTCTGTAACACTGCGAAGGAACATCTTATCCCCCTTGGTAAGGCTATTTTCATAAAAGAAAGTCATATAATCATTGTAAGATTCATCTATGAAACCATACCGTATAAGATATTTTAACAAAGCAAAATATTCACTGGATTTTATTTCTTTATATTCATTGACAGTCCCAACTTCATTTTGTGATGTAATTCGGAATATCTCATCTATATTTTCTCTTGTAATAATCTCATGCAACATCTTGTTATCTATTATGCGGTTTTCTTCCTGCAATAATAATAATTCATCTTCCAATGTATTTAAACGATTTTTCTCTTTGTCCTCTAATGCTCTCTTGCGTAAAGGATATTCCTTTTTTGTCCACTCATTATACTCTTGCACTTTAGGATCATTTGGTGTGGAATATCCATAACGAGAAGGAAGCTTTGCATATTTGGCAGTCTTTACATCTTCTAACTCAGATACTGATTCTAAGTTTTCCTCTTTAACATATTCAATCTGAGTTTTCTTACTCTCGATTTTTTCCTCACATTTTTTCTTTTCCTGTGCAATAAATTCATCCTTACGGTTAAATAACTCATACACAAATCCCTGATTCAGCTGTAAATCAGAAAAATCTCTCGGAAATATGTTTTTATATGTAACCATAGCAAGCATTTTATTGGGATTGAGTTCAATAGTATTCAACTTATTATAGTAAACCATAAACTCATTATATATATTCTTTAAAACACGCATATCATCAATATACAATGACAACCCCCGCAAGAATTTATCATCAAATTTTGTGAATATCCCTCCCGTTTCAAAATGTTCTTTTATCTGGTCATATGCATTAGAACTATCAAGGACAGGAACTACCGGAAGAATAAAATCAAAAAATTTTGTTCTGTCTTTATTTACAAAAATGTCATCTCGAAGAAGATAAAAAGTAAGCGCCAAATATTCCAGCGGATATTCTAATCCTCAAATCTCACCTATAATT
>CANSUS010000095.1 GCA_947650155.1 uncultured Lachnospiraceae bacterium
AGTTTTAATCTCAGTTTGCTTTTTAGTGGGAATCTGGTCAGATTGGAGTGTTCTTACGAGAAAGAATGCATTAATTATAATTGAAAACATAGAATCATTTTCTTTGACTATATTGCAAATACAAGCCACGGTAGGTACTTTGATTATAGCCATAATTGCGTTAATAACCGGAAATATTTCTGACTTTCATATGGGAGTATCAGTGAGTGATTTTTATTTGAATATCAAACCATGGAAGCTAAAACAAAAGATTTTGATTTTTTTATCATTAGGGTTATGCTTTGCAGGAGTGATTTGCCATTCTTTAAAATTATATAATGCTGTATTTTACTTATTTGTTGCGACATTAATCGTGGTAACGATTTCCGTAATAGAAATATATTCTGCTTTTAGGGGAAAAAACATAGGAAACTTTGAAATAGAAGCATACATTAATTACATATTAAAAAGTAACGCTGAGTTCAGTAAGAAAGAAAATATTTATCAAAATTTTGTTTCAGATTGGAAAGTGATTATTGATTCGCAAGACAAGCAAAGTTATGAAAAATATCTTGGTATTTTTAAAGAGTGTATGTTTGCGCTATTAAGCTATGGAACTGCGCAGAGTGAGGATTCTATTCAACAGCAATGTTATAGCATAGCATATTCCTTTTTGGGAGCAGAAAAAAAGATAACAAGAGAAAGGGGGATTGAATTTATTCAGAAAGTGTACGATGTGCTATGGGAAACCATATACAAAGATAAATTAAAGGAGACCAGTATCTTGGCTAACAATAAATATGGTTTCTATCTTTTTTCAGAAATCTGTGGTGAGATGGTACGGAGTATGGAGGATATCAATGCGGAAAGTATAGAGAGAAAGATTAGATTTAGCAATTTGTCAGATTCAATACAAAGAATTGCTATTTGGTCAAGATATGATGTTGATGAAAGTAACAGTAGCGAGGAGGAACTGGAGAAATCCAGAAGAAGCAGGGTGGGTTATGATAATGAAATAAGTCAATTAAACTATTTAGCAAGATATTGGGGTGGTTATTTAGCAAGGCAGGGCGTTAAGGGCAATATTGTAAACAAAAAGATTTGGGCAAATGAATTAAAGGGGTGGAGTATCTTTTCAGCATATAATATACCGAAAGAAAGATGTGAAGATTTTTTAAAAGCAAAAGCAGAGGTGTATTTTAATTATTGTTACGGAATGTTGATGAATGGACAGGAGAACATTGTTAAGCAGGGATTGTACTTTGCAGGAATAAGGAATAATGTTAAATTGGATAATAAATATCAGGCTTTATTTTATTTGTCCGTCCATTGCTATCTATATTATTTAGCTGAGAGAGAAAGCAGCGATTGTGTTCCTGAAAATGTCCGACAAGGGGCAAAAGGTATATTAAATGATGAAAATGTAAAAAATATATTTGAAGGTTTTCTTGATATGTTGGCCGAAAATTCTGAATGGCTGGATTTGGATATTCCCAAACAACTCCATGAGATGCTAGACAGGTATGAACTATTTCCAGTGTATGAAAACGTAAAAACCATGATAATAGAATATGTGGTTTCGGATTTCTACATATTTCTTATCCTTTTTATGTCACAACAGTATTTTTTACCAGAATTGCTTAATAAGAATATAGATGATATGATGGCATTCAGGTATGTAGCAGATGAAAATGAAAACAAGACAAAGGAAATTTTCAAATTTTTGTTTAAAATAATTTTTGCAGGGAATAAATCCGACGAAAGAATAGATGTTGAAGTTGGTTTGATGTATGATAATCTGGAAAAGATTGTTAAGAAAAAACAAAAAGAAAGATATATTGGATTAGCAATAGAGGAACAGAAAGATTATGAAGCAAATATCAATGAAAAAGAAATATGTGAAAAAATCAAAGCTGAGACTATAAAGAAAATCAAAGAGAAATTTTCGACTATTCTGATAGAAGAGGATAAACGAAATGGGATAGTAAAGATTGATTTGTTAAACATGGAAGATTATACAAAATCATTACGAAACGCTAAGTTAGACGGATATTATTCATACATAGATGGGATGTTCTTATTTGGGATAGAGAGAATATTATATCAGCGAAATGATGTTGAACTAAAAAGAAGATTTGATGATTTTTCAGAAGATAAAGAATTTATGGACTATTTATCTATAAATAATTTGCATTTACTTCTTGGCTCCCAGTTTATCTTAAAAAACAGAGACTATAGAATTAGTGATGAGTATAAAAAGTTTTTGGAAGATTACGAAACAATATATACAACGGTTGTAAATGAAGGGATAGCATTGAAAAAAGATTCACTAAAAGTATGTTTGCATGAGGTTAATGTTTCTATCCATTCTCCCAGCATAGCAGAATCAGAAGCTGAATATGATAAGGAAACAGGGAAATATAATTATTCAATTATAAATGGGCTTCCAATAGATTTTGAGAAAGATGAACTTAGAGAATTTCTTTTTAATAACCGGAAGGTGATAAATATTACAGCAAAAATATCTATACAAGTAAATGAGAAGCCATGTGGTACTATTTTTACAGGGAGAAACAGGATATAAATTTTCCGCAGTTTTTATAATTTGTGTCATCACCTTGACACAAGCAGGGCATGCCCCGGAAACGCTCTCGCCGCGGTCAATAACCAGCAGCTTTAAGGATTTCCGGCGCATCCAGCCATCTATTCGTTAAATGCCTGTTTTATGAAGTGTTCCTGAGCAGGCGACAATTCTTAAATAAACTGTATGACTATTTGAGTGATATTGAATACACTAAATTGGAAATTAATGAGGAAATCGTGGAACTTGCACAGAAGATCATTGATATAGGGATATTAAGACCGAAGAGTTTGGATGATTGTCAGCATATCGCTGCCGCTGTTGTCAATGCTTGCGACTGTATCATATCGTGGAATTTCAAGCATATTGTAAATATCAAAACGATTAGGGGAGTGAGAGCGATTACTAATCTGGAAGGATACAAGGAAATAGATATTATCAATCCATCTGTATTACTGGAAAGCGAGGGATGATTATGGAAGCATTGGTTATTAGTCCTGATTTTACGATCGAGGATATTCACAAGATCAGGGAACAGAATTATGAGCGGACAAAAGATATGACAATAGCGGAAAAAGTTATTATAATAATTCCGGCAAGGAAGCAGAAAGAGAAATTGAACGGAGAAGAGCCTTAAAGTGTAAAGCTGTGGGACTATCCCAAAGTTTGTGTAAACCTCCAAACTGATGTAAGATAAAACTACACAGTCTGGAGGTATTATTATGATGCCATTGAAAGAAATGTGTGGTGTGGATATAAAAGAAATTGAAAAAATGATCCCCAAACTTGAAAAGGCAGCACAATTTTGTATGGGTATGGCAATAAAATCTCTTGGAGAACTACTTGAACTTATTGGAATAGTAGATAAGGATGAATAATTTAATATAGCGGTTTACAAAAAAGTAACTTGTTAATCTTGTAGAAGTAAGGGCATGGTTACTTGATCGTGTTCTTCCTAATTTTAAATAATAAATTTAGAAAAGTGAATATTTAGCATTGAATGTTATGGACATTTTAATATAGGTAAAAGAGAAAAATATTTATAAAATTTTATAACAAAGGGGCGATATATTGTTGAATAATGTAGTAACATCAAGAGAACCGATTTTGGAAAAAATAAATTTGACAATCAAAGAAGCGGCAGAGTATAGCAACATAGGAATTAATAAGATTGATAATATGCTGAATAATCCCATGTGTACATTTGTTCTTCATGTGGGTAAGAAAAGGTTGATAAAACGTAAAGAATTTGAAAAGTATTTAGAGAAGAACATTGAAATATAAAGTTGAAATAAGAGATTGGATGTGGTAGTATTATATACTATGTCAGACTCTCTTATTCTATAAAGGAGTTGATAAATATGGGTAAAGGCCTTAAAGGAATTAGGCACTGGAATTGTCCAAGGAAAAGACGATAAGTATGCAGCAAGATTTGTAGGCAAAACTAAAAAAAGAACAGAAAAGCATTTTGACAAGGTTTCAGAAGCAAAAAAATGGTTAGAATTATTATCAATTTGCTTTGATTTTGCAGACAGGATTACGGACAGGCGAAATGATTGGGTTAAAATGGGAAGACATAGATTTCCGAAAAAAACAATCAGCGTCAAACGAACAATGGAATTTCGCTATGGCGATCAGGAGTTTCGCATTGGAGAACCGAAAAGCAAAGCTGGCTGCAGAACAATTCCAATGACACAAACTGCATATGATATTTTGAAAGCAAAGGAAAAGAACAGGTATTCAAGATTGGCTGATAGTGCGGAAATCAACTGATAAATGCTTGAAACCCTTGAAAATAAAGGAGAAGTGAGAATATTATGAAACTAGGAATCGTAGGTCTGCCCAATGTGGGCAAAAGTACATTATTCAATTCTTTGACAAAGGCAGGTGCAGAATCGGCAAATTATCCATTTTGTACGATCGATCCGAATGTCGGAATCGTGGCAGTGCCGGATGAGCGGCTGAAACTTTTGGGAGATATGTATCAATCTAAAAAGGTAACTCCTGCGGTGATTGAATTTGTGGATATTGCAGGTCTTGTGAAAGGCGCGTCCAAAGGGGAAGGACTGGGCAACCAGTTTTTAAGCAATATCAGAGAAGTAGACGCTATTGTCCATGTGGTCCGCTGCTTTGAGGATTCCAATGTGGTGCATGTGGATGGAAACGTCGATCCGCTGAGAGACATAGAGACAATTAATCTGGAACTTATTTTTTCCGATATTGAAATTCTGGACCGCCGCATAGCAAAGACGGGTAAGGCCGCGCGGATGGATAAGTCGCTTGCAAAGGAATTTGAACTGCTGGAGAAGTTGAAAGCGCATTTAGAGGAAGGAAAACTGGCGAAAAGTTTTGAAACGGAAGATGAGGACGAACTTTCCTTACTTGCATCTTATAATCTGCTTACTTATAAACCGGTTATTTTTGCAGCCAATGTGGCGGAAGAGGATCTGGCAGATGACGGCGCAGCCAACGACGGCGTTGGAAAAGTAAGAGAATTTGCAAAGGAAAACGGCAGCGAAGTCTTTGTAATCTGTGCCCAGATTGAGCAGGAGATTGCGGAGCTGGACGAAGAAGAAAAAGCCATGTTCTTAGAGGATCTGGGATTAAAGGAATCCGGTCTTGAAAAACTGATTAAAGCCAGTTATTCTCTGCTTGGACTGATCAGTTATTTAACGGCAGGCGAGGACGAAACAAGGGCATGGACGATTAAAGTCGGAACGAAAGCGCCTCAAGCGGCAGGTAAAATTCATACGGATTTTGAACGGGGATTTATCAAAGCAGAGGTGGTAAATTATAAAGACCTGTTGGAACAGGGATCTTTGTCAGCGGCCAGAGAAAAAGGCCTTGTGGGCATGGAAGGCAAGGAATATGTGGTAAAAGACGGAGATGTGATCCTGTTTAGGTTTAATGTGTAACGAACAAAGAAAGCCGATTGAAACAGGTAAACAGGAATGATTGAAAATACACAGCGTTAGAAGGGTTGGTAATGGATCGATGCAAGATGTGATGGGACAGTGGGACATAGCGTTTCCCAATATAGGGCTTTATTTAAGAAATGTTCCAAAAAGTTTTGAAGTATTTGGATTTACGATAGCATTTTATGGAGTCATTATTGGAATAGGCGTACTGGCGGGGATTCTGATGGCAGTGCGGGAAGCGAAGGTTACAGGACAGGATCAGGATATTTACTGGGATTTTGCAATTTACGCAGTGATCTTTTCCGTTATCGGAGCCCGAATCTATTATGTCATTTTTGCATGGGATCATTACAAAGATGACCTGCTTAGTATTTTCAACTTCCGAAATGGCGGACTTGCTATTTATGGCGGAGTCATTGCGGCATTTTTAACTTTATTTATTTATTCCAGGATTAAAAAACAAAATTTCTTTCAAATGGGTGATACCGGCGTACTTGGTCTGATTCTGGGACAGATCATTGGAAGATGGGGCAACTTTATGAACAGGGAATGTTTTGGTCAATATACAGATTCTCTTTTTGCCATGCGTCTTCCGGTCATTTCGGTAAGGAGTAATGAGATTACGGTTGAAATGGCAGATCATGTGACAAATGGAATCAATTATATACAGGTACATCCTACATTTCTTTATGAAAGCATGTGGAATCTGTTCATTTTGATTCTGATGCTTTTGTACAGACGTAAAAAGAAGTTTCACGGAGAGATCTGCCTTTTTTATTTAGGAGGATATGGAATTGGCAGATTCTTTATAGAAGGACTGCGTACGGATCAGCTGCTTATTCCGGGAACCGGGATTGCGGTATCGCAGGTTTTGGGACTGGCGTTGTTTGTATTTTCCGTTGTGACGGATTTGATTGTGAGATGGCGGATGAAGGGTAACTACAAAGATGAAAAAGACAAAATCTAAGAAAAAAAAGATTCTTATTTTTATACTATGTATTGTGATCGTATTAGTAATTGCCGGCGATTGGGCATTGTCTGTGACGATATACAATGAGAATTTTAACAAACGGTTTGAAAGTTATGAGCCGCTCATGTTACATGTAGACGATTTTGATGGATTGCAGCGTACACAATATGAATTTTCTTCTGATCAGGGACAGAAACTGACGGGATATATGTACAGTGTGGGAGAAAATCAGCGTGGAATCATTGTATTGGCGCATGGGTTTGGAGGCGGCGGACATAATTCCTATATGAACTGCGCTGATTATTTTGCCAGACACGGCTATTATGTTTTTGCCTATGATGCTACAGGAAATGATGAAAGTGAGGGCGAAGGAGTCGGGGGACTTCCACAGGGAGTTATCGATCTTGATTATGCAATATCATTTATAGAAGAGAGCGGAAATTTTCCTGAACTGCCCATAGGTTTATTTGGACATAGCTGGGGCGGTTACTGCGTTTGCAGCGTGCTTACGTATCATCCGGAAGTAAAAGCTGTGATAGAGTGTTCAGGCTTTAACAGTTCCTCAGATATGTTTGAAGCGGAAGGGAAAAAACAGGCAGGGAATGGCATTTATTTGATGATGCCTTTTGTGAAGCTGTACGAGCGAATTCAATATGGCGACTATGCCTCGCACACAGCCTTAGATGGTTTTTCGGCGACAACAGCAGCAGTTATGATTGTGCATAGCGCCGATGATGATGTTGTTCTAACTGAGTATGGTTATGATCAGTACTACGAAAAATATAAAGAGGATCCCCGTTTTCAATTTGTTCGTCTTGAAGATGCAGGACATAGTTATGTTTATGATGATACGACATATGTCAATGAATTTAATGAAGAATTTGATAAATGGCTGGAAACTCTCGACTATGATTATTACGCTTTAAAAAACAGGGACCGTTTTTCTACAGATAAAACGGATTACATAAACAATAATCTTGACAGGGATAAGTGGTGCAATATGTTAAATAATGAGTTGTTTCAGGATTTCTTACATTTTTATGATGAATATTTAAAATAAAACATTGAAATGCAATTTTTGGAGGGACAAGTATGAGCGTAAGGAGTCTCGGATATGACAATGAGAATTTAGATAAAGTATTTTGCTATTTCATGCGGGTAATTTTACATCTGCAAAAATCCGGCGTAGAGGATTTACCGCTTGAAAACAATCTGCCTGTTCCATATAAAACGTTTTTAGACACTGCTATGGAGATTTTTTTGAGTTCTCCATTGCCAGAGCCGGCCCGTCTCATATTAGAATCCGAATACGACGCATTTCTAAGCAATAATGAAATAACGCCTGAGGAAATTTTGGGCCTGCAGGTGATTAAAGAATTGACATGGCATATCCATTATGATGATGACTACTATGAATATTTGCTTTCAATCGAGAATATTTGGGGGAATGCGGCTGGTGAATATGCCAGCCTTACTTTTTATCCGAACCTGCCGGAAGAAATAAAATGTAAATACCATATTAAGGAGTTAATCGGGCATATTCCGTCCGATCGGTTTCAATTAGATCATTATTGATACGGAATAACTAATGGACAACTTGAGAATATATACCATTTGTCCGGGGCAAGTATTAGATGGATTATTTCAAAAGAAAAGGTGGAATATCAGAAGATGAAAGAGAAAATAAAACAGATTTTGCCTTTGTGGGGAATCGAGAACGGGCATTTATTACAAATATATTCTTCGGCATGGGAAATAAATCATTCTTATGTGATAAAAGTGTATGATGATAAAAAGCAGTTGGAAAGAAATATAAGAATATCGGAAATATTACTGGATTGTTCGATTCCGGCTGCAGGGATAGTTCCCACAGAAACAGGAGAAAAATATGCTGCGTATAAAAATCAGTATTTCCTTATGTCAAAAAAATTACAGGGAAGTAATATTTCCGACATAAAAGACAAAAAAGCTGCCTGGAAAATGGGATGTGCAATTGCGCAGCTGCATGTGGCGTTTATGAAATGCGAAAGGGAAATTAAATTTTGGGATAACAGCCTGTTAAAAGAGATGAAAGGATGGATATGGGAGAATTTAGCGGATAATGAGTGGAAGATACTAAACGAAGAAGAATATTCTAAAACAGTAGAATTATTAGAGAGTTTATATGATTATCTGCCGAAACAATTAATCCACAGAGATGTACATTTTGGAAATTTTTTATTCTTTGAAGGCAGTCTGTCAGGATATATTGATTTTGATCTGAGTCAAAGAAATATAAGAATATTTGATATTTGCTATTTTTTGACAGGATTATTAGCAGAAGAAACGGACGACGCTTTTACGAAAATGGAATGGATTGAAAACGTAAAATCAGTTATTGCAGGTTATGAAAGTATCCTTCTTCTTTCAGAAAAAGAGAAAGAGGCAGTTCCATGCGTGATGGAGTGCATAGAAATTCTGTTTGCTGCGTATTTTATCAGTACGAACGACACAAAACACGCTAATGATGCATGCAATGTATTTCATTTTCTACAAAATTGTGAAAGTGATATTAAGAATGCGATACGGTAAATGTACCCTCTTTACTTTGCATAAAAAAATCAGCCGCCTCTTTTATGCCTGTTCTTTTTTGCGCGTTCCAGTGCAGTCTGCAAGATAATCAAATCAAGAATAAAGATTTAGAAAGTATTCCTTTTATGTGCTTACTGAATTTTATGAAAAGCGGCAAGTACACTATAACAGGTTTACAGATGAAAGAATTTATGTTATTTTCTGAATGAATAAAAAATTATTCATTAGGGAGGCTGAATATGCCAAAATCAAAAGAACGTTGTCAGGAGATTCGGGAAGAGATGCGGAATACCATTTTGCAAAAGTCGTTATTGTATTTTGCGAAAAATGGTTTTGCGGGAACCAAAATCAGTGATCTGGCCAGAAATATAGGAATTTCCCAAGGGACAATCTATGTGTATTTTGAATCGAAAGAGGAATTGTTTCATGAGATATTAAAAATTGCAGACAGCAAAGAAATGTTAACAAAGATGAAAATGCTGGCGGCCATGCCTGTTTCGGCAAAGAAGAAGCTGCGGATACTGTCGGAAACGATATGGAATCGTCTCGCCAAAGAGGAAACTTTTGCCGCTATGATAGCGTTGAGCACACAAATGTTATTGGGACAAAATAAGGGGTATTCATCGGAAGAAACGATTTACCAATCGAAGATTTACAAATATACTTCTGACATCATTAAGCAGGGCCAGAAGGAAAAAAGTATGGCTGCCGGTTCGTCCATGAAGCTTGCAGATTACTATTGGGGAGTGGTTTATTTGTATTCCTTAAAACGTCTTTTTACAACAGAATATGAAATGATTTCAGTGGATGATTTGGAAAGAACTGTTTTGAAAGGATAAAAAGTATGAAAAAAATAGTGATTTTAACCGGAGCGACGGGCGGACTTGGAAGAGAATTTTTAAAACAAATGTTAAAGGAAGAAATTGACGAAGTATGGGCAGTCGCAAGAAATGAACAGAAACTTTTACAGCTTCGGGAAGAATACGGAGATAAGGTAACCCCTGTTCCTGCCGATTTGTCTGATTTGGAGGGGATTAAAAAGATAGAGAATATGCTTATGGAGCATAGACCGAGGGTGGCGTTTCTGATTCATAATGCAGGTTTGGCTAAGATGGGAAATTATAATGATTTTTCCATAGAGGAGATTGATAAGATAATCAATGTAAATTGCAAGGCGCCTGTAATGCTTACGAAAATCTGTATTGCGTACATGGGAAGGGGAAGCAGAATATTGAATATTTCATCTGCATCCGCATTTCAGCCCAATCCGTATATCAATTTGTATGCTGCCTCCAAAGCGTTTGAAAGAAGTTATTCCAGAGCCCTTAATGCAGAACTGGAGGGAACCGGCATTACTAGTGCGGCAGTTTGCCCGGGATGGATAGATACGGAACTGTTGCAGAAAGAGATCAACGGAAAAAAGGTAAGATTTCCCGGACTGGTGACCGCGGACAGAGTTGCCAGACAGGCAGTCAGAGATGCGAAAAAGGGGAAAGACATGTCTGTTTGTTCCCTGTATGTAAAGTGCCAGCATTTGATTGTAAAAATATTGCCGCAGCGTCTGGTTATGAAAATATGGATGGCGGGAATCGGTAAATATTTAAAGGAGAGTTGATGTGAAAAAGTATATCAGATCAAAAAGAGAACATTTGTTTGAACCAAGTGTTTATAAAAATTCGGATTTCCATATCTGGTATGAAAAAAATCCTGAATAACTATATATAGAATAAATAAAAAAATTACGTTTTGCACCTGATTTGCAAAGCGTATTTTTTTTGTAAAATCCTTTATTTTGCTTGTCAAAGTCCCATTTTTAGTATAGAACCTGTCTTTCGGAGTTGAATTAAAAAAATAGTGCTAAGCCATAGTTTAGAACCTATGACTTAGCATTTTATTGTGTCACAGACAAAAATAAACCCCCTGCTATGCAGGGGGAGGGAAAAT
>CANSUS010000096.1 GCA_947650155.1 uncultured Lachnospiraceae bacterium
TTTTTTTGAAAGTTACAGAAGAAGTAAACTGATATAATTAAACCAAACAAATAGGCGGTTTCATTATGGATATGCAATTTCCTGAAGAAACTAAATCGGAATTTCATAAGGGGAGGATAATGGTTAAAGAAGTAAAATGGACAAAATATTTATGGCTGAGTTTACTTTCATTTGGAGCATTTATGCTTGAATTGCTGTCAATATTTGCAATTGAAGTTATAATTCTGCATGTAGACATACAGAATTATACAATGCAGCAAAGAAGTATTCATTGTATCATAATGGTTTTTATGTGGGCGTTTTTCATTGGTGTTCTCCTGCTTTTTTCAAGGAAGCATTATCATTTTCCAGAAAGGGGAAGCAAAAGGGATAAGATTTCCTCGAAAAGTTGGATCGTAACGCTTGCTTGTTTCATTGGCTGCAAAATTATGACTTTCATTGATTGGCATACATTAAAGATTGTCGGAGAAGCACAGGGTAAAACCGTATTCCAATTTTGTGCGCAGTATTTATACTATATATTTGAAGTAATGCTTGTTATTCTAATCATAATATACGGGCAAAAAGCGATTGAAACTCTGTTGAAAAAAGAAAGCCCAATTCCTTTTGGCGGTATTATATTGGCTATGACATGGGGAGCGTTTCATTTTGTGTCAAGAGGGGTAGGTCTTGAAATATGGAACGGAATTTCTACTATGATATTTTCTGTTCTCAGCGGTGTAATGTATTTAAGATTAAACAGGAAATACCTGTATAGTTATCTTTTCATCGCTATAGGTTATTTACTATAATTTCCCGTTTGTCTTTTTTACCTTTTTTATGTGTTTTATGTATGTGCTTACTCGACTTTTCCATGTTAGATTCATTTTTTACGGAGTTTCAAAACGATCTTCCTCTTTTCCGCTGTGTCCTGCAGATACTTTGTTACAAGCGCAGCTTTTTCTTTCAGCTCCATATCGTTAATAGCTTTATATGCTGCAAGCTGCTGCAGTATGCTTTGAAGTTCCTCGATATCTAAAAGATTGACCGCTACAGAAAACAGTGTCTTCCTGCGTCCGTCATTAAAGTTTGACAAGAGATACTCCAAAATCCGGCGTTTTTCTTTCTGTTCATCACTATAGGCAGCAATCCCTGTGCGCCTGCACTTTTCTATATCGGACATTTGATTTTTATGTGTTATGAAGCTGTCAAAATCACTTATATGCTCATATTTGGAGCAGGGGAAGCTGTCACACTGGAAGCAGTATTCTACATTGCCATGTTCCATACTGCATTTTGCAATTTTGCAGGACTGGTTGTCAACGCCACAGCCGGAACAATGCCCCGCTAAATTCATTGGACACAGGTGACAGTTTAACCCACAAAGAGAGAAATACCGGTTATTTCGGATAAAGCCTTTCATCATTGAGCCTCCACGTACTTGTTTTTTCCAGGTTCCCTTCCCTTTATCATTTTCCATTCGTCCTCTAAAATTGACATCAATATATCATCCGCATATTTGTCGCCGTCCATAACAGCGTCCCTTAAGACGCCTTCTCTTTTAAAACCGGCTTTCAAATACACCTTTTCGGCCCTCGGATTAAAGGAATATACATCTAATTCCAAACGATGCAGATGCAATTTTTCAAAAGCAAAATCACGGGTGACTTCCGTTGCCCAGGTTCCAATCCCTTTTCCCCTTCCCGTCTTGTGATAAAGCCCGATTCTAAAATTGGCACAACGCAGATCCCAGTCTATTTCATTGATCACACTCTCCCCGATTATCTTCCCGTCAGGAGCTATGATCAGAAAGAAATATCTGTCATCATCCGTAAGAGATCTTAAGAAAAAAGAAGTCACTTCCTCTTTCGTAAATTCTTCCCTGCAGCCTGTCATTCGTGCCACTTCCCTGTCCAGCGGGCAGTAATTTTGTTCGTAATAATCCGTTACATCCTCAGCTCTCGCCGATCGGATCAGAAAGCCTTCTTTCTCACCTATGATATTTGTATCCACGCTGCACTTCCTTCCATAATTAATCTTTATCTCATACCTGTCAAAAATCAAACCAGGACTATGTTGCTCACAAAGAAAAAAACTTTGCCATCAAATAAACAACAACAAAAGCAATCGCTGCACTTCCCAGCATGTACATTACCGTTTGATATGGACGTTTTCCAATTTCCTGTTGTTCTTCCATCTCATCTAATCTTTTTCCTTCCGTAAAAGCAACGATTTCTTTATAGGTCGATAGATGATTCTCTTTTTTTACTTTTTCTGCTTTAAATGCAAAATACACTGCAACCGTACACACTATCCCCCATGGAATCAGTCCATACCAGTCCATGAAGGCGATAAAGGGAACAAGTGAAACGACTGTTAGTATCAAAAATACAGCGTATATGCCGCCATATTTATTGAGTTTTTTGATTTCTGTATCCTTGATTTCTTTTTTCATAATTTCAACATCTCCTTTTATCAGTTGGTCAAGAGATACGTTGAATACAGAACTTAACAGTAATATGCTGTGAATATCCGGATAGTTTTTCTCCGTTTCCCAATTAGAAACCGTCTGTCTGCTCACATAGACCTTTTCAGCCAGTTCTTCTTGAGAAATCCCCATACTAATGCGATATTTTTTTATTTGCGCGCCAACTTCCAACTTTCTTCCTCCTCCCTTCGTCTGTCGACCGATCTGTATCCTTGAACCATCAGCATCTTATCATTCAACAGACTATTCTTCTACCAAAAAGATTTGACTTTAACCGGAATTCCTGTGTCAAATCCTTTTGACATGGGGATTTCTTCATGTTTTATTTTACTATTGCAACCTCCTTGCAGGCAAGTTCCAGATTTCCTCGATACTATACCACCCTGGCACGGTTCGGACGATAAGGCGCCCTGTCACATTACGCAGAAAGCCGTCCGACATACTCGTTGATCTGGCTTACGTCACTATAAGACTTATGCTTATATTTTTCCTCGCTGTTTCTGCACAAAAAAGAGAGGGAGGGCTGAGCCACACAATAGATAAAGCAAATGATGCCGGAAGCATATAAGCCGGCCTGCTTTTGCCGCCTGTTATAATATTTTAGACTGTCGCCCCTTGACTGCAGCTTCTGTTCAATTCTATCCATTTCACGGCGAAATCTACCAGTGCCCGCTGGCGCATCATGGAAAGCATGCCGTTTCCCAACGGTGCATGGCGCACTGCCCCCGTCTGTTCAAATGCCTCGCCGATCGCCGGAAAGTCCTCCCCGTCAACAGCCAATGTCTCATAGGATTTCCAGATCCGCTGTCCGTCAAGCTGTACGGCGCTGCTCTCCATGACCGTATGCTTTCCTGGATATGCAGCCCTTGCATCCGCCAGATGAAGGGACGTGTTCTTGTCGTAACCAACGCCGATCAGCAAAACCGATCCGTCAAGTGCATACAGCCTGCCAATGGGTGAGCTGTCTCCAAAAATATCCGACAGGTCGTGATTTTCTGTCAGATACTTTGCATAACGTCCCCATGCCGCAACCGACCTGGCCGGGTGATCGCTTCTGAGTGTCCCCGGCCACTGCCGGAACATTTCCGCTACGGCTCCCATGGTATTGGTCGGCGTGATCCTTTTATCATAGGCAGGTATGTACTCACGTATGACAGGCCACCATGCCTCCGGTTCCTGCCAGTAGACACCCGTCGCCGGATCTAAATTCTTCCACGACTGTGTCGGCATCATGATCGTACCTTCCCCGCCAACACTCTCCAGCAATGCTTCAATAACGGACTGTGCCCCTCCACACACATAACCGAGACTGCTCAGCGATGTATGCACCATAATTGCCTGCCCTTTCCTGACACCGGCTTTTTTCAGGGCGCTTTTAATATCATCCGGCGTTACCAGCTTCCTTGTTTCCATCTTGTCCTCCATTCCGAATCGTCACAAACGCTACTAGAACCTGTTCCGTTTGTTGCACTGAATTGCCCGGCAGAGAATTTCATCACTGCGGCTGTAATTATCATAAAAGGAACTCTGACAGAAAGCAAGGGTTAATCGCATAACCCTCCACAAAATCCACAGTTAATCTTTGTGCAGTTTTACCTCCCGCACACTGTCACGCTCTACAAGGGTTACCGGCAGAAGCAAATTTGTATCCCTGCATTCTCCGTTTCTTAACTGATGAAGCGTCTTAACTGCCAGAGCTGCCCTCTGTTCATTTTCCTGCTTTATTGTGGTAAGCGCTGGGATAAACTTTTCACATTCCCTTACATTGTCAAACCCGACTACCGACATGTCCTCCGGCACGGATAATCCCGCACTTTTCAGGAATTGAATCAAATCCATCGCGTAATGATCAGACACTGCGAAGACTGCTGTATACTTTTTGATTTCCTCTAAATGCTCCTTGTAAAAGACGTTGCGCGCTTCCTGCTCCATCGGAATGACCATAAGCTCTGCATCCGGAATCTCACTTTTCAGTCCCGTATACCTTTCCAGGTCCATGCAGGTATTATTATCTGCTATGCAAAGCACATCCCTGTGCCCTCTGCTTTTCAGATACCGTCCCGCCTGTACCCCGCCGTCGAAGTGGTCGCTCTTGATATTGACAAGATTTCCGGCGCTTTCCATATATCCCTCATAGACCACAAACGGGATATGCATCTTTTCCCTCAATTTCTTATAATCCTTCTCGCAATAGCCAATCAGCACCATGCCCTCCATATTCCACATGGAAGCAAATTTTGGAATTTCATTCCATTGATCGGTAACTTTAAGCATGAGGAATTTTCCCGCCCGCTCTATCTCTTTTGCCAGTGCGTTCACCGATGCGCAAATAAACTGATCCTCCAGTGTATGTCCCTCGTACTTCTCATGGTCATTGATGACCACCCCGATAATCCTGGAATCATTCTGTGCCAGAAGGATTCCTGCCATACTCGGAATGTACTGTCTCTCTTCCAAAAGCTGCTGTACGCGTTTCACCGTTTCATCTGATATTTTCTTTGTCTTCCCATGAATGACATTCGATACGGTAGCCGTACTCACTCCCAGTTCGTCAGCAATATCGATAATCCTCACTCTTCCACTTTTCATAGGCAGCCATCCTCTCTTTCCTGCAGCTTTCTCAATTCAAACGTGTAATTCTGTAACACCATAAGCACCGTTTTCCTGCGACCTTGATTATATCTCATTGGCTGCTCCTGTTGCAACCTCAGGATTCCCCTTCGATCATTCTCTTCAAATACAGAATAACGTTCATTGATTCTCCTTTTTTAAAAAGAACATATATGCAATAACATTCAGCATGAATGCGCCGGTCCACGCCATACCCTCTGCGTATATGGTCGCTGCAAATCCAAATACCGGCAGGCCAAAGTAAACAACCGGGATACGAATGATCATTTCAACAATGCCGGAACACATCGGTAAAGCAGGTTTCCCTAATCCTTGAACACAACTGCGAAATACAAACAATAAATTCAAAAGAACAATAAACAATGCTAAAAATTTCAGAAATAAGGAAGCATGTTCAACAGCCTCCTGTCCGGTAAGCATTAACTTTGCCAGTAAATCGGAAAAGAAAAACAGTATGATTCCAAGCAACAGCGCTGAAAGAACTGCCATGATGCCTGCGGTTTTTGTACCGCTGCGAATCCTTGCAAACTGCTTCCCGCCGAAGTTCTGCCCGGAAAATGATGATATTGCAAACCCAATCGTTATTCCCGGCAGCATAAAAAAATTCAGATACTTATTGCAGGCAGAATATGCGGATGTATAAACAACGCCATACCCATTGATGCAGCTTTGCACAAATATACAGCCGATCGAAGTAATTGAATTCATAAATGCCATCGGCAGGCCGTTTTTCAGCAAATCCATGACTGATCTGAAATTAAAACTGAAAATAAAATCACGTTTGCTGCTCTTTCGTTCACCCATTCTCTGCAGCCTGAAACAACAGACAGCAACAGAGACTGCCTGTGAAATGACCGTTGCATATGCCGGGCCGGAAACACCGGAATGAAATACAAAAATCAACAATAAATCCAACAGTATATTCAACACAGAGGAAACACTGATTGCCAATAAGGGCGTTTTGCTGTCGCCGGTTCCTCTTAAAACAGAGGAAAGTAAATTGTAGGCTGCCATAATGGGCAAACCGATAAATATAATATAGCCATAAGCCAGACAATCGCTTAAAAGCGCATTATCCGTTTGCATGATCTGTAAGATTGGTTTTAGAAGCAATATGCCTGCCAGTGAAAAAAGAATGGCCAATACAGCAGAGATTTGTATGGATGAAGCAATTATCTTTTTCAGATTATCAAAATCCTTTTCTCCGCAGGCCTGAGATATATTGACAGAAAATCCATTTGTTATGCCCATCATGAACCCTGTTAAGAAAAATGAAAATGTCGCGAAATTACCGACGGCGGCAAGGGACGCATCCCCTAATCCCTGCCCGATCATAACCATATCTGCAAAGGAGTATACCTGCTGTAACAGATTGGCAAACAGCATCGGGAAGAAAAACCTTAAGAATGACTTTGTTATGGAACCTTTTGTAAAATCTGTTTTATCCATGATCACACCGTCCTCAGACTGATTTTATCTGTATCATCCACACCAGGCATGAAACATAATGGTAATTGGCGTGGTTTACCCTCAGTGAGGGTATATTATTTTTATCATCAATGCCCTGAAAATCATATCAAAAACCTCGCTTTTTTATCAAAATACTGGTATGATAGAACATAATCCTGGATTGTGCAGCTTAGGGAACTCAGAATTTATGATCATAGCAGGGAATCTCTTATGAAAATAAGAAAAGAACTTAACAGACAGTTATATTTGCAAAAAGTACATGGATATACGAAAAAAGCATACCATCTAAATGACGCCGTATTTGAAGCCGTAATAAACGGAGATCCGGAAAAATTGAAACTTCTTATGTCTTCCGGAATGATACGGCTTTCTACTGAAATGAGGATTCTATCAGAAAATCAATTAAATAATATGAAGTATCATTTTGCGATCACTGCAACACTCCTTGCAGAATCAAGTCTGGGCAGCGGATTGGGTCATGATGAAGCCTATATGATCGCAGACATTTACAGTCAGAAATCGGACAAAGCTGCTGCATGTGACGAGCTGCAGCCTTTACTTGAGGATATGTGTCTGGATTTTGCCAAACGAATATGTGAAATAAAAAAGGACGACGTAATATCCATTCATATCAGAAAATGTATCGATCACATATATGAAGATCTGAATGCAGACTTATCCGTCAAAGGATTGGCTGCTTTTACAAAGCTGAATGTATCATATCTGTCAAAATTATTTAAGCAGGAAACCGGACAAACTGTTAAGGCTTATGTGACTGCCGCTAAAATGGATACGGCGCAGAATCTGTTAAAATACAGTGATTTAAGTTATTTTGAAATTTCTGCATCACTTGGGTATTCTTCACAGAGCGCCTTTACCTGTACTTTCAGAAAATTTACAGGTATAACTCCCGGAAAATACCGTGAAAAACATCTGGTGTATTCTGGCTGTTCTGGCATGTCCGACGGTGTTCAATCGGAAACAGGTAATCAATATTAGAAAAACAAACGGATGTTGCTCATAAAGGAACGCAGAAAGATCGGATTTATAACCGAAGCGCCTGCCCTGTATCCTGAATTGACATTTCCTCATTTTCACATTATAATGTATATTACAATTGTAAGATTTAAGGAGGGCATTACAGATGAAAACATTGCCGCAAATTTCAGAAGCTGAATTTGAAGTAATGAAAATCATATGGAAACACGCACCGATCAGTACCAATGAAATTACCGAAAAATTAACACAAACTACAAAATGGAGTCCTAAGACAATACAGACCTTGATAAAGCGGCTTGTAACCAAAGGGGCGCTTTCCTATGAAAAGCAGAGCAGGGTATTCGTTTACACGCCTTTGATAGAAGAAAAAGAATATATCGGTCAGGAAAGCCACTCTTTTCTTGAACGCTATTACGACGGAGATATTACTGCAATGCTTTCTGCCTATATCGAAGATGACAAACTCTCCGAATCAGAAATTGACACGCTTCGTTCCCTTCTCGCAAAGGGTTCAAAAGACAGGGGGAATTAACATGGCAAATTTTGGAATACGCTTTTTCCTATGTAATATTTTTATTTGTATCATCATAGGTTTTCTTATTATCGTAAAACGGGTATTTAAAAATTATTTAACCAGCCGGATGCAGTTCAATTTATGGTTTTTGCTGCTTGGGATTCTTGCAGTCCCGTTTGTTCCCTTTCGTCCGGCTTCTTTTACACAAATTTTCACATTACTTGGCATATGGAAAAATGCGGTGTCATCAAGTAAGGGGACGATTACAGAAGGTGTCCTGAATCCAAATACGTCCGGCGCTGTAAATCAGATGAATGATTTTGCACTGTCTGTCAGCAGGGAAACACCCTCCATTATTGGACTGATTTTGTGTGGCATATGGCTGGTTGGCATTTTGGCTATGATTTTATTAGTGATAAAATCTGTATCCCGGTTAAACGCCATGAAAAAGTCTGCGCTTCCCCTGCAGAACAAGACTGTCCGTATTTTATATCATAACTGTTTAAGGGAAATGAAAATAAAAAGAAATATTCCCGTTTACAGCACTGCCTTCCTGAAATCCCCCGTTATTGTTGGATTATTCAACCCCCGCATTTATCTTCCCATCCACCTCATATCGGATTTTAATGCTGCGGATATGCGGTATATGCTGTTGCACGAATTACAACATTACAGGCACAAAGACGCACTGGCCGGTTTCTTTATGAACTTTTTTGGCATACTCTACTGGTGTAACCCATGTGTCAGGTATGCACTGAAAGAAATGCGCAGTGACCGGGAGGTTGCCTGTGATACATCCGTCCTGGAGCTGCTCGATGAAAGCGATTATGAAGATTACGGGAATACCCTTATCAATTTTGCGGAGAAAGTTTCACTTACGCCTTTCCCCTTTGCTGCCGGGATCAGCGGAAGCATGAAGCAGATGCAGCAAAGAATTGCTAATATCTCCTCTTATAAAAAGCCTTCTGTTTTCAGAAAGTTAAAGGGACTTACTGCTTTTGTCGCGATTGGCGTTGTTCTTTTCGGATTTGCCCCAATGCTCTCCACCTATGCCGCAGAGCAGAGCCGGTATCAGTGGAATATTCCCTCCGACAAGGTTTCCACGATTGACCTGTCTGCCTATTTCAATGGATATGAGGGCAGCTTTGTACTCTATGATTTAAACGGTGATACATGGAATGTCTATGACATAGAGCAAGCCACTTTAAGGACAGCCCCAAATTCTACTTACAAAATTTATGATGCGCTGTTTGGACTGGAAGAAGGTGTGATTGCGCCAGATGATTCTTTCATGGCATGGGACGGAACAAATCACCCATTTGAAGCATGGAATGGAAATCAGGACTTATTCTCTGCCATGCAGTCCTCCGTCAACTGGTATTTCGAGGAAATAGATAAACAGATCGGTGGTGCTGCCATTCAAGATTATATCCGAAAAATCGGATATGGGAATGAGATTGTAAATGCAAATCTTTCCTCCTACTGGATGCAGGGGACGCTAAAAATCTCTCCGGTAGAACAGGTAGAACTTTTAACCTCCCTGCACAACAACCGATTCGACTTTGCCCCGGAAAATATAAATGCTGTAAAAAATTCTATCTGCCTTTTTTCATCGGAAGACAAAAACTTTTACGGAAAAACCGGAACCGGGCGTGTAGACGGTCAAGACGTAAATGGCTGGTTTGTGGGCTTACTTGAAACCACTGACAACACATACTTTTTTGCCACCAACATCCAAGCCGCAGAAAATGCCACGGGCAGTAAAGCATCGGAAATCTCCCTTACCATCTTATCCAATATGGGGATATGGAAACAATAAAATCTGATTCAATGCTCTCAAGCATACAAAAATGCTCCCTTTTTAAGTAATCCAAGCAAAATGCAGTTACTTAAAAGAGAGCATTTTCTCAAATATGATTCTACAAAGTATCTAAATCAGCCTCAAATAATGTAAAAAGTCTTGTTTCTTATTATTTCATCAATCCCTTTTTCTTGGCATAGTCGCAAATAAATGAAATAAATGCTGATATCAACAATATAAAGACAGTCAGCATATCCCATACATCAAGAATAGGCTCTGCTGTTATTTTCGATACCATTACATTGATGACAAACATAAACGGAATAGCTAACAAAAAGGATATTCCTAAAGCAACTAACTTTCTTGTTTCTCCAATGCGTCTAAAAACTGCAACTATTATCCACAAGAATACGATTGAAGCTACTGCCATTTCTGCGCCAACTGAAAACACTTCTTCCACTTTTACTAAATTGCTCAACAGGAACAAATAAGGAACCATAAAAACACTTAATGATATTAAACTTACGATAATCCCTCTTTTTCCTAATATAATACTTGGGAACGATATAACCCATGCAAGAACAATCGAACTTACTGGAATTAGTGACCACGTTAAATCGCCGGATATTGCAAGATTGCAAATAAGACATACCATAATTCCTATCAAAAGTGCCACCGAAAAAAGAATTGAAATAATCACATTCTTTGTCATGTTATTTTCATCTTTTCTTTTCAAGGCAACTAAATTTTCATCTGCCTTTTTTTCATAACTTTCCATATCAATTTTCTCCCCACTTAATAGCTCGTTTACTGTGATTCCCAGTATTTCGCAAAGTTCTAACATTATAGATGAGTCTGGCATACTTTTTCCTGTTTCCCATTTAGATACAGCCCTGTCCGTAATGTTCAGTTTTTCTGCCAACTGTGCTTGAGTTAGTTTTTTCTCTTTACGACATTTGGCTATAAATTCTCCAATCTCTGTCTGTTTCATCATATTTTCTCCTAGTATAATAATGATATAGCCACAAGGGCTATAAAGTTAATAAGTTA
>CANSUS010000097.1 GCA_947650155.1 uncultured Lachnospiraceae bacterium
CATTGTAATCCCCAAGGAGATCCGCAGGACTCTGCGGATCAGGGAAGCGGACCCGTTACTGACAACATTGACAGAGCATGAAAAAGCCCATGAAAAGGCTGGTTTGCAGGATTCCAGTGAGGGATTGTTTATCAACGGAATTATGGGTTTTGCCTCCAGACTTGGTATTTAAGCCGGGACAACATGAATAAAGAGAACTTTGTAGAGGACATTAGCGAGAGCTGGTGTCCTCTTTCCGTTCTTAGGAAAGATGCAGGCAAAGTAGCATGTATAGGATAACTTACATATGCAGCAGAAGTTATTCTGGCATGAAATATAATAAAAAGGAGGTCATACAACATGACAAACACAGCGTTAAGAGCAGGGGCTGAAAAAGCCCAAACCATTATTTTTATCAGCAATGCACATGAAAAGTTCTACAACGAGAAATTGAAAGAAGTTCGCAATCAGGATGTTTATCACAAGGCACTCTGCTATTGCCTTGGCATCAGCGATGATACCCGCAGAAACATTTACAGCATCTATGATTTTAAGACAGGAAGCATAAAACCGGAATGTCTGCACGAAGGCTGGCAGACAAGCGGAAGTGTGAAAGTGGTTCGGATGGCTTTTAACCTGTACTGCAATGGTACGCCGAGTGTCTATGAATATGAGGATGCGGAGGAACAGATAGACGAGTGTAGGCAATATACGGCAGAGGAATTATTCTGCTGCGCCTACGCACCTTATTTTTGGCAGGCGGTACAGATTCGTTATCCGGAGTATGCAACGTATAATAAGAACTTGCACGCCATGCTTGGAGGCAGAGATTGATGTTAAAAGTCAGGTTGATGGGAACAAGGAATGACATTAAGTGGTTTCGCAAGATTTTACAGAGAAATACCAAAATTGAGGTGACGGAGTTCTCAGATTTATATCCTAATAAGGGTACAGACAGATATTATAGAGCTTATGCAGAAGTAAAAAGGAACGGTACTTTAGAAAAATAGCAGAGAAAAGGGAGAACGTATCATGTGCAAAATTATAGCAATCGCAAATCAAAAAGGTGGAGTGGGCAAGACCACCACAACAGGGAACTTAGGAATTGGACTGGCAAAACAGGGTAAAAAGGTGCTTCTGATTGACGCAGACGCACAGGGCAGCCTTACGGCGAGTCTGGGGTATACGGAGCCGGACAGGCTGGAAGTGACGCTTGCGACGATCATGGAGCGGATCGTGAATGAGGATTACCCGGAACCGTCCGAAGGGATATTGCACCATAAGGAAGGCGTTGACCTGCTCCCGGCGAACATAGAGTTGTCCGGCATAGAGGTATCGTTAGTGAACATTATGAGCCGGGAGACCGTGCTGCGGGAGTACATGTCTCTCGTATCGGCGGAGTATGACTATATTCTGATCGACTGTACCCCGTCGCTTGGCATGATAACGATCAATGCCCTTGCCTGTGCCGATTCGGTATTGATACCCGTGCAGGCGGCATATCTGCCCCTCAAAGGACTGGAGCAGCTTATCAGGACGATCGGTAAGGTAAAGCGCCAGATCAACCCAAAACTGGAGATAGAGGGTATCTTAATGACGATGGTGGACAGCCGGACAAACTACGCCAGGGAGATCAGCAGCCTTCTGATCGAAAACTATGGGGACAAAGTGAAAATCTATGACTGCACCATCCCCATTTCTGTCAGAGCGGCGGAAGTCTCGGCGGCAGGGGTCAGCATTTATACGCACGATCCAAAGGGTAAAGTAGCCGCTGCTTACGAAAGTCTGACGGAGGAGGTGCTTTTCAATGGTTAATACAGGAAAGAGGGCTGTTACCGATAAAATAAAAATGACCAGTTTTGATGCCCTGTTTGGGGAGTCGGAGACAGGCGCAGCGGAACAGGTCATAGAAGTGCCATTAGGGGAACTGCATGATTTCAAAGATCATCCTTTCCATGTGCTGGACGATGAGAAGATGGAGGAGACAGTAGAAAGTATCAGACAGCACGGTGTTCTGGTGCCGGGGATTGCAAGACCGAGAAAGGGCGGCGGCTATGAGATCATAGCCGGACACCGCCGGAAACACGGATCGGAACTGGCAGGAAAAGAGACAATGCCCTTCGTTGTCCGGGATTACACGGACGACGAGGCGACGATTATCATGGTGGATTCCAACATTCAGCGGGAGGATATCTTACCCAGCGAAAAGGCAAAAGCCTACCGGATGAAATACGATGCCATGAAACACCAGGGCAAAAAGGCAGGCGGCAGAACCATTGAGGAGATGGGGGAGGATGCCGGTGAGAGCGCTAAGACAATCCAACGGTATCTCTGGCTGTCACGCCTGTCAGACGGACTGCTCGATCTGGTGGACAGGAAGAAATTAGGGTTTATGCAGGGCGTGGATATTTCCTTTCTCACGGAGGAAGCACAGGAATGGGTTCATTCGCTGATAGCAGAGACAGGTGCAGGCGTAAATGCAGCACAGTCGGCAAAGTTGAAAGAGTATGGGAAAACCGAGGAGCTGACGTCTGCGATGGTAAGTCTGATCCTTTCCGAAGAAAAGCCTAAAGAGCGCAAAGTCACCCTCAAAGCTGACAAGATTACCCGATACTTCCCGGATGATTACAGCAATGAGGAGATAGAGAACGTTATTATCGGGCTGCTGGAAAAGTGGAAAGGGGAAGGAGCGGTGCGCTGATGGGCTATCTGAGCAGTGGCAATCCCATTGTTGACGCGATGGGAACCATAAACATAACGGGAAACATCATCCCGACCATCTGGTATCGGACCGTGTTGAAGGAGAACGGCAAGCCCTACCTTCTGGCGATTGCAATCCTTTCGGATATCGTGTACTGGTATCGTCCGACAGAAGTGCGTGACCAGAATACGGGACAGATCACCGGGTGGAGAAAGCGGTTTTCCGAGGATATCCTGCGGCAGAGCTACCAATACTATGCGGATTTGTTCGGAGAGTCAAAGAAAACCGTAAAGACAGCCATAGACAGGCTGGAAGAACTGCAGGCAGTAAAGCGCCATTTCCGCACCGTATCCCACGGGGACGGGCTTATCTCCAACAACGTCATGTATGTGGAACTGATTCCCGCCAGAGTGTATGAATTGACCTATCCGGAAGAAGAGCCGGGCATGGACAGGCAGACAAAGCCATGCCCGGTGGGTGCCGGTGACAAAACGGGAGGGAGACTCCCTACAAAACCGGACACCCCTATGGAAATTTTCGGAGGGAGGGGTATCCCAAACGGGACACAGCACCTTACAGATTCGGATACAGCTCCCTCCCCGCAGGTACATACCCTCCCTCCCAAACGGGAGATACCTCTGTCCCAAAACGGAGGCACTAATACAGAGAATACTGCAGAGAATACCTACAGAGATTACTCCATCTATCCATCAGAGAGCGATGGGATGGATGGGGAGCAGCGCGGATACATAGAGCAGATCAGACACAACCTTGACTACGATGCCTACATGGGCGATGACAGCCGTTTAGACCGGGAACTCTACGAGGAGTTATACGAACTGATCTGCGGGACCGTGTGCATGAGGCAAGACACCGTCAGGATCGGCGGGGAAGCCTATCCCTATGAGATGGTCAGGGAAAGATTCCTCAAGCTGAACAGCTCTCACCTGCAGTACGTCATTGACTGTATGCAGAATACCACGGTGAAGATCGCCAACGTCAAGGCATACTTGATGACCGCTCTCTTTAACGCCCCTGCAACCATGAAACACTATTACCAGCAGGAAGTCAGCCACGATATGTATGGCGGCGGGTGGCAGGAGAAAGGCATTATATAACCACTTGTGGACAGTGTGACCACAAGTGAAAACAGGATAAGGGGGAGCGTATGAAAGAGGAAAGCAGGCAGGCGCTTTTTGAACTGCTGGATACGGACGTTAAAACCAATGTTGGCAGGATGCCCGCGCCCGACTATCTGGAAACGCGGGCAGGCGAATATGGGTATGACAGCTATGCGGAGATGTATGAGGAGGGTTACCGTATTGCCGGATACGAAAAAGTATCTCCCAAAGTGATAGACGAATGGCATCGCCAGAAAGAACAGGCGCGCCCGTCACTGAAGGAACGGCTTGCCAGAGAACAGGGAAATGCCCCGTTGGACAGCGGTAGCCAGAAGAAACTACAGGCGCATAAAGGGGTGCAGGAGTTGTAACATATCACTCTACTTGTGGACACAGTGACCACAAGCAGAGTGATGGTATTAAGAATACAAATGAAGTTAAGATGATGTAGACTCGTTAGTTAATTGGTATTATAATGAATAAAAAATCAGCAGAAAGGCAGGAGAGTATAGATGTTAATAGTTGAAGTTCAGCAATCAGACAAAGATATTATAGATGATATCATTACATCTGTTCCAAATGAGGGAGTGATTAAAGTTGATTCATTGGGTAGTAATGATATTATTCAAATATTGATTCCCCTTGTTTCGATTACGGTGCCTGTTTTTTCTCAGCTATTACAGAAATATATGGACAATCAACGTGTGACTATTAAATATGATGGAGTTGAGATTTCGGCAAAGAGTGCGGAACAGGCGATGGAATTGTTGGAAAAATTAAAAGAACGAAAAGCCGAAATAGCTGAGAAAGCTGATGCTGGTGAAAACTAATGTGTAATTTCAAACAAATATGCCGTAAGCCGTTTACCAAAGAACCTAAATATCTACTTGATACTTTATCAACAATCAGTGGGCAATTAATCAATGCTTCTTTTGAAATAGAGCAGATAAAATCTGCATCAATTTTTCCAGAGATAGCACACAATGTGGACAAATATGTTTTGTATTGGGATTTGCAATATTGGGATTTTTTTGAGAGGTTTATCTTAGAACTGTCATATCTTTTAGAAAACAGCTTGTATCTGAATAGCTTTATTGACCGTGTGTGTGCGATATACTTTGATTATTTATCTCTAAAGCTGATACATATTCCGGCGTTGGCTTATTGCATACAAGTTAATCGGGAAAGAAAATTTGGCTCTGAAACGGCATACTTTTCTCCTAATATTCTGGGAGAAGATCAGAAAATTGGAGATGTTTTTTGGAATCAAACCTATTTGGCCAGATTGCTGGCATTTAATCATGAATTGTATCATTTGTATTTTAACTTGAATCCGAATAAATTTGTTCCAGATTATGAAAGACTTCACAAATTAGCGGTTTTGTATATGGGCGGTATCAAAGCAGATAGTGAAAGAAATCAGATTATTCTTGAAAATCTGCAAAAAATTCAAAATTCTAGTTGGGATAAATTTCTTGAAGAAGCAGCCTGTGATTACAGGTCACTTATTCAAACGGTATATATGGTAAGACAAGCTGAATCTGGATCAGAACAAAGTTTAGTCCAGCATGTTCGGGAAATTCAAGATGCGTTTCATATAAATCAAACTTTTTTGAGTAATCTAAGCGATATTGCAATATGCTGGGAAGCTGTGTACAGGGCTTATGTTTCTGCTAATAATGAAGAAGAGGCACTGAAAATGGTTCAGCCGTTTTTTGATCGGGCATCTCAGTCGGCAACCATTAGAAATATCATAATACCAGATTTTCTTGATAAATTTATTTGTAGAAAATATGGTATTTTATCGTATGTTAACATATTGGACAATAATTTAGTTAGATTTGCTTTTCAAAAAGTGACGGATATTGTGGCGGATGTAAATTTTATGGTATATGCGGCCAAAGAATCGTTAAAGTTAATGCAGCTATCTTATTTTAATCCGTTTGAAATGAAAGATATTGTACTTAGTAATGCAGAATATCAATAAGGAGGAAATTGTTGGATATATTCAAAAATGATATTTTTGGGACATTGTAACCGCCGCATGGGAATGTGATCATTCAAACAGCAATATTAGAAATTTATATAATTACATTAAGCATAAAGGAAAGCCTCAATATAGAGAGAGTGAAGAAATACTAGGGAAAAAAGCTATACAGCTTTGGATTGATAAAGAGGAATATCCATCTGATATCCGTGATGTTCAGAAAAGCATCGGACTAGAAGATGGAATAAAGGAATTGATAGATTTTGATGATAATCTTTTATTCCCATATGTTGATCGGTTGATAAGGGAGTTAAAAATTGCGATTAATCCTTCTCCGATGGCATACATGTAAATATTATGATTAAGCAGTAAAAGAACAGGTATAGAACCGAAAAGTTTTGTATCTGTTTTTGTATTTGGTTATAATTTGTGGACATTGTGTACACAGGTTATAAAGTGATGACTCAGTAAAGAGAATGAATCCTCTTTTTGCTGGGATATATTTTAAGATTGAGACTGTATTGATTTAAGAATGTAAATCGTATTGGTGATGAATTGTAAGAAATTCATTATGTTGATATAATTATGTTTATAGTAACGGAATAATAAGGAAACCTAAAAATTTTTATTATATATTTGTAGTTGCTAAGATTGAGAAATAGCCATAGGGAGAACTTCTTACACGACAGAGAAAGGCAAAAGACTAATGAAAAAAGATATTGTATTTCGTAAGCTGACACCGACTGATGATGTCAATATGGAAGTGTATGATGAGGCACTAAAATATATATTTGAGAACAAGGATATAAAAAATGTAGCGATTGCGGGTTCTTATGGTGCTGGAAAGAGCAGTTTATTGGAATCTTATAAAAAGAAACATGTTGATAAAAAATTTCTGCATATTTCTTTGGCACATTTTGTGGATGCGGATGATTCTGCTGCTATAGGAAATGGTGAAGATGCAGGAGACGTATTAGAGGGCAAGATTCTGAACCAATTGATACAGCAGATTGAGGTGGAAAATATACCTCAAACTAATTTTCATGTAAAGAGGGCGGTAAGCAATAGCAGATGCATAGCATTTTCAGTTGGGGTTGTGATATTTTTTCTGGCTTTACTACATTTAAAATATTTTAAGGAATGGTCTGGCTGGGTTAATTCGTTGACAGATTTATGTCTAAAAACGTTGTTGAAAAATTCTGCTAATCCACATTCCTTGTTTATCAGTGGTGTTGTGGCTGCATTATTATTTGGAACAGGTCTATATCAGTTGATAAAGACGCAGAAAAATAAGAATATTTTCCGAAAATTAAGCGTACAGGGAAATGAGATTGAGATATTTGGGGAAGATGATAATTCCTATTTTGACAAATATCTAAACGAGGTTCTATATCTTTTTGAAAACTCCGGATATGATGTAATTGTTTTTGAAGATCTGGATCGCTTTGATAATAATAAGATCTTTGAAAGGTTAAGGGAAATCAATATTCTTGCAAACATTAGACTTCAGAAGGGGAAGGAGAGGAAACAACATGAACCATTGCGATTCTTTTACCTTTTGAGAGATGATATTTTTGTAAGTAAAGACAGGACGAAGTTTTTTGATTTCATTCTTCCCGTAGTCCCGGTTTTGGACAGCTCAAATGCATATGATCAGATAAAAAGCCATTTTCAAAAGGGTGGCATATTTGAGATATTTGAGGAAAAATTTTTACGAGGATTATCGTTGTATATTGATGATATGCGGGTTTTAAAGAACATTTATAATGAGTTTATGATTTATTATAATAAGTTGAATACGATCGAACTCAATCCTAATAAGATGCTCGCTATGATAACCTATAAAAATATATTTCCTCGAGACTTTTCAGATTTGCAGTTGAATCAGGGATTTGTTTATGAGTTGTTTAATCAAAAAGATAAATTTATCGAAAAGGAGAAGAAGGAATGTGGGAAGAGAATTGAGGAGAAAAGGGAACAAATTGAGTATGCCAAAAAAGAGGAGCTAAAAGCGGTAAATGAGTTAGATTATATAAAAAGTGCATATTACAATAAATGGAATTATAGCCAGTATATTGAATGGGAGAAGAATGAATATCCGTTACGCAAGAGAGCCATAGAAGATAAATTACATAATAGTTTAAGTAGGTTAGAAGAAGAACTTCTGGAACTGCAGGAAGAAGATCGCATTTTTACAAATAAGAAGTTATATGAGATTATCACCAGAGAAAATATAGACGGGATATTCCGAATATCATATGAAAATGAGGTTGGAGATATCAATGAATATAGGGAAATAAAATCCAGTGAATATTTTGCGCTTTTAAAATATCTTATAAGGAATGGCTATATAGATGAATCATATAGTGACTATATGACATTTTTCTATGAAAACAGTCTTACTAAGGGAGACAAGATGTTTCTTCGCAGTGTTACCGATAGGAAGGCTAAGCCATATTCCTATAAATTAGATGATGTAAATCTGGTAATATCAAATTTAGATACATCTGATTTTGAGCAGGAAGAGACTTTGAACTTTGATTTATTCCAACGTTTGTTGCAGAATGAGGATAAGAGGGAGCTGCTCCTGTGTTTTGTGAGGCAGCTAAAGAGAAAATTCAGATTCCAATTTATCAGCGAATTTTTTAAAGAAAACCGTGAAAGAGCAAAGTTTGTGATCAAATTGAATGACCAGTGGCCTGAGTTTTTTGGGCAAGTGGTTTCAGAACAAAAAATGACTGTTCAACAGATCCGGGATTACAGTATCGTAACGTTAGAATACATGGAGGAAGATGGTCTACTTGCGGTTAATGTGAATGAGTGTTTAAGAAGCTATATTAATTCACAAGAGGATTATTTGCAAATTGAGTGTCCCAATATATCTAAATTGAGTAGTGCATTGAAAATACTGCAAGTTTCATTCAAACGATTGAATTATCAAGTAAGCAATAAGGATTTATTTAAAGAGGTGTATCAAAATTCACTTTATGAACTTAATGTTGATAATATCAGCTTGATGTTAGAAGTGGAATATGATTTTCAGAATATTGAAGAGGCATTAAAACAGTATGTCACCTCTATTTTTAGTAAGCCAGAACAGCCATTATGCGAGTATGTGCGGAAACACATGGATTTATTTATAGAAGCCATATTAAGCGTTTCAGAAGCTGAATTTACAGATAGAAGTGCGGATGCGGTAATGGTGATAAATCATGATGATATCACAGAAGAACATAAGATAGCATATATTATGAGATTAGCGACACTGATTGATTCACTGGCTGATATAGACGAAGAAATATATCAAACAGAATTAGTAGGAAAGATAGGGGTACAATATACTGTAGAAAACATCTTGGAGTATTTCGGAAAGGTTGGGATGACAGAAAATTTAGCAGATTTTATTAATTCGGGCCATGAATGTTTGAATTACCAGGATCAAGATGACCAGAAATTGCTCGATGATTTTTGGAGTCAATGTATCATCAATGAAAAATTATCATTGAAAAAATTTAGAGAAATTCTTTTGTCAATTTCACCAGATTATTTGGAATTTAACGTTACAGGGATTCCAGGCAATAAAGTGGAAATTTTAATTCAAGAAAACTTTATACCCATGACAAAGGGAACTCTCACGTTTATGAGAAGCAACTATACTGGCAATAAGATGGAATATATTATTAGCAACATGGCTGAATATGTAGATATTGCTGTAGGAAACATGGCGTCTGCAGGAGAAGTGGAAACAATCTTGTCACAGGATATTGATGATAATATAAAGATTAAGTTACTGTCTGAAATAAAAGATAAAATATCTATTGTAGATACAAATTATTCGGATCAGGTTATGGCGTACATACTCAAAAATAATCTGGATGAGACAGACTTACCTACATTGTATCAAGATTATACAAAATACGAGATCGAGACACAGCGTGGGATATTAACAAAAGCAAAAGGGAACATGGCAAAGATTATTAATGCTTCTCAGAATGTAAGCAAAGATCTGGTTAGAGAATTACTAAAGGATACAAGTATAAGTGAGGGTAGTCGCGTTGAGTTATTCATTGCTATGCTGGAGGAGGCACAGGATGATGAGCGAAAGCAGTATCTTGAGTTATTAGGCATGTCAGAACTGGCTAAAATTTTTGAAAAAAATAAGAGACCTAAGATTCCCATTACTACGGTGAATAAAAAGATATTATCAGAATTAAAGGGAGTAGGGATTATTGATGATTATAGTGAAGATGAAGAGGAAAAGATGTACAAGCTAATTCGGAAAAAGAATGCCAAGTAAAATTTTCCTGATACTGTTATTACAGGCAGTAAACGTACCAATGAGATCATAATCAGGTAATAATAAGTTGAATCGTATTAACAAATACAGCGATAAGGCAGATACGAAACCATAACGGTCAAGTATCTGCCTTTTTACGTTTTGGAGAACTTGTGGACATTGTGACCACAAGTATGGAGGAAAGTATGAAAAGAATAAACATCCAGAATGAAAGATTCGGTATGCTCACAGCCATCGAGCCAACCGATCAGCGCAACTTTGGCAATGTCATATGGAAATGCAGATGTGACTGCGGGAAGATCGTCTACAAGTCAACCAGCTATCTGAAAAAAGACCGCATGTGCAGTTGCGGATGCTATGCCGAGATACAGCACCAGAAACAACGCCGCGACATCACAGACCAGCGCTTTGGCAGTCTTGTGGCGATGGAACCCACCGGGAAATCTAACAAGACCAAACAGAGGATCTGGAGATTCCGCTGTGACTGCGGAACGGTAATTGAGAGACCCATCTCAGAAGTGACAAAGAAAACCAACCCCACGCACTCCTGCGGCTGTAGCCGGGCGTGGTTCATCGGAAATTCCGAGCATGGGCGAAAACATTATGCCAAT
>CANSUS010000098.1 GCA_947650155.1 uncultured Lachnospiraceae bacterium
GTAATTCTATCTTACATCAGTTTGGAGGTTTACACAAACTTTAGGATACTCCCAACTCGCCGCGCCGTTGCCCTTCTAAAATGACAGGAACCCACTGCCTGCAAATATCTATAGATTTCATAAGCAACTCTATTTCCTTATCATTGACTGTTGTATATTGAACATTATCCATAAATACAAACATCTTACCAAATGTGGGATTGCTTTCTAGCTGTTCAAATATATTCTTCATGGTTTGAAAAAGGTATTCGCAAGGTGCTTCCAGTGCTGTTTCCATATCTATTTTCATTTCTTCGACACCAATCTTTACCAGTTCAAGATAAATACTTTCTTTATTGCTAAAATAGTGAAATAACAAGCCAGAACTGACGCCAGCTCTTCTTGCAATTTCGCGTGTACTTGTACCGTAGTAACCTTTTTCTATAAAAACGTCTAGTGCAACCTGTAAGAGTTGTTTTTTTCTTTCATCTCCTTTATCCATAAATGACCTCCTGAAAAAACTAAGCATATGCTTAATTTTAGATTATCCTCTAAATATTGTCAAGAATTCTACAGAAAATTTTACAAACTTGCCACAATGCTTTTCTTGTCCTTGTAATACAAGCGATTGTGATTTTTCCTGTTAACTGACTTTTTCTTTTAGTTCCCCGGCTTTTTTTCGCTCGCGTCTTGCTTTCTGCCGGTCGGTTTTCTTTCGGTAGCGTGCTTTCCGCCGTTCCACTTCCTCCGGCGTTAGATTAGCCCCGGTCTTTGCAGTTCTTCCGCTTATGCCTTTGGTCTTAATGCCCGTTTTCACTTTTTTACTGATATCTTTTGCGTATCACTCCGACATGATGTTGATAAAGGACGAAAACTCCAATGTGTCGGGCTTCTTGCTGTCTATCCCGTTGTTGACCGCGATAAAGCGCACGTTGTTTATGCGGAAAATTTCCGGTACATTTCCCACCTGGGGATAGTCTCGACCCACCGCGTCAGGTCTTTTATCATGCACACGCTGACTTTGCCGTTTTCCACGTCCTCTACCATGCGGAAGCAGGCAAAACGGTCAAAAAATCTGCCGCTTTCGTCGTCGTCAATGTAGTGCCGGATAATTGTCAGCCGCTGTCCTTGTTTTTTCTTTTTGCCAGCTTTGGTTCAATCTGCTTTGCTTTTTCCCGGAAATCAGCTAACGCTTTGCGTATGGACGGCTTTTTCTTCCTGTCTAATTGCTTGGCGGCAAACTTCTTAAAGACTTCCGCACTAACGTCCCCGCCCCTTGAAAAAGACAGGGGAGCGGGGCGGTTTGAGCTGTCCCCAGCAGCATAGACGCCTAAAAATTGACGGGGTATGCCTTTTGGAACAGATAAAAGAAAACAATAATGCGATCCGCAATCTGACCGGGGAATATAAGAAGATAGAACCGGATTGCCGAGAGGGAGTGCAAGCACAGTTGGGGTTCATGAAAGAACTCTGCAAAAAACACAACAGTTTGTATGAAAAGCAGAATGACTTAAAAGGAAAGAAACAGAAGATTGAGAAGTCGTTGAAACGATAAGAGACGTGGGGCGTGACGGTTGCTATACCCTTATTTTATAGTGGCAAGTGAAGAATAGGAGTGGTATAATCAGGACTATAAACGTAGAGCCTGTAAAGACAAATAAATCATAGAAAGTTGGAGACAATTATGCCAGAATTAACATCAATGATGAATATTGGTAAAGAAATGGAGAAAAAGCTAATATCTGTTGGTATTGAATCGTCCGAGAAACTTATTGAGATAGGTGCAAAAAACGCATTTCTTAAGCTAAAGCAGAAATACCCGAATGTGTGTCTGGTACATTTATATACATTAGAGGGGGCAATCCATGATATAGAATTAAACAGACTTTCAGAAGATACGAAAAAGAAATTAAAAGAATTCAGCGATTTTCTAAAAAAATAGGAACGCAGATTCCTGTTTGTGAAGAAAATAAAAATTATCCTTAATAATGATTTGAACATGGTGTTAGTATCATGTAGGTAAATGTAGATGAAAAAGATAACAATGATTTACATGGTTTTAGCACCATGTTGTGAATTGACAAGGAGAAAGTATATGAATAGAGAAGAATTTTGCCGATTACATTGGAGATATTATTTGGTTTTGGAAAGGGATTTTTTGGATATAGAAAGATATATTACTTTTGATTTGGGAGATAATTATTCATATGATAATCAAATGATAACAGATATTGCTAATAGTAATGCATTTTCTAATGAACTTATTAAGCAATATCAGACAATATGTTCAGAGGTTGATGTGATATTAAAAAGTATCTGTAAAGAATTAGGAAATAATAATGCAAATTCTATGACGGTGTATACGGAAGAAGTATTAAAAAAATGGGATCTTCTCCCGAATCAAAAGGTAAGAATGAATGCAATAGAATTGCAACCATTTCTGAATTGGAGATCGGAGCCTAATTATAACTCGCCAGATTGGTGGACTCCTTATAATGGTGTTAAACATGAAAGACTTGCAAATTTCAGAAATGCAAATTTGAAGAATGTTGTAAATGCTTTGGCAGGGTTATATATACTGGAGTTGTGGTTTGTTAAATTTATAGGGGATAGGGATAAAGATGTAGATGTTCCCGATGATGTTTCTAAATTATTTGAGATGGTAGATTTTGAAACGATTAATACAGTTGTAGGACGAAATGCGTATTTGGCGACAGCTCAAGATATAGATTCAATACTGCAGGGAAATTTTGATACGTAAGAAGATGACTAAAAGTCTGTGATACCCATATGATATCTGTTTATTCTGAAACTGTAAATAAGGCATAAAATATGGATATTATAGTTACGATAACCCTTAAAAAGCAATCAAATATTTGACAATTATGTTATGGACATAGGGGCATCGAGTAACAGCTAAAATCCCGGAAGTGCTGATAAAATAGGCATTTCCGGGATTGCTTTATACCTGTTGGCTCTATTCCGGGCGGGCATCATGATACCTGCCTTTTTACATGGCAAGTCCACATTCAAATGCAAGTACCATGTACTTTTCTGCATTGGTAAGACCATACGACATTAAATCTCTGATTTCCCATGTTTCAGAACTAAGGTTATCCGCTCCATATAAAAATTGGATAAAAGGGATGCGTCTGTATTTTGAAGCTGCCAACATAGAAGCACATTCCATTTCTACGGCAAGACAGCCCTCTTGTCGGCGTTCCTCAATGGCGGAGAGCGTTTCCCTGTAAATGGCGTCCGAAGTCCATGTTTTGCCTTTTACATAGGAGTAACCACATTCTGCTAAGATATTTTCTAATATTTGAATGGAATGTATGTCTGCTTCGATTTCCGGCGAGGGCGCGATATAATGATAACTTGTACCTTCATCACGGACAGCGGAAACGGGGATAATAATGTTGTCTTTTACCTTATTATCGTCTAATACTCCGCAGGAGCCAAATAAAACAAATTTTTTTGCTCCCATAGCGACGATTTCTTCAAAACACGCAACACAAGCAGGTGCGCCTACCATAGAACGGTAAAAAGCAATCGCAGTATTCTTGTAATTGATTTGGTAGACAGGTAATGCGCCGCTGGCAGAGTAGAGTTCTGCTATTTTTTCTACATTATTCAAAGAAGAAAACGTTTGAATAATGTTGTCAGAAAATGTGGAAACGCAAATTTCCGGGAAATTTTTTATTTTTTTTGTTGTGTCAGTTGGATTGAATAATGCTGGTTCTTGAATTTCTGTCCTTTGAAATATTGTATACAATTTACACACCTCATTTCTATTCATTTTCACAATATATTTTACAGATATACCGCGAACACCTCTCGTCTTTTTCTGCTTCAAGTTCATATCTGACTGCCCGTCCGTTTTTAACAGCAAGGACAAAACATCTGAGATCATTTTTATCCCAAAGCATTTGCAATTTTCAGCAGTTGGTCGGGCTTGGGGTTGCGGATGCCATACGCATATTTTTTAATTATGGCGGAAGTGATGCCCGAAAGCGGTACCTGGCGTTTCTGGTGATATGCCGTGCAAATTCCGAAAGCGCTTAATCTTTTCCCAGGCAGTCATGTCAATGCCTCCGACTTTTATGATTTTGGTTCGTGCTTAGTTCAATTCTATCACATCAAAATATATATGTATACCGACATAAAAATGAAAGGGAAGGACGATATGGAGAACGAAAAGAAAATGTTATGCAGCAGCGTTTGAAACGCTTGGTGAATCAACGGGTTATACCCTGCAAGATTATCCGGAGGCGAAAGAAAGTTAAGACTGTTCGTGTCTGATACAAAGCGTCCTTTGTGTGGAAGTCGGAAAGATTTTTATCTTCTTTTTTGAATGTTAAAGGATCGTTCCATCGGAGCATTGTCGTAAGCATAGCCTGCGTTGTTCATGCGCTGGACCACATGCACAGATTTGCAGATTTCTACAAATGCTTTTGATGTATATCGGGAATCCTGGCCGCTGTGAAGTCTTAGCCCGTCCCTGACCCGTTGCCGTGATGCCAGCGCTTTGTTCAAAGTTCGGATGGCAAGCCCGCCGGTCATCTGCCGCTCCGATATGCTTGCAGCCAGACTCCGATTATACTGGTCAACAATATTGCAATTATCGCGTACGTCTCCGTTTTTCAAAAAAGATATGTTAATCCGTATACTGCTTCCGGTTTGCCTGATCTGCACAAAAATCCTGTCAAATCCTGTTTTCAAAGAATTTGTGCGGTTTCCCACGTTGCGGGACCGGTTATTCGGGCGGACAACGGAATACCGTTTCATTTCTGTATTTATATAGTTATGCACGGTAACGGCACCACAGAGATATCCTCTGCTTGCCGGAGAAACAGACATGGCGTTGTATCCATCCACTTCGTTATGCCCGAAGAAAATCAGCTTTTATGGGTTCCCAAAATGAAGAATATTCATAGCAGAGCAGCAGGGATTGTAACGGTTGAATTGATTTATGCTTAAGGGAACTAAGCAGAAGAAAGAAATCTCAAGACATGATGGGTCTCATGTGAAAAGAAACTGAGGACAACTCCAAAATGGTGACATATCCAAAAAATAATTGCGCGCGCACACATACTGTATTATAATACCTGTGATTAGGAGGAACATATCGATGAAACTATTAAAATGGCTTTCAGTAACAGACCGATTTTACAAAATTTATTTGGACAAACAGCTTGCGCCCTTTGGAATCAACAACAGCCAATATATGTTTTTAATTAAAATCTGTCATTCGCCCGGTATCTTGCAGGATTCCCTGATGGATATGTTCTATGTTCATCCGAGCAATATTGTACGGACGATTGCGGCATTAGAAAAGCAGGGAATGATTACACGTTCCCCGCATGATAAGGACAAGCGGACGTGTAAGCTGTATCCTACGGAACGTGCGTTGTCTGTAATTGACGAGGTACAGACGGTATGTGAAAAGACAGAGGCTCTTTTGCTGCAAGGCATTGGTGAATCCGATAAGAAGCTTTTTATAGATTTGCTGATTCAGGCTGGTGAAAACATTACGGCGGAACTTCACATAGAAAGAAAGGAGGAGGAATTTAATGACTGAAAATCCTCTGGGATATGAAAAAGTTTCAAAACTGCTGAAAGATTTTGCCATTCCCAGTATTATAGCGGCTCTTGTCGGTTCAATCTATAACATTGTGGATCAGATTTTTATCGGTCAGGGAGTAGGATATCTCGGAAATGCTGCGACGAATGTTTCTTATCCATTTTCTACCATTTGTCTTGCAATTTCGCTGCTTGTTGGAATTGGCAGTGCTTCCCGTGTTTCCCTTTATCTTGGAAACAAAAAGACGGAATCAGCCGCAAAGGCAGCAGGAAATGGTATTGTTCTGATGGTGATTTTAGGGCTTGCCTATTTGATAACAGGCGAAATCCTGCTAACCCAGCTTTTAAAATTGTTTGGAGCAACTACAGAAGTATTTCCTTTTGCCCGGCAGTATGCCGGTATCACTTTAGTTGGAATGCCATTTCTCATTATCACGAATGGCATGAGCAATTTGATTCGGGCAGATGGAAGCCCAAAGTATTCTATGGCTTGCATGGTTGCAGGAGCTATTGTCAATACCATTCTTGACCCGATATTTATTTTTCTCTTCCATTGGGGAATTGTTGGGGCGGCTTTCGCAACGGTTCTGGGGCAAATGATTTCCTTTATCCTTGCAATACGATATTTATGGCGCTTTAAAACCATCCGTTTTGAAAAAACCAGTTTTCAGCTAAACCTCAAAGAGAGCTTGAAAACTTGCGGTATGGGAATCAGCAGCAGCTCAAACCAAATTGCAATTACCTTTGTGCAAATTGTCCTATACAATTCGCTTACTTATTATGGAGCGCAAACGGCGTATGGAACGGATATTCCTTTAGCTGCCTGCGGAATCGTCATGAAAACAAATGCTATCGTCCTTGCGATTATTGTGGGAATCTCACAGGGAGCCCAGCCGATTATCGGCTTTAACTATGGTGCAAAACAGTACCCCCGTGTACGGGAAGCATATCTGCTTGCAGTAAAATGGAATTTGATCATTTCTGCAATCGGGTTCTTCCTGTTTCAATGTTTCCCCCAATTTATCATTTCTCTGTTTGGAGAGGGAGATGAACTGTATTGTGAGTTTTCAGTATTGTTTATGCGAATCTTTCTTTTTATGATTCTGGTAAACGGTGTGCAGTTGCTTTCCTCCAGTTTTTTTACCGCCATAGGGAAAGCGATAAAAGGAGCTTTATTGGCATTGACAAGGCAGGTTTTTTTCCTGATCCCGCTTATTCTGTTACTCCCGCTTCGTTTTGGAATTATGGGGGTATTGCTGGCAGGACCTGTAGCAGATTTTTCCGCGTTTGTGCTATCTGCTGTGCTAGTGGGTATAGAATTAAGAAGACAAAAAAATGCTGCGCAAACCAACCCTGTGTGAAATTATTCTTTGCCCGCCGTTGACAGCCCCGCCTGGTTTCGCAGTTAAGTAAAATAATCTGCAAGTAATGGAAGGATGGTTATATCCGGCATATTAATTCCGGTTTTCCATTTGCTGATCGAGCTTATAATTTATCAAAAATCAAAGATTTTGTATTCGCATAAGACGGCGAATGTTTTCGCCTGCAGGCTGAAATATTATATCAAGCGGCGCATCGATTGCCAAAGCATTAAGGACACATTCTTTATCTGTCCTCTTTTTACTGCTTTTTTGCAAACATTTCAATCAGTTTACCAATTTCCGTATATTCTGTGTTATAATGTTTTATATGATTTTGTTTCCCTCATTCTTTCCCTTATCAGGGTTTGGAATGCCCTGTGGGAAGATATAACGCAAGGGAAACTTTAAGAGAAAACTCACCTGCGATAGCAGCTACTGTTTCCCTTAAAAATCATCAAATCACACTCGAAATTTCAGGAGGTACATAGACGTGAGAGATATGATAGCACATTGTGGATTAGACTGTGAAAAATGCGACGCATACCTTGCGACAATCAATGACGACCAGGAACTGCGTGAAAAAACGGCAAAATTATGGGCTGAGTTAAATAACGCGCCCATTCTGCCCGAACATATTAACTGTCAAGGCTGCCGCGTTGATGGAGTTAAAACGGTATTCTGCGATAGTCTTTGTGGTATTCGCCAGTGCGCGCTGAAAAAGGATGTAATGACATGTGGTGACTGTCCGGACTTGGGAAAATGTCAGATTGTTGGAATGGTGATCTCAAGTAATCCCGAAGCTCTGAAAAATTTGAAAGGATAAGCGGTTGATCGCGAAGGCTGCAAGCTGCATAGGTGCAGGCTGCATACCATCAGCTATTGCCCATTGATTTTATCGATTCTATTTGTTTCTGTTCATTAGGCGCTCGCAGCAATCACGTTCTTATGTTGTCGCTTCTTTTCCGGAAATTTGATTTTTATTTGTAAATGAGATCGGATAGGAAGCTTATGGTTTGGCTTTTACGAGTTCAATCGCTTCTTTTCCGGATAAATGGTCAATAGAAAGTTCTATCATGCACAAACGATTCCAGCCTCTTTCGATTTCTGCATTGCGCCCTGTTTCATTATCATCGGGATAGTACTTTTTTGCCAAATCTTCTATTGCCTTTTTTATTTCAGTTTCATTTTCCATGACATGAATCTGTCCAAAAGCAATTACACTTCTGAAATATGTGGTATATTCTTCGGGTATTATATTATCTTGGTCAATTACACAAAAAGAGGCTTTGGAGGATTTTTTTATTGCGTCTATCTTATGCCCGCTTTTGGCACTGTGGAAGTATAACTTGGCATTACAGTACACGTAACTGATTGGAACAGCGTATGGATAGTCGTGATCGCCCAATAACGCCAGTACGCCGGATGTACCTTTATGCAAAATTTCAATACATTCGTCAATGGATAACATTTGTTTTTTTCTTCGCATTTCTCTAAACATTTTTCTTACCTCTTTCTAATTTGATATATAATGCAATGCCGGCTAAGGCGACAAAACATTCAGTAATTGGAAAAGACAGCCATATGCCGGTCATGTTTAATAAATATGACAGCGAATATGCCATAGGGATTATAACGAAAAACCCTCTTGACAGTGAAATGATTTGTGCAGGCAGTGCCTTTTCTGTTGACGTAAAATAGGCGGATATTATGATATTAAACCCCGCAAATGGAATGGCAGTAAAATATAATTTTAACCCTGTTTCCGCAATTTGCTGCAACTGTATCGTTTGTTCACGGTTAAAGATACTTACGATTGGATTGGCGGATAATAAAAATATCAAATAAATGCCGCAGGATATAATTAACATTGTTATTAAGGCATATTTCAAAATCTGTTTCTGACTTTCACGCGCTCCGTATCCATATACTCTGCTTAAAATCGGCTGTATTCCCTGTGCAATTCCGGTAAAAACTGAAATAACCACAAGTGATAAGTTTGCAACTACACCATAAGCAGCCACACCGATATTCCCCTGCAGGCGCAGAATAATCGCATTAAAGACCATCATTACAATTCCGGAAGCCATTTCCGTGATGAAAGACGGAATACCTAAAGAAATGATTTTTCCGGTCAATCGAAAGGACGGTTTTATTCGTACGAAATGAAACTGATTTTGTTTTGCAATCCAATGTCCGGATAAAACAATCAAACTCATAACGGGCGCTAACCCTGTTGCGAATACGGCGCCAAATATTCCCATATTAAGAGGGAAGATAAAGATATAATCTAAAATAATGTTTGAGAAACTTCCGGTCAGCATACCAAGCATAGCTAATTTAGGGTTTCCGTCATTTCTTACAAAGCAAATCAGCGTGTCATTCGCCATAAATGCCGGAGCAAAAAGTAAAATAACCTGCAAATATGTTTTTGTCATATGAAAAACGTCTTTGTCAGCCCCTGTTAATTTTGTCAGTATTTCAGCAAAGAAAATGCCTGTCAGCACAAAAATAACAGCCACAGCAGACATTATATACATTGTGTTTGAAAAAGTTTTATCCGCATTATTAAATTCTTTTTGTCCTCTGTAAATGGAATATTTTGTTGCGCCTCCCATTCCAAACAGAAGACCGCTTCCATGAATAAAACTATAAATAGGAATGGCTAAATTAAGCGCAGTCAGACCATTTGCGCCCAAACCATTTGAAATGAAAAAGGTATCGGCAAGTATGTAACAGGATAAGCCAATCATACCACATATGTTTAATATCACATATTGACAAAATTCTTTTAAAAGTGTTTCTGTCTTCATAAACATCTCCCTAAAAACAAAAAGCGTCAGAACTTTCTATCTTCTAAGACCTAACGATAGAAAGGCTGACGCAAAATCTCTTTACCCGGTGGCAAAAGAGCAACGTTGTTTCCCGTACGATATTATATATCAAAACAGTCTGATAAGCAATATCCAAATTTTATGGTAAATACAGAAAAAAACAGTAGAATCAAATCTGGAAGGTATCCTTTTGAGGTGGACGATATGGCGGGCATATGCAATAATATCTTTCACTGCGTTTTGTACGCTGTCCGAAGCGGCGTCTGCTCCTTTCAGGGAGGCTAATTTAAAAAATTTATCTTCTGTTCTCATTTCTTCCGGGATCTGTGATTGCCGGCTAACGTCTATTTTGCTCCTTTGAGAAAAGAATACCGTATCACGTTACGTGAAAGTCAATACTTTTTGCTTAAAAACTCCATTCGTACCTGTGAAAAATTTATTTTTCACAGGTACGCCTTTATATATATCGTTTTTTTTAGTGGCAAACGGAAAAGGGGAATGGTATAATCAAATCGCAGAGCTGAATGGAAGCGGTTATCGCGAAAATTTGCAGAGGTGCGAGGATGCTGAAAAAATATAGACTGGGTTTTGACATTTATGGGTTACTGTTATTCTTAATAATTATGATACCCAATTTTATCTGGTTTGGGATTCCCGCCCCC
>CANSUS010000099.1 GCA_947650155.1 uncultured Lachnospiraceae bacterium
GGCGATGTGAAGCCCGCCACGGAGGCGGATGTGAGCGGCAAGCTGGAAAACCTGCAAAGGCTCATGGGGCAGCCGCCCGTGCCGGAGGATGGGGAGTTTTCGGAGGAAGATATCGATAAATATGTTTTCGGGGTAAGGGTTTACGAAGACCGCTTTGAGTGGCTCTTAAACTTAAGCCCCGAAGCCCGCGGGGAACTGGATGATGCCGGTTCCCCTGTTTATTTTACGAAGCTGACGGTCACGCCGGATGACGAGCGGGCATGGTTCAGGATGCACCCGCAGTGGTCAAAGTCCAACAAATATGCGGAGCTGGAGGCATGGATTTATATTTAGACGAAAGAGACAGGGCGGAAGGGCTGTGGGCGCAGCCTTTCCGTCCTGTAGGTGTATGCATTATTATTTAAATGAACTTGTGCCTGTGGAAGATTTTGCTTATAATATTTTGTATAGAAAGGTTATATTTTATTTTTTTTGAAATATAATAAAATGTACTTGTGATTTGCGAGTGAATGATATATAATAATAAATTTATGATGATTTCCATGTTAAAAAATGGTATAAAATTATAAAAAAATCAAAAAAACAGTTGCATTATCCTGAGTTCTGCTATATAATAAACTAAGTTGTTAATGTAAGAAGTGCACAAAAATCCTCCTGCAGCCTCGCTGTTATTGTGCAAGTTGCCGATGTTTTGCTAACAAGGAGTAGAATGTTGGGAGCATGAAAGAAGGTGGAATATTATTTATGCGTGAAGATATTAGAAAAGTTACTGTAGTAAAAAAAGAAAATTCTTTTTATGATGTGTTTAAAAAAAGATCATATAAGGATAATCAACAATATAAGTTAGTGGCAGGGATTACAAAGGCCGTGTTTAGCAAAAGGAAGTAAAAAGTCTTTGTCTAAAATGTTAGATTTCATTTTGGACGAAGGCTTTTTTCTTGTTGGCTTGGAAGGTGTTATATAAATTACAATTTAGAAGAGGTGTTACAAATGAATGGATATTTATTAAATTTTTATAAATTTTCTCCGTCTTACAACGAGAATATGAACGCATCAGTAACAGAAGGATTTAATAGGAGTATCGTATGGTCTGTTTTTGATAGGCTTGAAATTAGAAAAATAGAAAAGTTTTCAGAATATAGGAAATCAGATGCTGGAGAGAAGAATTGGCTTGGTGAACGGCAATTTGCAATGTTATATGAATTGAAGGATGATTATAAACTTCTATTTAATACGACAGATGATGAATGCAAATTTGTATTGGATTTAGAAAATACCGAGAGTAATAAAAAAATAAGATTTTTTGGAATAACTTTTATTGATTTTACACAAAGCTTTCATGCCTTTTTTTATGGAAAAAATGAAAAGAATATTGGAATAAATATGCATGAAATCATTACGGGAGCTATTAATGATATAGTTATAAAATCTGAAATTCCGCAAGAGGAAATTGCATTTGATATATATGGCGTATTAGGAGGACAGGATTTAGCAATTATTTGGTTAACAAACCAGTTTGAATATATCGCCAGAATTTTGGAGTCCTTAAGAAATTCTTCGGCACAAAATGGGATAAGAGCCATTGCAAATGTTTCATCGATTATAGGGATTAATGATATAAATAATCCTGATTTATGTTTTGAAGATGTAAAAGGACGCTTAGTAGTTAAATTGACGAAAAAGGAGACTTATGATGATAAACAATTCAAAAAAGCGGTAGAGGATATTTTGGGCAATGAGGTCAAGGAAACTAAATTACATACATTGTTTGGCGAACATGATTTGTTATTTGAAATACCTGCAAATAAGTTTATTCCTCAATTGTATAAGAGAGACGGGCTATTTAATACCAAATCAAGAAAGTTTTCTCGGAATTTTATTCAATCAAAGACGGAAATAATAATATCAGGGAACTATAATGACAAAATAAATTATAGATTCCCAATTGATGTAGTTCAAAACCAAACAGAAAAATGTTTGGTTTTAGAAATTGAATCAAAAAAATTGTTTAGTAAAATCGAAAAAATTGTATCTAGCCAATGTTTTCAGAAGGCATATTATTTGCAAGAAACTTTATGGCTATTATATGAGGATTTTTTGAAAAACATTACCTCATCTTTTTCATACCCTTGGAGTTGTGATTTGTATTATCAATTTGAGGAAAGTATGAATTATTTAGTAGCACTTGTGGAGAGTGATAAGACTAAGTTTGAAATATATGATAATATCCATAGCATTATTAGTAGTATGAGACAGATGATGTTACATGTAGCACAAGCTAATAGATTGTTTTTTGAAGTGCCTAATACACATCTAAAACATACAGGGTCTTACAGTAAAATATTGCATATGTATTATGGAGTAGTAAAGAAATATTTAGAGTTGTCATATTTAATTTCAAAGTATGATTACCAGTCAAGTATAATTCCTTTTATATCGTTTGATGTTACTCCTATTGCGAAATCGGAATATTGTGATTATATAAGTACATATCAAAATAATATAGTGCGGATTGAATTGCCCTATGATGCGCTTGTAAATATTCCTAAATATATAAAATTATTAGCTCACGAGATTTATCATTATATATCACCTAGAAATCGAAAAGAAAGAAATTTGTTAGTGGCGTCAATTTCCTTCTCTTTAATGATTGGGGAGATTGCAGGGCAGTATATGGATGGTGAATTAAAGGAGAAATGGGAGAAAGAACAAAAGGATAACTGGATTATTAGTTTTCAAAATATTGTTAGAGGACAAGCGTTAAATTATTTTGTAGACAATTTGCATTGTTTAGATAGTTATATAGATAACAGTGAATGCATATGGGACGAATATTTTAAACAATTTGATTGTTTTTTTGAAGTTGATTTTTTTGAAAATAATAATTTCCTTGAACTTCTTTATGAATGGACATGTTCTGCAACAAATAAAATGAATAATGACAGTACGGATGATAGAGTCATTATTGATGAGGAAAAAGAATTTAATAAAAAGATAGTTACTGAAAAAGACAAATTGATATATTATCCTTTAGATCGAGATATAAGATATGCACTGAGAGAAGCAAGAGCTGATTATTTTATGATTCAAGTAACAGATATGCCTTTTGAGGAATATATTGATTATTTAGTTGACTATCAGGAACTAATGGAATCCGATGATGATGATATAGCACAAAGGGCAAGATGTGCATTTGGAATTGATTTATATCTGCGACAGGAAATTTTTGAGAAAACCCAGTTAATAAAGAATGAGGTAGAGTATAATGATAAAATATATGAAATATTAAAAGAACATTCTCATTTTTCAGATGATAAAAACCAGAAATTGGCGAAGGATTACGTAGAAATAAAGGCTGCTTTTCGGATATATGATAGAGTGTTTGAAGAGTATTTTAAGGCGTTGGATTTTAACGATATTATAGAAGACTGTCCAAGATTTAAAGAACAACTTGAAAAAACAAAGCAATTATTGAAAGGCGTTTCTGGAAATAGTTTTCTCAATAATGTTAAATACGTAGAAAAATTTCAGAAACAAGAGACTCTCCAGGCGCTTGAAAAGGAAAAAGATGACTATGGTAAAATTTTGGTACGAAGACCAAGTGTTGATTTAGACAAGATAAAAATTAACTTAGAAAAAATAGAATTTGAGAGAAAACCAATGATTCTAACAAAAGTTATGGATTTGTCAGAACTTTTAGAATCTATTAGTAAGGCAATACAATCAATTTCTGAAGAGGAAGAAACTCAAATATGGTTTAGAGGGCATGCCAATGTTGACTATTTGTTAATTCCTAGTTTGTATAGAATGAAGGATCAAAAGAAATGTTTCTATACTGGAGAAAAGTCAAGAAGAGAAATATTAGAAAGTTTACTAGATTTGTTCAAGGTAAAAGCTTATAATGCTCCTGAATTAATTGATAAGACATTGAACGATGATGTTAGAGTAATTGCGGCAATGCAACATTATACTGTTCCGACTAACCTGTTGGATTGGACAACTTCTGTTTTTGTTGCTATATATTTTGCATTAATGAATGAGATAAATGAGCAGAGAAGTAAAGATGAGGAAGATGCGGTTATTTATATACTGAATCCAATTCGAATGAATGTGGTTCGGAATAGAATTTATAAAAGCAACGTATTAAATGTAAAAAAATTTAAGCAGATTCAATATCCTATCCCGGCAATAACTTCTAATAAAAATTTATTTGATGGATATTTACCTGCATCTAAAATGAATCAGGATGAGTCAATTTTACCGATAGCCGGTTATGTACCGTATGATAATTCACGTATAAGGGCACAGTTAGGAACTTTTACCATTTTTGGGTTGGATAATCAAAAGGATTGTTATGGTGAAGATATTCAAGAAGATAAGATTAATAGTCAGGTGGATTTTTCTAAGTGTTCTTTATGGGACATGCAAGAAAAATATGAAGAGGTTTGTAAAGTAAATAGAGATTGGAAGTTTCAGAAATTTCTTGCGAGGGTAGTAATTGATGGAAAGAGCAAATTAAAGATAGCGAATTATTTAAGAGATTTAGGTATAACTAAATCAGGGTATTTTCCGGAATTAGAAAACCTATCTCATGATTTAACATCCCAAGTTTCTCAATATTTAAGCATAGTGGATAAGTGAGTGGGGTAAATGGGGTAAACATTTTCACCCCGGGGTAAAAGTCATCATAATCTAACAGCGGCACAGGCGGCTATCAATAATTGATGCCATAGGAATTTTGGTACTCGCAGGCAAAAGTATAGAGAAATGGCGCAAAATCAAGGGATTTTGAGCGTGGAGGGGTTCACCGGAGTGGCTGGTGGGCTCCTCTTTTTTGCGTTTCGGATAGGGCTGTGAGCGTGGCGATTTATACTATCACGCAAAACTGCCGACTTTTGCGTGATAGTATGAGTTTTGCGTGATAGTATAGGGTTTTGCGTGATAGTTTAAAAGTTTCGCCTGATAGTGTGAATTTTGTCGAATGGAATATACGATAAAAGAAAAATCAGATAATGATAAAACAAAAATATTGTTTATTCTATCAACCGCCCGTTATCATTCCATTCTCCATACATAACGCCTTTTCTGGTATTTTCAATCAGCTTTTGCAGCCTGCTTTGGAATAGTTCAGGCTGTTTCTTTTTTATCTGGATGGTGTCAATCCGCACCCTCTGGTATAAGGGTGGGAACTTCTGAAAATTATCCCAGACAAAAGAGTCGGCTTTCAGGGCTTTTTCGATATCGGCATCAATGACAAGGCGATATTCTAAAGGGGGCGCTGGTGTTCTGAATAATTTACCTTCTATGACACAACTAAGTCACAAGTTCGTGGTATAATAGCTGAACAGGGAGGATTATATAGATGCGAAAAATACTGATAGTGGAAGATGAAGAAGCAATAGCCAATTTAATTCGAATCAATTTAACGGCGGAGGGATATCATTGTACTTGCGCTTATGATGGGACAACGGGGGCAGATTATATAGAGAGCGATTGTTTTGATTTAATTCTGCTAGACATAATGCTGCCGGAAATCAATGGTTATGAGTTGCTGGAATACGTGAAGCCAATAGGAACCCCCGTGATATTTTTAACCGCAAAAAGTGCGGTTGATGACCGCATCATGGGGTTGAAACTTGGTGCGGATGATTATATTGCCAAGCCATTTCAAGTGGGTGAGCTGATCGCCCGTGTTGAGGCTCTGCTCAGGAGATATGGAAAAATAAACAACAGGCTTTGTTTTGCTGATGTAGAAATTGACATGGCTTCAAGAACTGTTAAGAGGGCAGGGCTGCCGATTGATCTGACAGTAAAGGAGTTTGATCTCCTGGTGGAACTGGTACAGAATAAAAATGTGGCATTATACCGGGAAAGGCTTTATGAAAAAGTATGGAGAGAAGTCTATGTGGGCGATACACGTACTTTGGATTCCCACATCCAGCGGCTTAGAAAAAAACTGGGTTGGGATAATTACATAAAAACTGTATTCCGGATTGGATACCGGCTGGAGGGTGAAGCATGAAACTGTTTCATAAAATATTCCTGTGCTTCATAGTCATATTTGGGGCTGCTTTCCAGATGGCGGGATATTTGCTGATAAATTTTGCTTATGGAAATGCAATGGGGCAGGAAAAAAAGCTCGCCTTTCAGGAATTTCAATATAACAGATATATTTTGCAGTCTATCCTTTACTCCCAGCCGGATTTCTTTTCTGAAAAAGAAGTGAATGCTTCAGAAATTGGTGGAAATTTTACGACTCCCGTGGCTGTGTGTATGGCAGATGGGGAATATGTTTTTTCCAATATGGCTGTATTGCCGGATAATATTGCGTTTGATGAAGGTGAGGATGACAGGATAGCTTTTCAGATTTGTGAGAAAGAGGGAAAAAGCTATATTTTTGTGTGTGATTATGTGCAGGAAAGTGAGAGGGGGATGTTTCTGGTCACGCAGACGGATATCAGTTCTGTGGTAGATTCACAAAAGAGCATGGCAGATTATTTTCAGAAAATATATATTTTTATTCTGTGCATCAGTTTTCCTGTTATTTTCTTACTGACCAAAGCGGTCACTGTATCCATTAAGAAAGTTGGGAAAGCGGCAGAGCGGATTGCAGGGGGAGAGTATTCTGGAAGGATCATTACGAATGGTAAAGATGAAATCGGTGAGTTGGCAGTTGGGTTTAACCGGATGGCGGCCCAGGTGGAAGAAAAAATAGCGGAATTGTCAGATGTGGCAAGGCAGAAGGAGGAATTTGCGGCGAATTTTGCCCATGAGTTGAAAACACCGCTTACATCCGTGATCGGTTATGCGGATATGCTCTACCAGCATGATCTGCCAAGAGAAGAAGTAAAAAGCGCAGCCGGATATATACTGGACGAGGGAATGCGGCTGGAATCCCTGTCATTGAAGCTGATGGATTTATTTGTAATGGACAAGCAGGATTTCTTTCTGGAGAGGATGCCTTTAAATGAGTTGTTCCAAAATCTGGAACAGGGAATAGAGCCTGTGTGCAAAAAACGGGGTGTGACATTGCATACAGCTATTGGAGGAGGCATAATAGGGGTAGATTATGACCTTTTTAAGACGATGATACTGAATCTGGCCGACAATGCCATGAAAGCGGACTGCAAAGACCTGTGGATAAACGGGGAACAGCATGGGAGCAGTTATCATCTTGATATAAGGGATAATGGAAAGGGAATACCTCCGGCAGAGCTGGGAAAAGTCACAGAGGCTTTTTATATGGTAGATAAGTCGAGGTCAAGGAAGCAGCATGGAGCAGGACTTGGGATGGCCCTTGTGTCAAAAATCGTGAAGATACATGGGGCGGAGATGGAGATAGAAAGTGATGGAAAGACGGGGACAATCATCAGTATAGTGTTCCCTTTGCAGGAGGAAAACAGGGATGAATAAAACAGCCAAATATACCGCTCTTACCTTGTTTCTTGCAGTTGTATTTTCTTTTGGCAGCATGGCAGGCATGGATTATATTTTGCTTACAAGGGAAAGACAGCTTTTGACAGAAAGCGGGAGGGCCGTGGTTGAAACGCCCGTCCGGGCATGGCAGGAACCAGACAGGAATGGGGAAATGGAAAACAGTGAAAGTTCTGATAAGGAAAGATATGCCCTTACAACGGAGCAAATGGAGGGGGTTCTTGCCTACTGGAAAGAACATACGGGAATAACCGTCCATAACCCTGTGACCGGGCAGATTTCCATGGATGAAGCAGTGAAAACAGGAAAAGAATGGCTTGCAAATATGGAGCTTTTGGAAAATGCACAAGTAAAAGATGCAGAGTCTGTTTCCGTGTCTGCAACGCTTGGAATTGCAGGGCAGGAAGTGTCTCATGGGGTACAGTTAGAGCCATATTATAGTTTTTGGATTATGCGGTTTGAGAGCAAGACTATGAATGCGGTTTTATATCTTAATGCGGTCACAGGGGAAGTGTATCAGGCGGATATGACTTTATATGAGGGATTTTCGGAGAAAATGCCATATGAGAAATTGGAATGTTTTGTGGAATTGTCAGGACTTAGGACATCTGATGCTGACATGGTAAGGAATCAGGAGGGAACGCAGGCTATCCTGAAAATAGATGACAGCAGGATGTATGCAGAAATGGCGTTCCGACATTCGGAGGCAGGGTATCCGGATACTGCATCTAAGGAGAATGTGATTATTAACTTAAAAATAGTTGTGGAGAAAGACAGATAGAGAAAATACAACTTTATCGAAAATAATTTACAACTATAACACAATTTTACTGAAAGTAATTTGCATCACTCAGGTAAGATATCAATATATCCTGCCTGAGTGATTTTCGTTTAAAAACATTTTAGGCATTAAGGGCAGGAAATAACTTGAATTGGAGGAAACAGAATGGGATTGCAGGCAGAGCATCTGTGTAAGTCTTATGGGAAAAAGGAAGCCCTTAAGGGTGTCAGCTTTACATTGCATAAGGGTACTTACGGGCTGTTAGGAGAAAATGGGGCAGGCAAAAGCACGCTTATGCGGATGATGGCAACAGTGGATTTCCCCACGAAGGGAGAGATACTCTATGAGGGGAAAGATATTTTCAGGCTGGATGAAGAATACCGCAGTTTAATAGGGTATATGCCGCAGAATTACAATGTATATCCGGGGTTTACGGCAAGGGACTTTCTGGAATATATGGGCATCCTGAAAGGGATACCCAAAGAAAAATTGAAGTCCAGAATAGATGAGGTGTTGGAATTTGTAAATCTGGCTGATGTGTCGGGCAAAAAGGTTAAAACTTTTTCAGGCGGTATGAAACGCAGGATCGGGATTGCACAGGCAATCATAAATGATCCGGAAATCCTTATATTGGATGAACCGACGGCAGGACTTGATCCGTCAGAACGTATACGTTTTTCCAATATCATCAGCGATATGGGAAAGGACAAAATCGTATTGCTGTCTACCCATATTGTTTCGGATATTGAGGCAATCGCAAGTGAACTTGTAGTAATGAGGAAGGGAGAGATATTGAAAACCGGAGATGTGGATGCTCTGGTTCAGGCAGTGAAAGGAGAGGTGTGGGAAACTGTTGTAAATCAGGAAACATATCAGCAGCTTCGGAAAGAAAGGTCTATCATACATCTAAAGCAGATGGGAAAAGAAGTGCAGGTTCGATTTGTGGGGGAAAATTATATTGGTGCGGACTGCCAACAGGTGGAGCCTACATTGGAGGATTATTATATTTTTACTAGCGGTATCAATATTGATTAAAATAGTATGGGAGGTTTAAAAATGATAAATAGAAAATTTTTGGCGGCTTTTGTTTTTGTAATGGTTTTGGGACTGAGTGCTTGTGGAAGTGCGGAACACGGTGCATCAGATATTAACTCTATACAAGCTGAGCCAGTTCTTATAGAAACAGAAAATGTAGAACAAGGTGCCGGCGAACATCAGGAAGAAACAAAAGAGAAAACACAGGATGAACAGACATCAACTGCCGGAGAGCAGCAGGAACTGCAAGGGCAGGAAACACAGAAAGAAGGAGAGCAGGACATTGAAAGTAATGTTGCTGATGATGAGTTGGAGGGAAATCTTGCGTCATATCGTGCAAAGCGTGAGGATTGGACGGATACTTCATTGGGCAATGGGGTAACTGGAAGTGGAGGTAAAGCGCAGAGCCCAGAGGATTTTAACCTTTATTTTGATTCAAGTGTAATGGATAACTTTGATGCAAGGGAAGTGGTGGATGCATATAGTGTCGCAAAAAAATATGTTGAGAATACTCTTGGAGTGACAGTCACAACGAAGCATACAGTGTATATGTGTGTTGATCCTAGAATATGGGAAATTTATGAGGCAGAGGATAAAGGGATTGCAGAAGGATATGAAGCAGAAAACATTTTTGTATGTGAATACTGTGATAATGGAAGCTGGAAGTATTTGATACTTGTAAGGGAAGGAAAGGGCAGTGCATGGGAAGTCATTCATAATGGCAGCTCTTATATGGAGGGATAAAATTGAAAGATTTAATAAAGTTAATTAAGCTGGAGTACAGAAAGATGTGGAATGGGATATCCATTGTGTCTGTTTCCGCATTAAGTATTCTTACAATTGTTTTTGCTGTAGTTACGTTGAATATTCAACAGAGGGTTCTTGATAAGAATGGAGATATTGTCAGTGGGTTGTCTGCGTTTAGGGCATTAAAAGAATCAGCAGAGGATTTGGAAGGGGTAATGGATGGAGAATACATCCAAAACCTTATTGAAAAGTATAACGCCAGTTATGATAAGTAAGGCGGCATCTATATAGGAAGAAAGCGGCCAGACCGCTTGACTTTACGGGC
>CANSUS010000100.1 GCA_947650155.1 uncultured Lachnospiraceae bacterium
CCACCTTCACCGTACTGGGAATCCTCGTCTCAAACACCCGTATCTGCTCCTGGAAATTCTCCGCCACTTCCTCCGTCAGAACCCTGCACAGCTTCGTCTTGGACTCACACATGGTCATCAGAATACCCGCAATCCCCAGCCCCGGATTGATCCGCTTCCTTATCTTCACCACCGTCCGCAGAAAGTCCTGCATCCCCATCATGGCCAGAAGCTGGGGATTCACCGTGATAATCACCTCATCGGCAGCCGCCAACGCATTTATTGTCAAAGTCCCAAGGGACGGACAGGTATCAATCAGAATATAATCATACTTCTCCCGCAACGGCTCCAAAATCCCGGACAGCATCTTCTCCGCCCCCATCTCCAGCCGCAGCTTCGCATCCACCACCGACAGATAAATAGACGATGGGATGAAGTCCACCCCGTCCTTCGTCCGTATGTACTTCTTCGGGGACGGCAGCTTCATATCCTCAATCTGCGCCATCATCAGATGCCCGATAGTATCATCCAGCACCCCCGTATCCTCCACGCCGAAGCACGTTGTCAGATTTGCCTGGCTGTCAAAATCCACAGCCAGAACCCTCTTCCCCATCTTCCGCAGGCAGTACGCCAGATTGAACGTAGTTGTCGTCTTCGCCGTACCCCCTTTTTGTGAACCGATCATATAAATCTTTCCCATATATCAAAACCTCACTTTCCTTTCTGCCACCATGCTTAACTGCTGTTCTTCAAACACATCAATGTAATCCACTGACTTCCTCGGCTCAATGACCAGCTTCCCTTCCTCACACCGGACCGTCAGGAGCGTCCCCGCCCCGAACCCCAGCTCTTCCAGCCACAATCCCTTCAATGTGATTGTCGGCGTCGGCTTGTAATTATGCCCGCTCTGCTCATATACCTTAAACCTCCGAACTTCCTTCCTCATCTATATCCCGTCCTTTCCACCGGCCCGCAGACCGGACTTTCCGCTGCCTCTCCGCTGCTGATCTTCCATCTGGGATTTTACAGAGACCGCTCCCAGGCGCTATCGGCCTGTGCCGCTCCCCGCAAAACAGAAATAATTTGTTTCCGAATGAAACGATATGCCAATCTATAAAACCAAAATCTCCGCTGCATTAAAACTTTAAAACCATCACAACAATATGGGCGCTGTAAGTTCCCCGGCTTTCCGTAGATAAATCCCATTTATCCCCATGGTACAGAAACGCAGGTTTAACCCTCCCATGGCGCCCGGTTCACCTTAAACCCGGCCGAAACCTGTCAACCAATATTACAACGCCCCCGTTGCAACCCGTCAGCATTTATAAGGACTTCGGACCTTCAAATCCACCTCCAAAGGATGGTATGGTTGCTTTAATCGCTATCAGACTTTCATACTGCTGGCCAGCAATATATGTACGGCTCCCGGACGGAAACCAGAAATGCGGTGATTCCGTTTGCCCTTTTAAGGGCAAAAAAATAAGGGGACAAGTTAGTGCAACCCCTTGATTTTACTGGGTTCCTCTAACTTGTTCCTATTATAACACGGTCATCGATATAGCCGATATCCAGACGCTCCAGCATCTTGTCAATGCCCTCCATTGTCCTGCCTTCCCCATATTCACTGGGCCACAATTTGGAAGTCACCCAGATCTCTTCACGGGGGATACCACTTTCACGGACAGCCTCGCCCACACTGCGCTCATTCTGGTATGCGTGGGCAGTATCAATATGACGATACCCCATCTTCAGGGCCTCCAGGCACGCATTCTTTGTTGCATCTCCCGCAGGCACCATATACACACCCATACCAAACTGCGGGATTTTTGTTCCATTATTCAAAGTAATATAAGCCTGACTCATCTCTTTTTCCTCCGATCATTATTTGGTAATATTTTTATCATCCTTCTCCTTAACGATCCGGGACAATATATCTCTTTTTTAAAACCATCATCTCATAGGAATCAATACCCGGCAAACCGTTCATTGCGGTCAAGTCCGGTCATCTGCTCCATTTCTTCATCCGTCAGTTCAAAGTCAAATATCTCAAAGTTCTCCTGAATATGATCCGCATTACTTGAACCAGGAATCGCTATATTCCCCGCCTGCAAATGCCAGCGCAGGATAATCTGTGCCGAAGTCTTGCCATGAGCCTGCGCTATCCCGGAAATCACTTCATCATTAAACAACGTCTGCGTGTTACCACGTCCGCCAAGCGGAAACCATGACTCCATAACCGTTCCATACTGCCGCAGGTGTTCCTTCATCTCCATGCTCTGATGGTAAGGATGGGTTTCGTTCTGGAGCAGTGCAGGCGTGATGGATGTTGCGTTTACCAGCCGGTCAAAATCCTCCGGTGTATAATAATTGGAAAGGCCAATGGACCGGAGCTTCCCTTCGCTGACTGCCTGCTCCATTGCCTGGTATGCCCCCACATCATTGCTGGGCTGGGAATGATGTAAGATCATCAGGTCAATGTAATCCAGTCCAAGCCTTTCAAGAGAAGCATTGATCGCCTCCGCGCCGTTATCAAAATCATCCGTCCACATCTTAGTGGTGACAAAGATTTCTTCTCTTGTCACAAATCCTTCCTCTATCGCCCTCTGAATGCCGCGTCCCACATCTGCTTCATTTCCATAAATCCTGGCAGTATCAATCAAGCGATATCCATCCCGCAGCGCCCAATATACAGAATTTTCTGCCTCGCTGCCAGACAGACGGAAAGTTCCTATTCCAAGAATCGGCATCTCATAACCACTGTTCAGCATAACAGTTCCGTTTTCCAAATCGAACACCTGTCCCTCTGATATCCCGGATACCTCTTGTTGTTCACTGTCTGAATTCTCCTCTGCCATTTCTGTCTGGTCACTCTCCTGTGTTTTATTCCCAATATCTGTATCCGTACTGTCTGTCTGGCTGCCTGCCAGAGTTTCATTCTCCACAAGTTCATCCACACGATCCGTCTGTTCCTCCGTTGTTCCACATGCAATCAGGAAAAAACACATTACAAGGGAAAGAATAAAAGCTATAATCTGTTTTGTTTTCAACTAAATCGCCCTCCTTTATTTCTGCCAGCAATGAGCCAAGTGCCGTGCTTGCACGAGCATAAAGCCAATTTCTAATTGGCTTAGCCACGTCCCATACCGACAATATCCATATGTGACAGTGCTTCCTCAATCTCCTGCATTTCATCTGGTGACAGTTCCACATTGACCGCCTCAAAGTTCTCCTTTACCCGATTCTTTTTCGTTGTCCCCGGAATAGGAACCAGATACGGTTTCTTTGTAATCTCCCAGGCAAGGGCGATCTGCGCCGGAGTCGCCTGCTTCCTTTCTGCAAACTCTGTAATCAACTCCATGAGATCACGATTATGGTCAATCCCTTCTTTCTTAAACAGATTCATATTTGCCCGCCAGTCGCCTTCCCGATACTTTGTTCCGGCAGCATAACGATTGCTGAGATACCCTTTTGCAAGAGGGCAGGCCGACACATAGGTAATTCCAAGTTCTTCACAGAGCGGGAAATAAGTTCCCTCATCCTGCCTTGCCACAAAGGAATACATATTTTCGATTGCGGAAATGCCGCATACACTGTGCGCTCTTCGGATATATTCCTCCGGTGCAAAGGAAACGCCCCATGCCCGGATTTTCCCGGCTCTTATCAGCTCCGCCATTGTTTCCGCCACTTCTTCCGGCTCTGTTTTCGGATCAATGCGGTGCTGGTAATATAGATCAATATAATCTGTTCCAAGCCTTATTAGGGATGCGTCTACCTGCTGCCGTATAGAATCACAGCTGCTGTCCAAGGCATCCTCATTCCCTGTAAAGAAAGATTCATCCACAATCCCAAACTTCGTGGCGATCACCACCTCTTTACGGAAAGGCGCAACTGCTTTGCCAAGATACCTTTCGTTTGCTTCTCCATATACTGGGGCAGTATCGAAAAAAGTATATCCCACCTCATGGGCGTATCGCATAAGCGCTACCATATCCTCCTCTGCCTCCACCACCCCGTAGGCGTGAGTCTGTCCCATACAGCCGTATCCGATTGCTGTAATCTCGATCTCTGTCTGTCCAAGTCTTCTTGTTTTTTCCATTTTTTCCTCCATTCCGAAGCGCTTTACGCTGAGGCCGCGAGCAGAATTTAAGAGTTTTCCGAAGGAATACTCCGATTCTGCTCTGCGATCAACAGAATTTGTGACGCTTCGGCACAAACTCGCAGTTGAAAAATCAGCACATCCGTGTGATTTTTCAACCTTTCTCCTCATATTTTACATCTGCTCAGGCAGATGCCGGTTTATACAGGTATTCTGCGGTCTGCCAAAATCTGTTTCCGGTACAGCAATACAGCAAGGGAACCTCCCGGAAATTCCATAACCGGCGCTACCAGCATCAGCCCATACATGGGCCATAGAAAATCTGCAAACATCATCAGCGGCAGGTCAAAAATCCCTTTCCGGGAAAAGTGAACAATCTGGAATGGGATCATTTCAATCTTCTGCGCTATGCCAAGACCCGAAACGGCATGTTCCACATAGCCTGACATCAGACGCAACATAACACTGTTGGAAATACAGGTTGCAAGCGCCGCCCTCCACATTTATGTGAAACCCGAATATAAATAGCGGATCCAGAAACACATTGAGAACTCCGCCCACCGACATTCCGATACTTGCCGTTCTCGCCTTGCCCTGAGCCCGGACGATGTTGGCAAGAGCCTGATTCAGTACCATCGGAATCCCGCCGACTACAACCGTCCAGAACAGATACTGCCTGTCTTCCAAAACCAAATATCACAAGGGAGTAAAGCAGCGTGACTATGGCGGATGACCATATGACAAAAGTTCCTATCTTTCCGGCATTCTCTGCCTCTCCCCTTCCAAGCAATCGGGAAATCATGCTTCCCCCGCCAATGCCAAGCAATATCCTTTTCACTCAGTTTAGCATCTGCCATGATTTATTCCTGATGCAGCTTCACGCTATTGATCATTTTTGCATACTGCGGGTCCTCGTTAGCGCCAAACAAAGTCACGCCCTCATCCAGTGTGCTGATCTTCTCCATCTCTTCCTCTGTTAAAGAGAAATCGAAAATAGAAATGTTCTGCTCCATCCGCTCCTTATGGATAGATTTCGGGATTGTCACCACTCCCCGCTGATAATTCCAGCGCAGCACTACCTGTGCCGCACTTTTCCCATATTTCTTCCCGATACCGGAAAGCATTTCATTGGTAAAAAGATTTTTCTGGCCTTCCGCAAAAGGTGCCCACGCCTCCGGCTGGATCTGATACTCTTCCATTAATGCAAACGCCGCTTTCTGCTGGAAAAACGGGTGACATTCCACCTGATTGACTGCGGGAACTACTTTATTATTCATCACCAGATCCACCAGACGGTCACTGCCGAAATTGGATAATCCGATAGCCCGGATCTTTCCTGCCTCGTACAGTTCTTCCATAGCCCTCCATGCCCCATAATAATCTCCAAACGGACGATGGATCAGGTATAAGTCCAGATAATCCAGCCGCAGATTGGAAAGAGAGGTTTCAAATGCCTTTTTCGTCTTTTCATAGCCTGCGTCCTGAACCCACAGTTTTGTGGTGATGAACAGTTCCTCTCTGGGAATCCCGCTGCGTTTGATTGCACGCCCTACTGCTTCCTCATTCCCATATACGGCTGCCGTATCAATCAGGCGATAGCCTGTCATCAGGGCATCATAAACTGCCTGCTCACAGACATCCGCATCTGCGATCTGAAAAACACCAAAACCAAGCATGGGCATTTTTACACCGTTATTCAAAGTTACATATTCCATTTTCTATATCCTCCAATCTTATTTTTTCTGCTCTGTCAGACACATACCAATTTCAGACAAAGTATTTTTTATTTTCTTCTTCGGTTCAGGCAGTTCATGCAAGCTGATACATAATGCCCTATTACTGCAAACAGGCACATCACCGAAAGATAATCCGCAAAAAACAGCGCCGCCGATTCCCCATAATCGAAAAATACAAATTGAACCTGTAAAAACATATAAGAAGCAAACTGCCTTTTCAGAAAGGCATAAACACCATAGGCTGCATAGATCCAAAACACAAACCGCAATATGTATTTGAAAGGAACTTTTATCTGTTTTTGCATTCTCTTTGCGGCAAGCATCCGATTCCAGTAAATTCCAAGGTGGAAAGATATCAGTACAAATCCCCAATAGAATGAAGCCAGATGTGCAAGTCTGGCAAAAGCCATTCCCCCTTTTATATCCCAGGGTGCATATCCTGACATAATCACACTGCTTACCGCCAGTAAGACCATCACAATCAGCAAGAGCATATTTACAGCTGTTCTTACTATACGGGGTGCCGTATAATGTCCTTTTATCATCGCCCGATACCAGCCTAAATTCAGCAGATGATGAGCAAAGAACAAAAGGAACATTGCCATGCCAAGCCACTCGTGTATTTTTCCGCTGATAAGGGAATAGGCCATCAGGCATGGCATCAGGAGAATCATTGCAAAGTCCACACAGATCCGTACCTTTTGCTTTATCCTCATTGTCTTTTATTCTCCATCCGCAGGATTATAAAATCCCAGACCTTCCAGCCAGCTTACTACATCATCTTCTGCACGATCCACATTAGAACCGCGTATTGCCAGGCCCTCCAGCAATTCCGCTTCCGGAACTAACTCTGCAATATCCCTCTCGCTGCGTCCAAGGGCACTTCCCTCATGGGTACAGAAAGGAATGACCGTCTTCCCCGCAAAATCATAGGATTCTAAAAATGTGAACATTGCCATGGGCATCGTGCCCCACCAGTTAGGAAAACCGATAAATATTATCTGATATTATCCTGCTCCTGCTTTGCCACCTCGATCAAATCATTATATTCATCCGGATAAACCGTGACTGTTTCTACATGGAACAGCTCTCCTCCGGTATGTTCGGCAATCTGACTGGCAATCGTTTCTGTGTTTCCTGTCTGTGAAAAATAAGCCACTAAAATATTGTTCTGCTCTGCTGTTTCTGATGTTACGAGCTCTTGCGGTTCTTCATCGCTGCTGTTTTGGCTCTCTGTTCTTTCCTCCTGTCCTGGAGCGCTGCTGCCTTTTTCCGTATTTTGTGCCGTGCTGTCTGGCTGCGGATTACTGCCACAGGCGATCAATGCAAAAAGCAGCATACCTGCCATGATAAAAGAAAGTATTTTCTTCATATGATGCTTCCTCCTGTCTGTCGAATCGTATAGATACATTCTTTTTTCGGAATATTTCTCCATCCACAAGACTATTATATTTTTTGCTGCCCAGACACTCAACACCATACCATTTCCGATTGCGGTTTATGCCACACATTCTGCAAAAATGTGGTCTAACTCACTGCTTTTCAACATACCTTCCTTTCATTTTCTGTCTGAAAACAGAAAAAAGCAGCATCTCCGAAGAAATGCCGCCTCTTTATTTTCCTTTTCTCTCTAACCCATATGTCAGACCCACTTTCTAATGGTTTCTCCTGCACGGTCAACAGAGCTTCCCTGAATCGCAAGCCCTTTTGTCACTGCCGCCCCCTTACAGACATTCTGGATATTCCTTTCTGTTCCGCTCAGGCCGCTGCCTTCATGGGTGCAGAATGGATGGATGGTCTTGCCGCTCCAGTCGAATTTTTCCAAAAAGGTATACACTGCCATGGGCATGTCTCCCCAATAGTTGGGGTATTCTTCTGTCAAGTAAGGACTAAAAAAATTGATTTTTCGCTCTCATTATATTCTTAAATCCCACAACAAGGAATCGCACAAATAGTGATAAAGTGATAACTCAAAGTTGATACTATCAGCCCTATTCTATCGTTATCCTTGTATAGTGTCTAATGCTTATTTTGATTTGTTTATCATACCCACAAGGCATAATACAGAATATTTTCCCAAAGCACACAACTTTGGAAAAATACTCTGCTACAAACTCCACCGAAAATTCTCCATGCCATAATGTCTGATTCTTTGATCATATATCGCCATTTAATTTTTTTTATAAATTTGCAACCATCTTTATGATACTCATACACCTCCATCTCTCCTTCAATAAATGTTGCATCATTTTTATCAAATAATGTAAAGAATATGGCTGTGAACATGCTCTGTATTATCATGTGTTGCATACAGGCACTGAAAATCATCCCTAAAATATCTCTCTACAAACTTCTGTGTAATCACCATAGCGGTTTCCGGTCTTACTTCCTGCTTCTTGAAAGATATGATAAAGTGGTAGCCCTGCCGCTTATCCATTTTTCCGTACTTCCGCTTTGTTGCTAACATTTCCTGTATGGCAGTATCTGCGTTGCAGTTATGGCTTCCCACCAGAAAGCCGGATTGTGTTTTTTCTTCGTCTGTGATGTAGGAAATAGCATTTGCAAGGTGCATAGCCATGTATCTTTTTCCTGTCTGGTGGATACAGGATATTTTTGTGATTGCGATAAAAGCCTCCTTACTCCTTAATTTAATATACTTCTCAATTTTAATTTATGACAGGTATTTTTTTAGTTACATTAATTCCCCATGGATATTGCTTCTTTTCAAAATGATACACAACAGTTTCTATATTCTGAGTTTTGCTGAATTTTGTTCCTAATCCAAAAATGAATGCACCTGATGCCGCTATACATAATCTAATCCGCTTTACATTTTTCTTCTTTTGAATTATTGCAATATCAGATAGTATCTTATCTGCATATTGCTCAATTTGGGTTTCCGAGTCAACCACATCATAATCAATATCATCCGAACTTGTATATCTATATATGTAATCATTAGAGCCTGCTATGGACGAAAAATCAGATTTTTCAATTGGCTGTGTCAGTGAAACAACAATAATAATATTACTCTCCTGCTCTGGATCAATTGATTCCTGTAGTATCTCTAATTCAAAAGAACTTCTTATTGTTTTCGCTTTTAACAAATGAAACTTATCATCTTTTAATTCTGGATTCGTTCCTTTTCCATGGTATTTATGAAAAAATCTTTTTGCATTTTCATCTCCCAATTCAAACCCCAGCATAAATGTAATGGGGATATTAGCAATGCCTGCATATCCAATAGCATATTCTTTTGCAATATAACCTTTTATTTTATCAATTTTCAAATCCGTTTCCGTAATAGACTTAATAATCATTGCCTCTAGAGGCATATTACTATTAAAAGTTTCATACTGATTAAATTTCAACCTTTTAATATTATACTCATTTTTCACCTCATCATCATACCTATATCGTGTCTGGTTTAATGAATTGTGTTCTATAATCAACAATCTCTCCTGCCTGTTCTCAAGAAAGAAAAATATTGCATGTATTATTATTATTACCATTGCAGCAATAAAGACCAGCCACAAAAATAGCTCTTTTCCTTTTTCTAGGTTGATACACTCATTTAAAAGGTAGTAAATCCCACTTCCTTTATCAAGTCCAAGGATTTTAATCCATCCATCACCTATAATTTCTTTTATATTCAATATATCTATAATAATATTTAATGCTAACGGTATTGTCAGTAATCTAAATACTGATTTGAGGACTTTTCTTTTATTTAACCTCTTTATATAAATCACCTTCCTTTTCACATTCAGCTATTTCTATTATCTGTTTTGATGTTAAATCACCAACCCAAACTCTGGCGCTTTCTATTCCTGCTATCAAGAAAAACACATATTTGCAAGCTGTTTTATCCATCATTAATGTTTCCTGCCAGTCTTTCCAATCAATAGATGAAGGTATTGGGATCGCCTGCGGATGCGTATGCCATACCCCCATATAAAAACTCTTTCTTGCCTTTGCATTGAAAAGAAAAAATTTATGTTTTGGATCTTTAATTTTAAAACGACATCTGCTTCTAACATCTAACAAATAAGGATGCGATAATCCATCTATTGAGATATTTCCACTTCTATAATCTTTATATCCAACCAGAAATCCACCAGCTTCTGGCATATTCGCTTCCGTTTGTAACCACTTAGTGTCTGCTGATTAAGCGAATATCTGCATACTCCAACATTTGTATCCATTCCCATATTGGAACAAATATAAAAGAGCGTAAAGTATCAATGTCACTAAATTAAGATTGATTCGCAACAAAACTATTTCAAAAAGGTTGG
>CANSUS010000101.1 GCA_947650155.1 uncultured Lachnospiraceae bacterium
TCTGTTCCTGCCGCAAGATACCGTAAACATTCTTTCTGAGCGGAAAAGGTACAGTTACCGACGGGAATTAAGCTGCCAGCCCGGCGGGTATGCGCCCCTGATAAATTCGCCTCTTATTTTTTAACATATATTGTTCCATCTTATCTATCTTGTCATCATTTAATTCACTTCCATTTAACCCTGAGGCATGCATATTCTTAATTCCCCCTTCGAATGTACAGTCAGAACCTATCAAATAAATCTCTTTAAATCCCATAAAGCATGCTAATTCCACACATAAAAAAGCTACACTTTTCCCAATTGCAAATCCAATTTTCTCATCATTTATCATAAATCTCTGAAAGCGATTAGGAAAGTGTATATTCCACATAGAAGCAGGAACCTTAAGATGACAAACATCCGTATCATATCCGTATTTCTTAAAAATATGATCTGATAGTATTACCTTCGATTTTTTTACTTTCTTAAAACCCTCCTGCATCTCAACTGCTCTGCTAAAATAATCCTGAACTACCAAAAAGTCCGTTTCAATATCTGTCTTTTCAAACCAATTAAAAATCATATTCATACCAAAGGTATACTCATCTTTTAACTTTATATAATCCTCTTCGGTCAAACTCGGACCATTGCATATTACAAAACAACGTTTGCCCTGGTATTTGTCTTTGTACTCTTCCAGCCATTTATACTCACCTGATTTTCCACTGTCAATAGCTCGCCCACGTTTTTTTTCATAAAAATATTCAAAGACAAAATATCGTATCACCAGCCAAAACGGATATAATCCCATTTTCTCTGCAAGTCTCCTGATTCGCTTTCTCATTTTTCATCTCCCTCTGTCAAGCCGCACCTTTTTCGATAATCTTTTTCCTTTTAGCATATTACAACATTCTATACGGAAATCTTTGTGGATTGCCATTGATTTTAGAAATGAGAAGGGATATTTAAAAGAAATCCACTGATAAAAATAATTAATTCCTTTCATATATTGCATATCCTGTAATTTTTCCCTCAAATACTCTTCATAACAAGCTTCGTTAAATAACTTATTTTCATAAAAAAGTTTACGTGCAAACTGGCAAGATAGGAATTGGATATCTTTTTTCGTCCCACCTACGCTTGATAATCGATATCTGTATTTTATCAGCGGTTCAATTATGTAGTGCATGTCATACCCATGTTTTATCATTCTTAACCATAGATCATAATCCTGAGCTGCCCGATAATTATTATACTTTCCAATATCACATAATTCTTGCCGCCTCATCATAACTGTTGGATGCGCAATAATGTATTGATACTTTACTAACTCCGTAAGCACTTTATCACTTTTAGGAATCGTCCTGTTTTTCCCAATCTCCTTCCCATTCTCATCTATTTTTATAAAATTCCCACAAGTCATCATACATTTTGGATTATTATCCAGATAACTTACCTGTCTTTTCAATCTTGAAGGAAGAGATATGTCATCAGCATCCATACGTGCCACATATTCCCCCATCGCCATTTCAATTCCTTTATTCAATGAATTCGCCAATCCAATGTTTCTTTCATTGCGAATAACAATGATTCTCTTATCTACAGACACATATTTTTTTACAATGTCAAACAATGACTGGTTGTCAGGATTATCCATTATAATTATAAACTCAAAATCCACATAATCCTGATCTAAAATAGATTCTATTGCCTGCGTCAGATATACTTCTTCTTCATTGTAACAGCTCATGATGACACTTACTTTTTTCATCTATGATATCTCCCGATTTACCACCTTACCTTAAATTTTGTAGCAATAAAAAACATTATCGTAAATAACAGAGCTCCTCTTAATAATGGAGACGGCGAATATAAATACCATCTCATAAAAGACGCAAATATAAATGCTGCGAGACATCTTCTGTAATTCGATGTCTCAAAAACATACCCTCCTATCATCTTCAAATATTTTCCAACAAGTGCTCCCAATAACACAACACCGGGATATCCGAGATAAAACAATCCAAAGCATGGCAAAACTCCCCCACCTGTTGAATAATGGTATTGCTGTTGTGCCAGTCTTATCAAATTACTTTCAATCCCCAACGGTTTTGATCCGACAAAAATATACATCACATATATAAAAAAGAGTCTCAATCTTCCCATTATTGAATAATCCTGAGCCAGTTTAATCATTCCCAGTCCTGATGCTTCAGCAGAATATGCAGTATCTAATAGCATCCCCGAACTAAATAATTTCTTAATTGAATCAATTAGCAAACTGACATTGAAATCCGTAAGCCCGCGCCACATTCCGATAGCGTTAAGTCCTATAATTCCCACAATCATGCCTATAAACAGAATCTTTTTCGACAGCTTATGCATAAAAAATCTCAGGAAAAAGACAATCGCAAATTGTATCGCAGCAATTCTTTCCCCATTAAGAAAAACATAAATGCAATTAATGATAATTAGAAAAGAAATAATTCTATCAAGTGCTTTGTTTCCGGAAGACAAATAAAATGCAATTATAAAAAAAATAACAAGATACTCGTAAAGAGCGCTGTTCGGCATATATCCCTGTGCCAATCTCACAGACATGTTCTGCCCGCTGATAAGCACAATGCATAGCACAAAAAAATATGCCATCCATAATGAAGTACTATTCCCGACAATAATGGATCTTTTGTCTCTTTCTTTCCCGGCAAACGCTTTCTCAAACTTCCTATATGTTTTGGGACACGCGACAAAAAGAATCGCACCAAACAGGAACAGACTGTATGCCGCCTGACGCATAACATCATCAAACTGCAGATAAAATTTATACATCAAATATCTTTGAATTCTGTCTGTCCAATAAAAAACATATATGCTATAGTTGCTCCACGCTAAAAACAGATATACAATAAACAATGCATTATTATCCCTGCACTTCAGCGCACAATACAGATTCATTCCTATTAAAGAAAATAATAACAATTTGCATGGGTCCGACATAAAAAAAGATAAAAATAATAATGCTACTGACACAACCAATCTGAGGGCAACGTTTGAATTTATCGCATTCGTTCTTCTTAAACACTTAATTTTCACCATATTCTATCTTTCTGACATACCTGTTTATGGATGTTTTTTTATCAATAGTATCTTTGTCTATATAAACAGCTCTAACTTTGTTAAACTCATTATATTTCTTTAACCTATATATACAATTACAGGCACTGTTTAAATCACCCTTAGGAACACTGGCATACAGAGCATCCCCCGAAGCTTCCACACTTCCGCCAGTATCATACGTTATAATTGGTAATCTACATGCCCTTGCTTCCAAATTAACCGTAGGAAACGTATCACAGTATGTCAGATTAAGAAATACATCCGCTGCCGAATAAATATTTGCCAATTCGGCAGCACTGTCCGTTTTTCCAAGCATCAACAAATTTGCGTATTCAGTAGTTTTCAATCGATTACTCACACCAATTAAGACTACAACGATTGAATGATCCAGCCTCCGGCTTAATGAAATATAGTCGTAAAAGCCTTTTTCCTTCCCCCAGGATGATGCAACGCCTAATACTATAAACTTTTTGTCCAGATTATACTTCCTGCGAAAACCATTTCCTTCTCTATACTTTATTATGTTTGTATCAATCCCATTGTTGATAACGCCTATCGGATATTTCCTTAGAAAGGATCTGCTTACGCAATTAGAAAGCCATTGCGATGGAGTTACGATTTCCATATTAGGAATATCTGTGAATATACTTCTTTTTCTTTTCCAATTCTTTTTAGAGCGATCAATAATACTGCATGGATACGTGTTCTTTTGAGGACATTCACCACAGCCCTTCTCCCACTTTTCGCATCCATCCGCATCACACAATGCTGAATGTCCGGTAAACGCCCAGCAGTCATGCATTGTCCACATGATTCGCTTTCCGCTATCCCGTAAATAATTGAAAAGAATCTCTATATTTATATAATATCCATGTAAATTATGAAGGTGGATTAGATCCGGATCGTATTGCTTCACCCATTCAATAAATAATCTCGTTGCTCTTGTACTTCCAAATCCACAACCATCAAATAAGCGACTCCTAAGAGCATGTATTTTTACTTCTGTATCCGAGTCTATTTTTACTGCATACTTTTTGTACTGCCCTGGAGCATTTCCTCTGCCATAAGCTATCTTAACCTCGTGTCCATGCATATCCAAAGCTTCTGCGATATCCGCGCATATCTTGCCTGTGCTGCCATTACCGCATGTGACATTAATCAAAAGTATTTTCATACACTACCTGCAATTATCTTTCAAAACCTGCTCAAGTCTGTCCATCACAATATCTACTGAAAAGCATTCCATGTAATACTTCCTGGCTTTTTCCCCAAATCCCGTCCTCTTATCATCGCTCAAAAAATCCCGAATCTTATCCACCAGATCTCGCTCGTCATCTGCTTTGGCGCAAAAACCGCAGTCGGCATCACTTATCACATTCTTAATTTCCCCATCCGCGCTTGCTATTATCGGCTTTCCCGCTGCCATATAACTCTGTACCTTCGCCGGAAGCGTAAGAGATATAAGCGGATCCGAAAGCATTGTCACCAGCATAGCGTCTGCCATAGCATAATACTTTGTCATCTCTTTCGCTGGTTTTCTTCCATGAAAAAGCACATTATGAATCATGTTTTCTTTTACGTATTTTTGAAGCAATTCTAATGCCTGGCCATCACCAATAATATGAAATATTATTTGCTTCCCACAGTCATCTATTTTCTCATCCTGTATAATTTTTGCCGCCCTCAGCAACACTCCAAGGTTCTGTGCCGCCCCTACATTGCCTGCAAAAACAAAGTCGACTGTATCCCTTACCGTTGCCTCAGGAATATTGTCAAATTCTGACAACGCGTACTGTGGAAGATACTCTATCTTCTCAGGCGGAATCTTGAATTCATCTGTTAAGTAGTTCTTAAACATGCGTGATGTGACAAGAATTACATCAACGCCTTCATAAATCTTTTTGGAAATCCCCCAATAGAATCTGTATAAAACGGAATCCTGTTTTATACCACCAACACATAAACTGGCAGGCCAGAGATCCATGCAATACATAACAACTTTCTTTTTCCGCCTCTTTCCATAAGCTATCGCCGGCTCAACCATCATTATCGGCGATGACTGATTTGCAAAAACAACATCATAATCATCCCCTAAACTAAGGACTTTTCTTTTGGCCGTAAGCGGATAACTATGATAATTCAAGAGGCGGTGAACAGGATCGTGTTTTCTGGCTATTACCGGAACATGAGTGATATGTATACCATTATGATCTTCTTCTTTTATATTGTTATGTTCATATCCCTTGAAAACTACTCCCATAGGATAATTGGGAGTGCCCGTGACAGCATGGACATAATGCCCGCGCTTCGCCATTTCCTCCATCGGATATAATGAAGGATGCGGTTCAGGCCATCCATACTGACAGGTTGCAAGAATCCGCATCATATCCATTACATCTATTCCTCTGTCAATCTTATACTTTCCTTGAAATTATACTTTCCTTTACAATCTTTATCGTAAACCATCCGTGGACGTAAACACCAAACCCTAAAGCCTCTACTATCCAGTTCACTAATTTTATCATCATCCTCCGCCTTTGATTATCCGGTTCAAGTAACAGATAATTCCTTATCCCCTATCCTATATATAAATTTGCTCCTGCTATAAGTATTTTTTCACATTTCCACCATTTGGCGATCTTCTTCTAAATGTAATATTTTATTGGTATTGGAATATATCGGATCTGTATGCGTAGTTCCTGTCCCGCCTTCAATCACACCATCTCCTCGTAAGGCAGTAAAAATAGTGGTGAAAAAACATCTCCAATCAAAAAACAAGGCCCTCATCCCGCCCTGCCGCAGCTGTTTTACATATTCTCCATCCAGCTTCGCCTTCTCCGCGATTTCCAACTCATCTCTTCCGTTGATCTGTGCCCAGCCGGTAAGCCCGGGCTTCACGCCATTTGCTCCATACTTATCCCGCTCTGCTACAAGGTCATCCTGATTCCACAGCGCAGGTCTTGGGCCAATAATGCTCATATTCCCCACAAAGATATCCCACAGCTGGGGCAGTTCATCCAAACTGTATTTCCGCAGGAACTTCCCCACGCGGGTGATATACTGTTCCGGATTCTCCAGCCGGTGTGTCGGCATATCATGAGGTGTCGATACCTTCATGGTACGGAACTTATGAATCTGAAACAGCTTCTTATCTTTACCAATCCGTTTTTGCGTAAAAAGCACCGCCCCCGGATCATCCATAAATACCGCAACGGATATGCCCGCATACAGCGGGGCCAGAATGAGCAGCCCCGCAAAGGACAGGGCTTTGTCCAATGCCGGCTTGGCGCTTTTTTCATATGCGGATTCTTTTTTATCCCCACCGCTTATAAGCCTGCCTTCCGCTCCCCCGCCCTTTACCTTTTTCCCTATATAGTTCAAAACAGCATAACAGCAGACTGCAGAGCCTGCTGATGCCAGTATCGCTCTCTTTTTACTTTTTTCCATTTTACCTATATACAATGTTCTTTGACATATTCCAAAATTACCCTTTTAACTTTTGAATGTCTTTTCTGTCCTGCATCCCCTTCCCTGCTCCTTCATTTAAGGCTCCAGAGTTCCGGCAGGCGCATCCCCTCGCCCTTCCCCATAAATGCCTCCCGCAGGGTACGCTCCGCCATCCCGGCACAGTTCCCCCTGTCCCGGCTTCCTGATCACCTATAACCACTGTCCCCTGCACCGCGCGCGAAGCGTCGTGTACAGGCAACAGCTTCTTTTACCTCTTCTCCACAACCCCCAGGCCCAGCGTCACTTCCACTTTCCTGCCCAGGAGCGGCACTTCCAGCACTACCAGCCTCTTATGCCTCAAAATCTTCTTGATCCGCCCCTCATAATCTTTCAGCGCTCCCGAAGTGACGACCAGCCTGTCCCCTTCCAGATACCCCTCCGAGTATCTCACCACGTGCCCCTCACCGCTGAGTTTCTTCAGATAAGCCTCTTCCTCGGGGTACAGCGGCGTAATCTCCCCGCCTGTTTTCAAAAGCTTCGTCATCGCCTTTATCTTTTTCAGACGCAGATACATATCTTCCACATGGTCTGTTTCTATAAAGACATAGCCGGGAAAGAGCTTTGTCTTTACCACCGCCCTTTCTCCGCCGGCCTTCGTCATCCGCTCTGCCAGCGGGATAAATACCTCTTCCCCCTCTTTTGCCACCCTCTCCCGGCACTGCCGCGCGATCTCCTCCTCACGGCCCGTATAGACCTGCACCACATACCACATCTCAGCTCTTCTCCGTGATCTCCAGACCGACACACACCAACTTTTCCTCCCCGCCCGGAAACGATAAGCTGATATAGCCTTTCCTCTTATGCCGGTCGATCCTTTTCACCGCCGGCTCCAGCCCCGCCAGCACGCCTTCCTTTATCTTCAGAATCCCGTTTTCGATTACCCCATATGACATGCCGATCTCATCTCGGTCCCCAGCAAGCTTTTCTAAAAGCTCCTCTTCCTCTTTCCCCATCGGGCATGCTTCCCTTCCATCCCCGAGCAGCCTGATTAACTCTGTTATCTCCTTAAGCGGTCGGGATGCCGCCCCTGCGTCATTGGTTACAAGGAAGAGATAGCCCGGCAGGAACCGTTCCCTTTCTTCATGCCACTCCCCAAGGTACCTTTTTTTGTTGATGTAGTACAGCACCCTGCAGCTGTTCTGTGGGAGCATCTTTTCCGCTTTCTGCCTCACTGCTTCCTCTCTCCCCGCTTTCGTCTGGATCACATACCACATCCCTTTTTCCTTTCATTTCCCATTCCTGAAGCTATCTTTCTTCTGTATTATTCGCCGCTCCCAACAGACCGCGTTTCTCTGCCCCATAAAGCAAAACGGCACTTTTCGCGGATTGAATTAATCTGCGAAAAACAGAATATACCGACAGAAACAAAAAATATATCATATAAAGCACTTTTTTAATGGAACGAGATAATTATACAATTTTATCTCTTACCAGTCAATGTTTTTTCTGAAATCCCGTCTTCTAATTTCCAGCAAAAGTAAAAAATAATACTAAAATATTCACATTAAAAAAAATAAGTGGTCGGCACAATGGTCAGCATACGTATTTCTTATATGTGTGGTTTTACTTCATATAAATAATTTTTTACAATCATCTTCCGGGCATCCCGCAGTAAAATTGAATTATGCATGGTCAGATCAGGGGTCATGGATGTCGGCCATCTGCCTGTCCAGAGGAAACAGACGGCACTTTTCGCAGATTAATTCAATCTACGATGTGAAAACCCAAAAAAGGCCGTACCAGATCCTGCATGAGCCCAGATCTGATACGGTCTGTATCGTAAGTATTTTAAAATTTCCTTATTCTTCTCCTGCATGCCATGTATGGTAATATCGCCACGCAGGCTGGTTATTTCTATTGCTTTAGCAGCTGCCTGCTTGTCTTCCCCATTTTTGAATGCCCCTGTCATGCGAACAGCTATGTTAAAGTGCACAAGATCAGGTTCTGCCTTATTTCCTCCATACCATTTTATCAACGATCCCCGTATAAGACTAGATGATCTTTACCACTTTCATGTAAACATTGGTATCCGCATAATTCGGCACTGGTACCCCATATTCCTTCCTCCTGTCCATCTCTACCGCCATCTCAACGGACCGCAGCAACCCTTTCGTATCAATTCCTGACAAGATAAAGCATCCCTTGCCCAGCGCCTCCGGCCTCTTCGTGCTTGTCCTGATACATACTGCCGGAAAAGGCCTTCCTATGGAAAGAAAGAAGCTACTCTTCTCCGGCAGTGTCCCGCTGTCTGACACCACACAGAATGCATTCATCTGTAGCCAGTTATATGATTATTATCACGCTTGGAAGCCACTGTGCTCACACTTGGGAGCCAATAGGCACCTTCCGGCAGACATAAAAACGGAAAACGGACGAAAGCCTCCCACCTCCCTGATCCTCAAGTATCACCTATAGTTGTAGTTGATAGATATTTAGACTATTTCACTACAATTATGGAGGATAGATTATGGCAGGTACTCGCAAAGCCCGTGTTCCGATGGTGGAACAGATCCGGCTTATCAATGAATGCCGCCAGAGCGGCATGACAGATGCTGACTGGTGTCGTGAAAACGACATTGCAGTAAGCACCTTTTACAACTGGGTCAGCCGCTGTCGGAAAACGGCAGCGGATCAGATCCCAGCAGCGAATTACGGTCATCTTGAGGTTCCCCGCCCGAAACAGGACGTGGTCCCCATTGACATTGTGCCGGATCACATTTCGGAACAACATACAGCATCACAGATGCAGAACTCGTACCTTGGCAATTTACATACGATTGAAGTTGCTATGAAGGATATCACAATCCGTATCAGCAATGATGCGGATCCGGCCCTGCTTACCAGGACATTCCGCCTGCTTGAGGAACTCTCATGTTAGGCGACATCTCCGGACTTGAAAAGATCTACATTGTCTGCGGCTATACCGATATGCGAAAATCCATTGATGGACTCTGCGCCGTTATCGAAGACCAGCTTAAGATGGATCCGTCGTCTAGCGCTCTCTTCCTTTTCTGCGGAAGAAGACGGGACAGGATCAAAGCCTTGTTCCGGGAACCGGACGGCTTCGTTCTAATCTATAAGCGGTTATCTGTCCGCGGCGGCTATCAATGGCCCAGGAAGCAGTCAGAGGTCCGGAATCTTTCCTGGCGGGAGTTTGACTGGCTGATGTCGGGGATCGATATTGACCAGCCAAAAGCACTCAAAGCAGAGTGAAAATCTTGCACAGAAAAACCCGGAAAGTCCTTGTAAATTCGGCATTTTTCAGGAGTCATTTTTCTTTAGTAAAAGCCCCGTTTCTGATATAATAAAGGTATCAAATCCAAGGAGAGAAACGATGGCTTCCAGTGCAAAAGAT
>CANSUS010000102.1 GCA_947650155.1 uncultured Lachnospiraceae bacterium
CAGCATCAAGTGTGCTAATTAGCAAATTCCGGAAGAATTCCCCTTTTACACAACGAAACGGCCAAAAGTTCCCCTTTTGGTCGTTTTGTTGTATTTCACAATCATAATTCACTGCAATATTTTTCCCCGCCAGGAAAAGGAAATACAATTCCCACTGCATTCCTTATTCCTGACGGGAATTTTACAAAAGTAAAGCCGCTCATTCTAAAACAGCTGCAGAGTATGGCGGAAGCACAAGCCCGGATTCTTCTATTGACACCGCCTCTTCGCCGGTAAGCAGCATGCCTCCTACAGAAAGATTTTCCGCATCCATATCAGCCAGATTAAACTTGGACAAATCAAGCAGAAGTTTTTCTGCCGAGAGATTAAATACCACCAATATTGTCGAATCTTCGTATTCCTTCTTTATAATACAAACCTGTTCATCCGATACTCCGCTGAGGTATGTCACTTCTCCTCTTGCGATCGCCGGATAACGGTTTCTTAAAAGTACCGCCTGCCTGTAATAGTTGTAAATAGAATAGCTGTCTTCCCTCTGCACCTCAAAGCTGGGATATTTCATGGTAACTTTCTCCATATCCTTCGGCCCGTTACACATTCCCTGTGCATTTTCATCCTCCGACCAGTACATGGGGGCACGCTTATTTTCATCTTTGCCGGACCCCTTCATGCCAAGTTCTTCTCCATAATAGACAAACGCTGCGCCGTTCATGAAAAGATTCAGAGCAGCTCCCATCTTTACCTGTGCCTCTGCCCACTCTCCATTATAATAACCGGCGCTCCTGCCGAGATCGTGATTGCAGTAAAAAGGCGCGTCAATATAGTTTTCATTATACTGCCCAAACTTCTCATCCAGCTCTTCTACCATTTTTCCATAAGCAGCCGCTCCTCCGGGAGCGCTTCCTTTAACAGATTTTGCGATCAGGCCTTCGCTGTTTGCAAAAGCAAAATTGAAAACACTGTCAATACCGCTTTCATAATACTGCGCATATGCGTTCATATCCGACCATACTTCCGCCACAATATAAGCGTCCTCGTTCTTTTCTTTTACCATAGTATTGAACCAGCTAAGTACCTCTACATTTGCGGGGATATTATCCGAATAGTACTCCTTTGCCGCATCCAGACGAAACCCGTCCACTCCCAGGTCAAGCCAGAAAGAAACGATATTGTCAAATTCTGCACGAAGCGCCTCATTCGCTAAGTTAAGATCCGGCATCTCACTCCAGAATTTACCTTCATAATACCAGTCCGCCCCCGGCACTTTATAGTAATCCCCATTGACTTTTTCTTTAGAAAAATTATAATATCCGAAATACGGGCATTCGCTTTCAGAAGGTTCTTTGTCACCCAGATTACTTAAATAATTACATGCTGTTGTAAACCACTCATGTTTTGAAGAAGTATGATTCATGACAAAGTCTATGATTACGTTAATCCCTCTTTCATGACACTGCGCAAGCAGTTCCTTAAAGTCATCCATTGTACCGTATTCAGGATCGATCTCACAATAATCCGTTACATCATACTTATGATATGTAGCAGAGGGCATAATGGGCATAAGCCATATCCCATTAAAGCCAAGATCATCCGTAGTTGCCGGGTCCCCGTCATTAATATAATCCAGTTTTTCAGTGAGACCTTTCAAATCCCCAATGCCGTCTCCATCACTGTCATAGAAACTGTATACAAATACTTCATAATAAGTCCTGTATTTATCATCTATGATATTCTGTTCGCCCTGATTCGCCAGAATCATCGGAGACTCCGCCACAACTTCCTGTTCCTGTGCGCTTTCCGTCTCCCCCTTTTCCTGTTCTGCTGTACTCTCCTGTACAGTTTCTTCATTCCCATTTTCCGTTTCCTTTGCCGCACAACCGTTTAGCAGACTTCCTGCCAGTAAGCTGGCACATAATAAAGATGCAATCCATTTCTTTTTCATACAATCTCCCATCCGCCCATTTAAGTGGGCATACCAATCAGAATCATGGAAAATTTCACGTTGGTTACTTTTTTCCCATATATTATATATACATAACGGCAGCGTACTTTGTCAACCGGATTTCCCCTCTCCGGCAAAAATACTTTCGTTTTTTTTCGTATTTGCTTGAAAAAAGGTACAGGCTTTTGCTATACTAAATAAAAACATGATATTTATGAACAACCCTGTCTGTCCATAAATAGGAGATAAGAGGTATTATGGCTACAATAAAAGAAATCGCAAACCGTCTTGGTATTTCCGTCAGCACCGTTTCCAAAGGATTAAACGGCGCCAATGATATCAGTGAAGATTTAAGACAGTTGGTGTTAGATACTGCTGTGGAAATGGGATATACCACAAAACGGATGAAAAAAGAAGAACATAAAAAACTTTGCATTTTCATCGAAAATATGGATTATGAAACGCCGAATCAGTTTGGATATGAAATCATATTGGGATTTAAACAGGCGGCGTACAGAGATAATTGGGACGTCAGCGTCTTTCCAGTGAATCCCGAATTTCAGGAAAAAGAGCGTTATGATACGTATATGTTAAAAAAAGGCTTTACAGGCGCTTTCTTTGTAGGATTTGCCCTGCAGGACGCATGGATGGCACAGCTTGCCTCCACTACAATTCCTACTGCCCTTTTCGATAATTATATAAAGAAAAACCCCAATGTCGGCTATGTGGGAACAGATAATTTTGAAGGAATCGACAGTGCTGTAGACCATGTCTATCAACTCGGCCACAGGCGGATTGCCTTTTTAAACGGTTCCGTCAATTCTATGGTTTCCGACCAGAGACAGCAGGCCTTTTTTGACAGTATGGAAAGTCACGGACTTTCTGTAGATAAGAAACTGATGGCAAACGGATATTACGTCGCTAATTCCGCAAAATATCATGTTCCGAATTTCCTGGCTGCCGGCGCTACGGCAATTTTATGCGGCAACGATCTGATTGCTGCAGGTACGATTGAGGAATGCCGTCTGAGGGGATTTAGGATACCGGATGATATCAGCGTCGTTGGATTTGATGATCTTCCGATTTCTGTCCATCTCTTTCCGCCTCTTACCACAATACGCCAGGACAGAATCGAACTTGGAAAAAGCGGTTACTATACTTTAAATTCTCTGATTCACCATGTTTCCATCGGAAAAACACTTCTTCGCCCGCAGTTTATTCTCCGTGAATCCACTGCTCCCGTAAGGAGTCCGGTAAAAGCGGGCTGATCTGACAGTTATTTCGTCGATTCTTTTAAGGATACTTCATAGCCTAACAGAATCTGCGATTCAACCGCTTTTCCGTCTATCTGTGTAAGTAATGCCCGACATGCTACTCTGCCAAGTTCCCATCCGTCAAACTGCAGAGAAGTGATGGAAGGCATATTATATTCCAGCGTCGTACTGTTATAAAAAGAAGCGACCTTGATATCCTGCGGAATCTTTATCTTTTCTTTTTTCAGCTTCGCCAGTACATAGGCGCAGATAGAATCATCCATGCATAAAATACAATCCGCCTTTTTGGGCAGCAGATCGTCTACAATCTGTTCGATGCGCAGTTTTCCTTCCGCTTCCATATAAATCAGTTTATTATCCGGCTTCTTTCTCAGCTCCTCATACGCTTCCATATAACCTGTCAAACGGTTCTGTGTCACAATATGATTGCGGTTTCCCCCTATTAAGGCAATTTTTCTGATTCCCCTTGCCAGAAGTATGGACGTCAGTTCTTTACAGGCTCCTCTGTGATCATGATCGACCTGCACAACATTATCTTCCTCTGTCCTTCCAATCGCCACAAACGGAATCTTTCTTTCTTTCAAGAATTTCATCGGCGTATCTTCCACCATAGTACGGCTCAATACAAAACCGTCCACTTTATGATTATCTACCAGTCTTTCCATTTGACTGATATCGTCGCCTTTGACCATAGAAATAATCACGTCATAATCCATTGCCGACGCCATTTCGCATACCCCAAGCATACATTTTTGAAAAAATGGCAGATCCACCAGATCATAATCACCCGGAATCATCAATCCGATATTATATGTTTTAGACTGTGCCAGCCCTTTTGCTATTACATTTGGTTTATAATTACACTGTTTAATATAATCGTTTACCCGGTCAACCGTTTCTTTTCCGATTCTTCCTTTTCCCGAAATCGCTCTTGAAACAGTCGTTTTTGATACCCCGAGATCCTTCGCAATATCTTCGATGGTAATTTTCTTCTGTTCCCTTCGCATATACCTCTCCCACCTTTAAAAAAACGTTTTCTTTCTTATCTATCATACAATATATTGGGCAGATACGCAATCGGTTGTTCTTAAAAGTTCTAATTACTCGTAACAGTTCAGGCAGGCGTGAGGCTGAACCGTCATAATTACCTACAATCGTTCAGGCAGACGCCAAGCACTTCCTCCACGCTGTCGCATATGTAATTGGCGCACAGCTTTACATGCTTCTTTGCACTGCTCATGCAAAAGCTGTGTCCGGTTTCCTTTAACATCTCCATATCGTTTTCGTTGTCCCCAAAACTTAACATGTTTTCTAACGGGATTCCCAAATGTGCAGCAAGTATCTTCAGCGCATTTCCCTTACCTGACGTTTTCCCTGTAAAATCAAGCCATCCGTTTCCGCCGTCGGCGACCTGTAAAAAATCGTCATATTTATCATGAAACCATTCTGCTGCTTCCCCCGGAATTCCTTCCCGCCAGAAAATAGAAATTTTTATCATATCTTCTTCAATTTCTTCAAAATCTTTCAGTATTGTAACATGATTTCGTACACGTTTTACCAGCCTGTCCACAAAATATTGTGTCCGGGGTACAATATAGCTGGTACTGATGCCTGACACCATGATCTCTCCGTCCTGATATTTCTTCATATCATGAATCAGTCTCAAAGCCTGTGCTCTCTCTATCACATCTTTGTATATGATCTGATTCTGATATACAATCAGACTGCCGTTTTCGCATATATAATCGATCCTGTCTGCAACCGGCGCAAACCTGTCCCTTAAATTCTGATACTGTCTTCCGCTCGCCGATACAAAACGAATTCCTTTTTGAAGTAATTTTTCAAGCAATGCAAACAATTCTTCCGAAGGCTCCCGCATACCCGACTTTGCTATCGTCCCGTCATAATCGCTTACGACAGCCCGTATCTCATCGATCTGAAAATCCAGGTCTTTTCTCTCCATATTCCCGCTCTCCCTGTTTTTCAAAGAACAATCCTATTCTTCATAAATTGGCTCAAAATCCTCTGCGCCATGACCGCATAAGGGACAAATATAGTCTGCCGGAAGTTCACTTCCATTGTATACATAATTACAAATCTTACAGCGCCACCCCACAATTTTTCTGCCGTCAGAACGTTTTTCCCCGGATTGATTTTCCGGTTTCGGTTTTACCTTGCTTTGATAATCTGCATAAGTCAGCGGCGCATTTTCATTTAAGGACACTGCGTCCTCCACTTCTGCAACAAAGAGGGTATGACTGCCCAGATCTTCACTGATCACTACTTTACAGCTTAAAACAGCGCAGGTCTGCCATCCCAGATAAGGAATCCCGTTCTTATCCACGGGCGGAGTGAGATCTTTAAATTTGTCAACATCTCTTCCTGACTGAAGCCCAAAGTATTTAATCGTTTCAAAAGTGACTGTCTGGTCGAGTATACTGAGTGCAAAATACCCGCTTTCTTTCATCAGTTCACAGGTATAGTTGGAATTTAACACTGAGACTGCCACTCTGACAGGACTGTTTGCTACTTGCATACAGGTATTGGTGATACATCCGTTTATTTTATCTCCCGCTTTTGTAGACAACATAAAAACACCGTAACTTAAACTGAATAACGCCTTTTTGTCCATGCTTTTTCTCCTTTTTCTATTTTATGGAATGCAGATTGTGGAAAGATATCCCGCTGAAACACATTCTTATTATATCTGTATATAAAAAGAATATTCCTTTTACAAAACAGGACTCCTCGACCCTCTTTTATCCCAAAAAATCCTGAAAACCACTATTTACAGTGACCTCAGGATTTCTCTTAGCAGAGGAAGAGGGAATCGAACCCCCGTTAACGGTTTTGGAGACCGCCGCACTACCGCTGTACTATTCCTCTATTTATGATGATTTACCAACGAAGTTTATTATAGCATACCCGATCTTCTAATTCAAGAACGATAATAGAAAGTTTTTTGCCAAGTTTTCTGTCTATTCTTTATTTTTTTCTTTTTTGTAATACGATTCAGCAAGTTTCCTGTTTCTATCTGCATCTATTCTTTCCCGTTTATCTGATAGCATTTCCCCTGAGAATCCTTAATGCAGACAGATCCTTCATAAATAAAATATTCTTCTGCCAGATCTTCCTGCAGGGAAAGTAACGAAAAATTTCCTATATTTTCCCATACAACGTTTTCCATAGTTTCTGTATCTGTCCGATCATTTTCTGTCCGATCATTTTCTGCCTGATACAAAAAACAGCCATTATCGCCTGTATCAAAAAATGCATATAGTATTCCGTTTTCCTGATCATACACAGGCGCATACCCTGTCCGGAAATACATATCTTCGTCGACCATGACAGACTCCCAGCTTTCTCCCCCATCTTTTGATGCAAACAAATAACCGTTACTTCTCATCTGGGTTCCAATATAAATCTGCTCACCTGATACAGCCGAAAGGCTCGTGGGATATCCGTCAATTGCAGAACTGATATCGCTCTCACTATATGTCTTCCACCTGTCGTCTGTTGTATAGAAGATTTTCTTCATCTGTCCCATTCCCGGCGTACCACAGTAAAGCATATAACCGTTTTTTTCATCGATCATCGTGACAAAAACTTGATACTGGTCATCCGTAATCTGTATTTCATTTAATACACTTTTGTCGGAAGGTTCAGAAAGAATAATCTTATCTTCATCAAAAACCGCTTCTACCGCTGCCTCTTCTTCCTGCTTAGGAACGGCTGTATTTTCTATTTCTTTCACATCCAATATTTGGGAAACAGACACATCCGTACATCCCGTCATAAAAATAAAAATACCGGTAAAAAGCATGTAAAAACTTACTTTTTTTCTTTTTTTCCCATCAAAGAAACTTTTGGGCCAGCTCTTCATATATTTTCCCTCCTCTTAAATTGTTCTTTTCGTTCAAAAACATCGTCATTCTATCATATCAAATCGATCGCATCCTGAACAGATTTCACTCCGATCAGCTTCATTCCGTCAGAAGTAAATTTCTGCTGATCTTTGATCTGATCTTTGATCTGATCTCTGATCTGATCCGCAAGCTGGTCTAAACAGACCGCCGGAAGGATACATGTCGTAAATCCCAATTTTTTTGCCTCCAGTATCCGCTGTTCTGCCATATTGACAGCCCGCACTTCACCGCTTAGTCCGATTTCTCCAAATGCAATCGTTTTTTCGTCAATTGCACGGTTTTTAAAACTGGAAACAATCGCCATCGCCATTCCCAGATCGATTGCAGGCTCGGTAATTTTCATCCCGCCTGCAATATTGACATAGGCATCACAGTTTGACATCTGCAGGCAGAGTCTTTTTTCCAGTACTGCCATCAATAGATTGACGCGGTTAAAGTCAGTCCCCGTTGCCTGCCTCCTTGGAAAACCAAAATTAGTCGGGCAGACTAACGCCTGTATCTCAATCAGGATCGGTCTGGTTCCCTCCATAGAACATGCCACAATAGAGCCGCTTGCCCCTTCCGGTTTTCCGTTTAACATATATTCCGACGGATTTTTTACTTCTTCCAGGCCATTCTGGCGCATCTCAAAAACACCGATCTCATTCGTAGAGCCAAAACGATTTTTTACTCCACGAAGAATCCGGTAGGATGCATGACGGTCCCCTTCAAAATAAAGCACCGTATCTACCATATGTTCCAGTACTCTTGGTCCTGCCACCGTACCTTCTTTTGTCACATGACCCACAATAAAAATGGATATTCCAAATCCCTTTGCAAGCTGCATCAGCACGCCTGTAGATTCTCTTACCTGTGAGACACTGCCGGGAGCCGCAGAAACATTTTCGTTATACATGGTCTGAATAGAATCTATAATAACGACTTCCGGCTCCATTTCCTTTATCGTCGCTTCTATTAATGTAAGATTTGTCTCGCATAACAGAAACAGACTCTCTGAAAACTTTCCCATACGGTTTGCGCGTATTTTTATCTGCTTTAAAGATTCTTCGCCCGATATGTATAATACCTTATGCCCATCCGCTGATAGTTCCCTGCAGACTTGTAAAAGCAGGGTGGATTTCCCGATTCCGGGATCTCCACCCACTAAAGTCATGGAGCCGGGAACGATCCCCCCTCCAAGAACTCTGTCAAGCTCCTCCATACGGGTGAGCAGCTTTTCTTCTTCCTTCATGGATATTTCTGACAGTGTATGAGCTTTTTCCCTTTGTCTCCCTTCGCTCTTTGCCGCTCCGCCCATCCCCGTCTTTGTGCTGATCACCGGCTCTTCTACAAAGGTATTCCATTCCTTACACCCCGGACACTGTCCCATCCATTTTGCAGATTCATAACCGCAGTTTTGGCAAAAAAACGCGGTCGCCTTTTTTCCTTTTGCCATTCTTTATGCACACCCGCTATTTCACAATACGGACATTCGTCTCGCCAACGCCTGCAAGCTCCACGCTTACGCTCAGTTTACCACCCATATTGGTTTTCATTTTGCCGGCGCTTACTCCATCCACAAAGACTTCATATTCTGTTTCATCCTGAAGTCCAACGGTAAGCTGTGCATCTTCATCTCCCTCTACGACAAACTCTACTCCGTTTTCGTTCTCTTTAAAATTAAGTACACTGGTGCCTGGAACTGACTCATACATAAACATTCCGTTTTTCTCTAATTTTGTCATAGTCGCATAAGTCTTTACCTTAAACAGATCTCCTGCATGTTCAAAATCTTCCAATTTCGCTTTCTGCGCCAATTTGTGATTTCCAAAGCTGATCGTTCCGTCACTTTCCCCACGAAGTAACTCTGTCACTACTGCCATTTTATAC
>CANSUS010000103.1 GCA_947650155.1 uncultured Lachnospiraceae bacterium
CAAAAATGTTCCTAATCTGTCAAATCTGACCCATTTTTCGCAGATTATAGAAATCTGCGAAATTTTTATGGTCATTTTCTGTATCAGATCTGTATGTCATATAAAACAGTTGATGGGATTCTCAATCAACCCACATCTGTTTCTTCAACAAATACAATAGGATGCTCACATTCTTCCCCTTCTTCATGTACATGGGTATTAATGATAAATACTCTGTATTCTAATATATCCGCACAGTATCTTTCTGAAGCTCCATATCCTTTATACATTTCTCGCTCCAAATACGTTCCCGTATCTTCGTCATAGCAAAAAATCCTGACTTCTTTTCCAATGCCAAGCGTTTCCAAATCACACCATAAGTCCATATACCTTGCTTTAACAGAAGAACTGATGCAGAAAGCCTGTACATGACAGTCAGAAAAATCTTCCCCTGCAATTTCTTCTAACTGCACGGGCGCCTCTGCTTCATGAATGGTATAAGTATCCGGTTCATTAGATTGAACGCCTATCGGCACAAGGTAAAACCCTTCCTGTAAACAAATACCGCTTTCAACAATTACTCTCCATCCTTCTTCGTTTTCATAATTTACCAATGCCCCAATATGAAATTCTCTAATCAGCTTTTCCTCCGCTTCGTTCAGGGTTTCCAAACGCTCTGCCTCATCCTCGATTTCCGAACGGTCTGCTTCCGAAATAATAACCTGATCCGCTAAGCTTTGTTCCCATGTTTTTTCTTTTTCCTTTTTATTCCCTATCTTATCGCCATACGCTCCAATCCCATAAGCCAACGCCAAAAACAAAAGTATCCCGCCTACTAATTTTTCTCTCCATTTCTTACGGTCTTCTCTTTGTTTTTCCGCCCTCTGTCTTTTTATTTCTTCCTGTTTCTGTTCTTCTTCCTTTCTTCTCCGTTCTGCTTCTTCACGGATTTTCTTTTCCAGTTCTTCCTGCTCCCGAATTCTCTTTGCTTCTATCTGCTCGTCAAGATCGCCAAAAATCTTTTGAATTTCCTGCTCTTCTGCCAGCTCGTCCAACAGCTCTCCAGACAGCTTTTCATTTCGTTTTATCTTTTCCGGACTCTCTTCTTTGTCCGGTATGTTTGTTTCTGCAGCCGGCGGAAAATCTGTTTTCAATACAGCTTTTTCCGTTCCAACAGGTACATAAAAAACAGCATTCTTATGCTCCTGATCTTTCATCGCCGTCTCATATGCCTCATGAATTTCCTGCCATTTTTCCGGATACTCCTCCGGATGATATTGCTTTACCAGAGCTGCGTACGCTCTTTTTATTTTCTTTTTATCCTCTGTATCATCAATTCCCAGAATATGAAATGCTTCCAAACGATTCATCTTACTCATCATCCTCTTCGTTCCAGTTTTTGAAGCTCTGGTCCGTTTCTTCATCCTCTTCGTCATACCAGTCTGCATCCTGAAGAAGACTGCTGTCTACACTTACATAATGTTCCATTGCCCCCTCCACATAGGCAAAGAAAACAGTAAGATATTTCCTGACCTTCGGAATCTGATAAGGATCTTTTTCCATCATATATCTGAAATACTGCATCCGCCGCAATATTTCTTCCCTGAACTCTCCATCGCACTGCATGTATAAACGCTCTCCCCACATGAGTACATACTGATTCTCTTCGTCCTTTGCCGGACTTAATTTAAGCTTCTCATACTCCTTTAATTTTTCCCGCACTTCTTCCTCTGTCATCCCAAGTTCGCTGTTTACAACGACAAGCTGTTTTTTTTCGCCGGTCAGTGGGATATGCATATTGATTTGCAATACGCCGTTAATATCATAAGTAAACCGTACCAGGCATATTACCTGCCCTGCCGGCATGGGCGGAATCTCTACCTCCATTTGTCCCAGAAAAATATTATCTCTCGTGTACATCGCTTCCCCCTGAAAAACCCGAACGCATATCTTTTTCTGATAATCGTGGGCATTTACATAGGTTTCTTCTTTGCTGATGGGAAGGGAACTGTTACGCGGAATAATAACCGCCATCAACTGCTCGGTCTGACGGGGAAATCTCGCATCAGAAATGCCGATTCCAAGAGAAAAGGGACATATATCCGTAAGCAGCATGTCCTTTACGTCCTCATTCCTTTCTTTAATTCCGGCGCATACCCCGCACCCTAAAGCAATCATGTGATCGGGTTCTCTGATTTCAAGATCTTTTCTATTCAAAATATGAATCAAATATTGCTGTACAATAGGCATTTTGCAGGAACCGCCTACTAAAATAATATTATGGATGCTCTCTGCCGTAACCTTGGCATCCATCAATACTCTGAATACCGGCTTACCTATCCGCTCAAATAAATCCAGGCAGATTTGAGTCACATCTTTTCTGGAAATCTCCATTTTTGCCGTAATATCAGGACAGTTTACAACCATATCAGCTTTTTTATTTTCCGTAAGCGCTCTTTTACAGTTTTCCGCGCTTTTCTTAATAACCGCATAGGTTTCTACAGAAAGTTTCCCGGCGTCCAGGTTTTGTTTCTGAATAAAGTATTGAGCAATTTTTTCATCAAAGTCTTCTCCGCCCAGCCTGTTATCACCGCTGACTGCCAAAATTTCAATTACATTATCAAAACATTCTACCAAAGAAACATCCAACGTTCCTCCGCCAAAATCAAATACCAGAGATACCGCATCCTCTTCCGGCCTTTGCTCCTGTCCGGCAAGCGCGGCAGCCGACGGTTCGTTAATGATTCTTTCTACCTTTAAGCCTGCCAGCGTTCCCGCCCTCTTGGTCGCATTCCTCGCCATATCGCTGAAATATGCCGGAACACTGATAACGGCCTCTTCCACTTCTTCTCCAAGATAACGTTCTGCATCTTCTTTCAATTTTTTTAAAACAAGCGCCGACAATTCCTCCGGCAGATATCTTTTTCCTCCAAGAAAATATTCCTTATTCGTACCCATATGCCGCTTAAATACAGACGCCGTACTGTCAGGATAAGAGATCAGACGCTCTTTTGCCGCTTTTCCAACATAAATCGTTCCATCCTCGCCCACACTGACTACGCTGGGTGTTAAATATTCTCCAAACATATTCGGTATCAGCCGGCTTTTCCCATTTTCCCATACTGCCACAAGGCTATTGGTCGTTCCCAGATCAATTCCAATGATTCTTTTGCTCACTTTTCGTCCTCCCTTCACGGTCTTTTTTATTATACTATATTTGAGAACAAAAGGCTGTACTTTTTACATTCTCAAATAATAAGACAGCGGATAAAGCCTCTCTAACACTCCAAGCACCGGTAAAAACACAGAAAGATCTACAAACACCGGACATATCACTGCCGCTGAAAGAATAAGCACCGGCATTGCGCCGCAAAACCTCTCCTCGTTCTTCCATATCTTCTTAAGAATACAGCAATAAGCGACAAGCAAAACCTGAAAGAATACCATACTTCCAATTTCTATTCCTATTCCATTAAAATGATCTGTAATGAAAATAACAGACAGTGCAATTCCCCCCATTACAAACACAGGAACAGCAATGGTAAGAATCTGAAATAACGCTTTTTTATTTAATCTCTGCACTCTGCCTGCCGTCTCATCCTCCAAAGCGTCCAATGTCCCGCATAGTCCGCAGATATAGACCATAAGCGCCATAACTCCTCGCACCGGGATGGAATTTGCAGACTGTGCTTCTCCGTCCCTGTCTTCCATTTTATTTGTCTGATAATCTTCGTAAGTAAATTGAAAAGTACTGCCATTATAAAGATATTTTTCCAACAATTCCTCTGCTCTTTTAACGATCTGCTCTTTGTCCTTTTCTGCCGTCCCTTCTTCTGTTCTTTCTGATAAAAAATATTCAGCTGCCTGCTCTCCAAAAGTCATTTGTTCATAGACAGAAAAAATCTCAGAAAACAGCACTTCATCACAGATCGTATGAAGATCTGTATTTGGAGATTCATAACTTTTAATACTTCTTGTATAACGCCCTTCTTCCAAACGTTCAAATAAGTCTTCCGGGAGTATATACCCGCACTGCGCCTGTTTGGACGCTGTCTGTCTTTTTACCTCTTCTTCGGAATCACATATCAAAAATGTGATCGCACCCTTTCTATTCAAAAGCCGCTCTTCCAGTTCTTTCAAAAATAGTTTCCGGAGATCCGGCTGCATTTCTCTCGTTATTGCCTCTTCTTCTGACACATCAAAATAAATTGCCGCTTGTGCCAGTGTATTTTCTTTTCCGGTCATTTCGGATACTAAGATCATCAAAAAAGGGATTAGTATAAAAATTGCCAAATATCCCGGCGTCTTCCACATTCGTTTCCATATACTTACAATATATACAGCCGTCCGCCTCATACAGTCTGCACATCCTTTCCTTTGGCGTCAAAGAGTATTCCGATGTCTGAAATATACACTCACACTAAAAAATCCTAATCCATACAATATGCTGATTCCTGACAGTGTTCCGTCAAATTTCCCCATAACTGCGCTCCCAATTCCTTCTATCCAAAAAGAAGAAGGCAAAAACTCCGCCACATTTCTGACGCTCTCCGGGAAAAACACTCTTGGCACAATCCCTCCGCTTAAAAATATAAGAATCACACTAAGAAATGTTAAAAGTAGAACCGCGCTGCTTTTTCTTTCTACCGCTTCATAAATCATAAGCTCAAATGCCGCCATGCTTCCGGCGCTCAGCCATAATCCAATAAACGGCATTATAACATTTTGTATGCCGTCTTTTTGAAACCATACTGTAAAAACCGCTGTCAGACAAATCACTGCCGCATACAAAAAAAATACGGTAAGCCATCTTGCCGCCTGTCCGCCTGCCGCTCCGATTCCTGCCCGTTTGTATTGTTTGAGCGCTACTTTACTGTCCGTTTTTAAAAACATTCCCATAGGGATTCCCATAAATAATAAAAGGATCGTAACTGCGGAAGCCAAATAATAAGTCCGCACAGGCAGTTCTCCTGTCGCAGATACCTCCCGGTACTGAAACAGACTTCCTCTTCCCATCGCCATATCAAGGTTATTCCAATTGATACTATTCTGAATATCAGGCAGCGCCTCTGTGGCTCCCAGCTCCTCTGCAAGTTCATATACCGCATAGATTTCCGCCTGCGCAATGGAAAGCATGTCTGCTCCCGCCTGTGTCAGCTCCTTTAAAAATATGCCCGCTCCTGCAAAACCTTCATTGCATATCACTAATACGGATGGATTCTGCCCGTTTAAAATTCCTTCAATCAACTTATCCCCCAACACAATTGCCGCCGCAAACCTGCCCTTCTTTAGTCCTTCAAAGGCCTCTTCTTTGCTGCATTTTACAAACTCGATATCTTTCTCTGTTTCTTTCACATACTCATATGCAAATTCTGTCAACTGGTTTTCTTCTTCCATTACCACTGCCGTCTGTATTTGTAACACGTTGTCCTGATATAAAATTTTCGCAGCGCAAAAGGCAATTGTCATGGCTGCAAGAGCCAGAACAATTGCCTGTAATAACATTTTGGGAAATATCTTCCACGCGCGTATATTTTCTGCCCGCAATAACTGAAACCAACGCTTCATACATGCTCCTGTCTACGTGCTCTGGCACGTATATAAATCAGGGAGAGGATTCTCCCCTCTTCTTCTAAAACAGATCGCTGAAATTATCCATCATATCATAATACTCATCTAATTTATCTACCATATTCATCACAAAACTGTAAAATTCCATCTCACTGAATTCAAAGATTTCATGTGTCTCTCCCGAAGGGATCTCAATTTCTTCCGTCAGTGCCTGAATACTGTAAGTTCCGCTGAAATCGGCCAGTTTATCATGATCCATATACATATCACAGTCGTCGAAATTCATGTAAAAACCGGAGGAATCCGTTTCCACAGAACCTTTCAAATCCACAGTATAATTAATATCCGCAAGATTCACTTCTATCTCCATGTCATAGCCGGCATCTTCAATATCCCATACCGCTTCATAATCAATAGCCGCAAGATCGGTTTCTGATGTTTTGACCTTTCCTTTCAAAGTCTGTGAATACTGATTTTCTTCTTTTATACCGCTGTAGTCAAAATTAATTTCATAGATTTCTCCATCTTCTTCCACAGTAATTTTCCCTTTTATCGTCTCAAGAGGATTTCTTACTCCTTCAAGCCGCAGCGCTATTGAAACTTTTTCTGCATTTGTTTCAATGTCTTTATCTGTCTGAATCTGTTTGATATTATTTCTTTTATCCATATAAATAAGCAGTTCTATATCCGTTTTTACTTCCAACGCACTTCCCGCATCCACAGTCAGATTCTCTAAAAACTGATTGACATCCTCTTTTTTTAGCGTTAAACGATATCCGCTGCAGGAAACTTCCCTGTTTCCAATCGTAACATTTACTGTGGAATCATCCTTTTCAATCTTTGCGTTTTTTATAATCTTCATTAACTCTTTTGAACTATTGGCAAAATCATAAACATTATTTTCAAAAAAGTTTAATGAAAGATCATCCTCTATCTCCTCCTCATATAAATCGTCATACATATCATAGAAAATAGAATTTTTAAACTGTTCGCCCAGATTCTGTGTATTAAAAGTAATACTTCCGTCATAAAGCATGGGAATATCGATATAGGCGTCTGTATGATCCACTGCCATCTGTATGGAGAGCAATTCGTAATATGCAAGAGATATACTAATATCTTCTTTTAATTTTTCATTGACTTTATCACACAAAACTGTCATATCCATTCCAATGGAGAAATCATCCAGTCCCTCTATATCCATATCAAGATCCATCATATTTTTATAGCTTCCGCTGGCATTAATCTTTTGTACTGCGTCAAAGTTAATTTTATCACCAAATATTTCATTTTGTTCCACAAGCTGTGCAAAAAGCTTTGTTGTCCCTTTGATTACTCTGGCAGTCGGCGTATTCATTAAAACTGCCGCGCAAGCCGCTGCTACAGCAATCACCATTGCCACGATTCCACAAATGATTCCGATTAACGCTCCCTTTTTTAACCCTTTTTCCATTTTCATCCTCCATGCCGCCTTTGGCGGCTCAAATAGATATGTGAAACTTAATACTTCCTCTGTAATTCTAACAGGCTGCTAACGCAGTCTTTCCCCTTCATATGAGGCGATACTTCCTCTAACTTACCTGCATACAATAAAAACAGTTTATCACATATTTTAAATTCTGTCTCGTCATGTGTCGTAAAAATTACACTTTTTCCATTTCTTTTACATTTTTCCATATAATCCAGAATTTCTTTTTTACAGATCATATCCAGCGCCTGCGTCGGTTCATCCATAATAAGCACCTCCGGATCGTCCGCAATTGCACATGCGATATTAACGCGCTTTTTTAGTCCTCCGGACAGCTTACGCACGGGAACCTTTAAATATTCTTTCAATCCAAATTCCGAAAGTCTTCCTGTCTCTAATTCTTCTTCCAGCTTTTTTTGATCAATATACCATAACCTTAAATTATCGAATACACTGAGTTCCTCCATGAGCGGATTATCCTGCGGTACATATCCACTGAGTTTTCTAAGTTGTTTCCTGTTCTCCTTCAAAAAAAGATCTTTCCCCTGAAACAACAATTGTCCGCTGTCAGGCTTATGCACTCCTGCCAAAATAGAAAGCAGCGTAGATTTTCCAACGCCGTTCATACCTATCATTCCAATGCATTGTCCTTTTTCCAAGGAAAAATTTATATTCTCCAGAACTTGTTTTTTTCCCCTTGCAAATCCCCTGATTCCTCGCTCTTCCCGATAGGACGCTGTAATTTTTTTTGCCTCTAACATTTATTCACACTCCGTTTCCGCCTATGGAACTGCAAAACACCTGCACATTGTTGTTATCAAAAAACAGCCGTAATCTTATATCCTGTACAGATAACACGATTACGACTGTTTTATTATACTATATAAAACATAAAATGCCCAGAAAATACAACACAGGTATTTTCCATATTATTATTTTGCAGCCAGTTCCGCTTTTAATTTTTCTGTCAGAGCAGGAAGGATCTTATTCAGATCGCCTACAACGCCATAATCAGCCACATCAAAAATCGGAGCTGTTTCATCTTTATTGATGGCAATAATCAGGTCGGATTCTTCCATACCTGCCAAATGCTGGATTGCACCGGAAATACCGATTGCAAAATATACATTAGGACGAACAGTCTTACCGGTCTGTCCTACCTGTAAATCCTTCGGTTTCCATCCTGCGTCTACAACAGCACGGGAGCAGCTTACGGTAGCGCCTAAAACTTCTGCCAAATCATCCAGTAATTTAAAGTTTTCAGGACTTCCTACTCCACGTCCGCCGGATACCAGAATTTTAGCATCCATAATGTCTACCGTATCAACAACAGATTTTACAACTTCCAGAATCTCTACATATTTATTGTCAGGTGTAAAGCCCGGATTAAACTCTTCAATGACTGCCTTTGCGCCTTCGTTCTTCGGTAATTTCTGCATAACGCCCGGACGTACAGTTGCCATCTGAGGACGGAAAGCAGGACATGCGATTGTTGCAATGGTATTACCGCCGAATGCAGGACGTGTCATCAATAACTGATTATGCAGCTGCTCTTTACCCGGAATCGGATTGATCGGGAAATCACCGATTTCAAGCTGTGTACAGTCCGCTGTAAGACCGGTATGTACTCTCGCTGATACACGGGGACCGAGGTCACGGCCAATCGCCGTTGCGCCAACTAACATAATCTCCGGTTTATATTTTTCAATCACGGATGCAAGTGCATGTGCATAAGGTTCTGTTCTGTATTCTTTCAGTTCCGGATCGTCTACAAGAATGACTTTATCCGCACCATAAGCAGCCAGTTCATCTGCTAAACCTTTTACGTCAGAACCCACCAAAACTGCTGTCACTTCTGTTCCTAAATCTTTTGCCAGGTCTTTACCTTTTCCGATCAATTCCAAAGCAATTCCGCTTAATTCGTTATCAACCTGCTGAGCAAAGACAAATACGCCTTTATATTCTT
>CANSUS010000104.1 GCA_947650155.1 uncultured Lachnospiraceae bacterium
GAAATCCTAAAAACTGAATATTCCGAAAAAGCAGCCATAGGCGCATTATATGACGAACTCTCCAAGGGAATAGAAAGTCTGAAAAAAGGCGATGTTTATACGATTGATGAAGCATGGGAGGAAATTGACAAAATATAATGCCGGACAAACCAAAGAAATATAAAATCGTAATATCCAAGGACGCTCTTTGGGATATTAAGTCAACAAAAAAGTATATTCTCGACACATTCAAATATCGTGAATATGCGGAAAACTTTTCAAAGAAGATAAAGAAGGCTATCAAAGAGCTGGATTCCTTTCCCAAAGGCTATGAAGCTACGGGATATGTAATTGAGGGATTGAGCATTTATTTCAAGCCTTACAGTACATATTTAATCTTCTTTGTTGTGGAGGATTCCACGATTACGGTAATCCGGGTCTTGAAAGACCGCATGTATTGGCAATCTATTATCAAGAAGATGCAGAAAATCAACAGATAAATTTACTTCAATCCTCCCGTTTCGGTGAAGCAAATCGTATGGAGCAGGATATTTGACGTGACCACCCTTTTCTTTGATGACATCATGGCTTTTCATGAAATGATGTATCAGCAACGCTCCGCTGAAACAGAAAAGGAAATGAAGCGCAGGAGGCGTGAAGTCGGACAGGCAAGGAAGCGGAACAGTGGGAACTGGAAGAAAAGGTCAAGGCAGATCAGCAGGAAGTCGATACCTATGAACAGAACAAGAGCGATTTTGACAGCTTCGCCGCGATTATCCGCAAGTATGTGGGGATAAAGGAACTCACCCCGCAATCGTCAATGAATTTATCAAGAAAATCATAGTCCATGCGCCGGAAAAGGTGGACGGGAAACGGGTACAGAAAGTAGATATTGTTTTCAACTTTGTAGGGGAAATCAATTTTCTTTCTGCCACACAACCGAAACGGCAAGGCGCATAAGGAAAATGCGCTCGTTGAGCGCAAGAAAAGACGGTACAGCCCTTGTAATCGGGGCTATACCGTCTAATCTGAAATTACTTCCCTCTAACCGTAAACATTTATATTGTCGGTCTGGTTTTAAAATATATTGTCAGGGCGTATCTTAAAAACGCTGCTATGCAGTGATCAGAGTACCTGCTTTTCCCTTTACGGCAGCTTTGACTGTCCGCATGGAGGTAATCAGTACGCTTCCTTCGGGAACTGCTTTTAAGTAAGTAATTGCCGCTTCGATCTTTGGCAGCATATTTCCGGCGCCAAATTGATTTTCTTCCCTATATTTTTTTGCCTCCGAAATGGTCATGGAAGAAATTTTTTCTTCGTTTTCTTTGCCGAAATTTAAGGAAACATGATCGACAGAGGTGAGAATGATTAATTGGTCGGATTTTAAGTCGGAAGCCAGTTTGCCTGCCACACTGTCTTTTTCTATTACAGCAGAAGCGCCTTTTAAGGAATGCTGCTGCTCGATGACGGGAATGCCGCCGCCGCCGCAGGCGATCACAACCTGATCGGCATCCGCTAACGTTTTAATTGCATCGATCTCCACAATGTCGATTGGTTTGGGTGTGGCAACGACACGCAAAAATCCTTTTCCTGGTTCTTCTACCACATAATTTCCCTTTTTTAATTCAATTTCAGCATCTTCTTTGGACATATATCTGCCGATTACTTTGGAAGGTTCATAGAATGCCACATCGTACGGATCTACGGTTACCTGTGTTAAAATCGTGCTGACAGGTTTGGAGATTCCACGGCTCAACAGTTCAAAACGAAGTGCATTCTGAATATCATAGCCGACATAACCCTGGCTCATAGCGCTGCAGACGCACATTGGCGCGGGGGTATAATCAATATACACACGGCGTAATTCTGTCATGGCTTTGTGGATCATACTGACCTGTGGACCGTTGCTGTGTGTGATTGTTAACTGCCAGTCCTCTTCGATCAGGTCCGCCAATGCTTTGGCAGTAACTTTTACGGCGTTTTGCTGCTCAGAGGTGGTATAACCTAACGCTTCATGTCCTAAAGATACCACTACTTTCTTTTTACTCATATCCTGCTCCCATCTGCGTGCTTTTGCACGCTTACAAATCAGGGCATGTGAAAAAATTTCTCTTTCCTATCTGCTCTCATTTGTTTCTATTTTTCATTTCTTTTAAAAGCTGAGAATTATATGTAAAGTATACCAAAAGAAAGAGAGAGAGGCAAATAAAATGTTATTCTTGACAAAAAAGAAATCAGAATGCTAAAATATAAAAAACTTTAAAGGAGATTTATATGTTGAGTGTTATTGTAATGGAGAAAAATGCAAAGTAAATATTGCAAGGGCAGCTTTTTATTATATACTTGGAGTCTGCCCATTTGCTGACGGTTTTAACTGTCGGTGTTTCTGCCTTACATTCACTTAATATTATGGTTTATATTTTTAATGGGATTAAGCGTGGCTGTATGGTCGCGCTGTTTTTTTATCTTTTTGAAGAGATGTGGACGATGATAGAGGAAAAGACCGTGGTATTTTTATGCTTACAGGCAGCCGTGGTCTTTTTTTGTTTGCAGGGCGGTGTGGAATTTTAATAATATGTCAGGAGAGGATCAAAAAAATGGATCATACGATTATAAGAACCGAAAATTTAGTGAAAACATACCGCAGGTATAAGAAGAAAGAAGGACTGAGGGGAAGCGTTTCCAGTCTCTGGAAACGTGATTATGAAGAAAAAACTGCTGTGAATCAGGTAAATTTATCTGTTGAAAAGGGGGAATTTATTGGATTAATCGGACCAAACGGAGCTGGAAAGACTACCTTAATTAAGATGCTGACAGGTATTATTGCCCCCACAGAAGGAAAGATCGATGTACTCGGGTATTATCCCAACGCTTTAAAAAACGCTTTTAAAAAACAATTTGCCGTTGTGATGGGGCAGAAAAGTCAGCTGTTTTTTGAACTTACAGTAAATGATACCTTGCGTCTGTTTAAAGAAATTTATGAAATTTCGGAGGAGGATTTTCAGAAAAATAAAAACTATTTTGTAGAACTTTTCGGGGTCAGGGAGCTGATGGACGTTCAGGTCAGAACATTATCATTGGGTGAGAGAATGAAAATGGAGCTTATTGTGGCGTTGCTTCATAATCCAAAGATATTGTTTCTGGATGAGCCGACAATAGGTCTGGATGCAGTGGCATCCAAACAAATCAGAAATTTTTTAAAAGAGATCAACAGAGAAAAGGGAACTACTATTCTTTTAACCTCTCATTATATGGAAGACATTAAGGCATTGTGCAAAAGAACGGTGGTGATGACTCACGGCGCTAAAATCTATGATGGCAGGACGGAGGAATTATTTGAAAAATACCAGAAAAATAAAAAAATTACTGTTTCATTTGATGAGCCGGTGAAGTGCATTGCGCTTAAAACCTTTGACGCCGCATTAATGGAAAATTCACCATATAAAAAAGTTTATGAAGTTTCCAGACAGTCAGCTAAAGATCTGCTGACGGAACTTATGGAATTTGGAACAAAGGATATTGCAATAGAAGAGGAAGAGATCGGAGTGATTGTAGAACGAATTTATCAGGAAGGAAGCGATTGTCATGAGTAAGTATCTGGAAATTTCAAAAATATATATGAAAACACAGTTAGTATGGAGAGCGGACGTGATATTCAATATGATTTTTACGATTACGAAAATTCTTTTTGCCTATCTTTTGTGGGGGATGGTTTTTCAAAATACAGAGAGAATAGGGCAGTTCACCTTTCATGGTATGCTGTCTTATTACATTATGCATTCGTTTTTGTCCCAGTTGGAGATGTCGGAAGGAATCAGCGGTGAAATACATGACAGAATACGAAACGGAACTTTTTCAAAGTACATGGTCATACCGGTAGGGATTGAAAAATATTTTATTGCAATGGAACTGGGGATTGTACTGTTTTACATTGTCTTTGATTTTATAGCGGCAGTGATATGGTTTTTTGTATTTCAAATTCCTATACCCTTTGCGGCGGAAGGTTTTATGATTATCTGCGGGGCGGTAATGACGGTATTGGGGATGCTGTTTATGGTGCAGTTAAATTATTTTTTGGGGCTGCTTACATTAAAATATCAGGGAATCGGTACCTTTTTAATGATAAAAAACAATCTTGCAGCATTGGTTATGGGAAGCATAATTCCGTTGTCTCTGTTCCCGGAAGTGATCGTAAAGATGATGCAGCTGCTTCCGTTCTATTATGTAACATATCTTCCGGCCATGTTATTGATCGGGATGTGTAAGGAAGAAGCAATAACCGGACTTATTGTGATTACCTGTTGGTGCTTGATCATGCAATTGATTATCAGTATGGTATGGAAAAAATATATCAGAAAGTATGACGGGGTAGGAATATGAAAAAGAATATAAAGAAGAATCTTTGTGTGCTCAGAGAACTGTTATATTTGAGGATTCATGGATTAATGGTATTCAGATTTGATTTTTTTGCACCTTTTTTTGTGGATGGAAGTTTATTTCTGATTCAGCTTCTGGCATTCAGGGTGGTATATTCTAATGTAGATACAATAGGAGATTGGGGAAGGGGAGAAATGATCTTATATATTGGAACTTTTTCCCTGTTAAATGCCATTAGTATGACAATTTACTTTTTTGGTGTGAACAGTATTCCATATAAAGTAAGATCCGGTGAGTTGGATTTATACCTATCCAAACCGGTCAGTCCTTTGTTCCGTCTTACTTTTGAAAATATCAGCCCGGGATCGGTTCCGCTGATTATGATGAGTATTTGTATCATAGTCTATGGTATTCACATGGGGAATATAAAAATAACGCTGGCAGGGGTTATCGGTTATTTGTTTTGGATTATGATTATGGCGGTGTTATATTATGAAATGGAGGTAATGATCCGGTCTGTATCACTGTATGTGGTATCGATGGCACGTTTGGAACAAATGGAAGAGGCCTGCTTAAACCTGTGTATGAAACTTCCGGGAATTGCTTTTTATGGGATCTATAAAATCATTTTCTATTTAATCCTTCCGTACGGAATTATGGCAACTCTGCCAGTACAAAGGATGACAGGTGAGATGAACTGGCAGACAGCAGTTTACGGAACGGGGATTGTGTTTTTGTTTTCGGTTATTACAGCCGTTTTATGGAAACAGGGATTAAAACATTATAATAGCGCTAGTTCATAAAAGAAATAAAAGAAAAGAAACAGGCGTACCGAAGTTTTAGAGGCGGGTGGAAAGATAAATAATAACAGTATTTTTCTATAAAAAATCAGGTAGATTTTTTGACTGTAACATATTATTATTAAAATAAGTATGAAAAGGCGTGGCATCACGCAGATAGGAGCGAAACATGCTGTACATAGGAATTGATTTAGGGACCTCATCGGTCAAACTGCTTCTGATGGACGAAAAGGGAAACATAAAGAACATCGTTTCCAGAGAATACCCGCTGTATTTCCCAAAGCCCGGCTGGTCTGAACAGAACCCGCAGGACTGGTATGAGCAGTCCATTGAAGGGATGAAGGAACTGTTAGAGGGCTTTGATCCGAAACAGGTGGGCGGGATCAGCTTCGGCGGGCAGATGCACGGCCTGGTGATCCTGGACAAAGAAGATCAAGTGATCCGCCCCGCCATCCTCTGGAATGACGGAAGGACCACAAAAGAATGCCGTTACCTGAATGAGGAAATCGGAAAGGAAACCCTTTCGGCGTATACCGCCAATATTGCATTTACCGGCTTTACCGCGCCCAAACTCTTATGGGTAAAGGAAAACGAACCGGAAAACTTCGCGCGCATCGAAAAGATCATGCTGCCGAAAGACTACCTGGCATACAGACTGACCGGGGTGCACTGTACGGATGTATCGGACGCATCGGGGATGCTGCTCTTTGACGTAAAGAACCGTACCTGGTCAGAAGAAATGTGTGAAATCTGCGGCATCAGAAAAGAGCAGCTTGCAGGGATCTACGAGAGCTATGAGACCGTGGGGACAGTCCTGCCGGAAACAGCGGAAGAACTTGGAATGACAGACCATGTCAAAGTGGCGGCGGGAGCAGGGGACAATGCGGCCGCGGCCGTAGGAACCGGAACCGTGGGGGAAGGAAGCTGCAACATTTCCCTGGGCACCAGCGGGACCATCTTCATTTCCTCCAGGAAGTTCGGCGTGGATCAAAACAATGCGCTCCATGCCTTCGCCCATGCGAACGGCCATTACCACCTGATGGGCTGCATGTTAAGCGCGGCATCCTGCAACAAGTGGTGGATGGAGGAGATCATCGGGACGAAAGACTATGCAGGGGAACAGAAGGCAGTAGAAAAACTGGGGGAGAACCATGTGTATTTCCTGCCCTACCTGATGGGGGAGCGTTCCCCCCACAACGACCCGGACGCCAGGGGGACCTTTATCGGCATGACGATGGACACCACAAGGGCCGATATGACGCAGGCAGTACTGGAAGGAGTGATTTTCGCCCTCAGGGATTCGCTGGAGGTAGCCAGATCCTTAGGCATAAAGATAGAGAGAACCAAGATCTGCGGAGGAGGGGCGAAGAGCCCGCTGTGGAAAAAGATGGCGGCGGATATCCTGAATGTGAAGGTGGATGTGATTGAAAGCGAGGAAGGCCCCGCTCTCGGGGGAGCCATGCTGGCGGCAGTGGCGGACGGCGCCTTTGGAAGCGTGGAGGAAGCGGCGGAAAAGATTGTGCGCATTGTGGAGACCATAGAACCGGAGCCGGAGCTTGTGGAGAAATACGAGGCCAGATACCGGCAGTTTAAGGAGATCTATCCCCTATGCAGGGAGGTCTACCCTAAGATTATCTGAGAGGATCATCCCGGGAAAAGGGAGGCCTTCCTATATAGAAATAAAAAGAAAGATGCAGGCAGGACCGCCTCCCGGGGAAGGATCCGGGCATGAGGGCCCTGTAAAATAAGAAAGTGAGGATGCAGGACATGAACAACCTACCAAAAGTAAAAATCGGAATCGTTGCGGTAAGCCGCGACTGCTTCCCGGAATCCCTGTCCGTAAACAGGAGAAAAGCATTAATTGAGGCTTACAAGGCAAAATATGACGAAACGGATATCTATGAATGCCCGGTATGCATTGTGGAGAGCGAGATCCATATGGTACAGGCGCTGGAGGACATCAAAAAAGCAGGATGCAACGCCCTGTGCGTTTACCTTGGAAACTTCGGGCCGGAGATTTCCGAGACCCTCCTTGCGAAGCATTTTGACGGACCGGTCATGTTCACAGCGGCGGCGGAAGAATCCCAGAACGACCTGGTGGGAGGAAGAGGGGACGCCTACTGCGGCATGCTGAACGCAAGCTATAACCTGAAACTCAGAAACGTAAAAGCATACATACCGGAATACCCGGTGGGGGATGCGGAGGACTGCGCGGACATGATCCACGAGTTTGTGCCGATTGCAAGGGCTGTCATCGGACTTTCCGATTTAAAGATTATCAGCTTCGGCCCCCGGCCGCTGAACTTCCTTGCCTGCAACGCACCGATCAAACAGCTTTACAACCTGGGCGTGGAAATCGAAGAAAACTCAGAGCTGGATCTGTTTGAGGCATTCAATAAACATGCGGGGGATGAAAGAATCCCGGCAAAGGTAAAGGAAATGGAAGAGGAGCTTGGAGAAGGCAACCAGAAGCCGGAGATCCTGCCGAAGCTTGCCCAGTATGAACTGACTTTATTAGACTGGATAGAAGAACACAGGGGATACCGCAAATATGTGGCGGTTGCAGGAAAATGCTGGCCGGCCTTCCAGACCCAGTTCGGATTTGTGCCCTGCTATGTGAACAGCCGCCTGACGGGAATGGGAATCCCGGTATCCTGCGAAGTGGACATTTACGGGTGCTTAAGCGAGTTTATCGGAACGGCGGTGAGTGAGGATGCGGTGACCCTGCTTGACATCAACAATTCCGTGCCGAAGGATATGTATGAAGAAGCGATTAAGGGAAAATTTGATTATACGCATCAAGACACCTTTATGGGATTCCACTGTGGAAACACCTGTTCCAAGAAGCTGTCCTTCTGCAGCATGAAGTACCAGATGATTATGGCGAGGACGCTGCCGGAGGAAGTAACCCAGGGAACGTTAGAGGGAGACATCCTGCCGGGAGACATCACGTTCTACCGTTTACAGTCCACAGCGGACAACAAGTTAAGGGGATATATCGCCCAGGGAGAGGTGCTGCCGGTGGAGACGAAATCCTTCGGGTCGATCGGTGTGTTTGCCATTCCCGAGATGGGAAGGTTTTACCGCCATGTGCTGATCGAAGGGAACTACCCGCATCATGGAGCGGTGGCATTCGGGCACTTTGGAAAGGCATTGTATGAGGTCTATAAGTATATCGGAGTGGAAGTAGAGGAGATTGGGTATAACCAGCCGAAAGAGATGCGGTATAAGACGGAAAATCCTTTTGCATAAAAAGAATATTAGAACATAAAAACATAAAAACATAAAGATATATAGATATATATCTTTATAGACAGAGGTATGACCGTAGGATCATACCTCTGTTTTTGACATATCATTATTTTTGTCCGTTGGCAGATGGGAGCCTGAATGATCGGCAGGATCGTCTAAATTTTTTATTTCAGGTTTAGGCAGACTGGCCGCATCCGTATCCTCTACGCCGAGCAGCATATTAATGGCAGACTGCAGTTCCGGCTTTTCACGATAATTCAATATCAGATTTCTTTCCACGGTGGAGAGTGAAAGACGCTCCTCTTCTGAAACATAACCAAACGCGCTCAAAATGTTGTCGATATGATAAATTTTGCAGAGCCGCAAAAGCATATCTGCATCAGGCTGTGTTTGACCGCTTTCCCAACCGTAAATAGTGTCCGCTTTAGGTTACCAGAAAGTGCTGAAATCCATTGATTTTACT
>CANSUS010000105.1 GCA_947650155.1 uncultured Lachnospiraceae bacterium
GAAGAAGAGAGAAGGATGGAGAAAAGATAGGAGAGAGAACAGTGTTCGGTTTTGAAGGTATGATGTATTTTTATGATTGATTAGGAAACCTTGTTTGTAATTTACGAATAAGGTTTTTTGTTTTTTTGATAAAAATTTGCGGTAAAATTGTCAGGAAAATTTATTTTTTTAATGCGTATTTTTTCTTTGTATGATATACTTTAATAAGTATAACGAATCTGAGACAGACTTTGTAAATTGTAATATTTAAAGAGAGAAATTTCAGATAAAACATCTTGTAATGAAAATATTAATTATTTGCAAAATTATATATGTTTTTTTTATAAATCCTGTGGTATAATCTATTATGTGAATGTATTTTTCGATTATTAACATAGAAAAGTGTTGCGAGGTGGACGAATGGATACAAAGATTTTACTAGAAAACGGGACAAATGAGTTAGAAGTCCTCGAATTTACTTTAGCGGGAAATTCTTATGGAATTAATGTTGCTAAGATTAAAGAAATTATTACTTATCAAGAAGTGACGCCTGTACCGAATGCACATCCGAGCATTGAAGGTATTTTTATGCCGAGAGATACGATGATTACGGCAATTGATTTAAAAAATTGTCTTCAAAGAGGTACTTCAGAAGCAGGCGGATTATTTATTATTACAAACTTTAATAAATTGGATATTGCATTTCATGTGGATGCAGTAATTGGAATACATCGTGTTTCGTGGAAAGATATTATTAAACCGGGTGCTACAGTTTCAACGACAGAAGATGGTATTTCCACAGGGATCATCAAGTTTAATGGTAAACTGATCATTATTCTTGATTTTGAAAAGATTGTAACGGATATTAATCCGGAAACAGGTTTAAATACTGCCGAAATTGATACATTAGGTGAGAGGCAGAGAAGCGATGTACCGATTTTAATTGCAGAAGATTCAGCATTACTTAATAAGTTAATAGTAGACTCTTTGAAAAAAGCTGGTTATCATAATTTGATACATACAGCCAATGGTGAAGAAGCATACAGAGTTATTACGACTTGTAAAGAAGAAGGAACTTTAAGTCAGCATGTGCAGTGTGTAATTACTGATATAGAAATGCCGCTTATGGACGGACACCGGCTTACACGGCTGATCAAAGAAGATGATGCTACAAAGGATATTCCGGTTATTATTTTCTCATCTTTGGTGAATGAGGAAATGAAGCGTAAAGGTGAGGCATTGGGAGCAAATGCACAGTTGTCTAAACCAGAGATTGCTAATCTTGTTAAGGTGATTGATTCTTTAGTTTTGAAGTGAAAATTAAGATATGATAAAGACCAAGGCCGGGATATAGAAATGTATTCCGGCTTTTACTTTCAGAGAGTTGAAAGATACATATTTTCAGTTTTCCTGATTGAAATGTCAACTGAAGCGGATAGATGGGAGTAAAAATGGAAAATTACCTCAATATTTTAAATGAAAAAATTTCTGATGCAGATATGATTCTAGTAGGAATTGGTGAGGATTTTGGGTGTACAGAAAAACAAATATTTGAGAAGGAAAGGTACTGCAATATTTTTTCTAAAATTTCTGCATCAGGTGAATGGATGCTGCCTTATGCCTACTCGCAGATTATGAGAAAGGGAATAGAGAAGCAGGCTTACCTGAATTTGGCAGGATTGATAAAAGACAAAAATTATTTTATTGTTTCTTTGCGGACAGATGATGTGATATATGGAGAGGAATATGCCTTTGACAAAGAAAGGATTGTTACTCCCTGTGGAGGAGGAAGAAAGCTTCAGTGTGATAATAATTGTGAAGATAAAATATTTGATATACCGGATGAAATAAAAGAAAAAATCGACATTATTTTACAAGAGGATGAAAAAGAGATTTTAAATGTTTCAATAGAACCATTAAGATGTCCAAATTGTGGATCTAATCTTGTTTTTAATAGAATTGATGCAAAAAAGTATTGTGAAGCAGGATATCTTTTTATGTGGGATAAGTACACAAAATGGCTTCAGGGTACACTGAATCGGAAGATATGCATTTTGGAACTGGGAGTTGGAATGAAATACCCTTCTGTAGTACGCTGGCCATTTGAAAAAATTGCATTTTTTAACAATAAGGCTTATTTTTTCAGGATACATAAGAAATTATATCATTTAACGGAAGAATTAGGGGAAAAAGGATGTGCGGTTGCTCAAAATCCTATTGATTTTCTGATAAATTCGTTTGAATAACAGACATATATATGATAAACTAGACCATATATAGCGATAAAGATTCTTGTCTAAGTAAGGCAGAAGTCTGTGCGTAATACGAATGAAAGAGGGGACAGACATTTCATGAATTCGAATGAAGAGTATTTAGATAGTTTATTAAAAGCCGTAACAAACGGTCAGGGTTTAGAAACAGATATAGATGGAGCCAATAAACAAACAGAAAGCGATTTGGAGAATGAGTTTATTTTAGATGCACCGGAGTGGGATGAAGAAGACACTTCAACAGAAATTATGGATGCTATATCTGATTTGGATTCTCTGATAACGGAAAGCGATGCTGGTGAAAATCTTTCAGATAATACAGATATTTCTGAGGAAGAAAAGGCGTTTAGTGATCCAGGGGCTTTGTTTTTTGAAGGGGAAGAAGAAACAGAGGATGATCTGTTTCTTAATGATATGGCAGAAGGTTCTCAGCCAATAGGTGAAAATGCATTGGATCAGACGGATGTGGAAGACCTTCTTTTTTCCAATGAGGATTCTGAAAACGGAAATCAGGAAACAGAAGAACCGATGATAGTGGATAATGACATTGAGGATGAGCCATTAAGCGATAGTTTAGCGGAAATGGGTAAGGAAGATAGTAAAGAACCAGAGGAAAAGGAAATAGCGATTGAAGATCTGGGGGATGTAGAAGAGATAGGTTTGACTGAAAATACTGAAGAAAATATGGAAGAGTTAGAAGACCTGATACTGGCAGCGGATTCTACGGAAGAAATGCCGGAGGCAGGGGCAGCTGATGAAGAAGGCCTTCAGGAAATCAGTGATTTGCTTGCCAATGCAGGTGACAGTGATGAGGAAATGCTGGCAATGCTTGGCGGAATAGGTGACGAAGAACCGAGTGATATTGGTTTTTTTGATGAGGAACCTGAAACTGCAGAAGTGCAGGAAGAACCGGAAAGTTCTGAAGAAGAAAAGAAAGAAAAGAAAAGTAAGAAAGAAAAGAAGAGTAAGAAGAGAAAGAAAACGGAAGAAGATTCCAGCCAAAGTGAAAGCGATAATCAGGAAGAGGAAACAGAAGGAGAACCTAAAAAACAGGGGATTTTTGCCAGATTTATGAATTTTCTTTTAGAAGAAGACGAGGAAGAAGATTCAGAAAATGGGGGCAGTCAGGAAACGAGCATTGATGAACTGTTAATGGGAGAAACAACAGATGAAAATGCTGCTATCCTTGCCGAACTTGATAAGGAAAATGAGGATAAGAAATCTGATAAAAAGGAAAAGAAAAAAGGAAAGAAGGGTAAAAAAGGCAAGGATAAAGACGAATCGGGCGAAGGCGGAGAAGAAGGAGAGGAAGATTCCGCAGAAGAAAAAGGAAAAAAGGCTAAAAAAGAAAAAAAGAAAAAAGAGAAGAAAGAAAAAGCAGAATCTTTGCCAGAGAAACCGGAAAAGAAGCTTTCTCCTAAAAAGATACAGGCGACAGCATTAATGTGTCTTACTGTGGCGGCCGCTATTATTCTGATAGTGAATCTGATTCCTCCTACAATAGAAAAAGAAAAAGCAAGAGATGCTTATTATGAAAAAGATTATGTAAAGGTAGTGGAAGGTTTTTATGGAGAAGAACTGAGCACAAGCGATGAACTTATGTATAATCGTGCCGTAACCATATTGAAATTCCAAAGAAAAATGGATGCATATAATAATTATATGCGTATGGGAAAAGAAACTGAGGCGCTTAATCAGTTAATAGAAGCGATCAACCGATACGAAGAAATTTATGATGATGCAGTAGCTTATAATATTATAGGCGAGATAGACAGCATGTATCAGACAGTATTAGATGCATTGCAAAACAGATACGGACTGAGTGTTGCTCATGCAATGGAAATTTATGCGATACAGGATGATTTTGAATATACATTAGCATTAGAGTCTATTGTTGACGGAGTAGTCTATAATATGCCGGAAGCGGCAGGCGAAAATGTGGAAGCGCCTGTAGAAGAACAGCCGGAAGTTTTGCAGGAGCCGTCTATAGAGGGACAGCCGGAAGTGTTACCAGAAATTCCAGCAGAGGGACAGCCGGAGGGAGAAATGCCTGAGGCAGTACCGGAAGAATAAAGGGAAAAGACAAGTGATAGCAATTATTGATTATGATGCAGGAAATATAAAGAGCGTTGAAAAGGCAGTACAGGCGCTTGGTGAAGTGCCTGTTGTGACGAGAGACAGAGAAGAAATACTGAGAGCGGACAAAGTGATATTACCGGGAGTTGGTGCTTTTGGTGATGCTATGAAAAAAATAAGAAGTTATGGGTTGGAAGAAGTGATACAGGAGACTGTTAACAGAAAGGTTCCGTTTTTAGGAATATGCCTTGGACTTCAGCTTCTTTTTGAACGAAGTGAAGAGAGTGTGGGAGAGCGTGGACTTGGAATATTAAAAGGAGAAATATTGAGAATCCCAGATGGAAAAAATATAAAAGTGCCGCATATTGGATGGAATTCTTTGAAATTTCCAAAAGAGGGGAAACTGTTCAAGGGTGTGGCTGAGGGTTCCTATGTATATTTTGTCCATTCATTCTATTTAAAAGCGGCAGAGGAAGAAATTGTAAAGGCAACCACCGAATATAGTACGCTGATTCATGCTTCTGTAGAAAAGGATAATATTTTTGCCTGCCAGTTCCATCCTGAAAAGAGTTCTGAGGCAGGTCTGAGAATTTTAAAGAATTTTATAGAGTTAAGCAGGGAGGAGATATAAATGCATACAAAAAGAATCATTCCCTGTCTGGATGTACATAATGGCAGAGTTGTGAAGGGTGTAAACTTTGTAGATTTAAAAGATGCAGGAGACCCGGTAGAGATTGCGGCAGCCTATGATAAAGCAGGTGCAGATGAATTGGTATTTCTTGATATTACTGCTTCTTCGGATGCAAGGGCAACTGTTGTGGATATGGTACGTCAGGTTGCCAAAACGGTATTTATTCCCTTTACTGTAGGCGGTGGAATTCGTACATTAGATGATTTTAAGGCAATATTAAGGGAAGGCGCGGATAAGATCGCTGTGAATTCTGCGGCGATTGCCAATCCTGAATTGATTAGCGACGCGGCAGAAAAATTCGGAAGCCAGTGTGTAGTTGTTGCCATTGATGCAAAGAGAAGAGAAGATAACAGCGGTTGGAATATTTATAAAAACGGCGGTCGAATCGATATGGGAATTGATGCAGTTGAGTGGGCAATAAAAGCAGATCGGCTTGGTGCAGGCGAGATTCTGTTAACGAGTATGGATCGTGACGGGACGAAGGAAGGGTATGATATTGAATTGACAAAAATCATATCGGAACAAGTATCAATCCCTGTAATTGCTTCAGGAGGAGCTGGGAGGCTGGAGCATTTCCACGAAGTACTGACAGAAGGAAAAGCTGACGCAGCGTTGGCAGCTTCCCTGTTTCACTTTAAAGAGCTGGAGATAAAGGAAGTGAAAAAGTTCCTGAAAGAAAAAGGAGTTTCTGTGCGTTTATAGAAAAGTCATGAAAAAATACAGAGCGGCAGGGCATGATGATAAATGGCGGCTAAAGCAGAGCGGAATTGGAAGATGAAAGTAAGATACGGGAGATGGAAGATATGGGAATGATACAGAATGACTGGCTCATGAGTATTCATGATGAGTTTAAGAAACCTTATTATCAAAAATTGTATCAATTTGTGAGAGAGGAATATAATTCCCATGTAATTTATCCTCCGGCAGATGACATTTTTAATGCATTGCATTTAACGCCGCTTAGTCAGGTAAAGGTACTGGTTCTGGGACAGGATCCTTATCATAATGAACATCAGGCGCATGGACTGAGTTTTTCAGTATTGCCTGAACAGACGGAAATTCCGCCTTCTTTACAGAATATTTATCAGGAATTAAAAGAAGACTTAGGATGTTACATTCCGAATAACGGTTATTTGAAGAAATGGGCAGAGCAGGGGGTATTATTATTAAATACGGTATTGACAGTGCGTGCGCATCAGGCAAATTCCCATCAGGGAAAGGGATGGGAACAGTTTACTGACGCTATTATAAAGGCGGTAAATGAACAGGACAGACCAATCGTATACATGCTTTGGGGAAAACCTGCACAGAGCAAGATATCAATGTTGAATAATCCGAAGCATTTGATTTTGAAAGCGCCACATCCAAGTCCTCTTTCTGCTTATCGTGGATTTTTTGGGTGTAAACATTTCAGTCAGGCAAATAATTTTCTGAAAAACAATGGGGTAGAGCCGATCGATTGGCAGATTGAAAATATTGAAAGAGTCTGACTGAACGGTTAATTTGTTGAAAAACAGATTGCTTCATACAAATAACAAAATAAAAAAATCCTGCTTTTGTTTATAACAGCAGGATTTTTTATTGACAAGTATTTTAAGATGGAGTATAGTGTTCCTGTAAAGAACTACTATGTTAAGGAGAGAGCATGGATGCATCAGCAATAGTAGATAAATTAATGGAGTTCGGGCTGACAAGACAGGAAGCGGTTATTTATGTATGTCTTTTTCAAAATGGAGAACTTACCGGATATGAAGTGGCAAAACAGACTGGAATTTCAAGATCTAATGTTTATAGCGCGCTTGCGGGATTGGTAGAGAAAGGTGCAGCATATGTACTGGAAGGAAATGCCAGCAAATATACACCGGTAGCCGTAGAAGAGTTTTGTGATAATAAGATCAGAAGTCTGGAGGAAAGAAAGAAGTACCTTTTAGAGAATATTCCTCAGGTAAGTGCAGCAAGCGAAGGGTATATTACAATTGAAGGCTATAAACATATTTGCGATAAAATATATCATATGCTGAAAAATGCCAGACACAGGATTTATTTATCCGCTTCGTCGCATGTGATCCGGCAGTGGGAAAAAGAACTGCAAGAACTGACGAAGAAAAAGATTAAAGTAGTATTGATTACAGACGACGTCATAGAAATTGAAGGAAGTATTCTATACCTGTGTGGAAATCTGAAATTTGTGGATAAAGATTCTGATTTTGACAAAGTCTCACAGCTTCGCCTGATTCTGGATTCGGAATATGTACTTACCGGAGAAATATCAGGAAAGGACAGTGATACCTGTTTATACTGCGGTCAGCGGAATTTTGTAAATGTATTTAAAGAAGCGCTTAGAAATGAGATAAAATTAATAGAACTTACAGAAGAAAGAGACAGAAGTGAAGTCGAAGAAAAAGCGGACAGACGGGAGCGAAAATGAATAAGAGACCATTTATAACAAAAGAAAAAGCAGATGAAATAGTAAAAAAGTATCCTACGCCATTTTACCTTTATGATGAAAAAGGAATCAGAGAAAATGCGAAGGCGTTAAAGGAAGCATTTTCGTGGAATAAGGGTTTTAAGGAATATTTTGCTGTAAAAGCAACGCCGAACCCTTATTTGATTGATATTTTAAAGGAATACGGCTGCGGCTGTGACTGTTCTTCTTTAACAGAACTGATGCTGAGTAATGCGATGGGGATAAAAGGAGAAGATGTCATGTTTTCTTCTAATGCAACTCCGGCAAAAGAATTTGAATATGCGTCTAAAATAGGTGCGATCATTAATTTAGATGATATTACGCATATTGATTTTTTGGAAAAAACGATTGGAAAGCTGCCGGAAACTTTAAGCTGCCGTTTCAATCCGGGGGGATTGTTTCAAATCAGCAACAGTATCATGGACAACCCCGGTGATGCAAAATATGGGTTTACAACGGAACAGATGTTTGAGGGGTTTAGAATTTTAAAAGAAAAAGGTGTAAAGAACTTTGGAATTCATGCATTTTTAGCAAGTAATACTGTTACGAATGAATATTATCCAACTCTGGCAAAGACGTTGTTTGAGCTTGCAGTTTCTTTAGAAAAAGAAACTGGCGCTGATATTAAATTTATTAATTTATCAGGAGGAATTGGGATTCCGTACAGACCGGAACAGGAGCAGAATGATATTTATGCAATCGGCGAAGGCGTACGGAAAGTATATGAGGAAATACTGGTGCCTGCAGGAATGGGGGATGTGGCGATTTATACAGAACTTGGGCGTTTTATGATGGGACCATATGGACAACTTGTGGCCACTGCGATTCATGAAAAGCATACGCATAAAGAATATATTGGTCTGGATGCCTGTGCTGTAAATCTGATGCGTCCGGCGATGTATGGCGCTTATCATCATATTACGGTTCTTGGGAAGGAAGAAGCGCCCCATGATCATGTATATGATATTACGGGTTCCTTGTGTGAAAATAATGATAAATTTGCAATTGACAGAAAACTGCCCAAAATTGACACAGGAGACTATATCGTGATTCATGATACCGGTGCGCATGGCTTTTCTATGGGATATAATTATAATGGTAAATTAAAATCTGCGGAGTTACTTTTAAAGGAAGATGGCAGTGTACAAATGATCCGTCGTGCGGAAACGCCCAGAGATTATTTTGCGACTTTTGACTGTCTGGATATTTTTGATAAAATAGATTTTGATTAAGCGGATTTCGGTTTATATAGTAGTTTTGATATATTGGTGAATTGAAAAAGTGAATTCCATTTTGTAAAATTAAATTCAACTTTGAAGAA
>CANSUS010000106.1 GCA_947650155.1 uncultured Lachnospiraceae bacterium
ATCGGGGCACAAATCAGTAAAATCAAGCGTTGTAGAATTAATCAGCAGACACTATGTATATCTTTATCCAATGGTATGATAATCGCAACGTCCCTATCATAGGGTGTCACAACTATGGTTGTATTGAGTTTATAACTTCCCTGATCAAAAATATGCAAATCACTTTTGGTTACTTTAATATCGTGCTTATCCAATATTCCAGGAAGTTTGTCCTCAAGTTCACTTTGTAGTATCTTTCGTTTTTCTGTCAATGTAGCGGCTTCTTGATCCCTATCAATTTTGATGTCATTGTGAAATTTTTCGAATTGTTTTTTCAATTTCATAAATTTCTTCCTCCTCCAAATATATGCTATTATTATAGTAGTTTCAATATTTTGTGTTTTTCATGCATTATCCCACCATATATAGATCTTGACAAGGACTTTTTAGAACGTATTTTCGGAATATATGTTCTAACACAAAACAGTGTACTTAGCTACTTATATAATATGTTATCATCTTAAATATCCGATAAAACGGACTTTTAGAAGAAATTTAAAGATTATGAAGCTAATACGTTATTTTACCTACTAAATTATTTGAAAAGTCAATCAAATTATCATAGTGTAGCACATCTATATCCTTCTCTTTTTTATATTCGCGTTTTAAAATATATGTTTTTTCTGAGAAATCTGATCGCCTGCCCGCCACTACCACATAATGGAATCTTGATAAATCCAAAGTATAAAATTCATCTGAAAGATTCAGCGAAGGGTTTTTACATTTTCTTAATTTCTCTGTATAGGATGTAAAATTTGCTGGCAACCATCTTTTCCAGTCTTCTAATTGTGAGATCCCCTCTCTAAACTCTGCACCTAATTCCCCATCTCTTAATGTTATTTTCCCATAAGGATTCTCTAATTCAACTAATACAAACTCATAACCACCAGAGCTTTTTCCTATAAGTAAGTAGTCTGCTTTATATGATGTTCCTAATTGAAACTCTGGGAAAAGATATGCCCCATGATTTCCTATATTAATGGACACCCCCCATATCAGAGCCCCCAGAATATGATAATATTCTTTATCTCTGATAAAATTCAGTATTTTCCTTTCGGAACACTGCTCATCATTTATTAGATTTGCGAACTCAGTATTTGCCTTGATCAATCTCTCGGTATCGTGTAATTCTGCTACATCCAGATAATTATTGGGGAACAACATTTTACACATTCTGGCTGCTTTGGGAAATGACATAAAATTATTGGCTGTTCCAAAGCCACCTATCCTTTTAACACTAAAATCCCTGCCAGTAACCTCTTTGAATTCTTTTTTCTCTTCGTCTGTAAGTCCTAATAAATAATCTCTTTTATACAACATAATATCTTCCCTCGCTTCTCTCTATATAAGAAGACAGCCTTCAATACCCCTGAAAGCTGTCCCTTTCCACTGTCCATATCCCATTATCTCCTATTTCTTAGACAAAGATATACGCTTTCTATAATTGTCCCTCAGAATAAGCCAGTTTTTTCAACACTTTTCTATGCCTTAATATACTTTTGGTTCTTGCTGTTCGGCTTACTTGGAAGTGTCATTCTAATCTTTCCCGCTTCTAACAGTGGTTTTAATATATTTTTACGAAAATGTTCCCGGCTTGTCATTCCGATAAAATCCTGCATTTCCTGACGTGTTCTTGCTTTTGAACAAAATTCTAACAAATTAACAATACGTTCATCTTGCACTCTATCTTGCACTGTGCAAGTGTGCAAGTTAAAATTCACATTTTTCAGTATGACACGAAAGTCTGATGATGTTGAAAAAAATTCCGGTCTTAACTCCGGTGTATAGCCGGGCAGCTTTTCTGTTTCGCTCAAAATCTTTTTTAGTCCGCTTCCCCGACGCTCCATATACTTGATCCTGTGAAACAAGTCAGCTATTACCGGATTTCGTCGTACCGAACCAATAGCTTCTATATCACATTCCTGTACAGGCATTCCTTCAAACATTCCTCCCGGAGACTGAATTTCTATCCGGTCATCATACATATCTATATGGATTTCACTGCCTAATACAATGTAATCCCGATGTATAAGTGCATTGACGATAGCCTCTGTCACAGCCCTTTCCGCATAATCCGGCTTATCGATACGATATCTGGCTTCTTTCACAAACCGGACCTTTGAATTGTTTCGCACAAAATCACATCCGCTTTGCAATAAATATATCAGATTTCCTTCATACTCTTTATCATCCAAAGCATCATCAAAAATAGATCCTTTTTCGATTCCATTCCAACGTGTACAGAAAATTCGTGAATTAAACACAATATGCTGGTCTGCAAGTAGTTTCCCCGCATTCGTCAACAAACCATTCTTATCTGCCAGTCCAAAAGAAACATAATCTTTATCCGCAAGCTGAATTCCTGTTCTTTCACGATAAGTTGCCTCGAGCAACGTAAAACTATATTCTTCTTTAGGAGTATCTGATACCAATGCATCAAAAGAGCGGTTTGTTCCTTTTAATATCAGCTCATTCAAAATATAGTCCGGCGTAACAACAGTCTCATTTCCAATGCGAATGTACGCTTCCGTAATCCCATCTGCTTTATAATAATACGGTGTCGTTCGCCCCGCTGCAACAGATAGCACTAACAAATTTTTTCCCTGTTCCATGATTGGAGTAAGCACAAATTGGGGTAATGGTGTTATGCGCTCTTTTATGAGCCGACTTATTTTCTCAGCATCTTCTTTTATATTTTCCAGACCCACTATTTCTTTATTGTCTGCTACCCCAAAGATCAAAATACCACCAATTCCATTCGCAAAAGCACTTACACTTTTTAACCAGCTCTTCGGTTTCTTTGTCTCCAACGCAACCTTAAAATCACAGTCCGTCGCCTCAGCTATTATTTGTCCAACCATAAAATAAAGCTCCTTTTACACCATTCCAAAAGAACAACTAAATCCTTCTAATAAATTTTTAATCATATACATTTGCATCCGTAATTCTATTTTATCACCTTCGCTATATATATGGGAATTATTATTTTTCACTATCTGATTGATATTACGCCCGATTTGATTTATCTCGTTCCGCAAATGCATTATTTCTAACTCCAATTCCTTACTCCTTGGATGCTCCGATTGGTTTAGGAGAAGATAACGGATATATTCTGATTCGTTCATATTTTCAGCTTTGGAACGTTCCGCTAAGAGTTTTGTGGTCTCTTCTGTCAGTTTAAAGTGCTTCCGTATCACATTTTCGCCTTTCTGTCTTGCCATCCGAATCTCCTTTCTTTTGGGGAGAGGGCGTTTTATGGAACGCCGCAAGATACGGCCAGCCGGAAAGGGATTTTCCTTTTTTGACTGCACCCTGACGCTTTTCTGTCTTTTCCTTTCTCCCTTCCCCAAATACTCCGCTCCCGGCGAGTGTACCGGTGAGTGCGGGCAGTGTCAAGTATTTTAGTCCTAGCCGAAAATCCTTGACACCGCCCACCCTCCCCGGTCTTAGGTAGCCAAGCGGAAGTATTTGGGGGGTGTCGGCTAACCGCCGCACTTCCCACTGGCTTACCTTCCCATGGCTTCCAGATAGCGGGGGCTTCTGTCAGCAACTGCCATCACTTTCTTCTCCGGGAAATGGTACAGCCGAAATAATTCCTTCCTTTCTTCCGATGAGATAAATTCCGGCAGTGTCCATCCCTTTGTCTGTCCTTTCAATATATGTGACAGGTGATGCCCGTCTATCGCTTCCAGAAAACAGGATAGTTTGCCGTCTATAGAGTGAAAGATTTCCGCATCTTTTTCTGTCTTTGCACTCAATGCTTTTGCCTTTGCTTCCTGCTTCATGGAATCGAGTAGTTCTCTGGAACAATATACAGGCTTTTCACGGATAAGGATATCCAGCATTTTAGCCCAATCCTTTTTGATCAGGTAAAGGGAAGTCTTATCTATTGGCTGTATATCATTGGCAAAGGTAATATTGCCGCTTCTTTGTACGATAAATCTTGGTAATCTGAATTTCTTTGCCTGTACTGCCAACTCTAAGGATATCCTTATGTAACCTTCCTGTTTCATCTGCTCTTTGAATTTTGATATGCGCTCTTCGTCCGGTAATCCATGCTGATATCCGGTCTTCCGGATTGCCAACAGCAGCTTTATATCCTCCATAAACGGCCTGAAAAATGCCAGCGGCTTTACTGATAAGGTTCGTTCCCTTTTCCTTCGGGCTTCCCTGACTGCCGCCGAAAGGGAACGCTCATTTACCGCTTCGTAGGAAGCGGAATAGACTTCCCTCCGCAGTGACAGTAGGGTATCGGCTACACAGGCGTAGTGGATGGTATTTACCTTCTCCCCGAAAGGCCCTTTGATATATTTCTCCGTTTTCAGCGGGCCTTTGTCTATTGCTCCGTCTTTATATCTGACCGTGATTGATTTTCCCTTTACCTGCTTCTCCTTAATCTCCATGGATAGCTTCCGGCTGTCCAGTACCTCTATATCCGCCCTGCCGGATGCTTTCACATGGACTGCAAAAGATACAGGCATATCCGAGAAATAGCAGATCGACCTTGCAAGAAGGTTCTCCATGGTGTCCTTTAAATATATCTCCCGTTCTTTCAGGCAAAATGTCCGCTCCGAATCCCAATGGATCAGGTAATGCCCTTCCGCCTTTAATTGCTCAAAATCTGATGGCAGCTTTCCGTCTTCGCCCCTGAATGAATGCAGGAACACTGGTATATCCACGTCATTCATCCTGTATTCTTCCAAAAAACCTCCTCTATTCCACTAAAAAACAGGATGCCAAAGCATCCTGCCACTTTTTTATATTTATAAATAACATCGAAAACACACTTTCTAATTTTGATATTATCAAATAGCTGTTTTTGTTCGTCATATTAATTCAATATAATTATTTTCGTCTCCACCTAAACTCCAAAGAAAATGCCCCGTAAAAAACTTTGTTTTCAACATGCCTTAACTCATTCTCTACCTTTTCTGAAGCTAAAACATATTTGTCAAAATCTAAAACTATCAATGGATCATCCTCTTCCAACTGTTCGGAAACATAATACGCTTTCTGCTCCAGTACTTTAACATGGCTTTGAAATTGAAGAAAAAAAGAAAAAATAACCATGCCTACACAGACTAAAAATAGAAAAAGTGTTTTAAGAAATTCTTTAATTTTCGTTTTAATAAAGAATAATCTTACTATACATAAAACAGAACAAAACTCTGATAGTTTACAAAACATATATACTGCGCTATCATCAAAATACTTTGCATATGAACATTCATTTCCCCACACATCAATCTTGTTATACAGTAATTCCAATGAATAATCTGGAAAATACATCCAGATACCAGCCAATTTTTCTTTAGGAACAGAATAAAGCACCAAATCATTTATACTATAACTATATGTAATAGGATACCAAGATGAAAATAAATTGACTATTTTATAAATCGTATATACCAGTAAAAGCATACCTATCACAAAGAAAATAGGATTTTGAAGCATTGCCAGAAACTTCTCCCCCATTCCTGATAAGGGTAGAACAATTACTTTTTTATTGGATTTAGAATTATCCTTACCAATCCTAATATGTTTTTGTTTATAGTATTTACCATCTATTTTTATGAGTTTATGATTATGGTATACTTTGTTAATGTATTCCTTTCCTAATAAAAAGTAAGCAAACATAAAAACAACGATTGTACTTACTATAGGATCAAAAAATGCCTCCCATATCTGTGCTATGTCTGTAAGGCTATGACTTATTTCAAAATTTTGCATATAGGCTCCTTATCTAATTGTATAAATCTGAATCCCCATACAATGAAAAACTTTTCTTTCCCAATACATAATATATACCACTATTAAGACCAAACTCAATCTGTCATTTAAGTTTTCTATATATTATTCTCCGAAAAGTCATGTACCGTACAGGTCATGGTTGACCTCCGCACGGTAGTAGCTGTCCATTGTCGCCGGAGCGTTGTACAGTGCCGTCAGCAAGTAGGCCTTAATATTCCCTATTTTCGTGGTGTTATTGTCGATACAGCCAAAGACATACTCCACATGGCTGGAATTGATTTTTAAAAACCGGCTCCGTACTACATCCCTTGGGAAATTATCTCCCGCAATGCGAATGTAAGGGCGTTTTGACAGGACTACTTCCAGCATCAGTTCCACTGTTTCGTCCATCCGCTGTTTTCCGTGCCGCTCCGCAAGGATGCTGTACTCGATATTCTCACAGATAATCTCACGGTATGCATCCACAAGTTCCACCTTGTTCTCACCATCCACCCTATCTATCCCATCATGGCGGCCTGCCGCCTCCGGCTCCGCCGGATAGATAGATTGATCTGTATTTAATCCGTCAGTATTTGATTCTTTAGTATTTAATTGCGCAGGGTTTACCTGTCTTGGCTCCGCCTGTCTAAGGTTTACCTGTCTTGGGTTTTCCCGTTTAGGTTTTTCCTGTTCAGGTTCTCGCAATTCAGGTGATTCTTCCTTTTCTTTCTTTGTTTCCTTCTCCACCGGTCTTTCATGTATCGTGTACGTGATATCCCCAAGCCGCCCGTTTCCATAGCGGGTGCGCTGTCTGGTGAGATAGCCGTGGTTTTCTAATTCCTTTAGTGCGCTGGTGATGGAATCCACCCCGTCCTTACAGATGCAGGCAAGCCCCTTCGTGGTGTAATCCCAATCATCCGGGAGCGAAAGCATCAGCGATAACAGCCCCTTTGCCTTCAGCGACAGTTCCACGTCTCGTAGATGGAAATTGCTCATAACGGTAAAATCTCTGGTCTTCTCTATGCGGAATACAGCCATATTTAAAATCTCCTCTCCAAATCTAAGCCTCTCTTTTTCATGCTTCCTAAACTTTCATGCTAACGGATATGCTCCCCGTCTCTGCTGTGGTCATGGTACAGATATCCATCCGGCGCAACCTTTAAATGCTCCTGTATCTTTATCTCCCCATTTTCCTGCCGCTCCTGAAATCTCCTGTATCCGGCATCCGTCAGAAATAGGCGCATCCTGTCTCCTTTGTCACCCACGAAAGAATCACCTGAAAGCACCTCAAAAACAACCATGTGCCGCACTTCCGGATCGAAACGTTCCAATGCCATAATGTCATGCCCTTTTAACTGCTCAGCGCCAGATTTCTGCCTTGCCTCCGCTATCAGTTCTCCGATTGTCCGCCCTTCTTTAGGCAGGCGGTAGTTTCGCCGGATATCATTTACAATCTCCATGCACTCTTTATCTAACAGAGGGCACAACTTTTCCATAAGGCTGTCCGCTACTCTCCGCCGATCCGGCTCCTTGGCATACCGTGAGGCCATTAACAGTTCATGCAGGATGGCGTATCGCTCGCTCCCTTCCGTCTGGTACAGCATCCTTTTTTCCATTTCATTCAGTTCCATATACTTTTCCTTTCCGCAAAATCTGCACGAAAAAAGGACACGCACCCTGCACAAGATGAAATGTCCTTTTGGTTACTTTTATTTAATTTCTATACAGCCAGGAATCCTCTGCCTTCTGTCATCCGCCCATAAAGCTGTCCATAAAGTCAAGGGCGGCTTCATTCAGTTCTTCTGTTTCCGGCGTTTTTGTCTGCGTCTCCATCTGCTCCGCTTTCTCTGCTTTTGCCACTTCCGCCTGCATTCCCGGCATCGCCATTGGCATATATGGGTACATCATGGGATAAGGTGTCTGTGGAAAACTTTTCTTTATCTCCGCCGCTTCTCTCCGGATGCTCTCCTGTATTTTCACAAGAAGCTCCTCGTGGGTAAGGTCGGTTTCCTCTTTCCTGTCATAATAGCCAATCATTGCCTTTGCGATAATGCTGGTATAATCCTGCTTCTTTCCGTCCGGTGGTTCCCGGTAGTTGCCCTGTAAAATCTGCCACGCCCTTCTTTCCTCCGGCACGTCCATGTCGAACCGGCAGGACACACGCTTGATATTTTTGATCGCCTGTCTCTTCCCCATAAAACACGCCCCCTATCCGCGCCTGATGCTCCGCAACAGCCTCTGGTTGGACAGATATTCGTACCCTTTGGCATTGGCATGGATATCCTCAATGAAGCGCACTTTATTCTGGTCCAGCTTTGCAAAATGCTTCATCAGCATAGCACCGCCGCCAAGGAAATGGAGCTTTGCCAGTTCCTCATTGTAACCGTACTCCCTGATCTTCCGCATGATCTTGTCAGTATAATCTGACGCACACTCCGCTATCGCTTTCAAATACTTTTCCCCGATATCTGCCGTACCGTCTTTCAGCACCTTTTTCACGATACAGTCATCCACAACGGTATGTACCCTGTTAGTCAGTTCGCTCCGCATCTCAATCACACAGCATTCCACGCCGAACCGCTCCGTATA
>CANSUS010000107.1 GCA_947650155.1 uncultured Lachnospiraceae bacterium
ATCTTTGTCTTGAAAACACCCAGTCCCTTAATTTGAAGTTGGTCTTTTTCGTTCCAATCTTCTTTTCTTCCAAAAACTCAATGATCTTTTTCTTCGCATCCGCAACGGACAAACCGTTTAAAAATTCGGAATTTACCAGTTTGCCAGAAGCCACATCCGAATATACGGCTTCTTCCACACTGACCGGACTTCCCGCCACTACTTCGATAATCGGAAGGTTAAATTTTTTTGCAAATTCCCAGTCTCTCTCGTCATGTGCCGGAACTGCCATAATTGCGCCGGTTCCATAAGTCATGAGTACATAATCGGAAATCCAGATTGGAATCTCTTTTCCGTTTACCGGATTTATAGCGCGCAGTCCGTCGATCTCCACGCCGGTCTTGTCCTTTGCAAGTTCTGTACGCTCAAAATCGGACTTTTTGCTTGCCATTTCCCGATAAGTCTCAATGGCATCCCAGTTTCCAATTTCCTCCTTATATTTATCGATCAAAGGATGTTCCGGTGAAACGACCATATAGGTAGCGCCGAACAACGTGTCCGGTCTTGTCGTATAAATCCGTAACTTATCTTCTTTTCCTTTGATGCAGAAATCTACTTCCGCGCCTTCTGATTTTCCGATCCAGTTTTTCTGGGATACCTTTACCCGTTCGATATAATCTACCGTATCCAGATCCTGAATCAGTTTATCCGCATATTCCGTAATCTTTAACATCCACTGGCTCTTTACTTTGCGCACTACTTCCGCGCCGCAGCGTTCGCAGACTCCGTTTACCACCTCTTCATTGGCAAGGCCTACCTTACAGGACGTACACCAGTTAATAGGCATTTCACTCTTATAAGCAAGTCCGGCTTTAAACAATTTTAAAAAGATCCACTGTGTCCATTTATAATAATCCGGATCGGTTGTATTTACTTCCCTGTCCCAGTCAAAAGAATAACCGAGCGCATGAAGCTGTCCCTTAAAGCGCTCTACGTTATTTTTAGTTACAATCTTCGGATGAATATGATTTTTAATCGCGTAATTCTCTGTAGGAAGTCCGAAAGCGTCCCATCCCATCGGATAAAGTACGTTATATCCCTGCATCCTTCTTTTTCTTGCTACAATATCAAGCGCCGTATAAGGTCTTGGATGTCCCACATGAAGTCCCTGTCCCGACGGATACGGAAACTCCACGAGCGCATAGTATTTGGGTTTGGAATAGTCGTTTGAAGTCGCAAACGCTTTCTCCTTATCCCATATTTCCTGCCATTTTGATTCCACTTCTCTGTGATTGTATGGTTCTGCCATAATTCCCTCCTAAATGAAAATGCTGTCACGCTTTGCGGTCCAGCTCCTTGAATTAAAAAAGCCCTTTTATCTCTTCATTTAGAGACGAAAGGGCTTGTGTTCCGTGGTACCACTCTAATTCACATATTACTGTGCACTCATTGATCCTGTAACGGGGACTCCCGCCTTCAGCTACTGCAAATATTTCACCGAAGGAACTCCGAGGCGAGTTGGAAGCTTACTTTACTGCCTTGCACCATCCGGCAGTTCTCTGAAAAAGATAGACTTTTAATACTCCTCTTCAATGTTTTTCCTTATTCATATTTAACTGAAAATTATTTTACCTATAATCGCTTTTATTGTCAAGAGGCTGTCATAAAGAATTGCCGATCCGTTACTTTACGAACGCTCTAAAGTATCCGCACATTGTTTCAAATAATCCGTTATTTCAAGATGCTGCGGGCATGCACGCTCGCACTGTTTACAATGAATGCATTCCGAGGCTCTGCCTTTGTCCGCAGTCGCCTTTTGATATGCAGACACCGCTTCGCCTATCTGCCCATTTCCAAGTTTCCTGTTCATTGCAGAAAAGATTTCAGGGATCGGAATATTCTTCGGACATCCTTCTACGCAGTAATGACAGGCGGTACAGGGGATTGTAGAAGACTTGCCAAGAATACGCTGAGCCTCCTGAATTATTTTTTGCTCCTCTTCATTTAACGGTTTGAAATCCTTCATATAGGAAATGTTATCTTTCATCTGAGCCATATTGGACATCCCGGAAAGTACCGTTATTACACCTTCCAAAGACGCCGCAAAGCGGATTGCCCAGGATGCAGAAGACAGATCAGGATGACACTTTTGGAACAGTTTCTGTACTGCCGCCGGCGGATTTGCAAGCGAACCTCCCTTAACCGGTTCCATAATTACAATGGACTTTCCGTATTTTCTGGCAATTTCATAGTTTTCCCTTGAAGCGACGGAAGGCTTCTCCCAATCCGCATAATTGATCTGTAATTGCACAAAATCCACTTCGGGGTGCTCCAAAAGAAGCTTTTCAAGAAGCTTCGGCCCTGCATGGAAAGAAAACCCCAAATATTTTATCAACCCCTTTTCTTTCTGTTCATTCACAAAATCCCAAAGATGAAATTTATCATATCTTTTATAATTATTTTCCATAAGCGCATGAAGCAGGTAATAATCAAAATATTCAGCTCCCGTCCGTTCCAGACTGGTATAAAACTGCTTCTTGGCGGCTTTTTCCGTTGGCGCCATTAAAAATGCATTCAGTTTCGTTGCAAGCGTATAACTTTCCCTTGGATGCCTGTCTACAAGTGCCTTTTTTGCGGCATTTTCTGAACCGGGATACACAAACGCCGTATCAAAATACGTAAATCCCGCCTCCAAAAACGCATCGACCATTTGCTCCATCTGTGGAATATCAATAGATAACCCTTTTCTTGGCAGCCGCATCAGTCCAAAACCAAGCTTTGAAACTTCTTTCCCAAAATAATCTGACATAGTAATCCCTTTCTGTATCAGAGTATCTTTTCATAAAACGATACTCCGTCACGCTGCTCACCGCTGTAAATTTCTGCCAGCCTGTTTATTTTCATTGTATCACAGTTAAGATCACATAACTATACTAAATCAGATTCTTTACATCCACTTTCTTTATTTTACCTGCCGACGCATAAGCAAACAGGGTAAACAGCAGCATAACCCCCATTCCCGGAAGTACCATCTGCAGCCAATTAAGTTTTGAAGAAAAACTGCTGATTCCTCCCATTTTCAAAAAATAGCCGACAATCCGATCCGTAAATGCCGCACTGATAATCCCTCCAAATACGGCTCCTGAAAAGGAAACCGTTGTAAATCTTAAAGCAAAGGTTGTTCTGAGTTTTCGGGTAGAAAAACCAAGGGCTTTATAAATTCCGAGATCACTTTGTTCCCTGTAAAGAATCCTGCTTCCCGTCATAATGATAACTACAAAGATGAAAATGATGGTAACGGCGTACATCAATATCTCAATCGCTCCCATCACCGCTACAATGCTGTCTGTTCCCGACCATACATTATTATCCATATAAATTTGTTCACCATACGTCTCTGTAAGCCGATCCACAATCTGTTCTTTCTTTTCCGGCTCTTTCAGTCTGTAATAAGTGCAAAAATCCGTCTCTTCCGTGTCAAAACACTCATAGCCGGTTTTGGAAATTCCAAAATTATCTCCCATATCATTGGCACATTGATAAATTCCTGATACTATAAAATCAAGTACTTTTCCGCCATAAGCAATCTGCACCGTATCTCCGGTCCATACATCCAGCTGTCCTGCTACAAATTCTGTCATAACCACTTCATTGTCATACAGGCATGCCCTTCCCTCCAGCATATTGTAGTATTCCGGCCTTTCACAAATATTCATCAAATAGTTCATTCCGTTTAATTCAGCGCGCAGAATCAAAAATTCATAACTGTCCTCTATTTCTGTCTCCTCCAGAATCATGGTTTCTATTTCTTCTTTCCTTATTTTTTCATCCACAATTCCGACGCCCATATCATAGGGCACGGCATTAAAGCTTCTAAGCATCCCTTCTCCGTTCTGTCCAAACCATGCGTCTATCCTTGCTGTCAGCGATAAGAAAAATACTAAAAGCATCGTAACAAATACCGCGCTGATATACTGCTTTTTTCCTGAAACAAGTTGTCTAAACGCAAGCGTAAGATGGAACGCTTTTTTGCTGACAGGCAGTGTAAACCTGCTTTTGAAATAAATATCGTCCATTCCGCCTCTAATTGCCCGTATTGGCGTTATCTTATCAATTCTTGACGTCTTAAAACAAATAAATCCGGTCAGAATAAGAAAAATCAAAAACAGCGCCGCTGCCACAACAGGTACCGGCAGAGCCGTTGGTATCATCAATCCTGTGGCCGGTACTGTAATATGATTGATGACCAAAGTAACGGGGATAGACGCTGGTATTCCCAAACCTGTTCCCAAAAGAATCGGCACAACATATTGTAAGATCTTGATCACCTGAAGCATCCCTTTCGTAAATCCGACTGCTTTCAAAATACCCATATCTGCATAATCCTGCTCAATGCCGCTTACAATACTATGACTCAGTACCAACATCGCCACCACTAAAAGCACCAAAACAAATACAAGAAAAAAAATAGAAAAAATATTTTGCAGAATCAGCATAAATCCCATGATCGCCGCTTTCTGATAAGTAAAAGAGGCAAACTGTCCAAGTTCCGTTTCCTCATTTAATTTTTTCAGGAGTTCCAGCAGAGTGCCTTCCTCTTCTTCTTTTTTAAAAATATGAACTGCAAATCCGCTCTCTCCGTTTGTCTCCGCCTCATCAAGTCTATCCGTAAGATATTCCATATCCTGACTGTTTACAAGCATCGTTTTCAGTCCCATCATAGAACTCCCCTCGACAGGATCTTCAAAATATCCCTTAATCGTAAAAACCTCCACATTCTCTTCCCCGGTTATTTCTATCTCAACCTTATCCCCGACCCCCGCATCATAAAGCGTAGTAAAACAGGGCGCAACATATATTTCCCCCTGCTGCAGGGGCTCCGGCGTTTCCTCCATTCCCATCAGATTCTCTTTATAAATATAATAATCATATTTGGTATCAGGATACTTTACAACCAGTCCTCTTCCACCTGCCACATCCCGTCCGTTCACATTATAATTTACATAAAGAACTTCCTGCGTCTCTACTTTCTCTACTCCTTTTGTTCCTTCTATCTGCGTCACCAGGGAGGCAATTTCCTCCTTTCCTCCGACCACCCAGCTCGTAACATCCCCATACCCAATCCTGTCTATCTGTTCCTCTTCATACGCACTGCTGTTTTTCCATATGGTAAGCACCGCGCACAGCAATACCGTAATAATAAAAATCAAAATAAAAACCCCGATAAAACTCCCCTTCTGACGCTTTATATTCGCTTTTAATAAAGTCATATATTTCATACTGCATCCTCTCCATGTTAAAATTTTTCGTGTAACTTAATGCTTCTTAGTCAGCGTTTTTGCTCAATTACCTTGAAAATGCCAATGGAAAAATCTACGATTTTTCCCGCGTGTAACTTAGTACTTCTTAGCCAGCGTTTTTTGCTGACTTAGAAGTACTTTACACGCTAACCATATATGGTCGGAAGAATGCACGCTTTTCGCATTCTTCAGTGTGAAATTTAGTATTTCTTAGACAGCGTTTTTTGCTGTCTTAGAAATACTTTTCACACTTTACCAAGACATCGAAGAAAGCCACGCATCTATCTGCCTCTCCCTTGCCTTTGCCTCTTCCTCAGTATAAGCCGGCATTGACATTTCTCCGATAATCTTTCCATCTTCAATATATAAAAACCGATTGCCATGAATCGCCGCCCGCATATCATGGGTTACCATAAGAATGTTCTGCCCTTCTTTATTTAATGCTGTCAGAAGATTCAACACTTCCTCCGTATTTCTTTTATTTAACGCTCCTGTCGGTTCATCCGCAAACAGAATTCCAGGGTTATTGATTATCGCCCTTGCAATTGCTGCCCGCTGCGCCTCTCCGCCGGACACCTGCGCAGGCAGTCTGTCTTTTGCTTTCTCAACATTCATTTTCTTCAAAAGTTCCAGCGCTTTTTCATTTACTTCCTTTGCAGTTTTGCTGTCTGAAAGATATCCTGTTACCGCCACATTTTCAAACAATGTAAGATTACTGACCAGATGACTTTGCTGAAATACGAATCCAAACTCGTTTGCACGAAAAAGCGCCATTTTCTTTTCTGAAAGACCTGTAATTTTATTGCCTCTATAATACACCTCGCCGCTTGTAGGTTTATCCATTCCGCTGATGGCATAAAGCAATGTTGATTTTCCTGCGCCGGAAGAACCCATAATAACAGTAAAATCACCTTCATATATCTCCATATTTACCATATTCAGCACATGATTTTGCCCTCCATTATTGGCAAAGCTTTTTGACACATCCACTGCCTTTAAAACAATCTGTTTCATAATCTTATTTCCCCGTTTCCGTATAATTTTATTATTGTCTCATTTCATATTTTAATATAGCAGATCATTTATTAAGAAGTCTTTAAGAACCGTACTTGCCGATCTAAAAATAATGCAGCTTATGTAACTTACCGTACAACTTATGTTAAGTACTGTTGATTCTAAATAAAATATTGGTATAATTTCCGGTGAAAGGAGTTCATACGATATGCTTTTAAAATTAATAGAAAACCGGGACGCCGAAGATACAAAAATAACGATTGAATACAGGAAAAAAGAGGAACAAGTCAACAAAATCATCCATTTTATCGAGCATCTGAGCGAAATTGAAAGCGGCTTTACCGCAAAGTCCGAAGGAAACCTATTTCACATAAACAGCAATGAAATTCTATATATTGAGTCTGTAGAAAGAAAAACTTTTGGCTACACCGCTGACCATGTTTATGAACTGGACTGCAAATTATATGAAATAGAAGAAAAATATCGTTTGCTTGATTATATGCGAATTTCCAAGTCCTGTATTGTAAACCTGAAAAGAATTTATTCCTTGAAACCTGATTTTGGAGGAAAAATTCTTGTCACAATGGATAATAATGAAAAACTGTATATATCCCGCCAATATGCGCCTGCATTAAAAGAGAAATTAGGTTTAGGAGGTAGACGGTCATGAAAATATTTATAAAAAATATCCCCGGACAAAGTGCAGTTACCTTTGCGATTATGACGATGTGTTACACCATAATTACACTTGCAAAAGGAGATACCCAAATGCCTGTTATAAGGCTGCCGGAATTATTCCTGCTTTCTGTCTTTGGTGGGATCTGGATGGAATTTGCATTTGGGACCTGCGTATTCAAGCAAATAACGGACGTAAAAAGAGTCTTCATCTTTATCATTCCTTTTTCCGTCATTACTTTTATCTGCGCAGTTATATTTCGATGGATCACGGAGCTGAAAGTGATAAGCACTTATATCAGATTTGTCGGGATTTTTATCGGATGCGGTATATTGTCCATTATTTTGTTTGAAATAGAGCATCGGATCAGAGGCAGAGAATATACAAAAAAACTCAGAGAATATCAGAATGGAGGAAACAGCAATGAACAATAAAACGAAAGATTTGGAAAAAATGGCGCTTGGTCTCACAGGTATGTTTGGCATCTATTGGATATATTCCCTCTTCTTCAGTAAACATCTGCCTGTTTCTGACAGCTTAAAAACAATCCTTGGACTCTTCCTTTTATATGGAATCGGTTTGGGACTGCTGCTTTTTATTACCCGGAAAATTTCCGTACAAAGTTTTGAAAAAAAGAAACTCCCCTTCAAAACAATTTCTTTATGCTTTTTACTGCAATTTACTGCCATCACAGTTTTCAGTATGATTATGAACATACTGGCAGCGGCGGGCGTCCATCCCGTATCCATAAACGGGAATGCCACATCCTTATCCATGCTCTTTCTGCTGCTGATATTTAACCCTGTTATAGAGGAGATTGTCTTCAGAAAAATAGTTGCAGACAAACTCCTGAAATACGGAGAGGGTTTTTATATGTTGGTTTCTTCCTTTTGTTTTGCAATCGTACATGGCGTTTCTTTAGGAGTACCCCAGATTATTTATACTTTTATTTTAGGCATGATATGGTCGTATCTGATGGTAAAAACAGGGGATCTTAAATTAGTAATTGTTATGCATGGATTATCTAACCTGTTCGGCAGCATTCTTACGCAGACATTATTAAACTTTTCCCTGACCGCGGCAGGTATTTATTCCATGTTGCTAATGCTGTCCGGTATAACAGGACTGATTTTATTTCTGGTAAATAAGAAAAAGGCACTGGTAGATGGTGAGCCGGGTATAATAAAAAAAGCGGTACTGAAAGATATGTGCCATAACAAAGGAATCCTCATCTATACCGCTCTGACCATAATTATGATGCTGTTAAAATAAGCGGTGCCTTTTAGTCAGGACTACCGGCTTAGCCGGTAGCCTGCTCTGCCCCTATAAGGGGCTA
>CANSUS010000108.1 GCA_947650155.1 uncultured Lachnospiraceae bacterium
TTTTTGCGTTCTCTGGTACTCTTACATAGCCACCTTGACAAAGTGGCTAAATCTAAACGAAAGGAGGACGCACCTTATGTCAAATTGCAAAGTAATCGCTACAGTCGTAAGCGTCAAATCCAACGCCTTGGATAATTAGCGCTTACAAGGAAGCTGAAAAAACTTGTGGATGAGATAGAGTCATAATAATCATCTGATTAAATGCTGCCTCTGTCATTACTTATATTGGCAGGGGCAGTACCACTATATCTTGTGTCCGAGGTGGCTCTGAAGATAGAAATTTCCGGGTGGCTCCCAAGCAGGAAACTGGTGGCTCTCAAGGGGGATAATATTCAGTGTTGCTATTGCCGCCCCGGCTTTTGCCAATGAATATCAGACCGGCAGTGACAGTATTTTGCGCTGCACGAAATACGGACGCATGAAATTGGCTGTTACACGGATTTTGTCAGCCTGCTGTATCTTCATAGTTATTTTCATTTTGGGAATGTCAATTCATTTGTTAATTCTGAATCTTGCATTCGGTACAGACTGCCTGAAAACTTCATTTCAGATGCTGTTTTCGGTTATAAATCTGCCAAATATAAATTTGGGGCAGCTACAGATTATTTTGGCGCTTGCAGGACTTCTCTCAGTATTAGCAACCGTTAGCTGCACATTATTCTTATCTGCCAGATGCAGGGATTCCCTGACAGTGCTGTTGATTTCCATAGTGGTACTGTTTCTGCCCATATTTGCGTATGGAGCTTTGGGTGATACATGGATTGGAGAAGTTTTGCCGTCTGCGGGCATAGGTATGAAAAATAATATTCTCTATCAGCTTTGTGATTTTAATTTCTTGCATGTGGGGGAGATGAGTTTTTGGACGCCATATGTCATTTTGGTATCAGCCGCAGTTGAAATTCCGCTGTTTCTGACTTTAGCAGTCCGTTCTTATTGCAAACATCAAGTTGTGTAAAGGTTGAAAGAAAAACGCTTTCAACTATTGATTTTGAGTCCGCTGAAGCGGACATGGGGTATAAAAATGAAATATCTGTAATACGAAGACAAAAGCTAACCGCCGCTATGGCAAACTACCATATGCGGCGGTTAGCCTGTTGGAAGGCGGGGAATCGGAGGTAATTACAGTTTTACAAACCGCTATCTTGACAAAAGGCTTTATCATCGCTATACTTATACATACCGAATGAATGTATGGAGGCGATTTGAATATGGCTCGCAACAAATATCCCGAAATAACAGTAGAAAAAATATTAGAGGTATCACAGCGGCTTTTTCTTACAAAGGGATATGACAACACTACCATTCAGGATATTGTAGATGAACTGGGTGGACTTACAAGGGGGGCAATCTATCATCATTTTAAGTCAAAAGAAGAAATCATGGACGCTTTAACGGATAAAATGTTCCGTGAAAATAATCCATTTGATACCGTGAAAAACAAAAAAGGCTTGAATGGGCTGCAAAAAATGAAAATGGCAATGTCATTAAACCAGTCCGACAAGGAAAGGGTGAACCTTTCGTTACAGGCAATGCCTATTCTGAAAAATCCACGCATATTAGCTGGGATAATTGAATCTAACAGACAGGTGCTTAGTCCGTTTTGGCTGGAACTTCTCACAGAGGGCAACAAGGACGGCTCCATCCATACGGACTATGCCAGGGAACTATCTGAATTGATACCTTTGTTTGATTTATGGATGACGCCATCCATTTACCCGGCAACCCCGGAAGAAATATATCATAAATTTATATTTATCAAAGAATTATTGGATAAAATGGGACTTCCGCTGATTGATGATGATATCATGGAAAATGTAAAGAAAACACTGGTAAGCATGGGCGAAAGCTAATCAGAAAAAATAAAACCGCCTTTTTACGGGCAGTTTTATTTTTCACCATATACATACAATTAGTCGGTATGAAAAGGAGGGTAATTATGAGTATTGAATTAGTTGTATCAACAAGGCAGCTCACAAAAACTTTTAGCGGAACAGAAGTCATACGAGGTTGCAGTATATCTGTTGAGAAGGGCACTATATACGGCTTTGTAGGGAAAAACGGCGCAGGAAAAACAACGATCATAAAAATTCTGTTGGGTTTATTGAAACCGACAACAGGAGAAGCAGCCGTTTTAGGTCTTAATCCCGCCCAAAATAACAAGCCACATATTGTCAGAAGTAGAACAAATTGCGGACAGGATAGGTTTTATCGTTGGCGGAACCGTGGTGCAGGAAATAAGTCCTTTGGAAATCAGGGAGAGCTATCCGGCAGGACTGGAAGATTATTTTATGCGGATTGTAAGTGGAGGAAAAGTAAATGAATAAATTAGCCCGGTTAGAATTAAAAAGAAACAGTTTGAAACCATACCATATAGCCGTTAGCATCATCAGCGTTGTTATATTTAGTTTTTTATATCTGCTGGCGGTAATCCCCCGAATGGACGCAGCCGATGCGGACGCAGAAATGTTTATGTCATATGATTTTATTGTAGGGCTGGATAACATTGTCAGTATGGCAATCTTTTCAATTATGTCTGCCGCTATGGCTTCAAAGTTTATTGTTGATGAATACGCAGGAAAAAAGGCAATCATGTTATTTTCTTATCCCGTTGACAGAAAAAAGATATTAGACGCAAAAATAATCACCGTATTTTCCTATACCGTTATTTCCATGCTGCTATGCAACGGTATAGCATTCACTATTTTGGGGGTTACTGAAAGTTTACCATTATTTCAGCGTGCATTATCGTGTCTGTTTTATGTCAGGTTATCGCTATGACGCTTTTTACCCGTTTTGTTCTTATCATTATTCTTGCGGTGATTTTCCTGGCTGCAATGCTGGCATGGACAAGTCTGCGTTATCAAGTAAAAAACATGGAGGTATAAAACCGGAAATGAATGTGGTTTTTTTACATGGGTTAGGGCAATCCCCCTCAAGCTGGAATGAAACAATTTCATGCCTGCCTGAAGATATTAAAGCATACTGCCCTAACTTGTTTGATTTCAGTACGGACAGAGTGATAACATACAAAAATATATATCTCTCCTTTGAAGAATATATGGATAGGTTTTCCGAACCTGTAACGATTTGCGGCAATTCATTAGGTGCGGTTTTGGCATTAAACTATTGCATTAACCATGCTGAAAAAGTTCAATCTTTGATATTGATTGCACCACAATACAAAATGCCAAGGCTGCTTTTAAAATTTCAAAATATTTTATTTCGTGTCACGCCGGAAAAATCTTTTTGTGGAAGCGGTATAAAGAAACAAGATATGATTCATCTAACCAGTTCAATGGTGACATTAAATTTTGAACAGGATTTAGGAAATATATTGTGTCCGGCTTTGATTATTTGTGGGGAACGTGATTTAGCTAATGTAAAAGCAGCAAAGACACTGGCAAAAAATATTTTCCATGCTAAATTATGTTTCATTGATAATACCGGGCATGAAATAAATATAGCGGCTCCTAAAAAGTTGGCTAATGCTATGAGCGGCTTTTTATAGAAAAAAGCGTTTATCAGATACACATAAGATTGTTGCCATTGGAAAACACACGAATATCAATATCGTAAATCTCTCATGGCTGCAGGGGATATCCAGAAGCGCTGCTTCTCAAATGGTAAGTAAGCTGGAGATATCAATGCGGTACGGGAAAAAACAGCAAAGATACGTACTTTTGATGAGTGGCAAAATGTATGGAACGACATGGGAAAATTGGCTGAACAAAAATCGGAATTTCTCCGGGCGGCTTATTGCTACCGTATGGCAGAATTTTTTTTGAAAGAGGGCGATACCCAAAAAGATTACCTCTATCAAAGGTGCGTCAACTGCTTTTATAATGCCTTTGATATGGAATTACACCGCAGATCACGCAGGATGTCCTGCTGCTAGCAGGAGAAAAAGACTATTACATACCATCCCGGCAATTCTACCGTTTAAAGAAAAATCTGCCGAATGCTCCCTGACTTGTCGTATGTTTAGCGAAAGCGAGGGAAACAGAGTTAATATGCTCACACAGCGGTTTGCACTACACCTTGACAAAATAAAACTATAATATAGAGTAGTCTATAAAATAGATTAAAGGAGGAAAAACAGGATGCAGAATGTCGCAGAAGCAATTGAAGAAGTAAACTTGATCAAAAAAGTAATTGACAGAACCCAGAATGATTTTTCGAGGATAGCCAGTTTTTTCATTTCTATTGGCATTATAAATACGGTGACATGCTTATTATATGTTACCGTATTCCAGATCATAAAAAGGATGGACCATGTGGAATATGCGGTCTGGATGCTTTTCAGGGGGCTTAATTACATATCAGTATCAGGGTATGTCGTTTTGTTTTTTATTTACCGGCATAAGTTAAAAAACCGAAATAACGCTTTGAGTCTGAGCATGATCAATATTTGGGGGACTCTCCTGATCGGCGGAGAGGCTTTCCGGATATTCTTTTCGGTTGTAAATTTTGGGGAACAGAATGTTTATTTTTATCAGAAGACGTTAACGTTTCTTTTTCCTGTGATCGGCTGTCTGGTCTTAGGTTTTGTGATACAGGATAAGCTGATACAGTGGGCCGCTTTTTTGATTGCGATCTTATATATGCTTTTGTCGGGTATGGGGATTGAAATCAAAGTGGGAAGTATGCTCGGAAATAATGTAAATGTAGGCATTGGCAGCATTTTAACAGGTATTATTGTTTCGGCAGGGATGATACTGCTTGGAATCCATCTGAAAAGAAAAGGAGAAAGATAGCATGGAGATTTCTTCAATGCCGGAGATATTTGGCAATAAATGGAGACTTTCCGTGATATCAGCGCTGGTTACGGGAGAAAAAAGTTTTTCTGAATTAAAAAAATATACGGGCGCAACCCCTGGCAACCTGGGAGCGCAGCTTTTGAAATTAGAGGAATGGGGTTACATCAGTTGTAAAAAAGAATTTGTAAGTAAAAAGCCGCAGAGTTCATACAGGCTTACGGAAACAGGTATCTCTAGCTTTAAGGAATATGTGGAGATGCTTGAAAAGGTGCTGAAAAGCATGGAAGTCTAGGAGGGGAGTGCAATGCTGGCAAAACTGGTTTACAAAAATATGGATAAGAAAAATGCGCTGCTTTATTCTTTCAGCATCATTCTGTCAGTCGCATTGGAGATGGTTTTTGGGACTGCTTTTATGGTAAATGACAGGTATGGGCTGAACGAAAAAACCGGCAGCATGAACTGGCTCTGCAACATGTTCTTTTTGGCGGCGGGGGTGATGTCCATCTTTTTTGTCCTTTATTCAACAGCGTATTATGTCAGGACAAAGAACAAGGATTACAGCCTGCTGCTCATGCTGGGAAGCAGCAGAAAATTTATATTCAAATTTTTTTCTGTGGAGTTTTTATTCATTTATGTTTTTTCTGTGGTTTTGGGTATCTTGGCAGGAGGGTTGTTTTCTGTCCTGCTTTTGTATATCCTTCGCTTGTTTCAATATCTGGTTGCGGTTTCCGCGGCTGATGTTGTTCAGGTTATCAAATTGGTTATGAAAATAAATCTTATGATTTTCCTGTTAGAATATCCATTGGTATTATTGTATTTTTGCAAAAGGAATCTGTCAGAAATGCGGCTGAGGGAAACGAAAAAGGAGGGGAGGCATAACAGAACCTGCTTTCTGGTAGTTGGAGGGATCGTTCTCATCATTGTCTCGATGCGTCTGCTAAGGAGAAGCGGATTTTCATATCATTTCATTAGTATGGGCATATGCCTGGCCGGGGTATATATGGTTATGTCATATGGCGGCAGCCTGGTGTTGATGCTGCTGAAGCTGTTTAAGAATTTTTATTATAATCATATGGTCACGTTAAATGAATTTTATTATCAGTTTAAAAGTAATTGCAGGCTGCTGTTTATTATGCTGGTGCTTAGTTTTGCAGTTCTGTACTTTACGGGTGGGTCCGTGATTTCACGGATGCCGGAAGATGTGGACAGCCCGATATATCCCTATGGTTTTGTAGGAGTCATACAGGATGGCGGCATGAAGGATATGGCACGGGAAATGGTGGGCGGGGACGGGATTGAGATACCGGCAGTAAAGGGATATCTGTACAATGGAACAGTTGTTTTTTGCATATCAGACAGGGATTACAGCTGGCTGACAGCACAGGAACTGCGTCTGGAAGATACAGAGGCTGTATGGATAAATGAATCTACGATGCTGGATATAGAAAAGCCGGAATTTATCTGCTTAAGTGAAGAAAAGGTCTTTACCGTTACAAAAGGGCAGAATGAAATTGTTTTCGGAACGGAAAAGCCGGACTGCCTTTGGCAGTTCGCCGTATTGCCGGAGGCGGCGGTGGCAGGCTATCAGGAGGAAGCGTATAGCATTTTCGCTAAAAATGGAAGCATGCAGAAAGAATTTGAAAAGTTTAGATACAGCTTTCAGGGAAATGGGACGGATGTATTTTGGAGATGCGCATTCTTAAAAGATGCGGATGAAAATATGGCTTATGTCAAGATTATCAGTATATTCGCAGGAGTTTTCTGCATTTTTTCCTTTTTTGGAATCTTTGCATTGAAGCTGCAGGGAGATATGCCGCTTTTAAATCATAAGTACAGGACTCTGTACCATATTGGCATGTCGGAAAAATCAATCTATAAGGCCATGTCCTCGGAATACAGGAAGCTGATGGAAATACCTGTTGTTTTGTCCCTCTTATTGTCGGGCGTATACATGGCGGCGGAAATGACAGGAACGGATACGGCCTTTGAAGATTTTATATGTAAGTATATACCATTTCAGATCATATTTGTGTGTTTCAATGTCATGTACTTTTGCTGGATCAAAAAAACGGTGTTTAAAAAGAATACGGAAATTATTATGAGCGAATAGGAGAATACAGGATGAGTCTGGTAAATATATGTGGACTGAGGAAAAGTTACAACCATTCCATCGTGAATAAAGTAGCCGGGGACAGGGAATATCCCGTTTTGCGGGGAATTGATTTTAATGTGGAAAAGGGCGATTTTATAAGCATCATGGGGCATTCCGGGTGTGGGAAAACGACACTGCTGAAAATCATGGGAACCATTGATAGACCAACCAAAGGGAAGGTGTTTTATGAGGATGTCGATGTACGGAGACTCAGTACAGACCAACTGGCGGAACTTAGAAAAAACAGGATTGGCTTTGTATTTCAGGATTTCAATTTAATGGATAATCTGTCTGTTGAGGAGAACATTATGATTCCGATGGTACTGAATAAAGCAAAGTACCGGGATATGCGGGCAGTTGTTGACAGGAATGCGGGGCCTTTGGAAATATCGGGTCTTTTGAAAAAATATCCTTATGAGCTTTCCGGCGGGGAAAAGCAGCGGGTTGCGATTGCAAGGGCGCTGTCTAATGAGCCGGATATCATTCTGGCAGACGAGCCGACCGGGAATTTAGATACGGTGTCAGCGAAAAAAATTATGGATTATTTTACAGAAATAAATGGCCGGAAGAAAAAGGCGGTTGTGGTAGTGACACATGATCCGGTGGTTGCAAGTTATGCCAGAAGGATTTTATTCATAAAAGACGGGAAGATTATGAAACAGATGGAGAATCATTCAGAACAGCAGGAAAACATACGCGCTATATCAGATGCCATGTTGGACTTGTAAAATAGGCAGGCCGGTGTTATACGGATTAATGCCAGATAGGATCAGACCGCCGCTATGGCAAACCGCCATATGCGGCGGTCTGCCTATTGAAAAGCAGGGGAATCAGAGGTAATATGTTTACGAGGAAATTCATGAAGCAATTGTTTCTGAGGCATTTATTGAACGCATTGACATATTCCCAGAAAGACGGGAAGATTAAAGACAGATGAAAACAGCCGATAGGCATGTGGAGACAGCGGCATCTGGACTATCTGAAGCAGTACAGTAAGGTTACATACACCAATCTTCTCACAAGCGGCAGGCTGAATATATACCTTGCCGAAATCGACAGGCAGGCGCAGGAACGCTTTGAAAGGCTCATAGAGGGCATGAAACAGACGCAGGGCAAGAACGCCTAAAGGAAGAAATGCCCTAGAATGGACAGGAAGAATGAATATCAACCGTGTTTGGTTTATACCGATAATTGCCGAGAAGCCGAAAAAGAACGATAATACGTTATGCGACAAGAAAAGAAAAAGCTAAGCATAGAGGGAGGTGACGTTTATGAATAAAATATATTGGGACAGAGATAAAATCTCAATCATAACAGACCAAATT
>CANSUS010000109.1 GCA_947650155.1 uncultured Lachnospiraceae bacterium
GAACGGCAAAATTTTTTACACTTCTTTTACTTCTTTATCTCACATGAGCAAAGATATTGGGCTTATATCGCCGGTCTGTTATTTTATTCAGGCTTCTGCCCCTTTTAACCGTTCTACCAACGCCTCTTTTGAAAAGCTGTTCATAGATGCAAAGGTAATGACAAGAGGTACAAGTATCAACACCCCTGCATAAGCAGCGGCAAAAAACGCCGGGAATCTGAATTTCATATAAAAAGCGCCTATACGATACAAAATCAGGCTCAGTGCATAGCCACACAATGTCCCAATTGTCATCGTCACAAAAACAGTCGTAAATACAAGAAGCAGGCTTTCACCAAGAAGCATTTCATTCATCTGCCCTTTACTCATGCCAATGGATTCTAACATTGCAAGTTCCTGTTTACGGGTAACAATATTCGTAATCAGCGTATTCATCATGCTTAAAATACTGAATGTCATAATAAATGCAGAAAGCCCGCTGATCGCTCCGAACATTTGATTTGCGTTCTGTGTATAAAGGGCTTTATGGTCTGCAAAAGTTTCCAGATCCAATTCCGGTCTTTCTGCTATCATCTGTGCAAGGATTTCTCCAACTTCAGCTTCTTTTTCCGCCTGCGTCGATACGAGAAGTCCTTCATTTAAGCTGTCATAAAAAACCTCGTTTAAAACAGCCTGCTCCGGCATCAAAAACCACCCTGTCAATTTCTCGCTGTTGTCAAGATTATACTGATTGTTCAAAGTACCAAGGATCGTAACCTCTTTATCCGCCATTTTGATACCGTCATAATAATGCAGTATAATCTGATCACCTACGGCAAATTTCCAGCCATATACCTCTTCCGCCACGCTGTTGTCTGCCACAAGGATATAATCGCCACTCATCAGCTTTTTATAGTCAGCGTCGCCTTCTTCCAGATATTTACCGATCTCTTTTACCTCTGCTTCTGTCAGCGGAAAAACCGTATCGTCATTTCCATACTCATCATGAATGGGATAATCGAATCTGATGCCAAAATTTTTCATTTCGCTCACCTCTTTTACACCATCCAAAGCAGAAATTTCCTGTATCAGTTCCTCATTCAGCGGCGTTTTCGCCTGCAGACCGCTCATACCATTTTCATTTAGTTCTATTGCCGCTTTAGAATAGCAAATATAAAACTCAGCGTTTGCAAAATACCCCTGCCTTGCAAAACCTTCTTGATCAAAAGAAGACATATAAGAGGCCGCCGTCATAAACAGAATACCTCCCAAACCCAGCGATGCAAAAGTAATGGCTGTTTTTTTCTTATTCCTGGAAAAATTCATCATTCCTAACCCCAAAGGCGTCAACGTACGGCACATCCTTTTATTTTTTGCCTTTTTCATCGTTTCCTGAGGAAGATAACGCAGCGCCTCCATCGGAGAAACAGCCGCCGCAATCCGCGCAGGTTTGCGCACTGAAATCATTGTGATAAAGAAAATAACTGCCAAAACAAGGATAAGTACCAGCAGTGTATTCCCTATTTGAAATCCGTCTGGGATCATAAAATATCCTGCAATACCGCCAATACTGATTCCCACCGGAGCAGAACGCCAAAACAGGATACTGCCTTCACGGGAAACAAACTTTTTCATTTGCTTTTTCGTCATTCCTATCGTACGAAGCTGGCCAAACTGATGTATTCTGCCAATGACAGACAAATAAAATACGCCATAAACAACCAGAACACAGGCAAGCAGTATCACGATACCGATCAGACCATAAAGCATAACCGACTGCATATCAACAGACAGTGAGTCCATAAACGCTTTCGACGGATTGATATATTTTCTTTCGATCCCTGCGTCGCTTCCGATCAGATACATTGCCTCTTTGCAGTCTTCCGGATGCATTTCCTCCGCACCATACAGTTTTGCGTATACCTCGTATGGCATATTCTTTAACTGACTGCCATTTTCAGCATAGCTTTCTGAAAGGAATAGGGAAAACTGTTTTGCCGCTTCGCCGCCCTTTAAAATACCGGACACAGTAAACTCTTCTATACTGCCGTCATAAAAAGTAAACGTCACATTGCTTCCAACAGCCGGCTGTATATTCATTTTCTTTAATGCTTCCGCCTGTAATGCGATTTCATTTTCCTTTTCCGGCATTTTTCCGCTTTCCAGTTCTCCGACCCGGATCTGATCTGACAGCCCGCTTACATAATAAGGCATAATATCAAAACCATCCATTTCTGAAAGAATTCCGGCTTTAACCTGTATCTGGCAGGCAATGCGTTCATCCCTTTTTAACTGTTCCGCCTGTTCATCAGTAAGGTTATAGTAGCTCACCTGCTGTCTATGGGAAAGTTCATTTTTTACCCGTTGCTTCTGCCCCGCCGCAAACATCAATATTGCCGTAAGCAGGGAAGCCGCCAGAGTAATGGTAACCATTACAAAAATATTACGCATGCGGCTTGCTTTCAGGCTTTGTCCTGACATATGAAAAATTGCTTTTTTTGTTATTTTTTTATTGTTCATTTTTATACCTCATCTCCGCTTCAGCGGACTCAAAATCAATAGTTGAAAGCGTTTTTCTTTCAACCTTATACCCCATTTCCGCTTTAGCGGACTCAAAATCAATAGTTGAAAGCGTTTTTCTTTCAACCTTATACCCCCATGTCCGCTTTAGCAGGCACATATCTTACCGTCTTCAATCCGTATCCTCACATCCGCCTTTTCTGCAATTTGGGGATTGTGGGTAATCATTACAATTGTCTGGTGAAATTTTTCACTTGTCATTTTTAAAAGATCAACAACCTTATCACTGGTGCGGCTGTCAAGATTTCCTGTCGGCTCGTCAGCTAAAATCAGGGCCGGCTTTGATACAAGAGCGCGGGCAATTGCCGCCCTCTGCTGCTGACCGCCCGAAAGATGGCTGGGATAATCGGAAAGTTTTCCGTCCAGCTCCAAAAAACGTACAATTTCATCCAGAAATTTTTTATCTTCCCTCTTCCCGTCCAGACGCACAGGCAGAACAATATTCTCATATACCGTAAGATAAGGAATCAGATTATAGTTCTGAAAAATAAAACCGATCCGCTGACGGCGGAACACTGTAAGCTGTTCCTCACTCATCAGTTCTATACTTTGATTGTCTACCTGCACGCTGCCCGATGTAGGCGTATCCAATCCCCCGCACATATTCAGCAGAGTGGATTTTCCACTGCCTGATGTACCGATAATAGCGGTGAACTGTCCCTTTTCGACTGATATATTTACATCATCCAGCGCTTTCACAAGACTTTCATCTTTACCATAATATTTTTTCAAATGCAATACGTTCAATATAGCCATAACCACTTCCCCTTTCATCTCAACGTCGCTTTCTATTCGCATCATATTCCATAAAAAAAACAAATTCAACCGCAGCCGCAATTTCTAATATTCATGATGCAAAATCTAACCTCTGACTTTTTACATCGTAAAAGCCTGCTGTCTTTTTCTGACAACAGGCTTTTATAAATGCAGCCATATTCATTTCTTAATGAGTACCGGGACACCGTCAAAAACGATATTATATCATATCCCCCCAATAATCCGTCAGCTTCATCATAAATTCTTTGCGCTTCGGCTGGCTGATGGGAAGACGTTCCCCCGTATCCAAATGCAGTTCCAATCCTTCCACTCCTTTTACACGGGATAAATTTACTATAAAACTCTGATGGCACTGTGCAAATTGGGGATATTGGCAAAGTAAAGCACAAACAGATTTCATATTTTTATAAATCACTTGTTCTTTTCCCTCAAAATGAAGCATTACATTACGCTTGTCTGTTTCGGCATAGCACAAATCTTTATACAGTACTTTATATTTGCCGCTGTCATTGGAAAAACTTAAATACAGCTCCTCTTTTCCGTGATAGCGGCTAAAAAAGCGGTCCAACTCCATTTTTAGCACACTATATCTGACCGGTTTTAAAAGATAATTGACCGCACTGTATTCATATCCTTTCCATACATATTGTTTCAAAGAAGTCAGAAAAATAAGTCCCACTGTGCTGTCCGTTCTGCGGATTTCTTCTGCAGCCCTTAATCCGTCGAGCTGTTCCATCTTAATATCCATAAAAATCAAATCATAATCCGCCTGATATCCTTTCAGCAATTCACTGCCGTCATGATAAGCAAAAAAGCAAAACTCCCTGCCTGCTTCAGCTGCATACCGTTCCAGATTTTTCTGCAGCTCCTCAATGAAGATATCTTCATCATCACAAATTGCTATCTTATACACATCTGTAACCTTCTTCCTCTATACCGTCCTCCATACAGCAATTACCGCCCCAATCGCGATGCAAAAATCCGAAATATTAAATACGATCTTAGAAAGCCCTCTCAACGCCTTATTCTCTATGTGTATGCTGAAATAATCCACAACATATTTTCTTCTCAGTCTGTCATAAGTATTACTGTAAGAACCGCCAAGTAAAAGCGACATTCCAAGCTTTAATGGTTCATTTCCTTTTTGTCCAAGTGTAAACAGAAACACAATTGTAAGTAAAGAACATAACAGAATAGAAATGCCTTTCACGATACCCGGGTGATTTTCACCTAAGTTCAGAAACGCGCCTCTGTTGTGATACTTTTTAATTTGCAGAAGCCCCCGTAACGCCGGCCTGACCTCGCCAGTCTTCTTCGTTTTTTCGATATATCCCTTTATAAATCCATCCAGTAAAAAAATTCCCGCCGCAATTCCTATATAAATCATTTATGCTCCCGTCTCAGATCTGTTCTTATCCCATTACAATGATTCTGAAGCAAGTGTAAACTGATTCACCAATTCCTTCAGGCAGGCTGCCTCAGCAGATAACTGTTCACTCGCAGCTGCGCTTTCTTCCGCAGAAGCACTGTTACTTTGTACTACAATCGAAATCTGATTAATTCCCTCGGAAACCTGTTCAACCGAATCCGACTGTTCACTGGATACGATTGCAATACGGTCAATAGCATCCACTACAGACTGAATACTATTTACGACACCAAGCAGAACATCTGCCGTATTTTGAGCTATTTCCGTACCGATATGTACTGCGTCCGTAGAATTTGCAATCAGTTCCGATGTATTTTGGGCTGCCTGTGCAGATTTGCCTGCCAGATTACGAACCTCCTCCGCAACAACGGCAAATCCCTTCCCTGCACTGCCGGCTCTGGCTGCCTCCACTGCCGCATTCAAGGCAAGTATATTGGTCTGGAATGCAATATCATCTATCGTTTTCAGAATCTTTGCAATCTCTTCGGAGCTGGTCTGAATCCTTTCCATAGCCTCTACCAGATTCTGCATCTTCTGATTGCAAAGAAATACTTCTTCGCCGGTCTGATGTGTCTGGGTCCTGACATCCAGTGCCCCGTTTGCCGTATTTTTAACTTCCTCAGAAATGATACTGATCCTCGTTGCCAATTCCTGTACTGAACTGGCTTGTTCTGTAGTACCCTGACTAAGCGTCTGTGCACTTGAGGACAATTGATCACTGGCATTTGCTACCTCTTCTGCAGAATGATTTACCTGACACATAGCGTTGCTCAGTTCCACTTTCATATTGCGCATGGAAAGTAAAATATCCTGAAAACTGCCAACATATACTTCTTCATGCTTTGTATGAACATCCAGATTCTGATTTGCCATTTCATTAAGCAAATAGCTGATGTCGCTGATGACGGTACGAAGTCCTTCCACCAGAGCTTCCGTTGACCTGACAAGCACCCCTGTTTCATCCCGGTTGGTAATTCTGGGCATCGGTGTTTCCAGATCGCCTTCTACAAGCAGCTTCATCCGATTTACACATGCCTTCATAGGTCTGCCAATGTTAAGAGCCAAAGTCAGGGCAACAATAATGGAAATCAATATAGAAATTCCAATCACCGCTATATTAATCACCATTGCATCCCGCGTGGATTCCAGATAATTGATCTGCGGCGCTGTTACGGCAATGCTCCAGCCGTCCGTATTCAGTACGGGAGCATAGGCTGCAAACATTTTATGTCCTCCGCTCGTATAACTTCCAAATCCGTTTTTTCCCTGACGCATCTGCGCGTGAATTGCAGCCAGTTCCTGCAGCGAAGAATCACTCTGCGCCTCCGCTTCTATATTTTGAACTGTAATCGTATCCAGTGTAATATCCGCAATCGTATCACCGGACTTATTAATCATGTATGCCCTGCTGTTCTCGCCAATCTGAATGGCAGATACAATATCATTCAAAAAAGTTTCGTGCGGTACAAAATAAACAACACCGACAATGGATTTCCCATAGCTGCCTTCATCATATATGGGCGCCGCTACCATAATGGACAATTCTCCCGTAATCTTACTGATCAGCGGCTCCGATACAAAAACATTTCCCTGCATGGCCTGACGTACATATTCACGGTCCGAATAATCATTTCCATCAAAAATACTGATTCCATCCGCTCCAACAATATTTCCCCTCTGGAAACCATGCATGGAAACACGCCCGTCTATAATTGCCTGTTTTTCCTCCACTGATACATCCGGGTCGGACAACTGCGGAATACATCCCACCTCCATGACAACGTTTTTATATACCTCCAGTTCCTGCTGTGCGCGTCCTGCCGCCAAAACTGCTGTCTGGCTCATCATCTGCTCTACAGTGGACATGGTATTATTATAATTCAGCATGATACTTGAAGATCCTGATGCAACCAGTCCAATCAGAACAGTCAGAATAAGAGATAAGGTGATTTTTGTTCTTATGCTTTTCATTTTAATGTTACCCCCTGCTCACATAGCTAAAATATGAGATATTTAGATCAACATATTCAACCGTTCTTATTAATCTCATAAATATTATAAAAGTTACTGTTCCTACATGTCAACCACTATCCGTCAGTCGATATATAATTTACTTTAGGCCATATAAATTACCTGCTTTTTCCCGGATTGCACCCACATACCATCTGCGCAGCGTCTTTTATTTACGTACAAAAAAAGATAACAGACCTCTTCCTGTATCAGTCTGTTATCTCCTGTTATTTTACAATAATCTAAATAATCCTGCCCGCTTACTCCACATGAATCTCCTTGAAAATAATCGCGTTATCTGCAGCGCTGCTGTTCATTCCTTCATCTTCCATTTGCGCCCAGTCATCAAGATTGTCAAAAATGAAGATATACAAAGTTTTTATTTCTTTACCCTGAACAGCAAAACCCGCTCTACCTGCCGTTTCCATATCGGAGTAAAGCATTTCCCCATCCTGATTAAAACAAATTGTCTGGCAGGGTTCATAAGACCACCCAAGAAGTTCAAACATCTCTGCATCCGTCATATCAGGATCTTTTGAAAGCAGCTTTTCCCTCCTGTCGTCTGTCAGTTCTCTCTGCTCTCCCGGTGTTGTCGCATGGATGATCACCTGATACGGAGATATCACTACATTTTCAAGTGTAATATTCCCTTTTTTCTCACCCACTTCAATCCTCTTTACATCGGTCTCGTTCACCTCGAACGGAAGGACAATATTCCAGTTGCCATCCGTCCAATGGGATGCAGATATTTCTTCACTGTCAAGCATCCTGTCATCATCATAGCCGAGGCCGCTTATGTTTAAGTTAAGGTTACCGCTGCCCGTCATATTTTCCGTAAGATTCACTTTCAGCATGCCTGCAAATGTGTGACTGTCGATTACCTCTCCCTCAAACGTATTTTCAAGCTGTTCCGGCGAATTTCCATCCACACTCCACGTTCCTCCTATATAAAATCCTGCGGCCGTCCGGTTATCTGCAATATTTATACCGGTATAATGTTCCGGAATATGAGTAAAGTCCGCATCTTCTGCTTCAATATTTACTGTAAAGAATATAGAATATCCATCACAGTAGATTTCAGATGCAGTCAATGTGATTCCTTGATCCGATACGGAATAATCCACCGTATCCAAATTGCCTGCATAATCCTCATTTGTTAACACAGTTCCCTTATCTGTATAATCACCGGAATATATGACATCATTCTCAACTTTCTCGAAGATTTTTCCAATCACAGGAATCTTTGCTGCAAGCACCGGGTTAAAATATCCCAGTCCGCCAACTCCAATAACAGCTGCAGCAGCTGCCGCAGCTGCAGCTTTTCCCACTTTACCAAACTTCATCATTTTACCTTTCCTCCTGCTATGTACTCGAATTTCTCTATCATGAATTTCAGGAGCAAGGGCCTGCTTTAAGATTTGATCCAATTTTTCATCTGTCATAT
>CANSUS010000110.1 GCA_947650155.1 uncultured Lachnospiraceae bacterium
ATATCTTATCACATAGCACAGGAATGTACAATTAATTAGAATGTATTATACTAGTACAAAATGCACGTGAAATTGCACAGGCTATTATTCCTATACCACCTAATATTCCGGAACCATTTTGGTGTCAAGCTGCGCAACACGTATTAACAGCCGTAATTTTGTATGTCTGTGGTATGCATGAAACTGATGAAGATACCGGAAAAACAATTGAAGGAACTTTCAATCATGCCATGACATTGATACAAACAGAGAAACTATGGGAATTAATTGACGAAATTGGAAACAGTGAGAATGAAGCTGCCAATATGCATATTAAACAGTTCCGCGAAATTGTAGAACCCGAAGACAATAAAATGCTGACAGCAATTAGCGCGGAATTAAGCAACCGGATTATACCTTTTGCTACCGACAATCGGATCAAATCTGCTTTCACTAAAGGAGACAACATGATACGATGGGAAGATTTGGAAACTCAAAGTATTTTTATGCAGATACCAGAGTACAAAATAGGGCAGTGGGATAGCGCCATAACGCTTATGCTCACCCAGCTCATTCGTACTTTGGAGCGCCGCCCTGATAAATACAGCACTAATGGGAAAAAGCAGTCTTTTCCACCAGTCCTGTTATTGCTCGATGAATTCCCACGTCTTGGAAAAATAGACGTTATCCAAAATGCAATCTCTACACTCCGAAGCAAGAATGTGACTATCTGTCTGATGATGCAGAGTCTTTCCCAGCTTGATAAAACTTATGGAATAGAATCACGAAAAATTATTATGGATAACTGTCAATATAAGGCAATCCTAAATGTCACCGATCCTGACAATCAAAAGATATTCAGCGATATGATAGGAAGTATTAATGTGGAAAAAAGAAGTACTAACGATAGGGTAAATATGGATAATAGCCCAAGCACTTCAAGCAGCATTATCAAACCCATTAATTGCTCAGATAGTAGAGACGACAAGATATCAACGAGCATAAGTACGAACAGATCAACAACCCGTGAACCTGTTATCTTTCCACATGAACTGGCTACATTAAAAGATATTCTTCTTATGACACCTGAGGGTTTTTGCCGTGTATACAAATTACCCTATTACTGTAAAGAAACACATTATGTTCTTGTCGATTTCTCCCAAAAAACGCTCTTCGATTAAGTTAAAGCGGAAAGTCTGCTAAAGAGGAATACAAAGTTCATAACTATCCTTAAACTTTATACACGGTCACCTACATTCTAATAAGAAAGCGAGTTATAGCAAACATGAATTCTAATTCTGAATGGAATAATTTTATACACAGAAGTGAAAATTTTCATTGGGATATCAATATTTCCGAATTGAACTCTACTGAAAATAGGGCCTTTTATGAGACTTTATACAAATTAAGAACCGATATAATTAATTTCTTGAAAGAGAACAGCCTAAGCCGAGAACAAATATTGGAATACGTTTTTTCGAAGATATATACTTTTATAACTATGAGATTCTTTGAATTTGCATACTTTTTGAAAGAAGCACCTCTCTATGACAATGTATATGATTCCTGTCTTTTTACTTCATTATGTATGTATCTACACAACACAAAAAGAATTGATGGTATATCATTAAGTGAATTTACATATGAAAATTCACCGTATCAATTTAATGTTGAAGGTACAGATAACTATTGCACCCCAGATGATTATCCGAATCTATTAACCTCAGATAGTACCAGTTTAAGACAAAAAAGGTATCGTCTGCTATCATCACGTCCAGTTTATACCAGACGTCCTCAATGGTCAGCGATGTCAGAAGACTCAATATATGAATGGAATTTATATTATATCTTAGAAAGTAATTCTTCTCTTGCTGAAGTAAATGAATGGCGTATAAATCATAATTTAACTGTTGATGAGTTTGATATTATCAAAGAAACCCATAAACGAATCGGCAATTTGAATAATGATCTAACAAAAGCACTCGGAGCAGAAAAAAATAATAACTACAGAATCAACCTAAAGAAAGCATATAAACGCTATATATCCAAATTAAGAAAATTGAAATATGAAAATTACTTGAAGCTCCAAAAAGTGCTTTTGTCTTATCATTGTGAAGAAAAAAAATTTTATGGTATAAGAATATACAGATTAGAAAAGGAATACAAGCCATACAATATCATATATGAAGTAAATCAATTGCTCAAATGCGAAACTGATGGTGATAAGGATGCTGTTCTGACAAAATCTATCATCCTGAAAGATATTTTTTTCCCCAAATTATACAGGAAACTATTTGATCTTCACGCCTATCCAGATATAGAATCTTGTGCAAAAAACTTTCAATCACTCAATCATTCAATTGTAATCTCAAGCTGCCTAATCTTTGACGAACTTATAGAAAAAGGGTACTTAGGTGATGATTGGAAAGACTTTTTGGATAACATACTATATGAACTAACCGAGAAAGTATTTTACAGTCCAACGGAAATTGATTACACTGTCATTCCAGAATCTCAGGATGCATTCATCAAAATTCTTTCTGCCCCTGTACAGGATTTACTTCAAAAAGCAGGAATAACTTTTAACGAAAATGGTGAAATATCTGATTCTTAAATTATCTAAATAAATTCTCCCACAGGAAATCACAAAGATGTAAATCACGAATTCCTGTGGGAATATTTTCATCAACATATTTAACGCAAAAGTCTCAAATTATTATTTCGCCCGAATATTTACATACTTTAACAATCACTTTGAGTAACGAGGAATTATCACGTCAGAAGCTACCGAAAGTATCAATGCTTTCAGGACTTGTCGTTCATCCATCTTTACTATTATATCACCATCAATATCAGCATTTCTCTTTGGTAAACTCTTCAACGTATTTAAGTCAAGTTTTCTATCAGGATATTTATTTATCCCTTTTATCAAGCACCTTATATCCGTATCACGCATATTAGAAATTGCATAGGCCGCTTCAAAAGTTATTCTTTTTTCATCAAGCAAGCGCACTAAGGAATCTAACAACTCATCAGGAAGCTTTATAATACGCCTATATTTACTGAGAGTTGCTGTAGAAATTCCAAGACTACGAGCCATTTTATCCCTTGTAGTAACCTGTTTGGAATTCTCTTCTAACTTCTGTCTACTTTGGACAGAAGTTTCTCCTTCAACCGGCACATTCTTATTTATTCCTAAATCAGTGCGTTTCCCCTGTTGTGAATACTCCTTAATCTTTTTTTCACAATATCGAACTGCTTCTATTCTCTGGTCATAATTCCAATCCGAAAAAGATTGCTGATTAAAATTGCTTTCATAAAAAATTTCTAATGCTTTATCTTCGGTCAGATCATTTTCTATTTTAGCCAGAATAGTGCTATGTCCCAATTCTTTCATCGCTTTAACACGATTATGGCCACTTATAATCTCATACTTATCTTGATCAACTGGTCGAACAATAATGGGATTAAAAAGTCCGTTTTCCTCAATACTGCACATAAGCAACCGTAATCGCCCTCCTTCATATGTTCGCCCAGAATGTTTTCCAAAAGGCTGCAAGGAATCAATTAAAATCTCCTTTATTTCACTTTTCATAACCACAACTCCCTTCTCCCCTTTTTATACTACTATTTATACATTATCACTTTCCTGCTAAAAATAAAAGAACGGCATGGAGCGAGTTCGCTCCATGTCCTACCGTATTTGATTAATTGAATATTCCGTTGCGAAAGTGTACTCCTACCGAAAAATCAAAGCACCGCAAAGCAACTCAGCCCTTGACAAAAGTTCGACTTCCAAATGCATGATAGTCAACCAAAAACAAAGGTGCTCTCTGCATCGGAATGTACTGCTTTAAAACTCCGAAAAACACTACTCTGAAAGAACGGAAGGAGTGCACTTTCGCAACGGAATATTCAATTAAGTATATAAGTTAAAAATGTAATATTTAAACTTGTAATGAGAAGTAATCCCTCCTATGTAATAAGCAAAATTACTCTCGTTGTAATACATAACCATAGAGTTCGCAAGCAATACATACGAAATATTCTATATTTAAAATTCATTTCAATTAGTTACAAAATTTTCAAAAAAAGAACAGAATTGCTCTGTCCTTCATTCTTCAAACCCTTATCTGTAAAATTACTATCCCGCTGGTTTTATAGCGTTATAAACATATATCATTGTTCTATAAATTAGTGATCATCCATATTCTTTAACAACATGTCTATCTCTCCCAGACTCATATCTGTCTGTTCCTGTTTTTCTTTGGTATAATCCCCATATCCCATATCATACTGTTGCATAAATTTTACCATTGCAACAGGCCCCAGTGCTTTTTGCAATGCTTTCATTCCTGCATTTCTCCCATCTATCGGACTGCTTAAATTAACATCTACCATTCAGATCACCACCCATACAGATCTGTCCATGTCCTCTTCTACGATAATCTTCTTATAAGCCTTCATAACTAATCCGGGCATTTAATTTACATATCTTATAATTCCGCTCAGTCTTTCTATATCATCATTGCTCCAATATTGATTTTTCCAGTGATAATACTTGTCTTTTCGCTTCTTGAATATACGGAATGGCTCTCTCGTATTATCGTATATATGCAGGATATCACAAATCTCTACTAACCTTGGAATCAGAGCAAGCGCCTTGTCATATCTTGACCTGATTTTTTCTTCTGGTACACCATGCCCTCCCAACGCTTCTCTTGCCTGTACTCTCGCAACATTTATATCTACATTAGATGTCAAAACATAAATGCCCCTTACAAAATATCCCTGCTCTTTGGCTTTTTGCAGTAATAGCAGATTCCTATCGGTAGACAGCACTGTTTCAAAAGTAAAATCTTCTCTATTTTCTATCATGTATTCCCGTAATTCTTCCGCCTTTACCGCCGCTTCCAGATCCGTACACAGGGTAGTTCTTTTTATATCGTCTGCATTGATATACTCGCCCCCGACTTTCGCCATCTGCGTAATAGTCGATTTCCCGCTTCCATTTGGTCCTGCAAATACAATGACCTCTGGAAGTCTTACCGCATTATTTTCCGACATACTCCCGCCTCCCATCCGGATATTCAAGATATGCCTTTTTTGTCTCATCATCGTATCCTGCAATGGGCAGTCCCTTTATTTTTCTCACTTCATTATCTATTCTTATTGACTCCTTGAATCTTATTGTTAATTCTTCATCAGAGATTCCACAGGTAGAATCCAATTCATTTATGATTGTCATTAACTATCTCCTTCCTAGCTTCATATATATATCAGCGCATAAAATGAACCCATGATTTGCTTATGATATTCACATCCAATCTTCTTGTTTTTTATATTGTACTCTATCTCAGATATTTGTTCAATCACTCTTATTGTCTAACATGTGCCAGATTCCAATTCTATATTATATCTATATAATTCAGCGGTGGTATCGGGTGGTATGAGCGGTACAGATACCACTATACCACCCCGCCAACGCCCACACACCAATATCCAACACAGCAAATCAATAAATGACGCAGTAAAAGCCCCGCATACCATTACTATATCATGCGCATAATCTCTTCCATCTCCATCCGCACCCTGATCCCGTCCTCCATCCCAAAGCGATACGCCACTGCACCATATGCCGCACCACATTCATTATATGCCGTAATGACACGGTCAACAGCTTTTTTCTGTTCAGTTGTAAGGTTTAGGCTGTCCATTATGTCCGATGCTGCCTGTTCTTTTGCCAACGCCTCCTGATAATATTTATCCTTTTTTAAAATCTCATCCAGATCTGTCACTGTCCTGTGCGCTGCGATTATGTCCAACAATCTGTTTTTCTTCATTCTGTCCGCCTCTTCCCTCTGTATATTTCGCCATTCGTACTTCATCCGACACTCAGCTCAGATCACATGCGATCGCTTTCTCTGGTTAAAAAGGGCATAAAAAGAGCAGGGCATCCTATCCCTGATAAAATCTCCTGCTTTTCATGCCCTCACCGCAATTATCCACTATCACGCAACGATCCTCAGCGTCTCCTCATCCCTGCTGTACACATACACATGATAAGATAACCGTTCTTCCCTATCGACCTGCGTATCATTGACCTCCCGCACCATTTTTGCCAGTCCGTCATACTTTTTCGCATCCTTTGGAGGCAGTATGATAGTCTCATGTATAGAACTGGGAAGTACAATAAATCCGTCCCCCACTTTATCCGCGATCCTCCGCAGGGTTTTCTTGTCAAGGATCTCCGCTGCCCCAAACCGTCTGCGGTGATTCGTCAGGATGTACATATCCTTATCCTGTGAAGCATTGCCGTCTTTCTCCTGGAAGGGAATGCCCAGTATGTGTTCTACAATCCTTTCGATCGTGATAAGATCAGCCTCCCCATCAGCGCGCATATTCATCAGCGCTGTCTGGTAAATATTTTCTTCTTCCTGCCCCCATATTTCCATATGCCCGTTATGAATGAGGAACGTCCCGATGTCCTCCCGTGCATGGTCTCTGGCAATGGCATAATAGACCACCGCCAGATCCAGAAAGTCCCTGTGCGGTATCTTTTCCAGCAGTTCCTTATTCTGCCCCGCATTCACAAGTTTCGGATAAATATCCCCCTGGACAGTTTCCCATTTGCGGAATCCTGACAGATCGACATCCGGCATGTCCTCCTCATATTTCAGGATCAGTCTGTAGACCTCATCCACGATCTCATCAAATTTCATCCCTTCGGATTCATATTCCCGGTATAACTCATCCAGATATACGCACGGCCCGACATCTGCCTCTTCTTTCACAACCGCGATCCCGGTCTGCTTCGCATTATTATTTTTTATCACATCATGTTTCTTTACCTGAAATGCACCGTCTGCCCTCACGCGGATCTCCTGTAAGATATTTTCTCTAAATTCCTCAAAACTCATTGTTTATCTTTCATCCTCCATTCCAAAATGTTCTTTGCTGAGAAACGAAAGCAGAATCGGAGTATTCCTTCGGAAAACTCCTAAATTTTGCTCTACTGTCAAGGAGTTTGTGACGCTCCATCACAAACTCCCGATTGAAAAGCCAGCACATCAGTGTGGTCTTTCAATCTTTTACCCTCCTCCCTCTTTTGTGCGTCTATGCTGCCTCTGTTGATTTCGTCCGTTTTAACGCTGACATCACCCTGCCGTAGAGTTCTGCGCTCATCGTTCCCGGTTCCTGTATCTGGTACCGGCTCTGTACAGTCTCCATTGTGACGCCCGTCCTGTCAAGCTCCGCCTGCAGGGAATCCATCTGTTCCTTGGAAATAGAAGCGGGAGCCTTCTGCGCTTTCCCCGCCGCATCCTTCTGCGCCGGTTTTTGTGCCGTTTCCGCTCTATTTCCGTTCCCTCCGGCAGCTTTCTCTTTGCGGCCACCCGCAGCGTCTGCGACTTTTTCTTTCAGTTCGTATACTGCCTGTCCCCTGTCATTTACCACCACAAGGGCGCTGATCTCCCGGTCGTCATTGTACTGAATTGAGGAAACTGAGAAATGGTCGTTACAGTAAAACCGTTTCACTTTATTCTGGTCTTCCTTATACAGGATCTCTGCCTTTGCCGCTGGTATCCAGATAAAAGGCGCGGTATAAAGTTCCCTGCCAATGCCCCAGTTGAAGCACGCACGTTTAAAGCTGTCGGAAGCCTGCCCTTTCTCTTTCTCCGAATAACTCATGGTGCCCACATCCTGTTTCGCTATCCACTGCCCGGTTTCCTTATCATGGATCTCCACCGTACAGTAGAGGTTCCCCTCTATGCTCTGGTGGCTCCGCTTCCACCCAAAAGGCCCGAAGGTCTCATCAAGGATGCGCTGGTCTACCCTTGCATCCTTATAGAGTAACAGGCTCAAGCCGTTTTCCTTGATAACCGCCACCCTGCACTCGATCTCATCTGCCTTAAGCAGCCTGATCAGGTTCTGTTCCATCTTTCTCCTCCTTTTCCCCATCCAAATTTAGCTTTTCCGGGATCGCTTCCAACTCGTTACACGCATACTCCTTAAGTTCCACATAAAAGCTGTCCTCCCTGTCCATCCATTCCTGATAAAGATGGTCCAGTATGCCAAAGCCAAGTCCCAGAAGTTCCCTTATCATGCCGCTCTGTAAGTTCTCCACATGCGCCAACACAATCTCATACAAATCTATATAAATGAAGTGCTATACTAAAGTTGTAACGGGAGTGGCTAATGAGATATAATCA
>CANSUS010000111.1 GCA_947650155.1 uncultured Lachnospiraceae bacterium
GTTCTAAACTATGGCTTAGCACTATTTTTTTAATTCAACTCCGAAAGACAGGTAACATAATCATTTTACAAATTTGTAATGAAAGATCTTAATATTCATTCTGTGTCTATATATTATTCCAACTTTTTTAATCTGTAAAGAGGTTTTTGAAAAATTTATCAAATTAAAAATTATCAAATCTAAGTAACGGTCTGGCACTCCGGCAGCTGCAGTGTAAGATACTCCCCATTGTGAAACAGCAGTCCCTGCCCCATCTGCGGATATTCTCTCTGGGAACGGACCGGAAATATATTTAATGTGCCCTGCGGGCTTAGAACCAGTCCGTTAGAAGCGGCTTTTACCCACTTTGACAACGCGTCAAAGGTTTTCAGTTTTGCAGAATGTACGGCGATGAGTATTCCCACGCCGCATTCTGCCGCTTCGGTCATAATACCGTGCATCTCTTCCAGATATGCGCCCGTATCAGCCACAAACTTATCTATGTCGTCGATAACGATATATACAGGCTCCTCTCCGTAATAATACTGCTGCGGCGTTAGGGCCGTATTTTCTGCAAGTACCTGCAGACACCTTTTCTTCCTCTCCCCGCAAAGCTGTTTCATATCCGCTATAAAATCATCCATTTCATCCTCGTCCTGTACATAATGGATTCCTTCCTTATCCTGAAAAGGATATAAGCCCATAGTAGAAGAATCAAACACATATGCATCTGCATTTCCGATCATCTGGCTTAACAGAACTTTCAGCATATTTGTCTTGCCTTTTCCGGTTTCTCCGATAATCACAAAAGGCGACTGCATTCTTGTCAATCCTGCTCTTGTTACAGATTCCACTTCCAACCCGACTGCCAGATCAAATTCTTCCTTCCCATCCGCATAGTCGGAAAGCATCTCGTAGGGAAATTGCTCCGGAAGTACCGGTATCCTGGGCGCCCGTCTGTCCGGATATTTTTCTGTTATCACGCTGATCAGTTCTTTCAGATTCTGATTATATTCTATCTCATGATCAAATTTTACCATTGTATAGATCTGCATCATATTTACATTGCCGGTTTTTACAAGAGCCCTTCCTCTGATCTCAGGCAATTTATAGTCGCTTTTTCCTACCAGGTTACCGGCTTCCGTATGATCAAAAAAGTATCCTGCAATCTTGATCTTAAAATTATTTAGGATAGCGTATTTGACGCCGTTAGCCCTGGTTGCCGTAATCAGCAGAAAAATCCCCAGTCCTGCGCCGTCTCTTGACAGCTTTGTAAAAAATTCCTCCACTTCCGGTCCCAGTTCCCGTACCACGTCAAAATTGTCCACTGCAATTACAATCGCTTTCAGCTGTTCTTTGGCGGTCTGGTTATATACTGTAAAATTTTGAACCATTTTACCAGCAAACAACTTTTTTCTGCGCGCAGTCTCTTCCTGAATGATATGAAGAAATTTTCCCAGCTTCTCCACATCATCATAGAGAATATAGTCGGCGGTGTGAGGCAGTGCATTTAACGGTATCAACGCACTGTTTCCCAAATCCAGTATATAAAAATGCAGGTTCTCCACCTGATTTTGCAGGGCAAGACTAAAAAGCGCCGTCGTCAAAAACAACGATTTTCCGTAACCCGCGGAAGACATAAATACCACATTGCCTTCCTTTGCCAAATCAACAACATACTCCTTCTGCGACTGTTCTTCCGGAATATCGATCATTCCAAGAGGAATGTTCAAATTAACCGGCATTTCGGGATCGTAAGGCGTTTCCTGCCGCCATTTATTCTGTCTGGTAAGCGCCGACAGCGGACTTTCCATCCGCTGCGGCAGAGAAGGCAGCCAGGGCCTTCTTACCCTTTCTGCTCCTTCCGCTTCAAACAACCCTTTCAAATAGGCAATGGTAACATCAAGCTGCGTGGCTCCGATGCCGCCTTCTTCCCCGGTACGGCTTAAGTCTTCATTTAACAGTTCTCCCTGTCCAAGATCGTTGAGCAGATAGACTCTGTTATCCTTTGCCGTCTCCTGTCCTTCTCCCGCAAAGGCAGCGCCGCTCCATGCCGATTGGAACAATTCGTAAATCTCATTGTTTCCCACCTGAAGATAGGCCCGTCCTGCCTGTGTGATATATGCCGCATCCGGTGTTTTTAAGATTTCACGGCTGTCCCCCTCATTCTGCACCTTTAACGCCAGTTTGAATTTAGAGTTCGTCCAGATCTGATCATCCACCACACCGGTCGGTTTCTGCGTTGCAAGAATCAAATGAATCCCCAGACTCCGCCCGATTCTTGCCGTGGATACAAGTTCTGTCATAAAATCCGGCTGCTCTTTTTTCAGTTCTGCAAATTCATCACTGATCAGGAAAAGATGGGGGATCGGTTCTTTTACTTCCCCATTTTTATACAGTCTGTTATAGGCGTTGATATGGTTTACATTATACTGTCCAAAAATCCTCTGACGCCTTGCAAGCTCGCTTTTTATAGATGCCATTGCTCTTTTGCTTTCGCTGCCGTCCAGATTTGTAATCGTTCCCAGAAGATGGGGAAGATCTTTAAACAGCCCCGCCATCCCGCCTCCTTTATAATCAATCAGCAGAAACCCGACCTCGTAAGGATGGAAGTTGACCGCCAAAGATAAAATATAGGACTGTATGATCTCTGATTTACCCGAGCCTGTCGTGCCTGCCACAAGACCATGTGGTCCGTGCGCCTTTTCATGCAGGTTCAGAAAGACAATATCCCCTTCCGCCCTTACCCCTAACGGAACTGCAAGAGATTTATGCGACTAATTTTTTCTCCATCTTTCTTCTGAATGAAAATCAACCGGATCTTTTACTCCATACATATCAAAAAAGGTAATACTCTCCGGTATTCTCGTCATAACGCCCAGATCGTGAATCAATACGCTTATATTTCTTGCCATCCATTCCAGATCACAATTTTCCACATGATTTAACCGGAATCTTTTATTTACCACTTTTGTTTCCTTTAATAATAAAGCCGCTTCTTCCGAATCATACAGCTCTACCACTGTTCCGATCGTCTCAGGCAGATTCCCTCTGAGCTGGCTGGTATAAATAATAGAAAAACCCAAGTCCTTTCCTGACTTATTCAGATATTCCATAATGGAATGATCCATAACAAATTTCGGTTCATCAATGATAAACAAAAAATGCGGCAGGAAACGGGACTGTCTGTTTCCTTCTTCCATCTTCAGATTTCTATCCTTTAAAATCTGGAACAGGCTTCCCAACACCTGATCCCTCATCTGCTCAGAATTAATATCTCCCGACATATTTAAGCTTCTGATCTGAAGATGCGGATACCAACGCATCCATTCAAACTCTTCTTTATATTTTTTATCATGTATCAATATGATCTGTAAGTCATGATAACTTTGCTGAAAAGTCAGCTGTGCCACAATCAGTTTCAGCTGTTCTAAAAGAACCTTCTTTTCTCCCACCAGACCAAGATGGGCATTGCGCAGACTGACAGTCACCGGTTTGCCGTCCATGAAAGCAAATTTTTCCACCAGCCGCTTTGCCTCTTTTCCAAGCTCATCTTCCTCCATTTTTAATTCTTCTTCACGATAGATAACAGAAAAAGACGTCCTCTCCGTACATTTTCCAAGTGATATTTCAAGAAAATCATCATCTTCCGCATTCCGCTCATAAATACGGCTGCTGTAATGCTTTATCATCTTTTCCATATCCGTTATATCGGGGAAATTATAGCGGTATGCTTTCCTTTCCCTGTCGGAAAGTTCAAATAATTCTCTTCTTTTTCTTAACAGATATTCCTCATAGCGTTCTTTTCGTATCTCATTTTTTTCCCTGCATTCTTTTTTGTTGTTCCAATACCCGGTAACAGAAAAGATCAGTGTCATTACCGTCGAGGCAACGGACATCAGCACAAAAATTCCCCGGTTCATGACAATTGCAATTACCACTGTAATACACAGCATAATCACCGGAGGAAGTATGGTCTGTACCAGACTTCCTTTGGGCATGGAAACTCCTGACGGCGGATTCTGAATCTCCACTTTGTCGTCTGGTGCATGCATAATCAGACGAGGCGACCTTGTATAATGCGGAAACCCTTCAAAAGGATATTTTTTCGGACTGCACTCTGCTAATGAAGTATGAATATGATCCCTATCAGAAAAAATCTCAATATAGTCGTCATAATAACAGATAAGCGTCTCTCCTATATATATCTGATCTCCGGCAGACACTTTGTATTCCCGATAATCCTGAAAATCCGCTATTTCTCTCCTGTTAATAAAAACAGGCCCTTCCTTCCCTCCGCTCCCTATCCGTACCTTTCCTTCTTCCAGATACAACGTATCTTTATACAGCGTATCGTTCCGGCGGTCCGGGCAGTCTATTCCAATCTCAAACTCTCCCTGATGTTCAAAGCAATGTCTTTCATCCGGTATCTGCACTGTCATTTTTTTATAGTCTGCTGTTGTTAATATGTATTCCATCACATTTTCCTCTTTGCGTTACTATTCACAATTTCCAACTGCTCATAGTAACGGTACTTCGGCTGTAAACAGCCGCCTTTTTGCATTTATTTCTCTGTCAGTGCAGAGAATTCCTCTTCTAATGGTTTCAGTTTATTTTCAATCTCCGTCAGCCTTGCATTTTTTTCCTCACCTGACAGCGTGGTATCATTTTCAATCACTGCCTTTTCTTTCAGGTAAGCGTAAAAAAGAAGCTGATTACTGGATTTCTGCATGGCAATATCCGCCGCTTTTTCCGTTTCCAGGCGGTTAATATGAATCCAGTATTCCATTACTTTCTCATCTCCGTTTAAGACAACCGTATTCAGTATGTTCCTCATGTTATCTTCATTAAAGCTTTCACACCTGACACAGGAATATGCCAGAATATATTTCTGGAATCCGTTCATCCTTTCTACCGCCACATCTTCCATCGCCTCTATCGCCGCGCTGTAATCGGACTGTAAATATGCCTCATTTGCGGCAATAACAGCTTCCTCATAAGGCCGCTCCCATGCGAAAAAGTAAATAAGAAGTACTGCACCCGCTATCGTAAACGCTCCCATGATCCCCAATGCAATCCTGTTCCCTGTATTCCTTGCTTTTGATATTTCCATAAAGCGCTGCCGGTGCATCTTCCTGTATCGGAAGTATTCTTCATGAAGCTTTAACAGGATCTGATCCGTATCACTGCATTCTAATATTTCCTTTAAAAACCTGTCCTGCGTAAGAAGATCCAGCCCGCCTTTATCATAGTTTTCAAAAGTATATTTCTTTGCCAGCGTACATCCGATCAAGGACTTATACTCCCGTAAAAAATCTTCCGGCTCATATTCTTCATCCGCACTGTAAACATCCCTTGTCTTTATAAATACTCTTCCATGAATATCATAATAAAGGTTTTCCGGCGCCAGTGTAAAACGGTAAACCTTAGCCGCTTTTTGTAATTTTCCCACATCGATCAGCGCAAGAAATTGCAGCTCCTTCTTTTCTCTCTTGATATCGGTCCAGGAAAGTACATCCGGTATTTTGTAGGTAAAAGTCAGACTTTCCTCTTCTTCCTCTATAAGACAATTCAAAAATCCATCCTGTTCCCTGCCAAGCTTTCTGTATTCAAACTCGTTGGAGGCATTCAGCTTGGATTTGCGGATCGATTCTGTAATGCGCTTTTCCTGAGTTGATTGTGAAGTTTTTTGGGGTTGTTTTGTTTTTCTTTTCATGCTAATCCTCCATGCCGCCTAATATTTCTTTGTGGGTTATGATGTATCTGTATTTAAATAAAAATGCTATACCAATTAGAAACAGATAAGATAAAATCATACAACCGATAAATATCACAACAAGCAAAGTTTCGTTGTCTGCATCTTTAAAAAAGGTCCTTGCTGCTGATATCCCCAATGCCCCACATAAGGTAAAAGGTATCCATATTTTACTCTTTTGAGTTTTATTATCGCTCATTTTATCTATCTGCCTCTTAATCGTATACTCATAAAGTTTTAACACCAGAACATAACTTACACATACCATACATATCAAAGTAATCCGTTCTTTCCCGTCGAATAAATATATCAGGGTTTCTATCCCGCCTAAAGCAAATATAAAAGACATACAACAAAGCATAATACCACTATAAAGAATCTCCTTGACTCCCTCTATCTTCTTATCCTTTATCAGTTTAAAAATGCAAAATAGATGAATAAAAATTGGCAGCGAACATACAACTAAAAGCAAATATTTTTTTAGAATTATATTAAATGCAATAAGCGGTAGGGACGTTAATATAATTAATATTTGATATTTCATGCATTCCTTTAATGAAGTTGTGTTTTCTATCCCTAAAAGCATATATTTTTTTAAATTTTCCTGTTCTGACATTTCCCTTTATCCCATCCAAAGAGCCAACTGATACTATCTTTCATATGGTCTCTAAAGGTTTTCCCTTTCCACTTTATACAATCTGTTGCAAAATACATTCCTGCTCCTATTGCATAATTCAATTGGATCTATCACATTTTTTCACTAAACATTTCTTTATGATTCACAATAAATATGTATTTATATAAAAAGACTATACCCACCAGGGACAAGTAGGATAAAAGCATACAACCAACAAGTATCACAATAAGCATCGTTCTGTTATCTGCAATTTTTGCAAAAGGCCTTGCCACTGCCATTCCTAATGCTCCGCATAAGGTAAATGGCATCCATATTCCACTTCTTTTTGAATTATCGCTTGTTTTATTTATGTGTTTCCTGACAATATGCTCATAAAGTTTAAGCATAAGCACATAGCCTGCACTGACGATGCATAAGATAATGATCCGTTCTTTTCCTTTAAATAGTAAATATATCAAGATTTCTATCCCACTTAAGCCAAATATAAAAGACATACAGCATAAACCAATACCACTATAGAGAAGGTCCCTGATCCCCTCTATCTTCCTGCCGCTCATTAACTTAACGGCACTAAGCAAATGAATCCCCGTCGGTAATATGCTTAAACATAAAAAGAAATATTTCTTTTGAATTATATTAAACACAGTAATTGGAATAGATAATAATATAATCAGTATTTCGTGTTTAATGAATTCCTTTAACGAAGTTGTACTTTCACTTCCTAAAAGCATATATTTTTTTAAATTTTCCTGTTCTGGCATTTTTTCCCCCTCTGACTACTTCTACAGACAATAATCTAACCGTTTAAAAATGCTTTACTTTCAAACTATCCCCATCCGTTGAACCGGCTGATACTGTCTTTCTTGTAAGACCATCTTATTCATTAAACATATCCTTATGGTTCATGATATATCTGTATTTCAATATATTACCTACTCCAATTAAGCAAACATACGATACAAAAATACAGCAAATACTTGCCATTGCCGCCACTGTTTTATTGTCTACAATTTTCACAATAACCCTTCCTGTTGCTATGCCTAAGCCTCCAAACAAAGCAATCGGCATCCATTTCTCATCCCTCTTTATACCACTTCCTTTTATCTTTTCTATTTGCTTCCTGAATATATGTCCGCATAATTTCAACATTACAAGATACCCTGCGCATACAAGACCTATCATAACTACCAGTTCTATTCCTTCAAATAAAAACAATATCATCATTTCTATTCCTATTAATACAAATACAAAAGACAAGCATCCTGCATAAATACCATTATATAAAATACAACTGACTCCACTGATTGCCTTTCCTTTTTTTAGCTTCATTGCACAGATCAGGTTCAAAATAATCGGTAATAAATATAAACAGGAAAATAAATAGTATCCTCCGTCAATCATGATAATTCCAAGCGGTAAAGAAAACACTATAAGAAGCAATTCATATTCCATGCATTTTTTTAATGTAATCGGAAGTTCACTTCCTAAAAGGTAAGCGCTAAATAATAGGGTACTCCCATTTGAAAAATCCGGAAAATTTCCCGG
>CANSUS010000112.1 GCA_947650155.1 uncultured Lachnospiraceae bacterium
CTTCTTCAAAGTTGAATTTAATTTTACAAAATGGAATTCACTTTTTCAATTCACCTGATTTTTTCGCGGATAACAACTCCCGCCGTAAACAGCGCCGCCGCGCCCAAAAGCCAGAAAATCCATGTTCCATAATCCCCCTTCATCATTTTAAAAAGCGCAAACTTCCCCATGTATTTTCCACCGCCTAAATTCATTGCAAAATATATTACCGCCACCATATATCCAATTACTGCCTGATTCGTTATGGCAGAGGCAAAAAATCCGATACTTCCCAAGAAGAAAATTTCACAGCATGCACCTCTGAAGAGAATCACTGCATCAAAGTTTCCTCCGCCTCTTTCCATAAACCCGATAAACAGACCGATCACAAGAAAACAGATGAAAAATGCCAACAGAATACGGGGAAGACAGACCTTCCACATAGGCGTCCCTTTACTTCTTTCCAGATCCCAGATCTCTTTATCCTGTTCCGGCATAAAAAGAGGCGTAAATAGCAGAATCCCCGCAAATGCCACATACATTTCCATTACTTTTGCCGCCTGCATGCTCTCTAATCCTTTAAAACTTACAAATCCGCCTGAAACCGCCACAAATAAGAAAACAATTAATAAATGGGGATAGTACTGCCTTTTTACAAAACTAGCGGTCAGCTTTCCGTATTTTTCCATAAACGGTTCCCCCTTTTTTTCGTTTAATCTCATATACGACAATTGTCAGCATCACACAAACGACCGCCAATAAAAAATAATATCCTCTGTTCCTTAAAAATTCCTTTTCCAATGCATAAAAAAGTGAAGTTTTCCCTAATGTATTCCATCTTGCCACCAGCCGCAGCCCAAAATCCCCAACCAGCGTAACTCCTGCAAAAAGGCTTCCGATTCCCCACGCTGACTGAACAAATACGGCTAATATGCTGTCGCTGAACTCCGTAAGCAGAAAAGACAATGCCAGTACCACCATAATCTCCGGCAGAAGCCACATACCGGGTACGGTAAGAAAAGCAAAAAAGTCTCCCTGTATCCCCAAAGTCTGCGCCTTATAATAATAGGGCTGCTGCAATAAAAAGGCGGTAACCACGACCGGAATACATACCATAACCAGATTCGCCAGATAACGGCTTACAACAATAAGTGCACCGGATGCAGGTTTTGAAAAAATAACCTGACTTACCTTTGCTCTTTTGTCCCTCAGTACTCTGGATACACCGATGAAAATCGGTAAAATGGCAAGCACGATTCCCGCATAATCACAAAAAAGTCTCATATAGCCCCGAGTCAGACGGTCTTTTGTACAAAGAGCATCATATTCTTCCCTGGCCTGCTCATAGGTCATCGGAACAGTTACTCCGTTTTCGTACTTTTTCTTCTCATAAGAGCTTCCTTTTCCCACAAGGCGGCAGATCTCTTCCATCGCTTCCCCAAACTCTTCATAGGTGAATCCTTCCTTTACGCTTACCGTATAATTCGCATAAGCCTTTGTCATTCCTTCAACGCTGCTTTGATCATACTGCGAAAAATGCTGTATCATTTCTTCTTCCAATTCCGCAAAACTTTTTCCCGTACAGCGTTTCAAAATCTCTTCTGCCTGCTCTTTTTCCCTGTCAGTAAGCTTAACGCCCTTATAAAATCCCACTGGATAAGTGGCGAAGGAATTATGGTAAACATCTTCTACCAGACCTGCCAGCGTTCCCTCCATGATCTGGGTTTCATCTTTTGTAGGGATTACTCCGTAATTAGACTGTCCCGGCAAGGGTTCCTGTAGTTTTTCATACTCTCCGCCGCCCATCTGACTGGTGATAAATAAAACAAACACCACAACATAAATATAATATACCAGACTTTTCAAAACCTGTTTACATTCTTTCAAAAACAATACTCCAAACATCCTATCCTCCTGTTTTCCTACCCGGTCATTTTTTGTGCATCAAATACATATAGGCGTCTTCCACATCCGGCTGTACCGGCTTCGCCTGCGGGAAAGGTTTTTCGTCCGCTATGATTTTCACGTTTGCCGTACTTCCTGTTACGAGTATTCCTGTCACCATATAAGTTTCTTTTACCTGATCCAATTCCACTGCTGCGATCTCCGCCGAATAGACCTTGTCTTTCACAAGAGAAAGCAATTCCGACACTTTGCCATTAAAACGGATCTTTCCCTGATCCAGTACTGCAATATTTTCACAGGTTGCCTCGATATCTCCCACAATATGCGTAGACAGCAGGACAATTCTTTCTTTTGCAATCTCGCAGAGCAGATTTCGGAAACGGACTCTCTCCTCCGGGTCCAGTCCCGCCGTAGGCTCATCTACAATAATGATTTTGGGATCATGTATAATCGCCTGGGCAATGCCAAGCCTTCTTTTCATTCCTCCCGACATGGATCTTACTTTGGTCTTCCGTTTTTCCAACAGATTGACTTTTTCCAGCATTTCAGGCACTTTCCGTTTTCTCTCCGCCTTGCTCATCCCCGAAAGTACCGCCAGGTAATCTAACGCCTCATAAGCGGTCATATTTCCATACATGGAAAAATCCTGCGGAAGGTATCCTGTCATATTCCGAATCCGTTTACTGTCTTCTACCGGAACTCCGCAGATTGTCACTTCACCATCCGTTTTTTTCAGTAACGTTGTCAATACTTTCATTAAAGTCGTTTTCCCTGCGCCGTTCGGGCCAAGCAGTCCGAACATCCCCTGCGGGATCGACAGGTTCACTTCCGATAACGCTTTCTTTTTTCCGTAATTTTTTGATAAGTTCTGAATTTCAATTGAAATATCCATTTGTATTGCAATTCTCCTTTCATTCTGAAGTCCTTTCCTGTACTGTTATGAGTATAAAAGGAAAATCTCTATAAATTCTCTACGCAAACTTAAAAAAATCTAAGGCATTTAAAAAGATTTCACTATAAAATGCCTGAAATCAATATGCACTTTTGCTTTCCCGTGTTCCCACAAAAAAAGAAGTCACGACAATAGCGCCGCCTTCCACACTGTTTAATAATTTCAATTCTCCCCCGTGTTTTTCACAGAGCATTTTTGTAATGGAAAGTCCGATTCCGAAATGCCCGTCCTCTTCTTCTCCTTCTTTTCTTTCACAAAAATAAACGGTATCCGCTTCCCTGAGCGCCTTCGCTGAAAACCCTTCTCCGTCGTCCTTCACATAGACAAGCAGTTTATTTTCTTTGTATTGAATAATTATCTCCACTTTTTTTTCCGCATATCTGACGGCATTCAAGACTACATTTTCCACTGCTTCCAAAATCAGTTCCACATCTGCAAGAACCAACCCCTCTCCGCCCATTTGATCCGTAAGACCCGTCTGCACGCCTTTTTGTTTGATCCCCTCCGCTGATTCTTTCATACGGTTTACAACCTCTGCAATTTGAACAGGTCTGCATTGTACTTCTCTTTTTTCCATTGCCTGCAGGGCAGTCATCGTTTTGGAAAAAGAAAGCAGCCTGTCGCCCTGTCTGGAGATTCTCTCCAGCTTTTCCATCAGCATCTGCTCCGATACCTTTCCCTGCGGTACATATTTTTTTAAAAATTCCGTATAGCCGTTCATGACCGTCAAGGGTGTGCGGATGTCATGCGCAAACGCTGCGTTGATCTTTCTTTGCTCTTCTCCCATCTTCCATTGACTTATCTTTTCCCTTTTTAACAGCTCCCGCAGATTTTCCAGGTCTTTCACAAGCCTTCCAAATTCGTCTTCACTCCGCCAAGCCATTTCAAAAGACAGATCGCCGGCTGACATATACAAAAGCGCCTGTCTCATTTCCTGCATCGGCGTCTTTATTTTATTTTGTATGAAAAATCTGCCCGCAATGACTATAGCCCCCGCCATATAAAAATACGGACATATTTGACGCATCCAAACAATCAGACGAATCTTTCCATACGGTAACGGCATTCTTTCTGTCATCACATTGATCCATATGGACATCAAATTGACTGTCAGTTTCGTACACGCCAGACTGCCGGCCACGGCAGCGAACAGGTAAAATAAAGCCGCTCTTCCGATCGACGTATTCTTAATATACTTCCGTAATTTTTCTGCATATTCTTCTAACCAATCCATCGATATCCCACGCCCCATACCGTTTCTATATATTCCTGCCCTTTATCTTCCGAAAGCTTTGTACGGATCCTCCTGATATGTTCTGTAATGACCGACGCATCTGCTTCGCCGTCATACCCTCTCACCTTCTCATAGATATTTTCCTTTGTAAAAACCTGCCCTTTATTCGTAAACAAAAGCTCTGCAATCTGAAATTCCATCTTCGTAAGCCCAATATCCCTGCCGTTCTTTAAGATCCGATAGCCTGTAAAATCCACTGTAACCGCACCGTCTGCATATTCTCTCTTTTCCGCCTGCCCTTTTGTGTTTCTTTCCTCTCTTCTGAGATGCGCTTCAATTCTCGCTGACAACTCCTCCATACTAAAGGGTTTTACAATATAATCGTCCCCGCCTGCCTTAAATCCTCTGATCCGGTCTTCCTCCTGTGTTCTTGCGCTTAAAAACAGAATCGGTATCTGCACAGAATCCCTGATCTGTTCACACCAAAGCAGCCCGTCCGTTCCCGGCATATTAATATCCAGTAAAATCAGATCCGGCTCTTTCCCCAGCGCTGTCTGCGCTTCTTTTGCATTTGCCGCCGCCTGTACCTGATAGCCTTCCAGTTCTAAATATTCTTTTAATAAAATTCTGATGTCCGCTTCGTCATCCACAATCAACAATTTCTTTTTCTGCATAATTTCCTCCTGTTTAAAGAGTATAACACAAAAACCCCTCTCAGGCTGCGAAAAATTTCCATGCCCGGAGGGGTCTTTCTTTTACTGATATTTTAAATTTATCTTTCTTTAAACGTATTACACAACGTTTCTTTGCAATCTGCCGCACCGCATCCACTGATATCCACATGATCTGCATAACATCTTAAGTCTTTATTGTATACACAGTTGGTTGCTTCACAGTCAATACTGATCGTCTTACATGGACGGTCCAGGGCGTTCATATAGGAATCCCTCTGACTGTCGCGAAAGCTTTCGCAGCATGTTTCATCGGATGTGCATGCACACTTGCCGCCTACAGTAATATCACCCTTGCAGCAGCAATTTTCATTATTATAGCCACAATTTGTTACGGAACATTTTAATTCAGCCATACTAACCTTTACCTCCATTTCCATATCATTTCCATTAGCAGCATCCCGTATTATGCCGATATGTTCTCCTGCCTGAAGCGGGACTATCCGCATTTTGAAGTATGGATGCGTAGTTAGTATCTGCTGTTTTTTTTATTTTATCCACAAATTTAAGCATTTAAAAATTATTTTTCTTCCACAATTTCTTCTTTACGGATTTCTTTCGTGCGGATTTCTTCACAGATTGCATCGATAAATTTATCTAACGGCATCTGTCCCTCGTCTCCCTTGAAGCGGCTTCTTACGGAAACTAAATTTTCTTCCTCTTCTTTCTGTCCCACAACAAGCATATAAGGTATTTTGGCAAGCCTTGTCTCACGAATCTTATAGCCGATTTTTTCGGAACGGCCGTCTATGGTAGTCAGGATGCCGTTTTTCTTTAACTGCGCTTCAACCTTTGCCGCATACTCCGCATATTTATCGGAAATCGGAAGGATACGCACCTGCTCCGGGCAAAGCCATGTAGGGAATTTACCTGCATATTTTTCAATCAGCCATGCAAGGGTTCTTTCATAACATCCCATAGAAGTTCTGTGGATAATATAGGGACGTTTTTTCTCCCCGTTCTGATCGATGTAATACATATCAAACTGCTCTGCCAAAAGCGCATCCCACTGAATGGTAATCATGGTGTCTTCCTTGCCGTACACATTTTTCGTATTGATGTCTACCTTAGGTCCATAGAATGCTGCTTCTCCCACATCTTCTACGAACGGAATTTCCAACTGCGTCAAAATCTCTCTGATATGCTGCTCTGTCTCATTCCAAACCTCTGGCTCGCCAATATATTTTTCCCTGTTATCCGGGTCCCACTTGGAAAGATGATAAGTTACATCCTCCGCTACTCCCAGAGTCGTCAGACAGTGTTTTGCCAGCGCCAGGCAGCCTTTAAACTCTTCCACCATCTGATCCGGTCTGACAATCAGATGTCCTTCGGAGATCGTAAACTGGCGCACTCTGGTAAGTCCATGCATTTCCCCGGAATCTTCGTTCCTGAAAAGAGTGGAAGTCTCGCCGTAACGAAGCGGTAAATCCCTGTAAGAATGCTGTGCCGCTTTATAAACATAATACTGGAACGGACAGGTCATTGGACGCAGGGCAAATACTTCTTTGTCTTTTTCCTCATCTCCTAATACAAACATACCGTCCGTGTAATGATCCCAATGCCCGGAAATTTTATACAGATCGCTTTTTGCCATAAGCGGGGTCTTCGTTCTGACATATCCCCATTCATTATCCTCCAGATCCTCGATCCAGCGCTGCATCGTCTGTACAATCTTTGCTCCTTTTGGCATCAGCAGCGGAAGCCCCTGTCCGATCACGTCTACGGTTGTAAAGAGTTCCATTTCCCTTCCCAGCTTATTGTGATCGCGCTTTTTGATATCCTCTAAATGCTCTAAGTAAGCATTCAGTTCTTCTTTTTTATTAAATGCAGTTCCGTAAATTCGCTGAAGCTGCGCTTTAGATGAATCGCCTCTCCAATATGCCATAGAAGAACTGATCAGTTTAAACGCTTTTATAGACTTGGTACTCATCAGATGCGGTCCCGCGCAAAGATCGGTAAACTCTCCCTGACGGTAGAAAGAAATCTCCGCATCTTCAGGAAGATCTCTAATCAGCTCTACTTTATACGGCTCATTCTTTTCTTCCATAAACTTGATGGCTTCCTGTCTTGGAAGCGTAAACTTTTCTAATGCCGCACCCTCTTTAATAATTTTTTTCATTTCCGCCTCTAAGCGGTCCAGATCTTCTCTGGAAAAAGGCTCATGATCAAAATCATAGTAAAACCCGGTGTCAATACTTGGTCCAATCGCAAGCTTCGCATCCGGGAATACCCGTTTTACCGCTTCCGCAAGAACGTGTGACGTGGTATGGCGTACCGTTCTGAGCCCTTCTTCATCATTTGGGGTCAGAATATTTAACTCACAGTCTTTATCAATTACCGTTCTAAGATCCACTACTTTTCCATCCACTTCTGCTGCCGCTGCCATTCTTGCCAGACCTTCGCTGATATCTGCCGCAATATCGATTACTTTTTTCGCTTCGCTGTATTCTTTACAGGAGCCGTCTTTCAATGTGATTTTCATAACATTACTTCATCCTTTCTTTTAAAAACTAAAAAATCCCTTACGCTTTGTTAGAAAAGCGTAAGGGACGACTGCTCGCGGTTCCACCCTGCTTGCTCTGTGCGCTGCCATTTCGGTTACGACTTATCAGAACCTCTCTTAAGATGGTAACGGAATCACCGGACCGGATTGGGGCCACTCGGAGTTAGTTTTCGGATAGTTCCGATAAAGGCGCTTTCAGCACTGCTTTCACAGGCGCCTCTCTCTGCTGTCTTTCCTATCGTACTCTTCTCTTCTACGTGTTAACATAATCATTTTACAAATTTGTAATGAAAGATCTTAATATTCATTCTGTGTCTATATATTATTCCAACTTTTTTAATCTGTAAAGAGGTTTTTGAAAAATTTATCAAATTAAAAATTATCAAATCTAAGTAACGGTCTGGCACTCCGGCAGCTGCAGTGTAAGATACTCCCCATTGTGAAACAGCAGTCCCTGCCCCATCTGCGGATATTCTCTCTGGGAACGGACCGGAAATATATTTAATGTGCCCTGCGGGCTTAGAACCCCGTCTTTCGGATTTAGCACTATAATCTTTTGGAGTCTATTTTAATACGAAA
>CANSUS010000113.1 GCA_947650155.1 uncultured Lachnospiraceae bacterium
TTATAGATAAGCAGTCCGGCAAGGATTTTGACCGTCCGGCTTATAAGAGAATGGTACGGCGGATGAAAAAGGATGACCTGCTTTATATTAAAAGCATAGACCGGCTGGGACGCAATTATGCGGAGATACTGGAACAGTGGCGGATTCTTACTAAGGAGAATGGGATTGACATTGTGGTGCTGGATATGCCGCTTCTGGATACCCGGCGGGGCAAAGACCTGATGGGAACGTTCTTAAGCGACATTGTATTACAGGTGCTGTCTTTTGTGGCGGAGAATGAACGGACAAACATTCGGCAGCGGCAGGCGGAAGGGATCGCAGCGGCGAAAGCCAGAGGTGTGCGCTTCGGAAGGCCTCCAAGCCCCCTGCCGGAGAACTTTCATGAAGTCTACCAGCTATGGAAATCCGGGAAAGTTACTGGAACGGCAGCGGCGGAACTATGCGGTATGCCACTGTCTACATTCCGTTACCGGGCAGAAATTTACCAAAAAGCCAAGTTATTGTAAGCGGGCATTTTTACAGAAATGTGTACGTTCCTGTAAATGCCCGCTTCAATTTTACCCATTCTATAATACTACAAAAACACACGGTTTTCCACTGAAAATCCATATTTTTAAGCCCATTTTTTTGAGTGGCCAAAACGTACACAATCTTGCAAAAGAACTGGTGTACGCAAGTCTCGTTCCCATTTTACCTCCAAGTAAGGAAACAATTTTCAGTTTACGGCAAGTGCCGGATGGATATTTACAGACTTTATGGAGGTACTTGTAAATGGATAATACAAAGGATTTTACATATAAGCCGAAAATCGTGTCAATTTTTTCGGGATGCGGAGGACTTGATTTTGGCTTTCATATGGAGGGATACGAAACTGTATGGGCAAATGATTTTGCGGAATGGGCTTGTAAATCGTTTGCGGCAAATTTTGGAGATGTTATCCGCTATAAGGATATAACACAGATAAATCCATATAAAGATAAAACCATACCAGAATGTGATTTAGTTCTGGGTGGTTTTCCATGCCAGGATTTTTCGATTATTTGGAAACAACCAGGACTGAATGGAACAAGAGGAGGGCTGTTTAGACATTTCGCAGAATTTGTTGACGGCAAAAAGCCAAAGGCCTTTGTGGCGGAGAATGTAAAGGGTTTGCTGACTGCAAATGGAGGGAAAGCTATTGACACTATTGTAAAAGATTTCGAGAGTATTGCACCGGGATATGTTGTTAAACCTCATTTATATAATTTTGCGGAATATGGAGTCCCTCAGTTTAGGGAGCGGGTTTTGTTTGTCGGGATAAGAATAGACACAGGGTTTGATTTTGTTCATCCGAAGCCGACACATGGGCCAAATGGGGATTTGCCGTATGTTACCGCTGGAGAGGCACTTGTTGGTGTAGAGCAGGTTTCAACTAACAATGAATTGATCAATATTAAAGAAAAAACAAAGAAGATGTTGGAACTCATACCGGAAGGCGGTAATTTTACTGATATCCCGAAAGATAATCCGCTGTATGTTAAAGGCATGATCAGCCATGTTTATAGACGGATTAAACGGGATGAACCGGCAAAAACAATTATCGCTGCCGGAGGTGGAGGCACATGGGGATATCATTATCCGGAGCCTCGTCCTTTGACCAATCGGGAAAGGGCAAGACTGCAATCTTTTCCGGATAACTTTATTTTTGAAGGGAACGTCACAGAGGTTCGCAGGCAGATTGGAAACGCTGTCCCGCCTGTGGGTGTCCGGGAAGTAGCAAAACGCCTGCGCCCGTTATTTACAGGTGATTATAAACCTATTGATTTAATGCCGGAATATGAAAAGATGAAAACTATGACGATAAAACAGCGTCTTGAATATGTGACAGCACAAATGAACTAAGGGAGGACAGAGTATGGAATTTTTGGTTTCTAATTACCCTCCATTAAAAACAGGGTGCAAAACATTTGCAGATACATTTTACGGTCTTATTCCGCAGACATCTAAATTAGATATTGCTGTGGGATATGTTTCTTCTGATGCTCTGATAGAATTACAAAAAACGATTGAGTTGAATTGTAACATACAGGCACTAAATTTAATTGTGGGGATGCACTATTTTGACAAATTCACAAAGGTTCAATACAACGCAGCAATGCATTTGAATGAATTTCTCACAGAAAATAACATGGGCGGCGTCAGGCTGGTCACTGCTTTCCGCTACCATGGAAAGCTATATTCATATAGCAATGATAAAGGCCCGTTTGCGTGTATTATAGGCTCTAATAATCTTAGCAGCATAATAGATGGCGGTGTAAGGGTTTATGAAAATTCTGTACTCCTACAGGAACAAAATGCTACAAAGGAAATGAGCGGGTTTATCTCGCAGCTTGCGCAGACAGCCACTAAAAATATTGCAGAACTTGATATAAATGAGTTTAATCAGGAGAATCCTTTGCTTGAAGGACATGAATTTGTAAAAAGACTTTCTCCGCATGATATAGCACTTGCAATGTATGCAAAGACAAAAACATCATTCGAAATTCCAATTAAGCCGTATGAGATATCGCCACAAAGCAATCTGAATGTTTTCTTTGGGAAAGGACGAGAATCGAAAAACGGGCTTGTAAAACCGCGGCATTGGTATGAGGTTGAATTGATTGTTCCTAAAAATGTCACAAGTCAGGAAGGATATCCTCAAAGTAAAACAGAGAATGCAGTTTTCACAGTTATTACGGATGACGGATGGTCTTTTAAGTGCAAGGTTAGCGGAGATTATAGTAAAAACTTCCGCTCAGAGGGAGATTTAAAAATTCTTGGGAAGTGGCTTAAAGGACGCTTAGAAAATGCAGGAGTATTAAAAGTTGGAGAACCAGTGACAGCAAAAACATTGAAAGATTACGGTCGGGATACATTTACGCTTACCAAAACGATAACGCCGGGAATCTGGTTTCTTGATTTTGAGGTGAAGAAATGAATTATTTGGACAAATATTTAGAACGGATAAAGCAATGTGGAAATATTGGCTTATCTGCTGCAATAGAAAAAACGGTGTCTAATATTATTCCTCAGTACATATCGAATTTTTCCTTTACAGATCATGTTGTAAGTTTGCTGGTGGGGGATGTTCAAAGCGGAAAGACAAGCCATATGTTTGGGCTTATGTGTGCAGCTGCTGATGAAAGTTTCATGAATTTTGTATTGCTTACGACAGATAACATTCTTTTACAACAACAAACATTTAAGCGTGCAGAAAGAGATTTGTGTGATTTTTGTGTATGCGATGAAAATGATTACCTGAAATTTTTCCAAAATAATCTCCGTAAACCAGCGGTGATTGTTTTGAAGAAAAATGCATCCGTTTTAAGACAATGGAAAAATAATTTCATATCAACAAACTTTTGTACTGGAAATCCACTTTTTATTGTAGATGATGAGGCGGACGCAGCAAGTTTAAATACACAGGTAAACAAAAACAAGCAGAGTACAATCAATAAGCATCTGGATGAAATAAAAAGAACAACTTCCAGCAGTGTCTATATGGAAGTGACCGGTACTCCGCAGTCGATTTTGCTTCAAACGTCCAAAAGCGGCTGGAAGCCATATTTCATTTATTATTTTAAACCAGGTGAAAAGTATCTGGGAGGAAATTTCTTTTTTACAGAGGACAAACCAAAGCAAATTATTTTGACAGATAATGACGAGGCAGAAGAATTATTAAATGATGACGAATTTCCTGAAAACGGTTTAAAAAGCGCACTTATCATGCATTTGATCGCAGCCGGACATATTATGCTGGCAGGGGGAACCGTTTGCAATTTTTTGATTCATCCAAGTGTAAAAACAAGCCAGCATTCAAGTTTTGCAAATAAGATAGGGAATTACTTGAATGAAATTTGCCATTCATATGACGAAAAGGAAACATATGAAGCGTTTGAAGCTGCTTATAAATCACTAAAAGATACTAAAAGAGATATTTTTCCGTTGGATAAAATTTATGGTTATATAATTGCCCAAATGCTGGATGATAAAGTGAATATTTTAATGTTGAACTCAATCGTGTCATACGATGAAAATACGCAATATGATACAGGCATTAATATTATTGTTGGCGGCAATAGCTTAGGGCGGGGAGTTACGTTTCCGCAGCTTCAGACAATATATTACTGCCGTGTGGCAAAAAGTCCGCAGGCAGATACTATGTGGCAGCATGCAAGGATGTTTGGGTATGATAGAGATCCAGATTTAATGCGTGTCTTTATGCCGCCGAAGCTATTCAAACTGTTTTCAGATATTAACAGGACTAATAATAGTATCATCCGGCAAATTGAAAATTCAAGCAATGGGTGCAATGTTAAAATATTTTACCCGACGGGTTTGAAACCGACAAGAAAAAATGTTTTGGATAAAAAGGCCGTTGGCGTTTATTCAGGCGGAGTAAATTATTTTCCATTCTATCCAGTGAATAGAACAGTTTCGGATATAGATAAAATATTGGAATGTTTTGATAATGACTTGTATACGGTAAGTTTAAAACTGATAGTAAAACTTATTGAACATATGGATTCCGAAGTTGATGACTGGAATGCGAAAGTATTTATAGGATTTATCAATACGTTTTTGGCGGCAGATCCTGCAACACAAGGAAAACTTATTGTTCGCCGTAATAGAGATATAGGAAAAGGAACAGGAACATTACTTTCTCCCGCTGACAGAAAATTAGGTGATGAATATACAGAGGAAGTAGTACTTACTGTTTATAAAATTACCGGGAATATTTCAAAGGGATGGGATGGAGAAGAACTTTGGATTCCCAATATTAAGCTGCCAGGAGATTATGCTTATTACAGCGGAGAAAATGCATAAAATAAATGTGGGATGTGATAGTATGGCTGATACAAAGACACCGGAAGAACGCAGCAAAAATATGTCGCATATACGGAGTACAAATACAAAGCCAGAGGAACTTGTAAGAAAATATTTATTTACACATGGGTTTCGGTATAGAAAAAATGATAAACGCTATCCTGGAAAGCCAGATATTGTACTTCCGAAGTATCATACGGTGATATTTGTGAATGGTTGTTTTTGGCACATGCATGGATGTTCCAGGGCAAGATTGCCTCGGTCAAATCAGGAATATTGGGAGCCGAAGATTAAACGTAATGCACAGAGGGATCAGGACAATATCAGAAAACTTGAAGATACAGGTTGGAAAGTAATTGTAGTTTGGGAATGTGAATTAAAAAAGCGTGTGGCCGAAGAACGGTTGCAACGATTATGTGAAGAGATAAAAAATTGAATATAGGAATCGGTAATAAAGTCACTTGTCGGATTGTTTTTATAAAAAAGCTGTCCAGTAAGTGACTTTTATTTTTGAAAATTTTTAGAAATGCAATAGGTAACTTCCTTTGTGCAGGAGTGCAGAGGATGCAATCCCTCTGCTCTGGGTACAGGGGCGAAGCGCCCTGTTGGGGTCAAGGGGCAAAGCCCTTTGGCGGGTTAAGGGCGGCAGTCCTTATCGGGTCAAGGGTGAAACGCCTTGCCCAGCTAGAGTTGGCGCCTGCGCCAATTCGTACTGGGTATTATCTGACGCAGGAACCGGCAGATTCGGCAGCAAAGCTGCCCTTCCCGCAGAGAGAAAATTGAAAAGAAGGAGGACAGAATGAAACTGACCAGACACAACGGCAGAGCCGGGAAAAACGGCGCTTACAATCCCAAACACAATGACCGGAGATTTGATGTGGCGAACAGTGAACATATCGACATGGAACGGACAAGGCAGAATATTTACTGGGATTGTTATACCGGCTTATCTTCTGCCCTGACAAGGGAGAGGGGCGGGGAAAACGATTATTCTTTTGAGAAGATTGAACGGATTTATTACTATGAGCATTATGCAGACCATGTACAGGCGCAGAATGAGCGGAACGAAAAGAACAGGCACACAGAGCGCAACCGGACGGTGGATGACTTGCTCACTAACAACAAGACCTGCCCGGAAGAAAGCATTTACCAGATCGGGACAGTAGAGGAATCTGTTCCGGGGGAACTGCTGGCAAAGATTGCTGTGGAATTTTTTGCGGAGATGGAGGAAAAATTCGGCTCCCATGTCCACATATTGGACTGGGCGCTGCACCTTGACGAAGGCACCCCGCATATCCATGAAAGACACGTTTTTGACTGTGAAAATAAATACGGCGAATTATGTCCGCAGCAGGAGAAAGCGTTGGAAGAACTGGGGGTGCCACTCCCTGATCCTGAAAAGAAAAAAGGCAGGAACAACAACCGTAAGCAGACCTTTGATGCGGAGTGCCGGAAGATGCTTTTCCGCATTTGTGCGAAGCACAGTTTACATTTGCAGACAGAGCCGAGTTACGGCGGCAGGGGCTATCTGGAAAAGCAGGACTTCATCATTGAAAAGCAGAAAGAAAAACTCTCCGCACAGGGAGAAATTTTAAGGCAAAATACCATGGCCATAGCGGAACAGGAAAATAAATTTGATAAAGCGGCAAAGGCTGTTTTAGAGAAGGAAAAAGAACTGGAAAAACAGGAAGGATTGATTGAGGAAAAGAAGCAGGAACTTTCAGAAAAGCAGGCGGCCCTTGCAACTGTCACCATGAAGATCGCAGACATAGAATCGCTGGTAGAGGAAGTGGCGGACACTGCTTATGAGAAAGCCTGTGAGGTTGTATCGGATACTGTCCGGGCGGAGACACAGAAAGAGGACATCCGGGCAGTTGAAGATTATAAAAAGTGGCTGGCTTCGCCGGAGCGGAAAGCCCCGAAGGAGAAAAGGGATTTTGCCGTGAAGTGCCTGAACACAGTCCAGGAGCAGATAAAAAATGCGGCGCAAAATGTGCTGAGGAAAGTCCAGTCGGCGCTCCAAAAGCCGGAGGTAAGCCGTGTGAATAAGGAACAGATTAAGGAGAAAGCAAGGGAATCTATCAGGGACAGGCTTGCAAGGGGGAAAACAGAAGCAGACCGGGCGAACCGTGAACGCATGGAGCGCAGGGATGGGATAAGACCGGTAACAAAAAAAGATATGGAAATTTGAAGCATTTGCTTTTCTTTGCGGAGATGGCAGATGCTTTTTTATTTCGGAAAGGGACGGTATGAATGTATTTGAAGCAGTAAAGGAAAATGTAACGGCAAGGCAGGCGGCGGAAATGTACGGCATCCGGGTGAACCGGAACGGCATGGCGTGCTGCCCGTTCCATGATGACAGGCATCCAAGCATGAAGGTGGATAAGCGTTTCCACTGTTTTGGGTGCCAGGCGGACGGTGATGTGATTGATTTTACCGCAAGGCTGTATGGGTTGAATAACCTCGGGGCGGCTGTAAAGCTGGCTTCTGATTTTGGAATCAGTTACGACAACAAAGGGCGGGCTTCCCCACTCCCGGTAAAGAAAAAAATATCTGAAGAACTGAGGCTAAAGCAGGCAGAGTTACAGTGCTGCCGGATTTTATCGGATTATAACCATTTGTTAGAAAAATGGAGAACAGAGTATGCGCCAAACACTCCGGAAGAAGAATGGAATCCCCTGTTTGTGGAGTCTTTACAGAAACAGTCTTATACAGAATATCTGCTGGATACTCTGCTGACCGGTACGGCAGAAGAAAAAGCCGCCGTAATAAAAGAGCATGGAAAGGAAGTGATGCGGATTGGGGAACGGATTTCAGGACTTGCCGTCCGCCACAAGGCAGGCCGTGATGAACGCAGCAGGCCTGCTCCTACCGGCACTGAC
>CANSUS010000114.1 GCA_947650155.1 uncultured Lachnospiraceae bacterium
GACATCGCCCTTTCACGGCGGTAACACGGGTTCGATTCCCGTCGGAGTCATAAAAATTTGGGCGATAGATTTAAATTGACTACATAGAATAGAGTTGTTATAATATGATAAATATATATGGCGCCATGGCCAAGTGGTAAGGCAAAGGTCTGCAACACCTCTATCACCAGTTCAAATCTGGTTGGCGCCTCTTTATTAAATCCCTTGAAAATTGTAAATTTTCAGGGGATTATTTTATTGTAATGACTGCAAAAAAATAAATTGCAAATATGATGCATTTAAGATACAGTTATGATGCAATCTTGTTTTATAATAATGACAGAGTACTGCAGATTTTATAAAAAACAGGAGAAATGTGTCATGAATATACTTAGAGAAAAGGAGCATTCCAAAAGGGAAAAGGGCATTCCAAAAGGAAAAAGCGGCGTAAACGGATGTAAAACAGCATTTTATAAGATCGTATTATTTCATGTTATGACAGGGATTATGCTGTTGACCGGATGCAAGGAGACAGAAGATCCCAAAACGCGGATAGGAGAACAAATAGAATTGATACCGGAGTTTGCTGTTACGGAGGAAACTTTTTCAGAAGAAGAAACGATGGAAATGGTTTCACAAAGAAAAATTCCGCCAGAGGGGTTTGAATTAGTATTTGATTCAGAAGAATGGGGACTTTTTTTTGAAGAACCGGGAATGCAGCCCAGAGGAAATGCGGCGGCGGAGGATTTGGCATGGTATGATGCATATTATGTGGGGAATGACAGTGAAAAGGTAATCTATCTGACTTTTGACTGTGGATATGAGAATGGAAATACGGAGTTAATTTTAGATGCATTGAAAAAGCACAATGTTTCAGCTACTTTTTTTGTAGTAGGACATTTTCTGGAAACAGATCCTGATCTGGTAAAGAAAATGGTACAGGAAGGGCATGTGGTAGGTAATCATACGTATCATCACTTAAATATGGATGAAATATCCGATATAGAGACCTTTCAAAAAGAATTATGTGATGTGGAGGACTTGTTTTTTGAGATTACAGGGACAGAACTTTCAAAGTATTATCGTCCTCCTCAGGGGAAATGTAATGTAGAAAATCTGAAAATGGCACAGGAATTGGGATATAGTACTATTTTTTGGAGTTTGGCTCATGTGGACTGGGATCCGGATCACCAACCGGATCATGCAGAAGCAATAGATAGACTTACAGCCCGGATTCATTCAGGCGCAATTGTACTTTTGCATAATACGTCGAAGACAAACGGTGAAATTCTGGATGAATTATTGACAAAATGGGAGGAAATGGGATATACTTTCAAGCCGTTATCGGATATTGTTTACTCAGAGAATACATAAGGGAGCGAAATAAATGTTTGGGAAAAAAACTCAAAAAGAAGTATATGATAAGGAAAACTTAAGGCCCGTAATCCGGGCCAGCATCTGTACCGGCGAGCAGGTTGCAGGTTTTAAAAATATTCATACAGGAAAATTTACAGAAATTATGTTAATCAGAAATACAAAAGACCGAATGGAATTTATGCAAAAATATGATATTTCCGAAGAGGAAATATCAAAAGAGTGGTAATAGGATTCCATCAGATTTCATGTAAAAAATTTAAGGGATCATTATCCGGCGTATGAATAAAGTGCATAAGCATATAAGCGCACATAATAGCCGCTTTTTCTTCTTTTAAAATGCGTTTACATTCTTCTTTGTTTGCAAGGATGATCTGGATATCTTCAGCAGATTCCTGGTGGACGTTTGTAGGCGTACCGTTACAATACCCATAGATCGTGCCGCAGCATTCGTCAGTCATACCCACAGTTGTATAAAAAGGTTTTGTATAAGCGGAGGAAACGGAAACAGGATGAAAATCAAGCCCCGTTTCTTCATACATTTCACGGATTGCACAGGCCGGCATATCTTCGCCGGGTTCTACCAGTCCTGCCGGAAACTCATAAACATAATCATTAATAGGATAGCGAAATTGCCTGACTAATACGATTTTGTCTTTATTGTCGCCATGAACAGCGTAAATGATAACGCCGTCAGGGTGTTCCTTTTTTGTTGAAATTTTCAGATCTTTGATTTCGGGCGCACGGGAAGCAATAAAATAGGGCGATGTTGATCCATCACGGTGAAGCGCCTCTACTTCATACATATTTAAAAAACGGTTGTCGGTCTGTTTTTTTATATTTTTAATACGGTTCATTAGAATTTCCCCCGATTTTGAATGATGATATTAGTGTGGGAAGTACTTCTAAGACTCATGCCAGAGGGCATTTCGTCAAGAAATACTAAGTCTCACACAAGAGAATGCCCAAAATACGGGTATTCTCCGTATTAATTTGTGATTCCGCAGAGCGGAATCATAGAGGTTAGTGTATAAAATAGTAATATCATAAATATTTGTAAATGGCAAATAAAATTTAATTAAGAAATATGGTAGAAAAGCCGATAAACACTATAACAGAGATTATAATGGATATGCAAATGGATTTGCATAGAAAAATGATTTTAAGGAGGAAATCGAGATGGCAGTTATTAATAATACCGCATATACGCAGGCCGCTTATCAGAGTGCGTATAGTAATTATGAAACCAACGGTAAAAAAGAAGCGGCAAGAGCAAAAGAAAGCACAGAAACCGTAACAACAAAAAAGTCGGACGCGACAGGCAGTGAAAACAAGGTAGAGGTAAAAGGACCGGGAACATATGGCAGTCCAAAGTTGAGCGAAAAGGCGTTGGATTACTACAATTCTCTGAAAAAGAAATATGGGAAACTGAATTTTGTTTTGGTAGCTTCTGATAAAAAGCAGGAAGCAGAGATGATGAAGGGCAGTTTTGCAAATGCAAATGCGTTGACCGTTTTGATTGATACAGATAAAATTGAACGAATGGCAACCGATGAGGCATATCGTGCAAAATATGAGGCAATTTTGAATAATGCAGCTTCAGGAATGAATCAGTTTAAGGCACAGCTTGGCAGTAAAGCAAACAGCGTAAGAGCCTTTGGCATGACTGTAAATGACGGGGGGACGATGTCGTTCTTCGCAGTGGTTGACAAGTCTTTAGCGGCACAGCGCGACCGTATTGAGAAAAAACGCGAAGAAAAGGCTGAAACAAAAAAGAAAGATGAAAAGAAAGCGGAAAAAGCAAAGAAGGAAGAGAAACTTGAAGAAAGCAGAACCGCAGACGACGATACAGTAACAATTACAGCCAATTCAGTGGATGAATTGATACGAAAAATTGATGCATATTATCAGCAGCAATTATTTGGATCTGTTCGGACTAAGGAAGAAGAGGCAATTGGGCAGAGATATGATTTTAGTATTTAACAGACTGGTAAAATGTTTGACATAATTGTAATATGTATTTTCGATGTTACAGGTTTTAAAATGCTGTCAGGGTGAGAATAATTACTCTGGCAGCATTTATGATTTTATTTTGATCTTTTGTTTATTATAGGAAATTTACAGGCTGCAGAAAGGGATTTTAATATGAACAATCAATTAACTGAGAACGATATCAAACGAATGGAAGAAGAAATTGAATATAGAAAACTGGTAGTCCGCAAGGAAGCTTTAGAGGCAGTGAAAGAAGCAAGGGCGCATGGGGATTTGAGCGAAAACTTTGAATATTATGCGGCAAAGAGAGAAAAGAATAAGAATGAGAGCAGAATCCGCTTTTTGGAAAGAATGATCAAAACAGCCGAAATTATATCCGATGAGTCTAAAGAAGATGAAATTGGGGTGAATAATACGGTGGAAGTTTTGTTTGAAGAAGACGGATCGATAGAGACCTATAAAATTGTTACGACAATGAGGGGAAATTCACTGGAAGGGCTTGTCAGTACGGAGTCGCCGATCGGGAAAGCTTTGCTGGGCCATAAAGAAGGGGACAGAGTATGCGTACAGGTAAATGATAACTATAGCTATTATATTGTCGTAAAGAAGATCGAGAATACGGTGGATGATGGAAGCGATAAAATAAGAAGTTTTTAGGAAAGGCGGTTGGGGATATGAAAGAAAAGTTTGAAAAAGATACGCTTTCCAATATGGAATCAGTGCCGGCGGAAGCGGACGAGGAACAAATAAGCGAAGAAGATATAGAAAATGTTTTAAAAATATTAGAAAACTTTTCGGAAACAGGGACCAGCAGGATGAAGATTCAAGTTTCGGAAGAAAGCGAAAAGGGAGAGGTAGAAAGAAAATATCATCACGGGCGATGTGATGTGGGAAGTCCCTGGGCAAGGGGAGAAAGTTTCGATGTGCTGGAGTAAAAAGCGGACGGAAGATTACAATACGTGGATCTTGAAAAAGAAGTGATGATTTGACCGTTTGTAGACTTTTCTCTGATAGGATTATCTTGTCGCAGTCTTATATAAATGGGGAAATGAAAGGAAGAAAAAATGACATCTAAAATTCTATTAGTTGATGATGAAGAATCCATATGCAATATGGTAAAACTGCATTTTCAAACAGAGGGATATCTTGTCTACACAGCTTTAGATTCAGACGAAGCTATAAAGGCACTCGGGGAGAAGCCGGATTTGATATTATTGGATATAAATATGCCGGAAGTTGACGGGCTGGAATTTTGCAAAAAGATACGAAATTATATTGACTGCCCTATTATCTTTTTGACTTCCCGTATTACAGAGCAGGACAAGATTGTTGGTTTACAAGCTGGTGGTGATGATTATATTACAAAGCCTTTTAGTCTTGCAGAATTGACCGCCCGTGTAGAAGCCCATCTTCGGAGGGAAAACAGGGTACGCCGCAACGACATTAAAATGTGTGGAGAATTATTTATTGATTACGCCGGGCGCCTCGTGTACTGCAATGAACAGGTTGTTCCTTTTTCTAAAAAGGAATTTGATATTATTGAATTTCTGTCGATTAATGCCGGGCAGGTTTTTGACCGGGAAAAAATTTACGAAAGGATTTGGGGATATGACGCAGAGGGAAGCAGTGACATTCTAAAAGAACATATACGGCGAATCCGTTTGAAATTGGCGCGGGTTACGGACAAGAATTATATAGAAACTGTTTGGGGGTGCGGCTATAAATGGGCACACTAAAAAGTATGTCGCTCAAAAAATCTTTTTGTCTTATTGTTTTTATCGCTGCTATGATTGTCATTGTTCTTTCAGCGGTGACAGTAAAAATCTGTTCCCGGAAGCATGATGAAATTACGTTATCACACGCTTTTATAGCAAATGGCACTCTTATCTATCCCGAAAACGGGCGTTACATCATGGAAACACCAACAGGCGATACATCTGACGATACTATGAAATATACCGATACCGAATTGCTGATATGCAGGACTATGGAGATTTTGATTGTGCTGCTGCCTGTTTTGTTTTCTATCTTAGGAATTGGCTTCGCTGCAATGAGTTTTTATCATATCAAGTTAAAAGAACCTTTAAAAGCATTGCAGCAGGGAATTGACCATATTTCAAACAATGATTTGGATTTTACAATAGATTACCAAAAGCATGATGAATTAGGTAAACTTTGCAGCGCATTTGAACTTATGCGCAGGGAATTGGTTAGGAATAACCGTTATATGTGGAATTTAGTGGAAGAAAGAAGAAAAATCAATGCGAGCATATCCCATGATCTGCGGACGCCGATCACAGTAATTAAGGGATATAGTGAATATTTGGATAAGAATACAGGGAAAGGGACTCTCACAGAGGACGGAACACGGGAAATTGCGGTATATATTCATCAAGCAGCAAGCAGATTAGAGGAATACGCAGATTCCGTCCATGAAATTCAAACCTTAGAGGATATGCGTTTAGAATATCAAGAAGTATCATTGAGCGATTTTAAAGAAGAAATTGTTTCCCAGCTTTCTATCATTGACAAACAAACTACTAAAAAAATATGTGTATCCTCAGAGCTTCCACAGCAAACCGTCGTCCTTTCTACGGCGGCGGTATTCCGTATCATAGAAAATATTATTTCTAATGCCCTGCGATACTGTAAAGAAAAAATTGAAGTAGACATTTCTTTTTTACAGCCGTTTCTTATAGTTAGGATAACCGACGATGGCAAAGGCTTTTCGCAGAAAGACCTTGCAGAAGCAACAAACTATTTTTACAAAGGGAAATCTCCAAAGTCTCATTTTGGTATCGGCTTATCCATATGTAAAATGCTTTCAGAAAAACATGGCGGTTTTATCCAGCTTGATAATGCGCCGGGAAAAGGCGCAAGGGTGACAGTAAAAATAAAAACTGAAAATTTATCTGCATTGTGACGGAATGTAGACAAATCCCTGTTAAACTCTCCTTATCACAAACGTTAGGAAACGTTGAAAGGAGAGTTTTTTTATGCAAATCGAAATAACAGAATTGAAAAAAAGTTATGGGGAAAATGCAGTTCTAAAAGACATTTCCCTCACAATCGAAAACGGTATGTATGGGCTGCTTGGACGGAATGGTGCATAGATTTATAGACAACTTTGCCTAAAGATTTGATACCAACACGCCGCTAATCGTTACACGGCGTTGTTGGACTTTATCAGTTCAAGGTTATGTTGGTTGTTTTCGATAAACTCAACAATACGCTTGTGTTGGTCGGCAAAGTTAAATTGAATTGTAATCTCGTTGTTTTCGTGGACGTATATAGTATCAATCAATTCTACCAAAAGCCCACGGTCAAGGCTTTTTACATTCTCATGTTTCAAGAATGTTGTCAGATAAGGGTTGTCGTTTCCTACGCCCTTTTCTGATAGCTGAATTTCCGTTTGCAGGTTGGCGATTATGCCTTTTACCTGCTCTGCCTGCTGTTCAAACTTGGCTTTCATTCTAACGTATTCAGCACGGGTTATGTCCCCACATTTCCAGTCCATATAAAGGTTATCTGTAACGCAGGTAAGTTTTTCAAGCTCCTTGCTGCGGTCTTTCAAAAGCTGCTGTAACCGCTTTGATTGGGTGCAGACGGTAGAAGTGTTGTTGATCTCTTTTACTACCTCTGCCATATCCCCCACAAGGGAGATTTGCGCCTGTACGGCTTTCAATACTGCTTCGTGTAAGACTTCTTCCTTTATGACGTGCCGGGTGCATTTGTCCTTTGACTTAAAGACGTATGTACTGCAAACATAATAAACATAGGTCTTGTTTGGCTTGCTGCACGTCTTTCTTGTCATGGAGTGTTGGCAGTCCGCACATCTTAGCAAGCCGGAAAAAAGATAAAGCTGTTTCTTGCCCGGTGCTGTGCGGGTGTCCCGTTCCTGTAACCGCTGCGCCTTGTCGAATGTTTCCCGGTCAATGATTGCTTCGTGGGTGTTTTCCACAATGAACCATTCTTCTTTAGGCGGTGCAATCTTCTCATGCACTTTGTAGCTGATTACCCGCTGTTTCCCCTGTACCATGTTCCCTATATACATTTCATTTTTAAGGATAGTACAGACAGTGGTTATCGCCCACATACCGTCATTTTTGCTTATCCTCGGTGTCTGTAAATACAAGCCCTTGCTGTGCTTGTATTCGGTGGGTGTGGGTACTCCCATTTCGGTCAGCTTCTTTGTAATGCCTAACTTGCTCATGCCCTCGTCAACGAACCAGTGAAAAATATTCCTCA
>CANSUS010000115.1 GCA_947650155.1 uncultured Lachnospiraceae bacterium
CATATTATTCTGATACAGAGATTTTAATTGTTGGCTTAACTTAATGACATTGGGCAATAGGGTGTGTCTTTTTCGGACTGTTTTCAACAAGTATTCTTGGCGGTGCGGGAATGTATTACGCGAAAGGTGTTTTAGGAGATACAGCGTATTATGCATCTTTTGCCAATGTGATGTCGATTACGCAGTTAGTATTTTTATTTGTTGCAATTATCTTTGTACCCAAAATCGGGAAGAGGAATATCATTCTGGTTGGCATGGGGCTAATTTCACTGTCAGCATTGTTTCAGGGATTCCTTCCGCCATCATTACCGAGTGCGATTGTATTTGCGGGCATGAAAGGAATAGGTGCAGGCTTTGCAGGTGCAGTTTTTTATGCATTAGTGGCAGATACAATTGATTATGGAGAGTGGAAAGTAGGGCAGAAAGCCGAAGGGGTAGGAGTGTCGGCAATGACTTTTGCGACTAAAATAGCACAAGGTCTATCGACGGTTCTTCTTGGATGGATCATTGACTTTGGCGGCTATAATGGGGCGGCACAAGTGCAGACAGAGAGTGCAGTTTTAGCTGTAAATTCTGCATTTAACTATATACCGGCATTTTGTTGTGGATGTGTTGTGGTATTGATGTTGTTTTATGATTTAGACAAAAAATTTCCGGCTATCCAAAAAGAACTGGAAGCAAGGCGTAAGACGAATTGATGGAGGGATATTATGGGAAATTTGGAATGGGGAAAGACCAGTTTATTATCAAACAATGAATTAAAGTATGGGGTGGCAGATGAGCAACTGTTGATTCATCGTAACAAAGACCAGTATTTAGGGGCGCCATATGAGGTGTTGGCAGATGGGAGTGTAAGTTTTCGATTGTATTATCCATATGCATCACAGGTAAAGCTTGTTACTATTTGGGGAGAAGAATTTATACTGAATAAAGAAGGGGATTTTTTCAAGGGTACTTTTCAGCTTGGAACCGGGTTGATCGGGGTTAGCTTATTCGTAGATGGGAGTGAAAGCCTGTCTCCTTTTTTACCAATCGGTTATGGAAATAACCGTGCTATTAATTATGTGGAGATTCAAAGTGAAATACAGGATATTCCAATAGAAAGTTCCGAGCATGGTTCTATCAATATAAATTATATTGATAGTAAGGTAACTGGCAGGTTAGAGCGGTTTGCAGTTTATCTTCCGGCTGGATATGAAACAGATCTTCAGAAGAGGTATCCAGTGCTTTATCTGCAGCATGGGCATGGCGAAAACGAGATGGTATGGTTTTATCAGGGTAAAATCAATTTTATTTATGATACTCTGATTGCTGAGAATAAGGCAGTACCGGCAATCGTTGTTATGTGCAATGGGATGTATTACATAGAGGATGAAACAGGGATCACACTTGACGTAGGGAGGCTGCCGGAACTTATCAGGAATGAAATGATTCCATATGTAGATTCTCATTATCGAACCTTTGCGGATAAAGAACACAGGGGAATGGCAGGGTTGTCTATGGGGAGCCTGCAGACCTCCATGCTGTCATTTTCATATCCTGAATTATTTGATTATGTAGGAGTGTTCAGTGGGTTTGTACAGGATATCATGACTGGCAGCACAATGCATGTTAGCGAAGAGAAGCTCCTACGCTTTGCGGACGGAAAGAAGTTATTTTTCCGTGCAATGGGGGACGAGGATATTTATTTTGAATATTTTGAAAAAGATGACAGGCTCTTGGAAAAATACCGGATAGTAAATGTCCGTAAAGTATATCATGGAAAGCATGAATGGAATGTATGGAGGAAGTGTTTTTGCGATTTTGTGCAAATGATTTTTAAGGGATGAAAGGTTGAAAATTAAAATTTTCAACTATTGATTTGAGTGTCTGCTAAAGCAGACAGATGGGAGTAAAGATGAAATCAGCAATTGCGGTAATTATTATTTTGATCATATTATATTTTGCTGTTTCTTTTGTGCTGTCTGAATTTTGTGGTACCCTGCTTGTTACACCGCCATTAAGATTCCGCCCAAGCAGGGAGCAGGTGATAGAAAGTGATGTCAGGGAATTTGCATCAAAACATACTATGTATGCAGGTGCAGATTATGCAGATTATGAAAAATGGGATGCGGAAAAGTTTATTCTGAAAAATAATGGCGTGGGGATTCCGGCAGTATACCATAAGCAGGAACATGCAAGGGGATGTGTGATATTGGCGCATGGTTTTGGACAGAACCGATATGCGTCAGTACCATATGCAGAGTTATTCCGCAGCCTGGGATTTTCTACGCTGTTGTTTGACGAACGGTGTTTTGGGGAAAGTGATGCGCCGAATGGTGGTTTTGGAGAACTGGAAGCAAGTGATGTTGCTGTATTGATTAACTGGGTAAAAGAAAAGTGTGGAAAAAATGAGAAGATCGTGCTGCATGGGGTATCAATGGGGGCGATGAGCTGTATGAATGCACTGCTGCTTAGTGATAAAATTGACGGTGTGATTGAGGACTGTGGTCCTGCAAGGGCATTGGAAGGTGCAGTGTATGTATGGAAGAGTATGGTTCCACTGCCTAACCCATTCTTAAAATCATCAATTATCCGTAAGGCGGATTCATTGGGGCTGCATATGAAAGAGAACAACCCAATTAAGGCAGTGGAAAATTCAGAGGTTCCGATTTGTATTATCCACGGAGATGCGGATCAGGCAGTTCCGGTTTCGGATGCAGAAGCTATTTTCAAGGTCTGCAAAAATCCTAAATCGCGGTTGGAGGTTTTTCCTTCCAGAGGGCACGCTTACAGCATCTGTGATGTAGAACGTTATAAGGAAATTTTAGCCGGTTTTTTAGAGGAGGTATGTTGTGAGGAACAGAGAGATAATTAATAAGATGATTCAATACCATCCACAAGTATTTTTATACCATACAATAAAAAGAAAAGAGGCAGATTATGAATAAAAATGGCATAATTAAAATTGCAGATGGAATTTATCAGATTAAGTATTATTGGCTGGGTGTTGCGAATGTTTATATGTTTTTGATTGTGGGTGAGGAAAAGGCAATGCTTATTGATACGGGTTATTCCATTACAGGAGCGCTTCAATATGCAAGGAAGGTCACTTCGCTGCCGATTATTCTTGTAAATACACATGGACATTTTGACCATATTGGAGGAAATGGGGATATAGGGGAAGCTTACCTTTCAGAGGCGGATTGGGAAACCGCAGGGCAGCATTCTGATTATAATTATTTGAAAAATATGATGGAACATTATATGGAACGGTCTTTGCCGGTTCGATTATTGTTAAAAATACCACGGCTAAATAAAGATATGGAAAAGGGCATCCATGTAAAAAAGTGCAGGTATATTAGGCTTCCGGCGGAAAATTTCTTTGAACTTGGTAACCGCAAAGTTCTTTTTTAGAGACACCGGGGCATACAAGAGGAAGCATCTGCTTGTTTGATGAAAAAACGAAGAGCCTTTTTACTGGCGATATGATTTGCGAAGAGGGTGTGTTATTAGGTTTTGACCATTCAACCAGTGTATCAGAGTATAAAAAATCAGTAGAGAAGATACAGAAGTTTTATATGGAAAATGATGGGGAACTGATTTTGCCATCTCATCATAAACTACCGGTTGCAGTGAGTATTTTTGAGAGATATATTGATTTGTGCAATAAGATAATTGATAGAAAAACTGAAGGAACATATATTGATGACGGATTAAGCCAAGGGCTTTTCGTAAAAGAAAATAACTTGCAGATGATATATAATAAAATTTCAGAGTAAATATTGGGCAAAATTAAGAATAAAATTGCAGAAAAATATGTTAGATGGAACGTATAGAAAGTAGTGGATAATGATAGAGGAAAAGATTTTTTTGGAGAAACTGGCGAATCATCACAATGAGCTGCGCTGGCTTTATATGGAGCTGTATCATAATGACTCTATGTTCACAGAGTTGTGCGACAAAATGCGCCAATTCTATTTGGATAGAAACAGGAATTTAAAAAGCAGCGACCAAAAACGAGAGTCTGATAAAGAATGGTATCGTCGGAATGATATGTTGGGTATGATGTTTTATATCGATAACTTTGCAGGGAACATGAAGGGGGTGGAAGATAAGCTGGATTATATCGAGCAGTGTCAGGTTAATTATATCCATTTACTGCCATTCCTTGATACGCCGCTGGATCGTTCAGATGGCGGCTATGCGGTGTCAGATTTCAGAAAAGTGCAGGAAAGGCTTGGTACTATGGAAGATTTGGAAAACCTGACAGATGCCTGCCATAAAAAGGGTATTAATGTGTGCATGGATTTTGTCATGAACCATACTTCAGAGGATCACGAATGGGCAAAAAAGGCACGTCAGGGGGATGGAGAATACATGAGCCGTTATTTTTTCTTTCATAATGATTATATACCATCTCTGTATGAAAAAACAGTGCCGCAGGTATTTCCCACGACAGCGCCGGGCAACTTTACCTGGCTTCCGGATGCAGGACATTTTGTAATGACATCATTTTATCCGTACCAATGGGATTTGAACTATAAAAATCCAAGGGTATTTAATGAAATGATGTACAATTTCCTCTATCTGGCAAACAGGGGTATTGATATTATACGGATAGATGCAGTTCCTTATATTTGGAAGGAACTGAATACACAATGCAGGAATCTTCCTCAGGTGCATATGATTGTCAGGATGATGCGTATCATCAGCGAAATTGTTTGTCCGGGTGTGCTGCTGCTTGGTGAAGTTGTTATGGAACCGGAGAAAGTTGTGCCATATTTTGGAACAGTGGAAAAACCGGAATGCCATATGCTTTATAATGTGACAACGATGGCGACAACATGGCATACTGTGGCAACGCGGGATGTGCGTTTGTTAAAAAAGCAGTTGGATATTGTGAGCAGTCTGCCGAAAGAATATGTGTTTTTGAACTATTTGCGCTGTCATGATGACATTGGATGGGGATTGGACTATGGGGAACTGTCTTATGAAGGGATGAAAGAACGTTCCCATAAACAATATTTGAATAATTATTTCCAAGGGTATGAGGGAGGAAGCAACAGCCGGGGCGAATTGTATAATGCTGATCCCGCTATGGGAGATGCCCGATTTTGTGGGACAACAGCTTCCATGTGCGGTGTTGAAAAAGCCGGATTTGAACAGGATAGTGAAGCTATGGAAAGAGCAGTCAGGATGGATGTGATGCTCCATGCGTATATGTTTATGCAGTCGGGAATTCCAGTACTTTATAGCGGTGATGAAATTGGGCAGATCAACGACTATACTTATAAGGATAATCCAAGAAAAGCATGTGATTCAAGATACATCCATCGGGGAGCTTTAGACTGGAAACTGGTAGGGCAGATCAAAGATAAAACCAGTGTGTCAGGTCGGATTTTTAAGAGACTGGGGCAGTTGGAAAAAATCAGGAAATCGGAAAAGGTGTTTGTTTGTCATGCGGACACATGGACAGTTGAAACGTATGACGCCAGCGTATTATGCATTGGAAGATATTATGAAGGGGAAAAGATGCTGGGGATATTTAACTTCAGTGAATATGACAAAACAGCATGGATTAATGAAAATGATGGGATATATACAGATATGATATCTGGCAAAAGGATGGCAGCATCCGGCGTGAACATTCCGGCATATGGTTTTTTCTATTTGAAAAGAAATGGAGAAATTCCGGATGAAAAAATATGATGTGGTTTCATTGGGGGAATTTCTCCAGTACCGTATCTTCACGCAATCACTTTTCCCGCTTCATGCCGACACCTCCTGCTGTTCCCTTTCTATATTTTTAAAGAAGCTTATTGCAGATAATCCTACAATGCAAACTATGATGCCAGTCGGGATTAAGACAAAATATACGGCACTGTAAAATCTGTCAAACAAAAAACCGTACACGATTTGTCCTATGGGCTGAACACACAAAGTAACCGTTGATGTATAAGCCATCACTTTTCCTATTAAATGATTTGGCGTCCTCTGCTGTATGAGGGAAACAGCAAAAATAGAAAATATACTGATAACAGCCTGCATACCGCAAAATGATACAACCGTAACGCCATACTTTATCATGGCATTCACTGGCAAAAGGAAAACAATGCCGGCAGGGATAATAAAAATACCAAGAGCTGCAAGCAGGAAAGATAATTTATGGATTTTTAATTTCTCTGCCAAAATTCCTGCGGTAAAGCTTCCCAAGATTGCAGCGACTGCAGCCGATAGGCACAGAAAAACTGATTTTATTATTTTACAGGCATATAAATATCAAGATATTCCAGTACTTTCCGCATATATTGTGCATACATCTTACTGTCATTTTGTAAGCCGTGTCCTGAATGCTTCATCTCGAAATATTGATAGTCTATGCCACTATTTTCCAGCGCCTGCTTCAGTTTAAGGGAGGCTCTGAATGGCTGTACCCTATCCCATGAACCGTATGCCACAACAGTAGGGACTGAGTTTTCATTTATCCACATTTCAGCGGAAATATTTTTCACTGACTCTTTATACTCGCCGGTTTTAAACATATCGTTTGTAATTTCATTTCCCGACATTACATAAAATAAATCAGCAATACCCTGATAATCCCCGTTTTGGTCAAATAGGACAGGCTTATTGGGATTTGTTCCCATGTTAATCCAATCCTCCACATAAAAACAGGAGGGGCCGACTGCCCCAAAAGTCATTTTGACTGGCACGGGAGATTCGTCTGCATCACGATAGGCATATATCATTGCCAGAGCATGACCTGCCGAGCCGCCGCCGATTGACATTTCATTGATATGGTAGCCAAGTTTTTCTGCTTCCGCAATCACATAGGGCATACTTTCTTTGATTTCCACTGACTGCTTATACACGTTTGCATCGGGGTTCTTTTCACTGAATAGGGTATAATTAATGCCTGCGGTCACATACCCCTTAGAGCAGAGCCATTCAAGTATCTTGGCATCGCCCGACTTATCCCCGCCTGTAAAACCGCCAGCATGGAGATATACAATCAAACCATAATTTTCCCTGGAATCGTCTGCTGGAACATAAAGGTCAAATTTGTTTGCTTCGCCGCTGCCATAAGAAATATCAGTATGTACTATACCAACTGAATCATTCCAATCAACTGAAAATTCTTTGCCAAACGGGTTATATTTCATCTTAAATGCGACTGACCCGCTAAAAGCAATGATAAACGTAACGACATAGATAAATCCCCACATAATTCTGCCTTTCTTTTTTGTTTTCTTTTCTTTGCTCATAGGAAGTTACCTCCAAACATGGTGCCGCCAAGCAGGAGGTTCATAACCGCTCTTACGGCGAGCCGTCCTAAGATTACTGCTGCAACAATGATGATGCATAAAATAAGAATACGTTTTTGGGTAAGTGTCATGTTATCTTTCCTTTCTTCCCACTTGATTTTTTGAATAGGGTATGCTATTATTCTGTGAGACATTTGTATTGTCGTTATAATTGTATCAGCGATTTGTGAGATGTCAATAGGAGGAGAAAAAATGAGACAAAACAAGGAAACTGTATCACCGATGAGCAATGAAGGAAGAAATATTTATGTGATAGAGCATATAACAGAA
>CANSUS010000116.1 GCA_947650155.1 uncultured Lachnospiraceae bacterium
GAAGCTCCGCAGACAGGAAATCGAAATCTATTACTCTTTTGTCGGCAAGGTAGAACTGCCCGACTAAAGCCCGACCCGTCCGGCAGTCAGCCGGACAGGGAACGGTAAAATTTTTTACACTTCTTTTACTTCTTTATCTCACATGAGCAAAAAGCAGCTGAATATCACTGGCGGATATGGATAATTTTAAGGCGCTTGCGTCAAACTATAATAGAGAATGAACAGAAGACATGGGAGCAAATATGAACCAAAATAATATAGAAAAAATAGTTCACTACTTCAAATCAGGAGAAAAGTGCGATGAATGTATGAAAACCGGTATGGAAATAGAACATTTTGTTCTTGATGAAAACGGAAATTCCATACATTATGAAGAATTGGTCCACATGTTGGAACAAATGCGGACAGAGTCAGAGATTCCTTATTATGAGGAAGGACATCTGCTTGGATTTTACAATGATGATTACTCCGTTACTTTAGAACCGGCTTCCCAGTTGGAAATCAGCGTATCTCCTAAGGACAGTATAGAAGAAATTGAAAAGATTTATCTGGAATTTCAGGAAAAAATGGAGTATTTTTTAAAAAATCGGGGTTTTCATCTTGTAAATAAAGGCTATCATCCTTTTCAAAAGGCGGAAAATCTAGAATTGATTCCCAAAAAAAGATATGAATATATGAATGCATATTTTGAAAAAACGGGAACAATGGGTAAAAATATGATGCGTGCTACGGCTTCCGTACAAGTATCTATAGATTATACAGACGAGGCCGATTTTGTGGAAAAATACCGCCTTGCATGCATTCTTTCTCCTGTCTTTGCCCTGCTTACGGATAATAGTCCGGTTTTTGAAGGAGAACAGTCAAAAAAGAGGATGGTGCGGACCTTTATATGGCAGCATACGGACCCGGTGCGATGCGGAATTTTTCCACAGACTTTTCAGGAAGAGTTTGGATACAGGGCATATGCGGAATACTTGTATGAGAATCCGCCGATTCTTGTTTTAGACAGGAAGGGAGAGGCGGTATATACCGGTAATAAAAAAGCAAAAGAGATTTATGACGACAGAGAAATGACAGAGGAAGAAATAGAGCATTTGTTATCCATGTTTTTTCCTGATGTGAGATTAAAGAAATATATTGAGATCCGTTCGGGCGATAGCATGGAACTTCCTTTTGCATTGTCATATGCAGCGTTGGTCAAAACCATCTTTTATTCGGAAGAAATACGGGAGAATCTAACACATTTCTTTGGAAAGGTGACCAAAAAAGATATTGATATAGCGAAGCAGTCTTTGATTGACCAGGGAAGTCAGGGAATGGCTTATGGAAAAACAGCGGCGGAAATTATAGAAAAACTGGTGCTGGAGATTCAGGCGCACCTTTCACCGGAGACAGTGCGGTATATTGGATGTATGATGGAAAAGATGGAGGAACTAAGCCATGCAGTGTAAAACGGATCAGTGTACGGAGAAAGCGAAATCAGCGGAGAGTACAGCTTATCGGAGAGAACTTGCAATCATAAACAGAGAATATATGGAAGGCATGGAAGAGGACAGAGAAGAAGACTTCCTTTCCGCAGGCCGGGCGCTTTCTTATATCAGAAATTCCACGGCAAAGTATCATGGAAGATGTGTCAGAACATTATATATTCCCAAAATATTCACAAAGGAGGATATCCGGATCTTTGAAAAAGCAATTGGGGATCTGTATGGGATTTTTGATAAGATAATACAACGATATTTTGAGGATGCAGAATATCGAAAATTATTTGGCTTTGAAAAAGAACTGGAAGAGCTGATTCTTAGAAAAAAGACATATGAGAGTAATATTCCGATTGCAAGGATTGATATTTTTTATTACGAGGATACAGGTGATTTTAAATTTTGCGAATTTAATACAGACGGCACAAGCGCAATGAATGAGGACAGGGAACTGAATAAGGCGGTCAGGCTTACAAAAGCGTATGGTGTCTTTGAAGAAAAATATGAAATGGAAACTTTTGAGCTGTTTGATACATGGGTAGAAGAATTTCTGAAAATTTATAAGGAGTTTGCCGGAAATACAGGAAAGGATAAAGTGCCGGGAATCGCAATTGTGGATTTTATGGAAAATGCGACAGAGCAGGAATTTAAAATCTTTAAAGAGCGGTTTGAGGCAAAAGGAATTTCTGCCCGGATCTGTGAGATCAGGGAATTGACTTATCTGGACAATACATTGTACAGTAAAGACGGTATGGAAATCAACGCCGTTTACCGCCGTGCAGTGACAAGTGACATTATGAAACACTATGATGAGGTACAGGCATTGATACAGGCAGTAAAAGACGGGGCAGTCTGCCTGATAGGAGAATTCAGGACACAGATCGTCCATAATAAGGTTTTATTTAAAATTCTTCACGATCCTGTGACACAGCGCTTTTTATCGGAAGAGGAAAGGGAATTTGTAAAAAAGCACGTACCTTTCACTGCCAGTCTTGAGGCTGGAAATTTTGACTATGACCAGGTAATACAAAACAGGGAACGGTGGATAATTAAACCGGAAGATTCCTATGGTTCTATGGGAGTGTATGCGGGAGTAGAATACGGGCAGGAGGAATGGAAAGAGAAAGTAGACGCAGCGACAGGAAATCATTATCTTTTGCAGGAGTTCTGCCGTCCGTACGAGACGCCTAATATTGATCTGATGAAGCGAAGGGATGCGGAAATTATGAATTACAGTAATCTGACCGGAATGTTTGTATATAATGGAAAATTCAGAGGGATTTATTCCCGGATTTCTCAAAGTGAGATTATTTCTACCCAGTATAGTGAAATGGCACTGCCGACTATAGTAGTCAATAAAAAATGATTTTATTTTTTACAGATAGTTCATGCATTTGAGAAAAAAGAATGGTATACTGAATGTGAATTGTGATTTTATCGAGTAAAAAAACTATGAGATATAAAATATCAGGAAAGGAACAGACTATGAGTGAAGTATGTATGTTTTTTGGGACAGGCTATGAGGAGGTGGAAGCGCTTGCAGTAATTGATATTCTGCGCAGAGCGGAGGTGGATGTGAGCATGGTATCCATTACCGGGGAAAGAAAGGTGACAGGCTCCCACAAAATTACAGTGGAAATGGACTGTCTAATAGAAGAAGTGGATTTTGACCGGACAAAAATGATCCTGCTTCCGGGAGGAATGCCCGGGACAATTAATCTGGAAAAATGTGATCTTCTGATGACGCAGCTTGAAAGATTTTATGAGCAGAAAAAGGCGATCGGGGCAATCTGTGCAGCTCCGAGTATTTTAGGGCACAAAGGCATGTTAAAGGGAAGAAATGCATGTTCTTATCCGACTTTTGAAAGCCACTTAGAGGGGGCAAAGGTAAGTAAAAATCCCTGTGAGATATCTGATTTTATTATTACGGCAAGAGGAATGGGATGCGCTATTGACTTCGGACTTGCAGTGCTTTCCTATTTAAGAGGACGGGAAGAGGCGGATAAAGTAGCAGAGGGGATTGTATACAGAAGATAAGCCTGGATAGTATGGTTGAAAGAAAGGTTCGGACTTAGAGATGAATATATTGTTTTTTTTAACACCCAAGAGTGCGGTGGCTTACTTATACGACAGTGATTCTGTAAGGCAGGCGCTTGAAAAAATGGAAAATCACCGGTACAGCGCAGTTCCATTGATTTCCAGAAAGACAGGGGAATACATAGGAACCGTGACGGAGGGGGATCTGCTTTGGGAGATCAAGAGCAGATATGATCTGAACTTAAGAGATGCAGAAGATATCTCGATAGGAGAAGTGCCTCGAAACAGAGATAATCTTCCGGTAAGCGCAGAGGCCAATATGGAAGATCTGCTGAATAAAGTAATGAATCAGAATTTTGTTCCCGTTACGGACGGTATGAACCGGTTTATTGGGATCATTACGAGGCGGGATGTCATTTCTTATCTGTTAAATAAAAAACATCAGGAGTAAGTGAAGGTACATATGAAAAAAAGATATTTGGACAGAAACCGGGTCCGTAATTTCTCTTTTTATTTATCAGAAGGGGATTTTGAAAAGAAAATGGAGACTATTGTCGAACCATTTTTAAAAGGGCATGAGATCAGGGGAACTTTTGAGGCGGCGGATGGAAGCAGGATTGCCTATTATCAGTATGCGCTTCCCGATGCAAAAGCGGGAATTGTTATTTCTCACGGCTTTTCTGAATTTGCAGCAAAATACAGCGAATGGATCTATTTGTTTTTAAGGGCGGGTTATTCTGTATTTTTTATAGAACACAGAGGTCACGGTGAGTCGGCAAGGGCAGTGGAAGGGACGGAAAAGATCCATATTGGTTCTTATGAGGAATATGTGCAGGATCTTTATACTTTTGTACAAAAAATAGTGATACCGGCCAACGGAGAAAATCCCTGTTTTTTATATGCACATTCTATGGGCGGCGCCATAGGCGCCCTGACATTGGAAGAATTTCCGGAACTTTTTGACGGGGCAGTGCTCAGCGCGCCGATGTTTTCCATAAATATGGGAGTACTTCCAGTTTGGCTTGCCAAATTTGTGGCAAGGCTGCAAATAAAAAGAAAAAAGGGCGCGGAATATGCAATAGGGCAGCATGGCTATAATGGAAAAGAGAAGTTTGAGGAAAGCTGCAGCCTTTCTGAAGCACGATTTCGATATATCGTAAAAAGAAGAGAGGAAAATGTGAAGTGTCATACGAGCGGGGGCACTTATTCGTGGGCATTGGCGAGCCTTCTGGCACAGGAAAAGGCAGTTGCGCTGGACAATGTAAAAAAAATCGTGGTTCCTGTCCTTTTATTTCAGGCAGAAAATGATACGATGGTACGCCCAAAAGGACAGGAAAAGTTTGTAAAACGGTGTAAAACGGCGGAAATGGTCATAGTCACAGGCAGTAAGCATGAGATCTATAATGCGGATGAGGCAGTACAGCAGGCATTTTTTGAAGAAATTATTGATTTTTATGAAAAGCTTATTTTGAAATAAAATCATTTGAAATGGAGAATGAAAAGTTATGGATATATTCAGCATATTGACAATGGTCGGCGGTCTGGCACTGTTTTTATATGGCATGCACGTAATGGGAGAAGGTCTTTCCAAAGCGTCAGGAGGAAGGCTGGAGCGTATTTTGGAGAATCTTACCTCGAATCCGATCAAGGCAGTTTTACTTGGCGCAGGCGTAACAGCAGTGATACAGTCTTCTTCGGCGACGACGGTTATGGTAGTCGGATTTGTGAATTCAGGGATTATGAAACTGTCGCAGGCGATTGGGATTATTATGGGCGCCAATGTTGGTACGACGGTGACTTCGTGGATTTTAAGTCTTGCAGGGCTGGAAGGAAACAGTATTTTTATCAATCTCTTAAAACCTTCATCTTTTACGCCTGTTATGGCAATTATAGGCGTGGGCTTCATTATGTTTTCCAAAAGCGAGAGGAAAAAAGATATTGGTACGATACTGATTGGATTTGCGGTATTAATGTTTGGCATGGATACTATGAGCGGTGCAGTGAAGCCGCTTGCCGATGTACCTGAATTTACGAGAATTCTTACGATGTTTTCCAATCCTGTACTGGGGCTGATAGCAGGCGCGCTTCTGACGGCAATTATTCAAAGTTCTTCCGCATCGGTAGGTATTTTACAGGCGCTTTGTGTCACAGGTTCGATTACTTTTTCTTCCGCTCTTCCTATTATTATGGGACAGAATATTGGGACCTGTATCACGGCGTTGCTGTCTTCTGTAGGGGCAAATAAAAATGCAAAGCGTGCGGCATTCGTACATTTGTATTTTAACCTGATCGGAACGGTCGTATTTATGGGGATTGTGTATTTCTTAAATGGGATTCTGAATTTTGGGTTCTGGACACATGCTGCAGGGCCGGCGGATATTGCTGTTATCCATAGCATTTTTAATATTACTGCGACACTGTTATTGCTGCCCTTTTCTACCGTTTTGGAGAAGCTGGCATATATCACAATACCTGAAGTACTGCAGGCAGAGGAAGAACCTAAGGAAGTACAGGGAGCAGCAGTAAAGAAGCTGGATGTCCGTTTTCTGGATATGCCGGGACTTGCGACGAGCCAGTGCCGTGATGTAACGAACCAGATGGCATATGCGGCGAAAGACGCGCTTTTCCTTGCGCTGGATCTGATCGGCAAATTTGATGATGAAAAAGCATTGATGGTGGAAAAACTGGAAAATGACGTGGATGCTTATGAGGATGAACTGGGAACTTACATGGTACGTTTAAGCAGCAGGCATCTTTCGGAAAAAGACAGTCAGACCTTATCTTTGCTTCTTCATAATATCGGTGATTTTGAACGTATTTCCGATCATGCTTTGAATATTATGCAGGCATGCCGCGAAATGAAAAACAAAGAATTAAAATTTTCATCCAAAGCGACAGAAGAACTTGCCGTATTCGTACAGGCGGTAAGGGATATCGTTAATTCGTCAATTAAAGTGTTTGAAGAAGTGGACTGCGAGCTGGCCGCTCACATTGAACCTTTGGAGGAAGTGATCGACCATTTGAATGCAGAAGTGAAAAAGCGCCATATCAAGCGTCTCAGAAAAGGGAAATGTACGATTGAAATGGGCTTTATTCTTTCAGATATTACGACAAGCTTTGAACGTATTTCTGATCATTGCTCCAACATTGCAGTCAGCGTAATGCAGATTAAGGAAGATAATTTTGAAACGCATGAATATCTGAATTCTTTAAAGGATAAAGACAATGATGCTTTTATGATGGAATATGAGCATATAAAGAAAAGGTACGAACTTCCATAAAAAAAGAAAAACTTACCATTATAATTCTTTTTATTTGGCTAATAATAAAAACAAGATAAGCGAGAACAAAACACTTAAAACGGAAGCATTCTTTTACAGGGCTTGGGTGAAAAACCAACCGGGATAAGTGTATGTTTGACACTTATCTTGGAAATAGATGAAAAGCCAGAACAAAATTTTTATGGAGGTGAATTAGAAATGGCAAGTGGAAGTAGATCAAATAGAGTAGAAGTGCCTGAAGCAAAAGCAGCTATGGATCGTTTCAAAACTGAGGTAGCATCTGAATTAGGTGTGAACTTAAAAGAAGGTTACAACGGTGACTTAACATCCAAAGAGGCTGGTTCTATCGGCGGTGAGATGGTTCGTAGAATGATCAAAAAGCAGGAAGAACAGATGAAAGGCTCTAACTAATAA
>CANSUS010000117.1 GCA_947650155.1 uncultured Lachnospiraceae bacterium
GATCGATCTCCTTGTCATCCATTACCAAAAATTTTAATATTTTAATTCTGCTTTGCAGTATACTAAAGTTCATACCTCATAATGATATTATTAAAATATTTTTTAAACCCTAATCCCTTATACAAATGTACACTGTTGCCACATGCGGCAAGTGTTACTGTTTCTATGCCGTTATTTAACAATTCCTCTATTGCATAGGACGACAGCAGCGCTGCCGCTTTCCTTCTTCGATATTGTTCCAGCGTCGCTACAAACTCTAATGAAGCAGTGTTTTCATTTTGAATCGTTGCACACGTCGAAACAGCGACACCATCGATCTCAGCTATGTAAATATTGATACATTCCTCATTCACCCATGTAAAATAATGCTCCGCATCGATCATATCCCAGCCATGTAATGCCGTATTCACTACATCTATCCATGATCTAAAATCTTCCATAGTACTAATTTTCCGGCAGGTAACCTGACTGTTTTCCTCTCTGTATGGTCGAAAATCTTTTTTCCGCAGCAACATTGCCGGTTCGTCATCATCACCCGACAAATTCCTGAATCCGTTCCGCTCCATAATTTCAATAATATTAGTGGGAGTCGCATCCGGCGTCACAATCCACATCTGCGGCACCACGCCTTTTCGGATACCCTGTCCCAAAGCCGTTAATTCGGCATCTGTGTTTTCTTCATTCAGACGAATGCGAAAAGCAAGGGACGGCCCTTTTTCTCCTTTACGTGGAATGATCCAGCTGACAGAACCTTCATGAAGCTCAATAATACCTGATCGCGCAAATGCCTTATAATAATTAAAATAATTTATGGCAATAATCCGATCTGCAATGACATATTTCTGCATAATGTCATCCGGTATTTCAATTTCATATTCACAGGTCAGATCTCCATTCAGCACAGAACGAATCACCCTTCCTTTCACTTCTCTGCCCATAAACCCTTCGTAACAATTCATCATATGACCTAAACTGCAATTACATAAAGCGGATGACACAACATTTTCCGATAAGATGGATTCTCTTGCAAAAGGACAATGGCATGCATAATACCGTTTCATTTTTTCATCGTCAGCTTCTATATACTCTTTCATATTATATGGGAAAGCCATTGTATACAATTTATTTCCTCTTCTTACAGGAGATATCATTTTCGGATTTTGTTTTATAAACTCTAAAACTTCATCTGTGATCTCCTGTCCGTAAAAATCCTTTTTTTCACGGTTCATTCTGGCAAATTCTTCTACTCCGTCTTCACCGTCACCAAGATATTCATCCAAATCACCGATCTCCAAAAATTTTTCATGGGTTCCTTCACATTGTGACGGATTCAATCCATGTCTTACTTTGCATAATATTTTCTTCAAAGTTTCAGAGTCGGCCATTTCTTCCAATCGGTTCATAAACAGATACATGTTATGGCATTGGCAACCGCACTCAGAATTCACGTCAGGCAGCTCAATATCTTTCACAAGTTCATTCCAGAAAGCTTCACCCATTTCCGCACAGATTTCCTTTCTAAATGTGTGAAATCCAAATCCAAGTTCCTCATAATTGATTGTTCTGTCTCCCATACCTTCTTCCCTCCCGGTCAAATCTTATTTTCATTGTATTAGAACAGGCAAATTAAAATCAAGTCTGCCAAACTTCCTCAATATATCTAAATCGCGTATGATAAAATTACTTCCCCAATAATAATTTCCAATTGTCTGCTCCGCCACACACCACCGCCTGCCGTCCGGATGGGGGTTGCTTTGTTCATACGCATCAAGTTCCTCGGAAGAAGGAAACTGAAACTCTTGTGTGCCGAGCAGCGAGGCAACAATTGTATCCAGATTCCTATCCACAGTGAGTCTGCATTCCGGATAAAAACTGCTTTCCGGTGAATTGACAAAATGCACCGGCAGCGGCAGCCAGGATGGATAGGATGCAGGATCAAATGCTTTAATGTTCAATGCCACCGGATCGTAATCGGGGTAGCCAAGAAGAAGAACCTGCCCGCATTGTCTATATCGTTCTTTCAATCCTTTTGCCCTGCAGTAAATGTCGCTTTCCCTGTCTGCGTGTTTGAGGATGAAATCTGCAAGGCGTTTAGTCACTCCAATATCTGCTTCTGCTGCTTTCCTGGAATCGAAATGAAACCAGGGCATATGCGCGAAGTCATTATTACTGGGGATTCCCTGCATCCCCACCCAGCCATCGTCCAATAAATATGCCCCGGAACTTAAGTATTTGACGATACCTTCAATGATTTTGCTTTTTATACTGCTTTCATAATTACCTGTCGTATCCAGATAATCCAATGCAATGCATACTGTATAGGGCGAGGAATTAGGATTCCAATTGTTGCACTCGATATTGTATCCAAAACCCCCGTCTTCATTTTGATAGCTGGACAAAACTGATAGAAACTCATCAAGAGATATTTTATGCATCTCATTTCCTCCGCTTTGTATTCATTTTGCTATCAGCATATGCTGTCATTTCTTCCAAACATTATCTCCTTTATTCATCCATAACACTTTTGTCAAAATAATCCGGAACACCCGATGTATGATTAAAAAGCTGACTGACTGTAACATCTTTATCCGTAACATTTAACGGCATATCAAGCAGCATGCCTAATGTATCATTAACATCGCTGCCAGCACTAAAGTTCTCTCCATCAAACATTACATATACTAATTTCCTCTCAGACTCATAAAAAGGCCATAAAATACATTTTCCTTCTTTTTTCAGAAAATCGGCCAAAATTTGTTTCTGCATAAACAAAATATCCGCATATGTCTCCTCATATAAACTTTTAGCCACGACAATGCCTTTTTTATATAATTTCAAGCTGCCCGCTTTTATTTCCAAACCCATTTTTCTGATAAGATACTGAGAAACCACACTAAAAGAGATAAATTCATGCATGGAACCATCTCCAATATCCCAAATATACTCTTCCGAAACTCTTTCCATTCCATCTGGCAATCCGCTTTTTTCTCTTGCTTCCCGTTGAATATACTGATATGCAGGGGACCAATACAATTCGCGGATATATAAATCCTCGAAACCATACCAAAACGGGTCATGCCTCGTGTCCTCCAATATCCTCTGGAATTCGTTTATTTTTTGCTTACTCACCAAATAGCCCACAGCAGTTCTCGACTGAAATTCCATATCAGAATATTTGATAGTGTTAAGCAAAATCCACTGTTTTTCTGAATCCTCTGCATAAAAAATATTTTCAATATTGTTCATGATATCCGTCAATTTATACTCTGTACTGTTCGCACTCCTTGTTTCAAAACAGCTAAAGTAATCCATTGTAGGGTCTATCCATCTGTAAAACGGGATCTGCCATATTCCCTGAAACGGAATCGGCCTTTCCGAATTAAAGTGCAAAATCTGTTTCTTATAAGATAAATAGATATCCAATATTTTGTCAAACGCAATCCTCACATATTTATATTCAATAGAATCCTCATCATTATCGCTATAATATAAATTTCTATCCCTAAATACAAGTTCATGATATCCCATGTCAAATACTTCTTTGATGACCATATGAATCACATTTATTCTGTCCTCATAAGGTATCCTGTCAATTACTTCTCCAGTATAAAAATACTCTCTCTCTGATTTTTCTATTTCAATGTCCTTTACGTCTTTCTCTAAATTCCGAATCAGCTTATCATGCTCATAAAGCATTTCTTCCCGAAGTTCTTCATAATCAATTCCCCATGTTTCCAATTCTCTTATACATTCAAAACCCGGAATATCCTTATTTCGTATTCTATCTATTTCCGCTTCATCAATGATATAGTAATCATTAACATTACATGGAATTTTATCAAATGCTATCCTTTCGTTTTCAATCTTCTGAAACGCCAGATAAGAAAAAATATTCTCTACATAACTTCTCGTCAAAATGCTGTTGACCGGTATTTGGGCATAATAACAGTACAAAATTTTTCCTGTCTCACAGAACAGAGAAGAGTCTTTACTATTCAGCATTGCCCCATAAACAGATGCCGTAATTCCCTCCAGAATATACCTGTCCTTTACAAATCGGAACATGATCAAATGTTTGTTTATGATAGTATGGTTTCCCCTATAAATTCTCATCAGGGTTTTCATGGCAATGTCTCTGACATTGTGGTTCAAACTTGCTAAAAACCATGCAAACACGTCCGCCAATGCCTGTATTGCAAAAAAGTTATCCGCCAATCCGTTAGTTTCACTATTCCATGCCCAGTCTAAAAGCATCCGGAAAGTCGGATTTTTATGAAATTCATGAGATATATAAGATGTCCAATAACGGTTAAAAGCATTTAAACTAAATCCCATCAAAAAATCGTTTAAAAAATCTGCATTATAAATGTGATGCTCTACAACAGCCGTCTGCAATATCATCTTAAAAAACCTGTCAAACACCCACGGATCCCCTGTTATTTTCACAAAGCAATCATTTATCACATAAGAATGTGCTATCTTTTTAATCCTCTCCGGCTTTCTCCATAACATACTTTCGTAAAATGCGTCCTCATATAATCCAAATCCACCGAAACTCCCGTCGCCATAATTTGGGGGCCAATAAAAAACTTCACAGGCAGCCGACTCAACAGCCATGTCCAAATCAGGCAAAATGACAGCCAATGCTTCCAGCACTCCATAGTCTTTTCTGATTAATTCGTGGTACTTGCTTTCTTTTGAAAATACTTTCCTTACTAACTCCCCACAATCTAACTTTCCACAATTCTGAAGCCTTTTTATACTTTCTTTAACAATTCTTTTGGCAATTAAATAGTTCTCAAACATTTCATAGGTTAAATATACAAATGTCCCTTCTTCATCAGTAATACATTCCAGCAGATTTTCGCAAATCAGCTCGTCCAGCATATTAAAAGAAATATTATATTTCTTTAACAGGGGAAGCATCCTGTCAAAAACCTCATCATATTGTACCAAAGAACGTCCTTTCTCAATCCTGCAGTCAATGAATATATCAAGTACCAATGAAACCATGTTCTTTCTTTGCGGGAACAATTCTATTTTCCGTTTTTTGCGGATGTCTTTGTTCATTTTATCAAAATACCGTTCTAATATGGATTCCAATCCATAATCATCTCTGCTTTCTTCTGCATACCCCTTACAATATATTTTTAGAAATAATGGATTTCTATACTGCGCCATAATACTTGTATTAATGGTGTATGGTACATTGTAATATGCAAAAAACCGTGCCACTGCTTTACTCACGTCTGTAAAGCCTGCAAATTCGATTTTAGCAAAATCGTTTTCTTCCGTAATGCGCTTCAGCATATGTTCTTTACAATATGTACTACGAATACTTATCACAAGCGACACATATGGATATTCCTTTAACTCTTCTATCATTCCATATAAATAGTCCTCCCAAAAATCTACGCCTTCTCCTTCATTCAATGCATCAAAAAACACAATTGCATTCTCATTATGTTCTTCTCCCCAATGATTCATTACTCCAAAAACTTCATTTAAATCCACATTTTCTGACAAGCCTAATTGTTTTTTAATCTGCAGATTCGGATGTATCTTTTCACGAAACAGCTGCCCTAATAGAAGCAGGCTTACTTTATCTTCATTTACTCTCCGCAACGCATGATGTGCCATAAAATGTGATTTTCCTATACCTGCACTGCCTATAATAAGGACATTCTTCTTTTCAAAAATCTCAATAGCTTCAGATGCTAAATAGTTATCGTATTTCTTCAGGGCATTCGTGAAACAAAATAACTCATATAATGACTTGAAGTTATATTCCTTAAAGCATTTTCCCAATTCTGCATTCCATTCTTTATAGATTGAAAGAAAGTCTTTTATCTTCTCATGTCTTAATCCATTTACCAATTCGTTTACAGATTTCTGCATCTCTTTTATTATGCTGTCTGCTTTACTATAAACCTGTTTTTCCTGTCCACCCCTCTGTTTAAAATTTTCCCATGAGATTTTTACTTTTTCAAATTCTCTCTGAAATGTATTTTTAAAATTACTATTTCTTTCCATTGCATTGACAATATCATACATTTCCAACTCGATATCTAATTCGTCAGAATATCTTTCTCCCATATTCTTAACATTTTCTTTTATCTTCTTTTTAAACCATGTCAGAGGATATTTTTCTTCATAATGTGAATCCAATTCCCTTCTCACCATTTCATGGATTTTTTTTAACTTTTCTATATCGCTTTCTTTTATCTTTTTTATCAATATATTCAAATCAAATATATCTGTTTCCGGTTCAAAAGAAATATAATTTGGGCATTTATAGCAGTATTTCCTACATTTCTGAGCATCCATATAAATAGAGAAAAACTTGAAATGAAAGCCATTATATTTTTCACTGATCAGTTTTTGAATAGACGACTGTATTTTCTTTTTGGTGCAAGTGGATGAAACTTGAATTAAAATTTTATTATCATAATCTACAAGATCGGCCCCTGGTTCATTTCTGAAATCTACATTCAAATTTTGTAAGTGCCAGCCATAGATAAGATTCAACAAATTCAAAAATAAATTCTCGCAATGAATGTTGATGTCATACAGGTTTTGCTGGTTATAACTTTGAATCAGTATTTTTAAGCCGGTAAAATACCTCTCTATTTCATTGCAAAGCTGCATTCTGATCATTGCCTTCCTCCATGTCCCTTTCTATCTATTTTATTAGTAAAATAAGTCTGTTTCTCACCAAAATCACATTAGCCAGCCTCCTAAACGTTACGCCTTGCAGTCATTTCCTCTCTATGCTTCTCCTAAAAATCCAGTTTCCATAATCAGTAAAGAACCTCTCTGATTTTTCTCATTTCCTTCCAAACATTATCTCCATAATTGCTCACCAAAACGGAAATAATCCCATTATTCGGATTGTATTCGGATAGAAAGCTTACTCCCGGATCACAACCTTGAAAATACGCAAAGTCTTTACCATTGGGGTTATCAATTATCCACATGCCATAACCATAGTACCCTTCTTCTGCATCGCTCCCATCTCCACTCTGCTTGCTAAGCATATCTGAAACAGATGATTTAGAGATTAGATTTCCGTCCAGCAAATTAGTCCAAAAACGAATTATATCTTTTACCGTTATAAACGCCCCGCCTGCTCCGGTGCCTTTTGCATCAACGGAAAATATATTTGTGCGATAGTCTTTTGTATCATTACAATAAATATAGTTATTGG
>CANSUS010000118.1 GCA_947650155.1 uncultured Lachnospiraceae bacterium
TAATGCCGCGCACGGCTCTATCTCCACATAAGACTCGCTGCGGCTGTAGGGCATTGCCGTGATGGGGGTATAGTTTTTAAAGCACTTCATAATTCAGAAAAACCTTCCCTCTGCAAAAATCAAACCATTGCGTTTGCATTTATCCGCTCAATTACCTTTCGGATTCCTGTCCAGACATGCATGTCCGTAAAAATCTCCACCACACTTCCCTTATCGGTAAAGGGCGATTCCTGTAAAACAGAAAAATCCTTCAGCATACCGTTATGGACAATGTATTCTACAATCTGATTGACAAAGTAAATCTGCCGGCTGTCCATATTCGTCCCATCCAGATATTCCGCAAATGCCTCCTTCGCCGCCTTCATATCAAGTCCGATAATCTCGCGGACAAATTCTCCAAGCGGTTTCTTTCCGTACTCCCTCTCATAGTCTTCCCTCGTGCCAAGCTCTCCCCAGAGGATTTCTTCAAGAGACCTGATATCAAATTCACTCAGCGGCTTATTGCTCTTTAATTTCGCAATTGCAATATGATTCTGATTCTGGCGGATATAATACTCCGCCTTTGCCTTATAATTCTTTAAATCGTCGTTTTCCAGTTCCGCCTCATGCCACTGCGTAGATAAAATATCATCCGAAAAATTTGTCTCGTATTTAACCGATTTCTGCGGAATATATTTCATCAGACTGCGAAGTTCCTCCCGCATATATTCAAACTCATCGATTCCGGCATTATCCACATAGCTTGTCTGTAAAATTCTCTGGATTAAATCCGTCTTTACCTGTATCTCCGGGATATTAGCCACACCCGCTATTGCCTTCACGTGTTTTTGCAAGTCGTTTTTTGCTCTTGTATACGGCTTATCCGAAAGGTAAGCCAGTTCCATCCCATACATCAGTGCATCAAACCGCACCGCGCCTGCGTCGTCCCCGTCCGGCAAAATAAGCGGCGCAAGCTCTTCTTTCACATCCTGCGTATCTTCATAACTGATAGACTGATAGCCTTTCACATCGGCATACAAATCAACATATTTCAAGTGCTGTTTTACCGCGAAATTTTCTCTGTTAAGTTCCCGCACTTTACCGCTCATCGTCTCAACCAGCTTTTCCCGATAAGCAGTCAGGCGTTTCACCTGACGGCTGGCATCCTGCAGCTTATAGGCAAGCTGAAATTCCAGATTAAAAATCGCACTCTGTAACGCCATCTGATTCGCCGTCGGTTTTCCCTCATTTACCCTGAAAAAAACAAAGTTTCCACAAAAATCAAAGATATAGAATTTCTGCTTGTCCTCCCCATCTATCAGTCCCGGACACAATCTGGTGCCCCTGCCAATCATTTGCCAGAATTTTGCCTTACTCAACACTTTCTTGAAAAAAACGAGATTTAACACTTCCGGCACATCAATCCCCGTATCAAGCATATCCACGGAAATCGCAATCTGCGGTAATTTTCCCCCCTCAGCGAACTCGTCTATCGCCTTTTGCGCATAAGCCGTGTAATTGTCAATCACCCTCGCAAAATCCTGCCCGTTCTTAGACAAGTGAGGATATTCTTTATTAAATATCTCATAAATTTTTTCCGCATGATTATGGTTCACCGCAAAAATAATCGTTTTTCCTAACTTCTCCCCGTAGTCAACCTTCAATCCGTCACCCATCACAACGTGAAGAACCTGCCTGATCGTATCCTCGTTAAAAAGCCATTTGTTAATTGCGGACGACTGTATTCTTTCCGGGAAATTGCCGTCCTCATCCTTAAAAGTAGCCTCATACTCCTCTTTGTCTTCCGTCGATAATTCTTCGTAGGCAATCCCCTGCTCAATAAATTTTACCTCTGATTCCACCGACAGATAATCAACCAGATATCCGTCCTTTACAGCCTGCGCTAAATCGTAACCGTAAGTCGGCACACCATCTTCCAGATCAAAGACAGCATACGTGTTTTTATCAATTTCTTCCTTCGGTGTCGCCGTCAGTCCCACCAGCAAAGCATCGAAATAAGTAAAAATATCTCTATATTTATTGTAAATGGACCTGTGCGCTTCATCACAAATAATCAAATCAAAGTGCCCGCAGGAAAAAATTCTCCCCTCCCGGTCAATCGCGTCATCAATTAGATTTATCATTGTCTGATAGGTGGAAAAGACGCATCTGGCATGATAATTGGACTTTTCCTCCACCACATTAGCAACAGACAACTCCTCCGGGAACTGATTGACGAAACTTCTCTTTGCCTGTGTGACAAGAGAATTGCGGTCAGCAAGAAACAGGATGTTTCTGATCCATCCCGCATCCATCAGTGCCTTACAGAGCGCAATCACCGTTCTGGTCTTTCCCGACCCTGTCGCCATGACAAGGAGCGCTTTCCTTCGGTTTTTCTCATCAAAACTGTCGCAAATCGCCCGGATTGCCGCCGCCTGATAATATCTTCCCGCAATCTTTGTATCCGCCACAATGTTTTTTAACGACATCCTCGAGTTTCGCAGATTAAACCATTTCTCCAGATCTCTCTTGGAATAAATCCCGGACACCTGCCTCTCCGGGTACTGTCCGTCTGCGATTCTTGTCTCAAAACCGTTTGTCAAAAAAACAATCGGTCTTCTCTTATATTTCCGCTCCAGACTATCCGCATAAAGCTTTGCCTGCTGCCGCCCTCTGGCCACATCCTCGCAGGTGCTCTTTGCCTCTATAATGGCAAGGGGTTTCTGTGCATCGTCATAGAGCACATAATCAATGCGTCCCTTTCCCGATGGATTCGGCATCCCGCCAACTTCTACCTCATTAAGCCAGTTCTTGCCCTCAATCCAGCCCGCATCCTTAAGCATTTCGTCAATATAGATTTTCCGGGTCTTATATTCGGATAAATCCAAAGGCTTCGGCACATATGCCGACTTCTTTTCCTCTCTTCTCCTCGTGAGTTCTTCCTTTAACGCCTTATTCTCCTCCATCAAGGCTCTCAGGTCAACGTCCGCAAACTCACTACGAACAGCCGTCTCTTCCGGCATTTCTTTTCTGAGAAGCGAAGCGTCAAACTGCCGCTCCTCATAATCCTTCGAGTAACAGCAGGCTACGAAATCAAGAAAGAGAAACAGATTTTGCAGACAGAGTGACGCCTCGTCAAAGGTAATCTTCGCCCCGGCATGAGCCGCCCGATTGCCTATCTTGCGAATCAAATCCATCCGCTGCCAAAGACTCCTGTCTATGAGTGCATGGAACTCCTCCGTACTCATCAGACTATGTAAGTTATCCTGATAAGGCTTTTGCAGGGAATCGTCAACCGAATACAGCCATTTAATGGCAAACTCCATCGCTCGGCGGCAGTTGATGACGCAGGCTTCGCGGTCTATGGGGAGCAGTTTTTCGGAAGATATGGCGACCTCTGAGAAGCTGGCGAATTGTGGTTCTTTTTTTAGGTAGTCGAAATTGGTCATGGGTGGTCTCCGTCGCATATTGGCTCATTCGTTCAATAGTTCTTCTGTCCTGTAAGCAGTATATCCCTCATAATAATAACTGTGATCTATTCCCTTCATATACACTTCACGGTCATTTATTCTATCAATCAAAGCTCTTCTCAGCAGATACTTTATCTCAATATCTCTAATCGGACTTCTCTCCATGGCAAGCAGATAGTCCTCTTTATCGATCAAGCTCCAATCCACCACCATTTTCAGTTCCTGCTGCAACATCAAATCCAACCAGATTCTCATTGCCCTGCCATTGCCTTCCCGAAACGGATGCGCCACATTCATCTCCACATACTTTTCGACAATTTCATCAAAAGTGGTCTGCGGCATCTGTTCAATATTTTTAAGCGCCTCGTTCAGATAAGCAACGGGTGCAAACCGAAAATTCCCTTTTGCAAGGTTGACTTCCCTTACTTTGCCCGCAAAATCATAAATATCCTCAAAAAGATATTTGTGCATGCTTATCAGACTATCGAGTGTTCCGGCTTGCAGTGTGTGTAAATATCCACTCTCAAACAGAGAAAGTGCCTTTTTCTTGCTTATTTTTTCCTCTGCGCTGGCAAGCTGGGCGGAATCGGTTAGGTTGAGTTTATTTTTGAGTGACATGATCAGATATCCTCCCGTTTTTTGCTCTCCACCCTTGATTCAAATAAGATCACGCGTTTAATATCTGTTTTGGTATATGCCAAATGGTTCATTATATTTATCTCGTTCATGGAAAATCAAGAAACATTAGATAGCCTCTTGGTAATTTCTGTTATAAAATGTTTGAAGCTCGGTGAATTATTATGTTCTATATTCATATGAGTACCTATTTTCTGTGCCCATTCACTTTTACACTTACCTATCTCAATATATGTTGGACACTCTTTTTTCAACTTTGATACCCCACCCGGATAAACCACATCTGCAAGGACTTCCCATGTGCCACAGATACTATCCTGTACATATGTACGTAATTGCTGAACTTTCGCTAACGGATACGCAGCCAGAATAGCGGTTTCATCACCCAGTAGCCATGCCTCAACTTCTTCAATCGCAATGCAAAAAACATGATCCACTGTAATCATATTTTGCTGAGCAACTCGGTCTAGCTCCGAAAGAAACTCATCTGTATTACGTGTATCGTTATCAAGTACCACAATGATCACAGCCGAAATATACTGGAGACTTTTATTAAAACCACGTAGATATGTTGCCAAATCATTAAGCAGCTTGCCGCTTTTGGTTTCCTTTACTGTATTTTTCTTCGTAAAACCTCCAAGCCCTTTAAATGGCTTACAGTTATAGGTTATATCCCCATTTATCAAAGAAATCCTTTGCATCAGTACTTCAATTAAGGCAGCACCCGATTGATCCTCAATCAAGAATTGGAAATGCATATGTTCTTCCTCCCCTACCCAAAGTATTTGCTATACCAAAGGTCTCCCATGGAGGCGCCTTCGTCAACAAGCTCTTTAACAAAATCATAACTTGCCGCTTGCTTTGCGTTTGAAAAACCATCTGCACCTTTTTCAAGAACCCATACTTGATCTGGAGATAATGCATTCACAAAAAAAGGACTATGTGTTGTAACAAAAAGCTGCTTTAAAAACCCTGTGCCCACGTTTCTTTTCATTTCAATTGCCAAGTTTGCAAGGTATTGATGATACAAACCATTTTCAGGTTCTTCAACAAAAACAAGTTGACGAGGATTCCTCTCGTGAAGTAACAAATAATAAGCAAACAGTTTCAACGTTCCATCAGACATTCTCTGCGAAAAGAATGGCTGTTCAAATCCCTGCTGCCAAAATTGCAATACCATTTGTCCATTTTGTAGTTTGACCGGTTCTATTTTTGTGATATTTGGAATCTTTGTTTGAATATCCGCAAGAATTTTCTTAAATTCGCCCGGATTCTCGCGATACATATATTGAGCAACATTATTTAAATTACTTCCTGTTCTGTTTAAATACTGAACTGGTGCAGCCGTTTGAATTTGACGCGCCGCATCAGGCGCAAAATAGCAAAGATACCAGCTTTTTAAAAAAGCAAGAAACATTTCGATACGAGAATACTGCTTCATCGCACCTAAAGTAACAATTCCCAGTTTTCTTGTATCAGAAAGTTCTACGATTTTTTTATCACCAACGACTGATCCATCTTCATCCTGACCGCCCTCAACCCCTTCGAATGCATATCCTTTGCCATCTATAAGATAAAGAAAAGAAAGCGGCCATCCTCTTTTGATTCCAGGTCTGCGTTGGCGAAGTCGTTCTTCTTTTACATAGGGTCTATCCATTTTGTCTTTTGCGATTGTTAATTCGTATGTGATAGGACGCGAATTGTATGTTTCTTTATAATAAATTTCAAAGTGAATAGGTTCATTACTATTTTGAGAAACCAGATGATCATATCCGCCTCGATTATTAGCATCACAGGCAGTTTCAACATCTGCAGAAAGACAGTCTGAGATAAAACCAAATGCGTCGGCAAGAGTACTTTTCCCATTTCCGCTAGCTCCAATAATTGCAACCATATTGCCCAATTCATCTCCCGTTTGATCGCTGAACAATTTCCCCATTTTTATATTTTTTAAAGAACCATAGTTTTTTATTGCAATTCCAAGTATTTTCCCCATACTATGAACACCTCCAAATTTAATTTGCTAATTGATTTTGTTTACTACTATCTTGCTAGTAGTATAGGAAAAGCTCTTAATTCTCATCATACAGCATAGTAATTACATTGTAAACAAGGGCTGCTTTAGCCAAAATATTTCTGCATCAGGCTGTCAAACAGAAGTTGAAGCTCGTCAATGGATTGTTGGGTTGTGGATTTCAGTTTTTCTACTTTGCGAACGAAGATGGCAAATTGGTTTTGAAGTTCTATATCCGGACTCACAACTTGCATCTTTTCAAGTTTTTCTATTGTCAATGCCAATTGAGCGCTTCCCGCCGCATCCTTATTCTTAAAATCGGCAATCAATATTCCCAACACATAATTAAGAAAGCTCGAATTTACTCCATCTTTAACAGACAGAATAATCAAGTTTCCATCTTTATAATAAAATGGAGATTCTGTATCAACAATCCAAGTATAGCCAATTGTAGCACCAATTGCTGCAATTAGAATATCACCTATTTTGGGAACCCCATACTTCTTTTTAATTTCATTATATCTTTCTGGTTTAATAAACAACTCAATTGACGGCTTTAACCCTGTTCCAAGTTCCCTAACTTCTTTACTTCTATAAAACGGAATCCCCTCTCCAACATATTCATTGGCATATATCCTCTTACTGGAACCTATGTCAGCAAGTTCTGACAACTGCACTAACGGAAAAGAGTCAGTCACAAAGATATCTCCAAACATCTCCACAAATCGTTAAGGAAAGAATCGAAGGTGGTGCAAACGAAAAAGCAGCTTTGAT
>CANSUS010000119.1 GCA_947650155.1 uncultured Lachnospiraceae bacterium
GTGAGAGGGCGGCGTCTTAACCGCTTGACCAACGAGCCATCTGTTTGACACTTGTTCATTCTATTATATTTTAGCTGAGATTGCAAGTACTTTTTTCAATTTTCTCCACAAATTTTATCTGGCACCCTTTTATTTTGCAATTTAAATCAGATAAACGAGCCCCTTCTTTCAAAAAGATAGAACCATTACCACAGAAACAATGATAATCAGGTAAAGCGGAAGTGTCTGCAAATAAAGATATCCTCTATACAGGGGCAGATTGTTGACAGTCCCTTCCCTCTCTGTCTTTTCTATAGAATAAACAGATTTACCCGTAATAAATAATACAGCCGCAGCAAAAACAGAGAACATCAATATTTCCATCTGTTCAAAAGGCAAATGCATCTCTACAAAACGGCTTAATGTCATTTCAGAAATATCATATTGAGTTCCCAAAAGCATAATACCATGGTAAAACATAAAATTTTCATCGTAATACCAATGCCACATCGAATATCCAAGATAGCCAATTGTTACTAAGGACATAACAGACATAAATTTATTTTTGTCCTCGAAAAGTAAAATACTCAACGCCAAAAAGACGGCAAATATCGTCAGATAATGTGGATACCATATCGAAAAAACTGCAAACACCGCATATACCGCGATCCCGGACAGAAGAATATTTTTATATTTCTTCATCGGGGCATGACAATAACACACGATACAAACTATAATATATAGCATACAAAACAGCGATATCTGCGGCGTCAACGTATGACCAAACAGACGATTAACAAAATGATACTGCGACTGGATCTCTTTCCATGCCCCTGACCCGCCATACACCAGCTGAAACAGGACAGGCGCCAGCATACCTTCTATGGTATAGCGCAAAATATAAAAAAAGCGTTTTTCCCGAAGCACAATCAGCGGAATCAGTATCAACAGGGGAAAACTTTTCATCGCGATCGAAACAGATAATATAACCGCAAACACATCCATTTTATCTTTTGAATAAAAATAAAGTGCCAAAAGAAGAACAGCGGCGCATGTAATATCTAGCTGCCCATATCCAACCGTTGCAAATAGCAGAATGGGATTCAGATAATAAAATGTTTCCGCAATCTCCACATCAACAGCATCTAACTTCCATAAGATTAACATCTTCTTTAACAGTTTCCCGGTAAAATAAAAAATAACGCATAATACAACATTGATATATAAAATTTCAAGCCCTTTTGAAATGCCAAATCCAAGTTTACTGCAGATGAGAACGGGTAAATCAATAACCGCAGTAACCATATACAACAAAATATTATAGTTTGCATTATTCGGATATAGTGAATTTTCTAATGCATATTCATAAAATTGAAATAATTTCCCTTCCTGGATTGCCTTTAATAATTGATACGACAGTTCTGTTATAATTTTCATATCATTATAATGGGCAAAAAAGAGAGTACATGATATCATAGACCCCCAAATGATTATTTTATCCATCGTATTCTTTTTATCAAAAACAGGATTCAATATAGAATTATAAAGCATGAAAAACAACAACGTATAAATAAACAGGCAAAAAACAAAGAGGCGTACCGTATGCGTGCCGTAACTGCCCCTGACCTGTAAATTTAATGTCCTCATTGTGTCTGTATTTCCAATCCTACAGGAAAACTTATTGTTTTCAATACGCGCTGTTGATCTGACCGTGACTGGTATTTCTTCCTGTTCACTGTAAATGGCTAATCTGAGTGCCGCATCTCCGCCGTCTATCACAAGGGGTCTATCAAGGAAAAGCCCTTTTTCACTAATGACATCAGCCGGTTCCAGCCTCCACTCCTGCACAACCGCGTCATCAAGACACAGCTGCGCCGTCACCTCATATCCCTCAATGCCTTCAAGACCTTCCCAACCCGGGATATTGGCTGCAAAGGAAATATAAATCCCTTTTAATATCGGGTAAGGCACCTGCAGTGGCTGAACAATATCTTCTCCACTTTTAAGATCTGTCAATTTGGCGTCCTGATCACCCATCTCTATGGAACTATAATATTGGACATTTTCATTTCCTTTTTTCCCAAGCATACAGGTAAAAAAGGAAAGACATATAACACAAAAGCACCCTATCAAAGCAATAACAAGCTTATTCTGTAATATTGAAAACTGCATGGCAGCCTTTGGCATCTCTTTTATTCCCTTTCGTCTGTTATTCTATCTCAAATTCAGGAAGATAAAAAACAAATTTGCATCCTGAATAGCGAATATATTCCGCTTCTCTCTCTAATATATTTTTCTTAAAATGCCACGGCAGCACGAGGAAATAATCAGGATTCATATTCTTCGCATCCGTTTCCGATATAATGGGAATATGCGTTCCTGGGGTAACATGACCATATTTATCAGAATTCACCTCTGCTATGGCAGGTAATAACTCCGAAGTGATACCACAATACTGCAAAACAACATTTCCCTTTGTAGATGCACCATATCCTAAAACAACTTTTCCATCCTGCCTGCATTTCTTCAGAAAATCTATCAGCGTTTCCTTATGGCTCACCACAGCTTTTTGAAAACCCTCAAAGGCTTCCAAGTCATTATACCCATTCCTCTCCTCGCTCTTACGCATTGCAAGCACGGTATCCGAAACCTTGAAGCCGGCGTTTTTCTTTGCCAAGACAACCCTGAAGCTTCCGCCGTTTACATCGTTTGTCACCACATCTATTACCTTTAACGCCGCCTTTTCCGCAATCCAGTCAATTTGCTTTAACGTATAAAACTCAAGATGTTCGTGACAGACTGTATCATAAGAATTCGTCTCGATCATAAGCGGCAGATAGCTCTGCTCCATTACCCAGATTCCGTCATCTTCCAGAATTTGCGCAATGTCTTCCGCAAAGTGGACAGGATCTTCCAAATCATAAAACATTGCGATGGAAGTAACTACTTTCGCTCTTCTTGATGGATACTTTTTCCTGATAAGATCCGCATCAAAAAAATGCGGTTCTAACGCAATTCCTTCCTTATAATATTTCTTAAATTTCTCACAGGTTGGATCTATCCCGACAAAAGTACAGTCAACGCCTGCATCAATATAGGTTCCCAGCAGGGTTCCATCATTGCTGCCAATGTCAATTACAAGATCTTCTTTTTTTATCTCAACCTTATTTCTAATATCGCTTGTAATTTCCCGCAAATGCTCCATCATGGACAAGTTCAGCCCGGAACGGTATCCGTATCCTCCACCATACATTTTTTCAGCCTCAAAAGAATGTTTGAGCTGGACAAGCCCACATACATCATCTCCGTCACATTTAACCAGTTCCAAAGGACCTTCTTCTACCTCTTCACCGGGCAGGGGATACACTCCTGTCAACAGCATTGTCCCCAAGTCCATAATCCTTACCAAATTGCTGTTTCCACATATCCTGCATTTCTCTACTTCTTTATACACGAATTCGTCCTCCATCTGTTATCATTTCTGTCACCAGCTGCCCGAAGTCCATCTCGGGTTCCCACCCCAATTCCTGTCTGATCTTACTTGCGTCGCCACGAAGCGTCCCCTTAATTTTTCTAGAGATCATTTTCTCATCAATTTTTATATATTTTCTCCAATCTTCCACGTGTAATTGTTTCGCACATTCTGACACGAACTCTTCTATGGAATGAAGCTTCCCTGTTGCCAATATATAGTCTTTTGGCTCATCCGCCTTTAGCATAAGGCGCATAGCCTTCATATAATCGCCTGCATACCCCCAGTCTTTCAGCGCGTCTATCCCACCGAGCGTAATGGAATCCACTTTCCCATTTATGATATCCCGCAGTCCTTTGGATATTTTTCTGGTCACAAACCTCTCGCCGCGCCTATGACTCTCGTGATTATACAGGATTGCCATGCTTGCATAAAGTCCTCTGTGTCTGTAATACTCTACAAGCTGTCTTTCTGTTATCTTTGCTATTCCGTACATAGAATCCGCTTCAAACTGCGTCGCCTCATTTTGAAATACCGTATCAGAATAATCAAACATTAAACAGGAACCCGCCGTAGCAATTCTGGTCTGGCAGGAAATCTGACTGCAGGCAGACAAAATATTCTGAGTAGCCGTAATGTTATTCCTCAACAATTGGCATTCCTGTCTGGCAAGATTGTTATCAGCACTCTCTGCACTGTTATGAATTGCCGCCATGTGATATATCTCATCTGGCTGTATGTGCAAAATCAGCCTTTCCATCGCATCATAATCATACAAAGATTCATAATGCTCTATAGGCAGCTTATTTTCAATTTCCAATTCTCTTCGTATTCTTTTTGACGTATCACTGAGCACACTATGACAAATCCCATGTACTTCATAGCCCTGATCGCGAAGCTGCTCACACAGATAACTGCCATCCTGCCCGTACACTCCGGTTATTAAAGCCCTCACTGCGAGTTCCTTTCAAAATTCTACCCAAGAATATCATTATGAATTCTTTTCTTAACGTTTTCCATATTTTATTCTCAAACCTGTCAATTTCAGCAGAGATGCCCCATAGCTCATAATAAAAGGCAGCCATCTCCTTTTTGATTCTCCATAAGCTCTATGATTTAGCGCTATAGGAACCTCTCCGATTTTCAGACCCGGATTATTTAGTTTCATTTTCAGCAGTATTTCCTGAAGAATATCAAAATTGATACATTCCAGATCACACTGTTTAAGCTGTTTCAAATTATATATCCGAAAATTAGTTGAAATATCGTAAGCTTTAATCCCCAAGCACATCCTGAATATATAATTCAGGATCCTTGACATTACTATAGAAACGATATTTTCGTTAGTGTTTCCTCCTTTTACATAACGCGAACCAATAACAATATCATACTCCCCATGGGCATACGTATCTACTAATTTAGGAATATCTTGTGGAGAATGCTGCCCGTCACTGTCCAATATTAATAAACTATCACCCGACGCACATTGAATAGCAGTCCTGTAAGCGCCTCCAAATCCCGGATACTCCTGCTGCACATATCGAACTTGAAACTGCCTGCAGACTTCGTTTGAATTATCTTTAGATTTTTCAGAATCAACTACAAGTATATTGAAATCTTCATCTGTTTTCTTGATGTTTTCCAATATCTGCGGCAGCATCCATTTCAAATTTTCAGCTTCCTGATATACCAACAATACAATACAAATCATTTCCTTCTGTAATCTTACCCTTTATTTTATCTGCTCAACCGACATCTTAAGTAATAATAGCACTTTTATAGTGCTTTGTATAGTCTCTATCTTTCCCCTTAATTTAAAATGTTTTCTTTATAATTAATTTATAAGGAATGAGGGAAGTGCACAACCCCAAAAAGCAAACG
>CANSUS010000120.1 GCA_947650155.1 uncultured Lachnospiraceae bacterium
CACTATAGCAGATACACATTATTTACACAAGAACTTTCGATACGCTATACTAGTAATCATACTCATTTCTGAACTTGAATATAATATGTATCCGTTTATCTCCAAACATTTCTACTTTTTCCAGAAGTTCTACTGCCATCTTTCTTGTAAGCGTTTTCTCTCCCTGAAAGCGCAGAAAAGCTTCTCGCCACCGGTTTGCTCCGCTCATACACTGCTCAAAGTCCTCCAGATCCTATTCTCTTTTATGAAATTCCTCTTCAAGATCTAAAATCCATCGGGTATATTTTTTTCGCTGTAAGGAATTCTTCTTTTGTCAAAATCCCCTGCTTCATGTCCTCATAAATACTTGTCTTTAGGTAGATATATCTTTCCAGTTCTTCTTTTGCCTGATCTCATTTTCTTCTGTTCTCCTTAAGCTTTAAAGAACATCCACTGGATTTTTTCATCTGTTCGATTAATGACCTTGCCTCCACCGCTAAATCTATCTGCAGTTTTATCTGTTGGAATACCATATCAAAAATTTTATAGTCAGCAATAGATGATGTATCACATTTTGTCTGGGAATAATTATAGGCTGAGCCACAATAGAAGTAATACTGTGCTTTTCCTTTCCTCACATCCTTATTTCTTCTCATTACATGCTGTCAGATGCCGCACACCAGAATACCTTCCAGAATATTGCCGTACCCAGGTCCCCCTTGTTTCTCTTTTCATGCTTTTCTGTTTCTTTCTCTTATTTGCTGTATCCTTTCAAACACACCTCTGTCAACGATTGCAGGATGACTGTTCTCCACTATCTCCCATAATTCTTCTCTCCTTTTTCCCTGCTTTTCTTTTGAATATATGGATCGGTTATATTTTCCCTGTACCAGATCCCCGACATACGTCCAGTTTTATAAGATCCTGCTGACCGCCTGCGGCTGCTATAGAATATGTTCACAGTTCCTATATTTCTTCACACCATGCTCTCTCGCATATCTGCTTTGAGAAGGTATGTCTTCGTGATTTAAAATCTGCTATCAGATCCTTTTCCTTAAATATCTCCCCCTCACTGTCATAACGATCATTCACCGCAATAAACCGTACTCCCAGAAAAGGAAAGATTTTCTCCAAATAATCTCCTGCTTCCAGATAATTCCTTGCGAATCCAGCAGCAATTCCAGCTGGTTATGGATACTGTCAGTTCCTCTTCCTCCATTATCCTCATTAGATAGCCGGACATATAAAGCGGCTTTTACAGATGATACCCTGTCCTGCTGTAAAGTATTATTAATTTTCCTGCTTGTTCTTGCCATGTCCAGCCTCCCCTTTTTCCTCCGTCCTCTGAACCGTGTTTGAGGATATATCTTCGATCAGACTTAAAGCCATCTCAAATTCTTCCATATACTTAAAACAGATTTCTACTCTCGGATAACGTTCCGTATCTTTTTTCTCATATACACATATCTTATCAATCAAAGAGACCACTACCTCTCTTGACATACTTTCAATGTGTCCAAATTTTTTAAATTCATTGATCTCATCCACGAGAAGCCTCTTCTCGAGGCTTTTTTGGTCATAGGTTGAAAAAATGTCGTTTCAGAACTTCCAAAATCCAAACTGTCCAAAGCGTTTGGTTACGCATTGAATCACCGACAGGAATTTTTTAATTATCTGGAAGACGGGCATTGTTCCATCAGCAACTCACTTGCTGAGAACTGCATCCGTCCATTTGTGATCGGAAGAAAGAACTGGCTGTTTGCAGGCAGTCCGAAAGGAGCCGCTGCAAGTGCCGGAATCTATACATTGATAGAAACAGCTAAAGCAAATGATCTTGTGCCAATGAAGTATCTAAAATATATCCCGTCAGATATGCCGGGGCGTACATTTCTTGAAAATCCGGTATATCTGGATGACTATCTGCCATGGGATCCCATGGTACAGGAACGGTGCCGATAAGATAACCACTGCCCCTTTGAGTATAAGCGACTGGTGGTTATTTTTCTATCCACTATCTTACCTGACGCTTACGTCTCATGAATAATTCGGACTAAATATTATATTTTCAAATAAATTGGGGAAACAGCCCACCTTGCCATTTCCCCGATTTTAATCTTAATAATAATATCTACACTTTTTACACTGTCTGAAACTCTGCAATCAACTCTACTTCTGCAACATCAAGCCCTGAATATTTTGCAATCTTATCAATTGATAATTCACCATCCTGCAACATTCTGAGTGCTGTCTCTTTTTTAGCCTCGTCTTTCCCTCTATTTAAAATTGTCCTCGCTTCTGTCTCAAGTAACGCTCCACTCATCATTCCACCTATCCCTTTCTGCACATTCTCATACTTCTGTGCGATTTCTCTGACAACATCACCAGAAAGTTCTATAATGGTACGTTTGTCAAACGCCCCAATAATCCCTTCCTGCTCCAGTTTATCAAGTCTCTCCAAGATACTTCGGTACTCTGCTTTCAACTCTGCCAATCTCTGTTCATTACTATTATACACCTTAAAGTTCTTTTCATGTGAAAAAATATAAAACGGAATTAACAGCAACAGGCCTTTTGAAAAAATATCTTCCAGAGAATATTCCTGCACCTTCATGATCGGTACATCATACTCTACAGTACCGCCCGGAGTTTTAATTACATACCGCATTTTATCAGGTGTCTTTTTGTATGTACGCAGATACAGCACCGCTGTATTTGGAAAAGTTACCGTCAATGTTTCATTAATAACCTCACCCTCGTCCAACGCAATCTGCGCATCATACTCAAACAACCGAATTGTCATCCGCCCGTCTGGCAAACTGCTCTCACATTCCAGATGGTATTTTTTCTTTTTCTTTCCATATATTATGAAATTAGTGTCCGTTATTCTTTCCTGATTCACTGCATCCTGTTGTTCAATAAAATGTTCATTAGGATGAAACTCTATTATTTCATTTCCTGTATAGTCTTCCTTGAAAACCTCATTGATTACCGGAATAATCATTTGTCGGCAATCATTTAAAATTGTCCGAAATGCTCCATCATATATATTTCCCATATGCAATCCTCCGTATTTCTTGTTTACATCATATCATTATCATATTGTATATACAACTATATTTGAAATACAATTTGCATTTTTTATATCGCATATGTTTAATTCATTCGATTTATCCTGAATTAATACATAATAAGCACTTTATTCGACACCATATATTGTGAAATAAAGTGCATACTATTCCAAAATCCCCCTCATTTCTACCCCGGAAGACTACTTTCGACACAAATCGCCCCATACCCCTCTTATGTTTTGGGCTATATGATTTGGGCTTTTCCGGTATATGGATGTCTATCGGCATATGCAGATGCCTTTGCCGCAAATTCTCCGGACTTTAATTTATCGAAATATTCCCTCTGCCATACTGTATAATCGAAATCATCTCTTTTAATAAGGGAAATGAAATATTCCGCATCAATGACACCCATATGATCCACAAGACACGCAAAACCCTGATCTAATATTTCCACCGCATTTGCCATTATTCATCCGCCTCCATTCGTCTAATAAATTCTCCCGGCGTTACCAATTCGATCTTTTCAGACTGATATTTTAGTAATCTGTCATCAGTAGTCGCAAAATAATTGCATTCAGCCATAACTGCACAGGCCACATGATATGCATCCTTTTCTTTTACACCTGTTTCCATGATGGCATTAGCTATTCTCGCAATATCTTTCTCATTTTGATTGCTGAAATATATGATGTTATAAGTTCAATCCGTTCTTTCCTCTCCTCTCACTCATTACTCATGCTGTTTTTATCTTAACATATCTAATTGACTGGTGAGTGAAAAGTTCTCTGTAAAAAATAACCCTTCCGTATGGTTTTATGGTATCTTTAAAGTTGCCAAACTAAAGAAAGATACAAACCACTGAAAGAGTTATTTCATGTATGAGTTTACCATACTTTTCGGTGGTTTACCATACGATCATGTTGAATTTAATTGATAAAGTTTTATGCCATTTTGAATCCTGCTTTTCCCGAAAGGCTTCCTTCCGCTGGTTTGTTACCATTACGATAGGCCTCCTGCTACGTTCTGATAAACTTGGCGTCACCTCTGTCATCCGTGACCTTGCCCTCAGCCCATACTGTTATGACTCCATGATACAATTCTTCCGGGCTGCATCCTGGTCATTGGAGGAGGTGCGCCTGCGTTGGTTCTCCGCCGTGAAGGAATTCTCCCCTATTTATAGGGAAGGACGCTTCTGTGTCCTGATCGGGGATGGTGTGAAGCAGGCTAAGGAAGGCCGCCGCATGCCGGGAGTAAAGAAGCTGTTCCAGGAATCTGAAAATTCCACAAAGTCGCAATACATCCATGGGCATATGTTCGGCGCTCTTGGCATCCTGGCAGGAACTGCCCGCAGCCTGGCATGTATCCCCCTTTCCATCCGGCTCCATGACGGCCTGAAAACTGCCAGTGGATGGGAAGGCTCCTTTGTTTCCGGCGTATCCCATGTGGTGCAGATGGTGGAAGACGCATATCGTGCCGCATGTACCTTTGGGGAACCCCTGCTCCTGTTGGACAGGTATTTCCTTACCGTGCCTGCACTGGAAAAACTCAATGCCCTGAATGGTAGTGGCGGCATCCGTATGGAGATTGTCACCAAAGCCAAAAGATCCTGCACTGCCTTTAGAAAGCCTGTCCCAAAAAAGGCCGGGCGGGGACGCCCTCCTAAAAAAGGGGCCACAGTCCATCTCAAGGAATTATTTATCTCCCATACGGAGCATTTTCAGGAAGCTGAGATTGAACTCTATGGAAAAAGGGAATCCATACGCTACTACTGCATTGACCTGCTGTGGGGACAGAAACTGTATCAGGAACTGCGTTTTGTCCTGGTGGAGATGGACGGTGTCCAGAGCATACTGGCGAGCACATGCCTGGAACTGGAACCCCTTGCCATCGTTCGGCTTTACAGTTACCGTTTCCGGATCGAATGCACTTTCCGGGAACTAAAACAGCAGACAGGCGCATTCTGTTACCGCTTCTGGTCAAAGCACATGCCAAAACTGAGCCATTATCAGAAAAAAGAAGCACCCAGCCCCCTGGAACAGGTGGAAAGGGCAAAAGACCGCCAAAATATCCTAAAGGCAGTACGGGCAACGGAGATGCACATGATCCTTTCCTGTATTGCAATGGGTATACTCCAGACCCTTTCCGTCCTGTCTGCCGGGAAAGTAGAATCCAACCTGCTTCGTTACCAGAGAACGCCCTCAAGAGAGCGGGTGTCGGAAGCTGCCCTGATGTACC
>CANSUS010000121.1 GCA_947650155.1 uncultured Lachnospiraceae bacterium
TGATAACAAGAGTTATAACGGCGCAAAGCATAATTACGAATGTGAATAAGTCACTATATGTAACCATAGCACCAGCCCCCTTTCTTTCGTCCGGCGGCTGACGTAATCGCCCTTTCGGCTCCCCGGTTAAGTATATTATATTGTCATGGTGCAGCAGTTTCCCGATATGAAATCGGAAAATGACACGGGCTAAAACAAGATTACATCAAAATAAAATCTTTCACTTCTTTTGCTGTTATATCACGACCAAGAATAATGCCCGCCGCTTGAATAGGAGTAAATTTCAATGTATGGCTAAGCGCCTGCAATTCAAACAACGTGAAGTTGTCAGGCGTTTGTTTTTTCTTTCGGAATGTTTGTAATGAGATACCTAATAGCTTTGCAAGCTGTTCATCATTATAGCCATATCGTTCTTGATTTGCTGTAATACATGCTCTTACAATACGTCTATGTTCTTCAAAGGAACTTGTTTTCAATTTTGGCATATTGGTATATCCTTTCGTAGAATATGTTGCCTAATGGCAGATTTGTAGTAGCTTGATGAATAAAAGGGACTCTATTCAGGAGCATCTTTGAATGAATGCGATTACTAAAAATTTAGTAATTTTGCTGGGGTTAATCAGCTTCCGAACAAATTATCACTTCGGTCAATTTGTCTGCGGTATTGCTCCAGTGCCAACAACAACCATTTGATTGTCAGCGGTTCATTTAACAAGTGAAATATTTTCACCGTTTTTATAGCAGGACACCACTATATAGTTGTTTGTCCGAAATTTGGACAGATAAACCGACGAAAAGCGTTGTCTTCCACTCGTCCCTCAGGAAGAATGGAAAAGTCCGCTGCACCCCTGCATCTGATTAGATGCGCCAGTTTTGGATTGTCCTGTTTGCTGAAGGGGAAATTCCCTTAAGCTGGACGGGCCAAAAGTGGCTTGGCTAGTCTTGGGGTGGTTCGTCTGGCTTGATATATCGGGAGATTTCGGTTAGTTCCGATACACGTTTTCTGGCTTCTAATTGTCCGATTTCATTTAGTTTTCTATAATCATTTAGTAAAAGTTCTTCCCTCTGTTTCTGATGTTGCTTAAGGATTTTATTTAGTTCTTCCTCTGAACTGGCGAATGAATATGAATCTTCATACGAATCGCTTTTTTGGCGCAACTGTCCGGGAATACCAATAATAACCTGTTCCTCTTCTTCAGTTAATTCTTCATGGTGTATAGCTTTTTGCATAGCTGTTTCATATAGCCTTTGCAAGTTTGGGTCGGTATAAATGTTATTATTATCAGAATCTGTAAATTGTGGTACTTCTTCTAATTCCGAAATTTTTTCATGTGCTATTTTTTTTCCAGTATTATTTAATTTACCGTATATTTCAATAATATCCTCTAGGTTATCATCATTTCCCATTGTAGTTAAAATGAAATCTCCAATGGTTTGTTCTTCTTTGCTTGCTTTGGGGTCGTAGTATTTTGCGGCTAATTCATCATAGTCATCTAATAAATCATAAACAGTAATATCCGTATTATCACATATTTTTTTTAGCATTTCTGGACTAATTTTATTATTATCTCTTCTAATCATTGCGTAAAAAGTATTTGTTGAAATACCAGTTTTCCTAGAGAGTTCTGCAACTGTTAAATTATATTCTTTAAGTGCCAATTTTAAATTTGTTCCAATTCCCATTATGCAGCCTCCTTACACAATATATTAAAACATAAAATCTTGCATATGTAAATAAAATCTTGCAAAAGCACATAAAATTTTTATAAGCTATTGACAATCTTGCAAAAGCACGATATTATACATACAAATCTTGCATATGCAAAGAAAGGAGAAATAAGTATATGGGAATGAAGTTAAACAGACAAAAATTCTCACTTGCCAGAGCGCGTGCTTGCATGGGGCAAAAGGATTTTGAAAAAGCTGGAATCCCTAAAGGCACATTATGCAGGGCAATGAGTGGAAGGAGCCTGAAACCGGAAACACTTGGAAAGATTGCAAAGGCTCTTGGTGTGGATGTAACTGAAATCATTGAAGACTAAGAAAGGAGTGCAATCATGCTATCAAGAGAAGAATTAGACCGAATAGCGGCAGCAGAAGAAAAGCGCCTTGGCGTTGGCAGCAGAGAGTTCATACAGTGTCACAATGAAATTATGGAGCTTATTGACAGAGCCAGAAGGAAAGGAGCGGCGGCAGATGGCAAAGCAGATCATGAATGTCAGGGACGTTATGGCAGTGCTGGAAGTGTCTGAAAGCAAGGCTTACGGAATTATCCGGCAGATGAATGATGAACTGAAAGCAAAAGGATTTATAACCATCCCCGGAAAGGTTTCCACTGTTTTTTTCGAGGAAAAAATATATGGCGTACACGCCGAGTAAAAAAGGAGGACAGATTTTGGATGATGAAATAAAAAAGCCGAGTTTCCTTGTTTATTATGACAATGAAGTTGTTGTATTGCGGCTTCCGGATAAAGAAGCAGGAAAACTATTTAAATCATTATTTCCTTATGGGCGAGAAGAAATTAAGCCTGACTTTGAAAAAAATCCTGCGCTTGCAATGGCTTTTGACATTTTAAGCATGACAATAGACAGGGATAAGGAAAAGTATGTAAAACGGTGCGAGAAAAATCGGGAGAATGTTCAAAAACGGTGGGATAAAGCTGGTAAGCAATCGAATACGAACGTATACGCTGGTAAGCAATCGAATACGAAACATACCGATAAGGATATGGATAAGGAAAGGGATAAGGAAAGGGATAGTAATATTAATTATCAGCAGATAGCTGATATGTATAATGAGACTTGCATCTCATTCCCCCGTCTGACTAAATTATCCGATTCTAGAAAAAGGGCAATCAGGGCAAGACTGAATCAATATACCATTGAGGATTTTAAACGGCTCTTTACAATGGCAGAGGAAAGCAGTTTCCTCAAAGGGCAGAATAACCGAAATTGGTCTGCAAATTTTGATTGGCTGATTAAGGATTCTAACATGGCAAAGGTGCTGGACGGCAATTATATGGACAGGAAAGGCGGTGGAGAGGTTGGAGCAGACAATCAAAGTCGGGGATCGGCAGCAGACTTCTATGAGCAGTTTCTGGGGACTGGCGACAGTGACTAAAGTGGAGGAAATCAAAACGGAAACATTAAGCGGCCTTTTGGTTTACCACAAGTATGAGGATGTTGGGTACAGCACACAGGCTATTTTTCTTGATGACGGAACAATATTGGATTCCCGTTTTGATGAACGCAGGAGCAGGAGCGGAATGCCGCTTGAATATGTGTACTGCACAGGGAAAAGTATTGACTGGGGGAAATATGGTTCTGAAGACATAACGCCGCAGAAAAATATTGTAAATGCCTTTGTAATAAATTTTGCAATGTTCCAGCGCGAAGGGAGGGGGCTGTATTTTTACTCTGACACGAAAGGCAGCGGTAAGACCATGATCGCCTGTGCAGTTGCCAATGAGATCCTTAAGACACATGACATATCCGTGAAGTTTATCAGTGTGACTGACTACATAGAACTTGTAAAGGCGAAAGATGATGCGAGTCGGGGAAACATAAAATCCATACTTGATGCTGGGTTATTGATTTTGGATGATGTCGGCGCGCAGGTGGAAAATAAGGAATGGATAACAACGGCATTGTTCCGACTGATCGACAGGCGGTATACGAACCATTATCCGACGATTTTTACAAGCAATGTGAGGATGGAGGATTTAAAAACGGATTCCCGTATATCGGACAGGATATATTCAGTGTCTGTCCCTGTCATAATGCCGGAAGTCAATGTAAGGAGGCAGATAGCGGACAAGCATACAAGGGAATTTATAAAAAATATAATGCAGGAATAAAAACGCCCCATTGATATTGGCGTATCAACAGGGCAGTCACAGCCGGAGCCGTACGCAACACAAGTATATAATACTACGGCTTTCCGGGGAAATTCAAGTAGGAGGATGATATTATGTATGAAATTATTGACGAATCTTTAAAACTGGCAAGCTGCAGTATTAGCGACCTGACACTCGAGCAGGTTTCTTCTTTCCTCTCACAGTGGGAGGACGGGGCAAAATTGGGAACACTGACATTGTTTTTCAATCCTGATACGGGATACCTTGTTTTGAACAAAGACCATTCGCAGTATGAATTTAATTTGAAACTAGCAAAGGCTTATCTGTCAGCAAGCGGAAAGGAGCGGGAAAAGTACAGGGAGAAGTTTGGTGGAAGGTTAGAGGAAAATTTTCTCGTTATGGATAATTTCAGAGAGTACAGCCGCATCCAGAGCGATTTAAGCATAGTTGAACATCAAGGATTGGCTATATTCAGTGACCATGTTACAAAAAGCGTACTGCGTTTACTGGAAAAGGAAGGGATTCCTACTTGTTTTTTGATGTCGCAGGCATACTCCTACGGGGTTATGAACGGAAAGCGCATGGAAAGGGCAAGGAGAAAGGGAGGGATGGCATGAAAGACGAACGAAGATTCAAAGAGGTTATTAACACCATAAAGGGAGCAGAGAAAGACAAAGACAAGTTCTGCAAGGCGGCGCGGATCGAACGACAGCCCATGAGCAATGAGCAGTTGAAGATGATTTTGGAAGCTGGCCTTTGCGCGCTGGGAATGATTCTGATATTCTTATTTTTCTTTACGCTGTTTTACCTGTGTAAGTGACCAAAAAGGGGCGCATCAGCCCTGTATGGCTTGCTTCAGGCTGTTATCAGGAGTCGGTTCGAGCCATACAGGGCTGAATATATAAACGTGGAAATAACGGCATGGTGCTGGTAAAATGAGGTGATGTATAGTATAATGGCAGTAAAAGTAAAAGTAAGCTATGAAAAGCCGCAGGAGCTTCATACAGTGATGGAATTGCTAAAGCCAATAATTAAGTCGTGCAAGACAGATAAAGGCGTTAACGTGCGATATAAACGTGCATATTTGGAAGTGAATATTCC
>CANSUS010000122.1 GCA_947650155.1 uncultured Lachnospiraceae bacterium
ATATAGCGCCGCAACCCCAAAATTGTATGTTCTGCTAATCGGCTTATTCTTACCTTACATCCGTTCCGCCTCGTGGAAATATCCGACCTTTCGCCTTCCTCTATTGCAGGTCATAACCTGCCAAAATGCGAAAAACAACAAATTTCCATTTAGCGTATATTCTTCTCATTTTTTTGTAATTTTTCCCACAATTCATATGCTTTTTCCCATGTCGAAACAGAAAAAGGCCGTTTAGCATCTCCGATTCGCGCAGCATATGCTTCCGCATATCTCAAAAAGAAAACTAAATGTTCCCTTTTTGTTTTCAGTTCTTTGATAATCACTTTACTCCAAACATTTGCTTTGCAATATTGATCGCTATGACGTAAAATATTAATATATGCGTCCACATGAAACGGAACACGCTTTTCTTCTACAATTATATTATCCTTATCCGAAACATCGAGAATCGTGTACGGGATTCCCGTATCGATGCAATCCAACGGCAATCCGCAGGAACCGGGATTAATCATGATTTTATTCCCATCGGCTGATTTATAATGCCATTGAATATGTGAATGGCCAAAGAGATAAATTCCGCTTTCCAATTCACCCAAAATCTTTTGAAACTTCTCATCTTCATTAAGATACTTATAGAGATCAGTCCGTAAGGATGTCTGCGTTATCCTTCTGTTTTTATACCTTGCGGCAACTTTTGCCGTTGTCCATTCCCTGTGTTCACAGTCTGCAATAAATTCTTCAGATGAATGCGCAATATGCAGGACAATTCCGCCGTCAAATACAATCTTCATCTGTTCCGGCATTGACAATAAATAATTCATATTGTCGGGACTTATCTTTTGATAACAATAATAGGAAATCTGCATCTGCCCATCAGTCCAGGTACTTTGGTCTTTGCCGATCAGTCTTTCTAAATATTTTTCTTCATTCCCACGTATCGCGAATTTTTTATCCAGACTTCTGATTCTGGAGATACATTCGTCCGGATACGGATTACTAATGCAATAATCGCCTGCAAAAATAAAGCAATCAATATTATTTTTTTCGGCATCTTTTATTACGGTATTTAATGCCGGCAAATTTCCGTGTATATCTGAAATAATCGCAAAACGCATAAAATTCCTCATTGACTTTACTTTTTATAGTATCCCGATACTGTTTTCTGTCATTTTTTCGCTTTCACTAAAGGCAGAACACTAGTAAATGCTCTGTCCTGTAATTGCTTTAACTGCATTCTGAACGGATAAACATATTTCATCCAAATCGCTTTCACCAGACTTTACATGGATATCATATTTTTCCGAATCGAAACATCCGTGTTTTCTCTCCAGCATATCCGCCACCGGAGCCGGTAATTTTCCATGCATCCGCCCTGCAAACCTTTCTTTGATGGTATCCAGTTCGGCTGTGACAAGAATCCTATATGCCTTTTCCGGCAGCAGTTCCAAATGTTCTTTTTCGGAAACCACATAAATAACAGGCAGCTCAAATGTTGCCTCACTCATTTTATTCTGAAAGATTTTTTTCGCCATGTCTTCATTCTTCGCAAGACGCAAGTAATCTTTTCCGGTATATACCTCAGCATTCAGTAAAACTCTTAACTTTTCTGCAAGCATACTTTTTCCTGTACAGCTTTCACCAATAATTCCAACTACCATCGTATATTCCTCCTCGATCTTTCACCATAATCCCGTCTGTTTCCGAGACTTCTCCAAAAATGCCGCTGCATATCTCCTATTTCTGTAATCGGAATGTATCACAACATTTCATCTTTCTGAAACTGATAACGAAGATTGCATTAAATTTTGCAAATAATGCGTCATTAAATTGTCACTTAACTGTATTTTCAATTTTACACCTCTGTACGCGCTTTGGCGCACATCCCAACTCTATTCTTCCTGGCCTCTTTTACAGCTTCTTCCAGCCTCTCCACATAGGCATCCTTCGGCTTCTTACCTGCTACATAATCAAGGAACGCCTTTCATTCAGCACTGACATTATCTATAGTGCCTTTAGCATTTAGAAATATCTTTACCGCCCCATCACCCATGAAAATGCTGCCATCCTCTTTATAGTGCCATTTGTCAATAAGCTGCAGGTCAATCATACTCTGAAATACCGGCAAACTACAATATACAGAAAACCTGTCAATCTTGACTAATACTGCCTTACAGCATCCGGAATGTGTTCAGAACCGCGCCAGTTTTTATTCGTATTCCGGCAGTTTTGTAAAATTAACTCGTTTCCCATCCGCAACGCCTGCATACAGGTCATTTGTTCTTCGTCCAATCTTCAAATAATGCTCGATGACATATTTAGCGGTATATGGCATCTCCAATGCCGATAGTTCCGAAAGTGTAAACCACCTGCTTATCCCTTCCGTTGATACAATGTGATCACCCACCTCATTGTCCAGTTCTGCAAAAAAATAGTAGTTCTGCCGGATTTCTCCTTTCATCCTCCGCAAAGTAACGTAACGCAGCGACAGATTCCTGATACCATTTTCACTTATTCCTAATTCTTCTTTCAGTTCTCTCAATACACATGCTTTGGGATCGTTTAATTCATTCTCTTCAAAATGGCCTCCCGCTGATCCCACCCATGTATCGCTCACAACTCTGCCGTTCTGCCGGAAAAGCAACAGCATTTCATCCCCTTTTGTTATATAAAGAGAAGTCATGTTCCTCAGTTTCTCATCCATTTACACCCTATCCTCCCTTGTCATTTTTTTATTCTACTGATCCATTTTCTCTATCCTTCGATTTACTTTTTCCATAAATCTTCTACATAATTTTTCCTTTGCTTATGATATGGCTCTTCATAACATACCTAAGTACGAAAATTCTCGTAATATTATTTCAGGCAGAACATGGGAATGCTCTGCCTGTTATACTTACAAATACATTTTAGCTGTTTCTTCCGCCAAATGAAACTTTTCCTGGATTTTATTCAGAATAATGCTGTCTGCAATTTGTAAATCCTTTAATGCTGATACCATAGCTATGATTCCTTCCTGTCTTCCCTTTTCAATTCCTTTCTCCTCCACACCCTTACTTAAATTACACATAAGCGACACCTCACTTTCCAATGTCTGAGTCATTCTGATATGAAAATCTTCCTCCAATATCTGGCACTTATCCTGTGAACCTGTCTCCGTGGACAGAAGCACATTCAACAGTTTCAATAAATCCGTACCCGAATCTCCCTCTTTCCCAAGACAAATCATGACAGCCGCCATCAAATCATAATCCGCTTTCCGTTCCTTTACACTGCCCACCAGATTTTCTTCCGCAATGTAATAACGGGTAATGCTGTTTTCACGGTTCTTTGGCGGATTCATACAAATCCATATGCTGTATACCTTTTTGATATTCTCATAGTGGGAATTTGTAAACTCTGTTCCATATTGGGCGGAAATCATCCGGCTGCAGTAATAGATTCCCCTCTTTATCAGCGGATAACCCGGATAAAAATCATTCTGGGCTTCTATATTGATAATTAATCGAATCAATTCCCCGGATACAGGAGCGATTGCAAGAAAGCGGATATCATAGGTAACAGTCCCCTCCGTCAAAGAAGTATCTTCGTTTCCAGCTCCCTGTATCATAGAAGCACGGTTGGATTCATCCGGGGCAACTGCCACTTGCCCCACCTGCGGTGTACCTTCAATATATTTTTCCGCAATCTCATCCACATCACAATCACGGTATTCTTCCAGGCAGTTCTTCATAATCCATGCTAAAATAATCTTTTCCGAAAGCAGCCGCTTGCAGGCCGCATCATAACCTGCTTTCTCATCTGCCACACAAATATTCTTCGCTATGGTAGTATTGATATTCATGGTCTCATCTCCTGCTTCTTTCTTCTATTTTATCATATTCCATGCTGGCAAACCACCCATTTTTATTCTTTCAGCCTTTTTACTGAGACTCTTGTTACTTTTCACGGGTAGGGGCCGCGAGGTGTTTTTGTGCGCTGTTTGCACAAAAACCCGAGACAGCACGCGCCAAAATGAGCGCTTTTTGCTCATTTTGTGTGCATCATGTTGCTTTGAACGGCGAAGCCGTGAAAAGTAACAGACTCTTTTCACTCCACAAAAGCGGTTTGCCCACGCTCTCTCAGGATGTGCCACACATCATTTCCGCAAAAGCCACATTTTCGATATAGTGTTTCTGGATTATCGGTATTTTCACATCTTCCTGATACTGTAACAAATCTCGCTGTCTTTTTCATTCTCCACAACAATTCCAAAACAAGATAACTCCCCAATCCACATCTGCGATACTCTTTTGATACCTGAATCCATTCCAATACACCCTCGTCAATCTCACGATCCAGTTCGGCAATACCGGTTGCCACAATTCTCCCTTTACAATCTTCTTTGACAGCCAGCCATAGATCTGAATTATACTGTTCTCTGGTTAAATAATTCTGCATTTCAGACACCGTAATGCCAATGTCTTCATAACAACTGTTGATATGATCCACAAAATCAACGCCATCCGGCTATTTTCTTCCTTATTTTATTCGTATCTAACACCAGATTTGCAGACTCCATTGATCCGGTTTTGACATTCTTTAACACTGTACGGAAATTCCACGGTTAATTGATTCATTCCAGAATTCTTTCTGGGTTCTTATTCGTTCTTTGAATAGTGCATAATCAGAAGCGCCCTGAAAGTGATATCGCAG
>CANSUS010000123.1 GCA_947650155.1 uncultured Lachnospiraceae bacterium
ATGCTACATCAGCCTCTTACCCCGGAACAGGAAAAGCGTTATGAAATGCAGATGCGCGGCATATCTATATATGGGAGATATGAGGAAGATGAAGAAGACGACGAGGAAGAGCCGGAGGAGGATGCAGTTTTAAATGCGACCACTACCAGAATCGGTTCCGATGAGTTGGACGATATACATGTAAAGACTCTGGATATGGGACAGTATAATACGATCAATCTTCAAAAAGAACTGGCTGCCAGTATGAAAGAGCTTTTAGATGACGGGACAGAAGTGGACGAGTCTTTGGAAGAGGATGATGCAGATTCCATTACAAGATCTATTATAGCGCCATTATTTGAACATACAGAAGAGATTACATCAGTTACACAGGCTGCACAAAATGCGGACGGACAGATACCTTTTGAAGAGGAAGTCTTTTTCGGTGAAACGGGGGAGATCGGCGAAATGCCGGAAGAGGAAGATTTTGAACAGGAGTTTGGGGAGAATTATGAGGAATATGAATCCGGAAATTTTGAGGAAGAAGATTTTTCGGACATGGATGAACCTGAGGACCTGGATGAAATTTCAGAAGAAGAGGATCTGGAACAGACTTTGGATGAAGGAGGCTGGGAGGAATTTGAGGGAGTCTCCGATGAAGAAGATTTAGAATATGCAGAGGAAGTGCCGGACGATGAGGATCTGGAGGATTTGAGTGAAGCTTCAGGTGAAGAAGACTGGGAAAACCTGGAAGGGGATTTAGACGAAGAGGATTTAGAGGAAATACCGGATGAAGAAGAGCTGGAGGAGATGAATGATATAGGAGTTCAGGAGAAACCGGAAGAGTTTTCAGACGAGGATAACGATGAGGATTTGGAGGATTTTACTGAAACAAACGATTCAGAAGTTATAAAAACATCAGAGAAGGCGGTAAGTGAAAAACCTGTAAGTACCGCATCAGCAGCTATGGAGCAGATGCGTAAAGAAGCGGAGGAGACGTCGGCACAGGAAAATCTGAATAGTGCGACGTATCAGATACTTCCGGAAGTACCGGCGCCGTTAGCAGGCATGCTTTCACAGGAATATGACGGACAGATCAGTCTTGTGGTGCCGGAGGGAGAAAAGGTCGAAAAGCAGATTACCGGTCAGATGAGTATTGAGGATATTCTTGCCGAGTGGGAGCGCATGAAAAAGGACAACGAGGAAAAGCGTAAAGAGGATGTGCGCCGGCGGGTGAAAGAACAGACCGGGAATATGTTTGCGGAGTTCGATGAATCTACAAAGAGCGGCATTTTAGCGCAGTTGGATGAACTGGATGCTGCTGTAAAAGAAAAGGAGGCGCAGAAAGAGCAGGATTCTTCCGGTAAAAGTGTGAAGAAGGCGGCAGAAGAGATTCCGGAGCTGGAAGAGAATGAAAAGTTTGAAGAAGTGGAAGAACTGCAGCCGGAGGAAATATCAGAAGCGGAGACAGAAGATATTTCCGATCATACTGAGGAAAACGAAGAAACAGAAGAACTTTCAGCTGGAAAGAAAGAAGAAGTGCCTGCAGAACTGGAAGAAACAAAACAAGGGGGGAAAAACAAAGATAAGGGGTTAAAAGAAAAAGTCAAAGAAAGTGCTTCAGAGAAACCTGTGACCCAGGAAGAAGATTTAGAAGATATCGTAGATAAAAGAATGTCTTTAAGACAGCTTACGGACGAAGAAAAAGAATTGTTTGGCGCATATATTCATACGAGAAAAGCGAAAGAGCAATTTATTAAATCCATTGATTCCATAAGCATGGCGGCGTATACGGGGAATATTATTGTTACCGGAGACGATGAGAATGATACGATAACTTTAGCCAAAAATCTGATACGTGAGGTTCAGGCTTCAGACAGTAATTTTTCGGGAAAAACTGCTAAAATATCAGGCGCTTCATTAAATAAAAAAGACGTAAATGCGACACTTTCCCGTATGGCAAACGGCGCGCTTATTATTGAAGGTGCAGCGAAAATGTCTGAAGAGACAGCAGCGAAACTTTATAAATATTTAGATCACGAAAACAAAGGGATTATTGTGGTCATAACAGGAACGAAAAAGGAGATCAAGAAATTCCTGAAACAAAATGATACATTAAAGGATTGCTTTACAGCCCGTTTTGACATTGAGGCAATGGATGATGACGCGCTTGCTGCTTATGGAAGGAAATATGCCGAACTTATGGAATATTCCATTGATGAGCTGGGAATGCTTGCTCTTCATACAAGAATTTCTGATATGCAGACAAGCAGTCATATTGTAAATGTGGCAGAAGTGCAGGAAATTGTGGATGAGGCAATTCATCATGCCACACGCAAAAATTTAACGCATTTCGTTGATATCTTATTGGCAAAACGATATGATGAGGAAGACATGATCATTTTGAGGGAAAGAGATTTTAATTAAAGATTGGAGGAATCTCTATGGCAGCAGCCAAGGATAAAACACAAACAAAACAGGACATAAAACATGACAAAGTATTTATTTCAGAAGCGGATCAGTACATATTTGGTCAGGGAACACATTATGATATTTACAAAAAGCTGGGTGCGCATTTATCCAACGAAGATGGTGTGGAAGGAATGTATTTTGGAGTTTGGGCGCCTAATGCGGCAAAGGTGAATGTGATTGGTTCCTTTAATGGATGGGATGAAAACATTCATGAATTGAAGCGCCTTGGTCCTGGCGGAATACATGGTCTTTTCATACCTGGGGTCGGGATAGGAGAAATGTATAAATTTCTCATTACTACGCCGGACGGGCGAAAATTATATAAGGCGGATCCGTTTGCAAATTATGCGCAGCTGCGTCCTGAGACAGCATCCATAACGACAGATCTTACCAATTTTACCTGGACGGATAAATTATGGATGGATAAGCGAGACAAGCAGGACTGGAACAAAGAACCAATGGCAATTTATGAGTGTCATATTGGCTCATGGATGAAACATCCGGACGGAACAAAAGAGGGATTTTATAATTACAGAGAATTTGCGGACAGGATTGTAGAATATCTGGCGGAAATGAAATATACCCATATTGAATTGATGGGAATATTGGAGCATCCTTTTGACGGTTCCTGGGGGTATCAGGTAACAGGATACTATGCGCCCACGTCACGGTATGGCACGCCAGAGGATTTTATGTATTTGATTGATAAACTGCATAAAAATAAAATAGGTGTTATTTTAGACTGGGTGCCGGCGCATTTTGCCGTAGACGCGCATGGACTGGAGTGTTTTGACGGTTCCTGCATTTATGAACATCCTGATAAGCGTCTTGGAGAACACCCGGATTGGGGGACGAAGATCTTTAACTACGGCAAGAGCGAAGTAAAGAATTTTCTGATTGCCAATGTTTTATTCTGGATGCGTGAATTCCATGTGGATGGTATCCGCGTAGATGCAGTTGCGTCCATGCTATATCTGGATTATGGCAAGAGTGCAGGACAGTGGCTGCCAAATAAATACGGCGGAAATAAAAATCTGGAAGCAATTGAATTTTTTAAACATTTAAATTCGGTCGTTCATGGCAGCGCACCTGGATTTATTACAATTGCGGAAGAGTCCACGGCATGGCCGCAGGTGACTGACAAGGTGGAACAGGGCGGACTTGGATTTTCCTTTAAATGGAATATGGGCTGGATGCATGATTTCTGTGAGTATATGAAACTGGACCCGCTGTTCCGTAAAAACAATCATTATGCGATGACATTTGCTATGTCTTATAACAGCAGCGAAAATTATATTCTGCCTTTATCCCATGACGAAGTCGTACATTTGAAATGTTCAATGGTCAATAAAATGCCGGGATATCAGATTGATAAATATGCGAACCTGAGAGTCGGTTATACTTATATGTTTGGTCACTGCGGTAAAAAATTACTCTTTATGGGACAGGATTTTGCGCAGGAAAGAGAGTGGAGTGAAGAGAGAGAACTGGACTGGTACTTGCTGGATGAAGATTTAAATAAAGGCATGCATGAATACATGAAGGAGCTATTGGCGCTTTATAATAAATATCCCAGTTTTTATGAAAACGATAACAGCTGGGACGGGTTTGAATGGCTGAATCCTGATGATGCGGAAAACAGTGTGTACAGTTTCTTCAGAAAAAATTCGACCGGTAAAAATAATATTCTGTTTGTATTGAATATGACGCCGATGTCCAGAGAGAATTATCGCGTAGGCGTTCCAAAGCGCGGAAAGTATAAGCTGCTTCTGAACAGTGACGAAAAACGATTTGGAGGAAACGGAAATAAAATTCCTGATACGGTTACAGCGCAGGTGAAGCCTTGTGATTTTAGAAATTATTCCATATGCTTTGATCTTCCACCGTATACTGCCGCGGTATTTCTGTTTTAAAGGTTAAGAAATCACATATAAAAGCCGAAATAAAGTGTGAGCCTAATCAGTTCACACTTTATTTTTTTATATGAAAGCTGACTTATTAAGTGAGTCAGCTGTTATTTCAATCTACATTGGAGACTGTTTTATGAAAATTACTTTTGAAAATTATGACAACAAACAGAATGTAGACAAAATGAAAACTACATATAGTTCCCCCCGGACGGAAAAAAATGATACAAAGCGGGGGTTTGCATTAGACATTTCTGGCACAGTTATGGATAACACTGCTTA
>CANSUS010000124.1 GCA_947650155.1 uncultured Lachnospiraceae bacterium
CACACCACATCACAGCGGTATTGAGCAGATAATTCTTATGGCAGCTCAGATACCGGAAAAAATACCGCCAAAGTGTTGCCCTCTTTCCCTGCCGGACTACATGGTAAGCTTTACCATGGCTTTTCCTACTCTCCTTCTGATAAAAATCGTATCCGTCTGCTCTCCATAAAATCAAGACAGCAAACAGACCATTCACAAGCAGCAACAGGTCAACCAAGATTTCATTTCCAAATATAATAGAATCCAAAGACAGAATTCCGGTGTCAGGTATTGTCATGCATAAAATTGCAGACACTATGACAGCAGTCCATAGCCCGCCCACATACCAGTATTTCCTCACGGAATAAACCGCGGCAGCCATCAGAACCGCATGGATCATGCAGAGGAGCATTGCCACCAGATCTACCGGTTTCCATGCAGAAACGGCAATCAGAACCGCGAAAAGCAGCCCAGTCTTTGTAAGAACCGTATAGGCGCCCAGCACCCCCACATAGGAAAAAACAAACTCCCTGCGTCGATATGGCAACATCAGCATCGCCGTAAGCTCCACCGCGTTATCTTTGGAAGAAAGGGCCTGCCACATCACGCCCGCAGTAAAGGTGCTGATCATCAATACCCGGATAAACGATGCAATCTGAACCTGAAAGCCGGCAATATACAGTCCCCAAAAGACAATCACATCCATGAAAAGAGTCCGTGGCAGCCGCTCATATTTTGCCCCAAACAACTTTTTGGCAAAGGCTTTACCTGTCATTTTCATCATGCAGCGCCTCCCGTATATCCTCGGCATTGATCTGCCCGCGTTCAAATGTCTGCCGGATTCTGCCGTTCTCTAGGACAAATACCCGGTCAGAAGTCAGCGTGATGCTTTCTAGGATATGTGAGGAAAACAGTACGGTTCCATGTTCCTTATACCCCGAAATCTGCCGATATAGGTATTCCGTACTTTGGAAATCCAGCCCATTGACCGGCTCGTCCAAAAGAAGCAATCTGGGTTTCAGGGCAAAAGCCGTAATCAAGAATGCCTTTTTCCGGTTTCCGGTTGACAGCTCCCTTAACAGGGTATCTGTATACTCTTCAAAATGAAAGCCCTGTATCAGCTCCGACACATTCGGAACCTCTTTCCCATAGGCGGCGCATACATAGGCCAGATATTCCCAGAAGGTAAAATACGAAAAAGAATTGTCCTCGGCAAATACCGTGTAGCGGCAGCGCTTAAAATCCTGCTTTCGGAAATCCACAGGTGCACTACAAAAGAAGATACCCTCAGAACGAAAGGTAGGGAGCAGTCCTGAAAGTACCTTCAGAAATGTGGTTTTCCCGGCTCCGTTCAGCCCAATCAATCCTGCCACTTCATGCTCGTCCAGCGCAAAAGAAAAATCCGAAAGTATCCTTTTCTCGTTATTGTACCATGCACTCAGATTTTGAATCGTCAGGAGCGCGTCTCCCATCTTACCTGCCTCCCTTGCCGTCCTTTTCTTTTTTCCATGCCACATTGTTTTTCCCTCCTTCATTGCTTACGGTTCGTAATTTATATAGGGAATGTATTTATCTATCAAATCATAATCCTCTTTTGAGATCGTATATACTCCATTGTTCGTCTGCTCAATAAAATATTTCCCCTCATCTTCATATAGAAATAGTCTGCATATCACATTCTCTTTACTGGTAAAATCTACATTGATAATGTTTTCCACACGGACGGGTGTACCTATTTCGCCGCTCTTTGTAGTAGGTTTTGTATCTTCTAAAATACCCAGAATCCCTGCCATATCATCTTTGCCGTTTATCACGATGGGCATGTCAGAATTTTTTTTGAGAGTGAGGCTGTCTACTGCCCCTGCGTCTGGCAGCTCAAGTTCATATGTATTTAATTCTTTCGCCTCTATAAAATCGGGGATGACTGGTTTCCCTTTTCCCTCGAATTTCACATTATAAAACTTGTCTGTTTTTTCATCGTAAAGCAATGCATAGTCAAAATTACAGATTGGCAGATCCTGTTCTTCTGCCGTTAATGTCTCATCCATTTGGCCGGGCCGGACAGTATACGCATCGGCAGAAACCCCAAAAACCGTATATTCAGGCGCATATGTCGTCACCAGCATTTGTACGTCCGAAACTTTCAGGGAATATGCCTCATCATCGTTTATGTTCATATCCGTATAATGGGATACTGCTTCGTTTAAGCGCTCCACAGGCATTTGCTCCGCAGGCTTATTTTTTGCCAAAAGCCAAATACATATGGTTCCAATCAATACGATACTTGTTATTATTAAGAACAATTTCTTTTTCATAAGCAGTGCTCCTTAAATTTATTGGCATCTCTTTGCTTCTCTATGTATCCTGAAGCTTTCTCCATACATATGCTTCTTTCAGCAGGCATTCTATGCATTTTTGCTTTCCGCTGATGGGATAAAAGCTTCACGCTTCCTCTTTTTAATCCTGTCATGATTCTATTGCCTCCTTATCCTTCGATGTACATTTCGACATACTAAAAGAATCAGCCCAATCAACACCAATGTCACAGCCGCCGCTATGGTGGAACTGACACGCATAACGGGGAACTGCTCATATTTCAATATGTAAGTAACAAAAGCATTCGGCAGGTTCACAAAGAAGGATACAATCAGGTTATTACCAGATAGCTTGTATGCAGCCGCAAATCCAGTCCCTACTGCAAACAGCAGAAGAATGTCCTCCCAAGTGCGGAATCCCGGATAGCCTAAATGATAAAGGGAGAACATTGCCCCGGAAACCAGAATTGCCAGTACCCATCCAAATTTCCGTTCAATCCTGTTCTGTACAAATCCCCGGAATAAAAATTCCTCAAAAAACGTGGTCATGATCAACGGTATAATGCCCATAGGCAGCAAGCGCCAAGGGATCTGCTCACCGACAGCCATCTTTGGGATAAGCTGCCCTCCAACGGAAAATACCACAAAGGCAGCCAAAACAACCCATTGCCGTATGCCCGGCTTTTTGAAACCGACTTCTGCCAACATGCTGTCGGAAACTGATACTCCATTTTCCTTATACAAACAGTACAGCGGAATCAAAAGGCTGAATACCAACCCATACAGGAGATTGTAAAAAATAAAATATAGTATGGGCGTTGGATTGAGATTCGCTGCCGTAATGCAGATAATCAGCATGATTTCTATGCCGGCTGAAATCAGGAGCATTTTTTCTTTTCCGCTACTTGCCGCTTCCTTCAACCTAACCACCCCTGATAAAACGCAACCGCTCCAAAAATTGCGCCTACAGCCATCCCCGCCAATGTTACAACAATTATGATAGGATGCTCTTTCATCAGTTTCCCTAATTCTTTTAAAGCGTCCATTGAATTTCTCCTCCTTTGTCCCACAACGGGAATTTATCAATTACCTTTTCTGATTTAGACGGATATAGAAATCGTAGGCTCTGGAACATTCTTCATATGGAAGATTAGTTTCATTCATCAAATACGCAACGCCTTCCTCCTTTGTATTGAATTTAGATAAAAGAACTGTTGTTTCTGAAATTCTGGTTAAAGCATTAAGAAACTCATTATAAGTGATGTCGCCATCACTATCGTATAATCTGCTTGCCAATAGGTTTATCAGATATTCATTTGCTTCTTTTTTATCCTCATCATTCAGCTTTTTTCCTGCAAATAATTCATTTATTGAAATGTCCAATATTTTGCATAATGGTTTAAATAATGATGAATCCGGCAAACAATTACCATTTTCCCATTTTGAAATCGACTTATTTGTAATTCCCAGTTTTTCAGCCAATCCTTCTTGTGTAAGTTTTTTCGCCTTACGATTTTCAGCAATAAATCTTCCAATTTTCTCTTGGTTCATGGTGTCACTTCCTTTCATAAAGTATTATAAGCACCAAACTGTTTATATAACACCTATTAAAGGTAGATATTAGTACAATTCCGATTTGTTTCTATTTCAACGCTTAACGCATTCCCTCCAAACTTCTATCTATTTCCGCTTCTGTTCCTGCAATAATACCTTATTGAGCATTCGTAGTTCGATTCGTATGAATTACAAACACAACTGCAAAGGAAATAATTTGTGCAGCTTCTGATGGGCATTACAATGTGCCAAACACCAAACAAAAATGCGGCAATATAATTCGCTTGCACAAATGGCTTTGTTTCGGAAAGTATTTTTATGAACAGACCGCGAAAAACGCCCTCCTCCATCCATACATTGATGATATTGAATAGTACGCATAACAGAAAGAAAACAAAATCCGTATTTTTTATTTGAGAGCCGGTTAACGAAAAACTGCTGATATAGATTTCCAAATGCGCAGAATTGCCTTGCAGCGCTAAAATCCCTAATTCCAGTCCAAAAGAAACGGCAAAGCAAATGCTTCCCAATAGCAAGCCTTTCAAAATACCGCTTACAAATCCGTCCCTTTGAAATCCAATATCACGCCATGTAAGATTTATCTTTTTCAATGCCAGCGCCAATAAGATAATTCCTATGACTTTATGGAGCACATTTTCTCCAATAGCTGTTTTGTCTGTTTCAATTAGAAAGTATTCCACAAACCTTACAGACAAGCAAAGCATGAAGATTATCATGCATAAATTAGTTGGTTTGCATTTTAT
>CANSUS010000125.1 GCA_947650155.1 uncultured Lachnospiraceae bacterium
ATAAAAATGAGTGTTGTAATGGGGAAACTTTCTATAATAGCTAAAATGGTTGGAATTAAGCCTCCAAGTTAGTTACAGATTGGGGGCTTTCCTCTGCCCATTTCATTTTCGGAAAACCTACCCGAAAACAGCAAACTATGGTAAAATTGCAATTAGTAGCAAATGCCATAGCAAAGTGCAGATCACAAGCCAAGCCGAGACCAGTCAAATGCTTGGCTATCAACACAATTCCTATCTTTTCTATGGCAAATGCACTAGGGTGCAGTAGCCATATTGCTGGTTTCAAGCGAAGCCAGAGCATCATAAAAAATCCAAGACTTAACGAATAAGTCACGGGAAGGTGCATCTTTACTGTACACTCGTGGCACGTCGAGTGCGTAGTCTTGATGTCAAAAGTACAGAACTGAATATCGAAAAAGGCTTGAAAATAAGGCATTTCCGAGAATTGGAGGTGTAGAAATGTTTTCAATACTTCCGCCTTTGATAAACCTGCTTGTTCGGGAATATGCTGGGTTGAGTTGATAAAATAGTTGTCTTGCAGCAAGGAAGAATAGGAATAGGACTATGATAAATTTAGGAAAATTGAAGAAAATAAAAGACCTGCGAAAGGTCTGGCCACATGAAGCGTTGGACTTTACTCCTTGGCTTGCTGAAGAGTCAGAAACCACTTCCTGAAGGATATAAACATAAGAAATGTGAGTCTTGCCGAAATGCACAAGTGCAAAGTGTGAAAAATGGACTGAAAGCTGCAGTTGGTGTGGCAGGTGCCGTTGCAAGTTTTGCGGTTGTAGTTGTGACTAAAGGTAAAGTTAATCCTAAAAAGTAAGTGATTATCATGGAAAGGAACACATTATGAGTGATTTGATACCCTACGGTGAGCAATTTGAAAAAATTGTTGATATTATAGAATCTGCAAAAGAACGTGCATACCGTAAAGTGAATGAAGAACTGATTCTAATGTACCGTGATATAGGCGAATATATTAGTTTGCAGTCTGATAATGCGGAATACGGTGATGCATTTGTGCAGAAACTGGCAGATTTCTTTGCGACGAATTATCCTGATCTGAAAGGATTTAATCGTCGTGGACTTTACAGAATGAAACAGTTTTACGAACTTTACAAAGACAATGAAAAAGTGTCACCACTGGTGACACAATTGAGCTGGACGAACCATCTCAAAATCATGTCTGCGTGTAAGAGTATGGACGAACGTATTTTTTACATGAATATGTGTATTAAAGAGCGTCTTTCAAAACGAGAATTGGAACGTCAGATTGACAGCGGATACTATGAAAGATATATGCTGTCGCAAAAACCATTGACATCTGCTATCGAAGAATCCAGAAGAGCAACTGGTAATGTTTTTCTTGATAGTTATGTGCTTGATTTCCTTGATGTGCCGGAAACAGTATCTGAACGGGATTTGCAGAAATCTATTATACGAAATTTGAAAGATTTTATCCTTGAGATTGGCAAGGACTTCACTTTCATCGGTGAGGAGTATCGTGTACAGGTCGGAAAACACGATTATTATATCGATTTGCTGTTTTACCACAGAGGTCTTTCATGTCTTGTGGCGTTTGAACTAAAAATCGGAGAATTCAAGCCGGAGTATGTTGGCAAGATAAATCTTTATCTTGAGGCTCTTGACCGAGAAGTCAAAAAAGACAATGAAAACCCGAGCGTGGGTGTTATCCTCTGTGCAAGTAAGGATGATGAGGTAGTTGAATTTGCTCTTAGCCGTAGCTTGTCCCCGACAATGGTTTCTGAATATAATCTGAAATTGATTGATAAGAAACTGTTGCAGAAGAAGCTGAAGGAGTATATTGAGTTGGCTGGAACTGTTTCTGAAGAGGAATAAAACGGATATAGAGATAATAAATGCAAAAGCAGCAATATTGATGGCTAATTAATCAATTGTCAAGATAAGCTAAACGAAGAACAAAGAAGGAGGCAGTTGACAAATATGATGCATATACCCAATGATTTTTACATCAAGTGTGATAAATGCGGCAATGTATCGTTGGTTGAAGCGAACAGTTTAGACTACGAAACCTCCGTGTATGATAGACCGATGGGTGAAGAAATCGAATATGACTTTCGAGGAGAAATATGCTGTGACGAGTGCCACTCATGGATAGAATTTAGTATCAGAGGATACGAATATCCGGTAGGTGCCTTTAATTTCTCGGATTCGCAGTGTTACGGTGGTTGTTTCATGGATGAGCCCATAGTAGAAATGGATTATGAATTTGATGCCGACTATTATGATGAGGCTTATGCAGAATATGAGAGAGCCGAGTATTTATTGGAATATAACAGAGAGAAAATCAGAAGAATGTCGCCGAGAGAATTTGAATTTTTCGTTGCAGATATATTTGAACAACTTGGTTTTAGTGTAAAGATTACACAGGCAACAAGGGATGGTGGAAAGGATATTATTGCAACAAAAGCAGACCCCATACCGTATACTTTAATCATCGAATGTAAACATTGGAAAGAAAGCCATAAGGTTGATGTCAGTGTAGTTAGAAGTGTATATGGGGTTCAGATGGCAATGCAAGCAAAAGGCTAAGAAACTGTTGTGATTGAAATATCGGCTAAAGGCCGTGAGACGGAATTGGAGGATTACATGAAGAAATTGAAGGTAGCGCTGATCCAGTATGACACGGTCATGCCGGATATTAAGCAGAACACAATAACAGCCATGAAGCTGATACGGGAAGCAGGCAAAAACGGTGCGGATATGGTGTTATTTCCAGAGTGCTTTCTCACGGCGTATGCGGCGCCGGATATCTGTGAGAAATTATTGCCGGTTCAGGAGATTGAAAATGAACCTGAATTCATAAGATGGTGTGAGAATGCCTTGACAGAGGAGGAAGAGCATTTTAGACAAATCGCAAAGCTCGCTGCGCAGCTACAGATCGGCGTTGTCATAACCGGCTTCTCCAAAGGCGAGCGCTACCCGCAAAATACGGCGTGGGTGATTGATCGGGACGGAAAAGTGATTCTCAAGTATTCCAAAGTACACACCTGTGATTTTGATTGGGAGAGATATCTGGAATCCGGCGACTCCTTTCCAGTGTGCGAGTTTGACGAAATAACGATGGGGTGTATGATCTGTTACGACAGGGAGTATCCAGAGAGCGCCAGGGAGTTGATGCTAAATGGCGCAGAGCTTATTATGCATCCCAATAGCTGCGGCGGGATGCCCCCCAGACTAAAGGAACTGTCTGTGCGGGCTATGGAAAATATGGTCGGTATAGCGATGGCCAATCCTCCGGCGCGGGGAATGGGTAATTCCTGCGCATTTCATCCTATGGTGTGGACAACAGAAGGTAAGCCGCTTGATAACACCATTTTTGTAGGAGATGAACTGGAAGAAGCGATCTACTATGTTGAGTTTGACATGGATGAAATCAGAGCATACCGAAAGCGGGAGGATTTAGGGAAATATCGAAAGACAAAGGCATACACGAATTGGGGGCATGAGGCATAAACTCACGATTGCTTGAATGACCCGTTCAAAATGATGCATCGTCGAACAAAATACCTCGCTGATTGTCAGTGCATAATCAAAGGGATTTAGTAGTTTTTAGAGGAGAATTAATAATCAGGGACTAATCAATTTACAATGTAAAGAAGGTCAGATGGTTAGGCATCATAACGGAATGCCAGCAAAGCCCGCTAACAATAGCTGTTATACAAATATAAGTAATTAAGTTTTTGAAGGAGCAGCATATGGAAGATAACAACAAAGAAGCCCAAAGTGAAATTATCATATACCAGACAGAAGATGGAAATACAAAAATAGATGTTAAATTTCAAGAATTATAATATTACACATTATAATCTTAATATATTAATCTCTCTTGGATATCGTGTGAAATCTTTAATTGCTACGCAATTTCGGCGTTGGGCAACAGAACGTCTGAAAGAATATATGATAAAAGGTTTTACAATGGATGATGAGCGATTGAAAAATTTAGGTGGAGGAAATTACTGGAAAGAGTTATTAGACCGCATACGGGATATTCGCTCGTCGAAAAAGGTAATTTTCCGACATGAAAAGATATTGGTATTGCAAAGAATTATTTATGTGAAGAAGAATTGAAGATTTTAAACAATATTGTATCGGGGTATTTTGACTTTGCAGAAATTCAGGCCATGCGCCGTCATCCCATGTATATGTCTGATTATATAGAGCATTTTGATAATATATTGAAAACTACTATATTTAAAAAGTATTAAAAGCATACACAGTACGGCAAAGAAAAAAGCTGAGAAGTGATAATGCAGAATTGTATTCCTACACGAGTGACGAGGCTGAAAAATTGTGTTTACATAGTAGCTCCGATACATGTGGAGACTGTGGTGTTGATACAAAGGAAAGATACCTAGAAATCCTTGAAT
>CANSUS010000126.1 GCA_947650155.1 uncultured Lachnospiraceae bacterium
TTGTGCGTTGCCGTAAAATACTTATTAAGCACGATACTTTGGTTAGATTAAAAATAAGTCATAACACACCCCATGAGGGCAGCCGAGAAATCGACTGCCTTTTTTTTCGCCGACAGGCAGAAAGGAGCGACCACCATGACGAAATCGAGAGAAAAAACCCGCGAAGAACTGACTGCCGAGATTGAGGACGGGAAGAAGAAAATCCGGCAGTTTGAGAACCGGGAGTTTGAGAGAGAGCCCGGAAAAGATTTTTTTCTCTTTTTGCCTACTGGTAGCTCTGTTTCCAGTCCAATTACCCGAAAAAGATTCCAGTTCACGAATCGTATCATTCACCTTTTCTCCTTGTGAGCTGTTATAATGGTATAACTGTATGCATTTACAGTTATTATACAAGTATCTATATTAATATACCAGTTCTTTCCGGTTCTTGTGATAACGGCGTTATCTGAATTGATTTTATCTCTGCACCATCCAACAACATCATCTGTATCTAATGACAGATTTCTTTTTATTCGAACAACACCCAATTCTGTTGTATGTAACTTATCTAAATTATCTAATAATTCATTTGGTACACTCATTATTATGTATCCTCACTTTATCAAATTCAAATCTTTGCATACTTTCAAGACGCGCTGTATGCCTCACAAACACACATCATGCCTGGTGCTGTATAAGCTTCATTCACCTGGAACACTTACAATCTTAGTTTGGGAACGTTGATCATGCTCTCTTATCAGTCTGTTTTACCTGATAAGGCTTATCATCAAGCGGCTTCCTGCAGCCATTCTTCTTCGCAATATAGTTGAATAATGCTTTCTGTATCCACCTTCCAATACGCTTATATCGTCTAATCTCTTTTTCCGAAAAGTACTCCGGAGCAGCAAATTCAGTCACTTCTTCTTTATAAAAAGTTTCTTTCTCTGCAAAAGATCTTCCCATCTTTTCGTAATGTGCCGCCATCTTCTCTGCCATGTCTTCCGGCACCCAGGAAAAGCCAAAATTATCCCCTTTTATCAGCGTTCCATTATATTCACAGTTAAAATATGACGGTAACATTTCCAAATATGCCTCTCCGCACCGTAGCTGGCTGGCTTCGCCAAAGCCTCCCTGTAATATAAAAGACATTTTCGTGCCGGACTCCTTTTTCGGCTGCAACGTTTCTAAAAATTCCAGCATAATTCCCGGCACATTCTCCACATACAAAGGAATTGCAAATAAAACATTGCCATTCTTCTCATATGCTTCTTTCGCACCTGTCCATTGCTTTTTATCAGACAAATGCCAAATTTCCGTTGTGTTTCCACTTGCCTCATATCCGCGAACAAAGGTGCGGATAATTCGCGCTGTATTACTCTTAGTCTCCACACGAGGACTTGCGTTAATGATTACTAAATGCATGAAAGAATCCCCCTTCCTTCTTCTAATGAAAATACTCCGAGAGAAGTGCTTTCAAAATTAAGTGTCGTTCTCTCCATCCATCTTTCAAGATATGCATGTTCTGCACTTCCCGTATAAATGATTCCCATCTGGGGACGAATATCGTAACGCGGTATATGCCGCATCTGACCATCTACAAACTGTAAATACATTGTTGCAATCGGCAAAATTCTATCTAACAAATTTTTCGTCTGATAAGATACAAATCCAAATTTTGTCTCCGTAATGAAAACAATCTTCTCATGATGCAAAATCTTTTTAAGAATAATCTCATAATCATCTTTCATTGTACAGATTCCCGGTGTTTTCAGCCAACAGTAATTACAACCAATACAATGCGATATCTTCATTTTCTTTGTATAAACTACTTCACTGCCCTCAGATTGCGCGCATATCTGATTTTGCAATTCCAAAACTTCATCATTGTACTCAGATAAAGTATTTAACACAAGTACACTCATTCCTGTTCTCCTTTTTTGCCCATTTAAATTTCCTATCCCCTGCTCACGTAAAACTTTAAATTTTCTTATCCGGATTATACCACTTTTCTCACACTCTTACCAACAAAAAATACAGGGCATGACAACCGCAACGCCTCTCTTACCTATCATTCTAACGCTTTCTCTATTGTCCTTTTCTGTCCTTACAAATCATTCTACTTTTCATACAGATTATTACGCTCTTTGCAGAGTTCTTTCATACCTTCCAGCTATGTTCCGCTCTCCAAAAAAACACTGATGTCTTTATTTATTTTCATGCCAAAAGCCGCAGATTCTGATCTCTCACAAACTGCGGCCTTCTTATCTCCGGTTAAATATGAAAATCTGTAATGCTGTAATGACTCCATGGTAGCAGTCATACGATTTCCGGACCAACAGGCCTGCCGCCCTCATGGTATTGGAATAGCGTTTTTTGTGGTATTTTCTATACTTTTCTTTATCCTTATCTAAAAGCTCTTGACTGAGAGAATTAGCCACCAATGTACATAGATAAAGGGAAACAGGACTGTACTTTTGAGAAAAACCCTCTCATCCGAATTTTCTTTGTATCATATCAAACTCATGTTAAATTTGACCGGTACTATTACCTCCAGATAACTTCATCATATGATTTAAATTTTTTTCTCTAATTTTTTATACAATAAAGTGCCAACAGAGATTACGATTGCTAATACAACAATGTTATATTGCATTGGGGCTAAATAGCAGATATTAAAGGTTGCGTGCAGAATAGCAATAAGCAATATATTTCTGCATTGATAATAGGTTATTCCCAAAACAACGGAAACAAGTAGCGTCCATACACAAAGACAAACAATTTGTTCCATGCCCAATGAATTTCTGATTATCCACATAGGCATATGCCACACTGCCCAAACAACACCGACAAATTTAACACTGCTGATTTTCTTCTGAAAAGGAAGCCGTTCAAGCAGAAATCCCCGCCATGCTATTTCTTCACCAGATGCGGTTATTAGCAGGTAGATGCAACTTGTTAATAATGATGTTACTGTCAAATATATACTTTTAAATACATCTGCTCCTGCTATAAACGAATAGCAATAAGAACCGAGTATTCCCGCACCCATACATATAGCTCATATCAAAATATATTTGATCGTTATTTTCCCTGAAAACATCTGGGCAAAGTATACCTTGACGTTTTGCTCGCAAATCAGCAGAAAAATAGTCACTGTGGCGGGAATACACACATATAAATATTTTAAGTACAATAATATGTTGGGAATCATGACGGAGATCCGGCAGAGCGTCATCCACCAGTTCCGGAACTCTACGAAATTTGTGTCCTATAAGGACATCAAAAAGCTGATGTCGGGCTTAAAGCGCATATACGCTGCCCCGACAGAGGAAAGCGCCCTGAATGAGCTGGAACTGTTTCGGGACAAATGGAACGCCAAATACCCGAAAATCCACAAATCCTGGCATGGCAACCGGGCATCCCTGTCCACTTATTTTAAGTATCCGGAAGCAGTCAGGCGTCTGATTTACACGACGAATGCGATCGAAGGGTTCAACCGCCAACTGCGGAAAGTAACCAAATCTAAAACCGTGTTCCCCTCCGACGAGAGCCTTTTAAAAATGCTGTACCTGGCAATGATGGACATCACAAAGAAATGGACGGGCCACCGCCAGGACTGGGGGCAGATCCATTCCCAGATGGAGATTTATATTGAGGAGCGCTTATCTGGCAGGAATCTATAAAGGAGATTTTTAAGGAGCTGGATTGACAGGAATAAAATTCCTTGTATAATACTGACAAGGGCAGAACAAAAAACCGGCTCTGCCCGCTTGTAACTATTCATAAATCTTATGTCAGTTTTGGGTAAACTCGAAACGGTCTCTATTTTAGAGCCACAAGCCATGTTCAATGAAATTCCGGCAAGTGGCTTCTCCTTTTGTTTGCTATTATTTTTAGACATTAAGAAACCGCAACCCCTTGATTTCTCAAAGGATTGCGGTGCTTATTTATATTATTTGGCTCTAATCTAAAGATTACTCAATGATTGTCGCAACACGGCCTGAACCAACAGTTCTACCACCCTCACGTTGCTACGGTGCGTTTGTCTATATTGCAAACCGTGATAAAATGTGGCTTTTTTATCTGATTTTGCTTCTAAAATCGGCTGATTTTTTTGAGAATCAAAAATTTTAGAAGCATTTTAGAAGCACGAGCTTGGATATGATGTGTATAATTTCAGAGAAATTCACTCCAATCTATATCGCCAGCCGTTGGCTGGCGAATTGCTATCAGCATCATTAACTTCAACATAACGATATGATGCATTTCTATTGATTATATTTTACCAGTCTGCTACGTTATATTTTTCTAAAAGCTCTTTTGCTTTTACCTCACCCTCCTTGGTGATATACATGGATTTTGCTCGATGTGAGCCCTGCCTTATGTAAT
>CANSUS010000127.1 GCA_947650155.1 uncultured Lachnospiraceae bacterium
TTTCATTTCTCTCATGGAATAGACTTTTATATTAGTATTAACTTAATGACATTGGTCAATGGACAGCCCCTACTGTATCTTCTCCAGAGATTCTCTGGAAAGTATTTTTTTAATATTCAGCATAAACAGTACAGCCGCCGTAACTGCAGAAAGGATATCCGAAATTGGTTCCGCATAGTAAACTCCCATTACTCCCATAAAATACGGAAGTATGATTGCCAAAGGAATCAGCAAAATAATTTTCCGCAGAACTGCAATAAAAAGTGAAATTTTTGCCTGTCCCAATGCCAGAAAAGTAGGCTGAATGCCGTTTTGTAATCCGAACACAAGCATACCTGCCATGAAAACCGGCATAACCTGACCCACCAATGCTATAAGTTCCACTTCATTTGTAAACAGCGCGGCATAAAACTCCGGAAATATCATAGTCGTTGCCGTAGATAAAAAACGAAATCCAAAGCACATTCCAATCATCCATCCATACAGCTTCTTAACCCGCTCAAAATTTCCTGCCCCATAATTATAGCTGACAATGGGCGTCATTCCTTGCGTAAACCCACCGATAGGTGCTGAAAAAAGCTGCATAATGCTTTGCATGATCGTCAGTGAACCCACATGAAGATCCCCTCCATAAGCCTGAAGGCCATGATTTAACACAATGCTGATAAAACTTTCTGTTGAAGTCATGATAAATGGCGATATTCCTAAAGAAAAAACGCTTTTCATAATCTTTCCATCTAATCGCATACAACTTTTCTGAATTCTTAACGATGACTTCTTTCCTAACAGGAAATGCATTACCCATGCAGCGCTTAATGCCTGTGAAATCACGGTTGCAGTGGCCGCACCTTTCACGCCCATATGAAATACAAAAATAAAAATGGGGTCTAAAATAATATTTGCAACTGCACCAACCAGTACAGACAGCATAGCCGTTTTAGGCTGACTCTGGCAAATAATAAAAGCATTCAGCCCAAGCGCCAGTTCTACAAAAAGCGTTCCTATTAAATAGATAGACAAATAATCCGTAGCATAACAAATTGTAGCATCGCTTGCTCCAAACATATAAAGAAGCGGTCGCTGGAAAATATAAAAAAATACCATCAGCACTACCGTACAGATCAATAAGAAACTGATGCTGTTCCCCAGTATCTTTTCTGCATGTTCCCTGTCCCCTTTTCCAAGCCAGATTGCTGCAAGCGGCGCCGCACCATTACTGATAAAAGCCGAAAACGCGGAGATAAACACGGTAATACAAAAAGTAACTCCTACCCCGGTCAGTGCATTGGCTCCCACACCTTCCATATGCCCAATATATATACGGTCAATAATACTGTATAAAATGTTTATGATCTGTGCAAGAATCGCCGGCAGCGTCATGCTCACCATCAGTTTCCCAATAGGTTCCGTTGCCATTCGTTCTTCCCGTGTCATAGTATTTGCTGCTGCCATGATTGTTTTTCCTTCTTCCATCTTCACATTTGCAGATATCTTCCCATAAAATAGCGCCAATCAAATACAGAGAACACCTGCCTTTGTGTGTATAATATCATATTTTATACTTTTTCACAAAGTGGTGTCCTCTTATTTTTTTGCCAAGATAAACTTTTACATGAATCGGTATCGAATTCCCATTATTACCAATTTTCTTTTACACTATACGGTTTCTTCCGGTTCCAGAAGAGCCTTTTCATAACTTTCCAGAATGATATTCTGAATATTCTCTCTTGTTGCGGAATTAATCGGATGCGCAATATCTCTGTATTCACCATCCGTTGCTTTTTTGCTTGGCATTGCAATGAACAATCCCTTTTCCCCTTCGATCACTTTAATATCATGAACTACAAATTCATCATCAATTGTAATCGAAACAATTGCTTTCATTTTGCCTTCTTTTGTAATTTTGCGCACTCTAACATCCGTAATTTTCATTGTATGTCCCCCTTGTCCGTCATTATGCTATTCCTGCTTCGCATTCCGTTTTGTAACTTTATAATACATACCGCGCATTCCGTTCTATTACGATCTTAATGCCATCTTCACCCTTATGGAAAGAATTTGCCGGAACTGTATCTCTGCTCTCTACAATGCAATTCTCAATGTACGTATTATCTCCAATGTAAACATCATTCAAAATAATGGAATTCTTTATTGTACAATTATTTCCAATAAACGCTTCTTTGAAAATAACAGAATTCTCCACCGTACCATTGATAATGCATCCGCTTGCAATAAGACTGTTCTTCACATTAGAACCTACATTATATTTTGCCGGCGGCAGGTCGTCCACCTTAGAATAAATATCAGGATACTGTTTAAAGAAGAAATCTCTGATCTCCGGTTTTAAGAAATCCATGTTCGTACTGAAATAATCTTCTACCGATGCAATATTTCTCCAATAATCCTTGATCTTATATCCAAAGATGCGTTTCATATTCTTATAACGGATCAAAATATCTTTTACAAAGTCATAACGATCTTCTTCTGCGCATCTTTCTATCATTTCAATCAGCTGTCTTCTTCTGATTACATAAATACCACAGGAAATCGTATTGGATTTTGCCACAATCGGTTTTTCCTCAAATTCCTCTATCCTGCAATCCTCGTTCATTTTGATCGTACCATAACGTTCTATGTTCTTGCCTGCTTCCATCTCTTTGCAGACAACAGTGATATCTGCTTTCTTTGCAATATGATATTCCAATACTGCATTGAAGTCCATTTTATATACGCAGTCTGCGGAGGCAATCACTACATAAGGTTCATGGCTGTTTTTTAAGAAGGACAGGTTCTGATAAAGCGCGTCTGCCGTTCCACGATACCAAAAGTTATTTTCTGCTGTAATGGTCGGTGTAAATACATACAAGCCGCCCTGCTTTCTACCAAAATCCCACCACTTTGACGAATTCAGATGTTCATTCAGGCTTCTGGCATTGTATTGTGTGAAAACAGCTACTTTCTGAATATGTGAATTCGACATATTGCTCAACGCAAAGTCAATACTTCTGTAGCTTCCCGCTATCGGCATTGCACCAATTGCCCGTTTCTGGGAAAGTTCTTTCATCCTGTAATTATTACCGCCTGCTAAAATAATTCCTATCGCTCTCATACCTCATCACCTGCCTTAATTAATGCTTTTCCACTATTGAGATAAGAATCGGGATAATCCTCTGCTTTTGTGCAACCGGAAATCACTACGTTCTTTCCGATCTTAACATTGGATGGAATCTCGCTTTTCTCCCCTATTGTCACAATACCGTCTGTATAAATATGAGGCGCTTTCTCATTTGGAGCTTCTGCACCTTCTCCTAATACAACGTTATCCCCAATTTTTACATTCTCTGCTATAATTGCCTTATCTATCCGACAGCCGGAATTGATTTGTGTATAATTCATAATGATAGAATCCCTGACTACGGTGTCTTTTCCGATTAGGACGCCACAGCCGATCACAGAATTATAAACTTTTCCGTATATCTCGCTTCCTTCGCCGATAATACTTCTTTCCACCATGCTGTCACTGGAAATATACTGCGGCGGAAGAATCTCACTCTTCGTATAAATTTTCCAATATTCCTCATATAAATTGAACTCAGGAACAAGATCAATTAACTCCATATTCGCTTCCCAATATGAACTCAATGTTCCTACGTCCTTCCAATATCCGTTAAATTCGTATGCATAGATCGGTTTGCCGCTTTCATGACAATAAGGAATTACATGTTTACCAAAGTCCAAATTCCCCTGATCTTTTAATGCAAGCAGTGCATCTCTAAGTACCTTCCACGTAAAGATATAAATACCCATTGAAGCCAGATTGCTTCGAGGATGTTCCGGTTTTTCCTCAAATTCCGTGATCTTTTTATTTTCATCCGCGATCACCACGCCAAAACGGCTTGCCTCTTCCATTGGCACGGGCATAACTGCAATAGTTACGTCTGAATTGTTTGCTTTATGGAAATCCAGCATCACTTCATAGTCCATCTTATAAATATGGTCTCCTGAAAGAATCAGTACATACTCAGGGTTATAACTCTCCATATACGCCAGATTCTGATAAATCGCATTGGCAGTTCCCGTATACCATTCGCTTCCACTGTTCTTTTCATATGGTGGCAATACGGTTACACCGCCGATATTACGGTCTAAATCCCACGGAATACCAATTCCGATATGCGTATTGAGACGCAGCGGCTGATATTGTGTCAATA
>CANSUS010000128.1 GCA_947650155.1 uncultured Lachnospiraceae bacterium
AACCGCTCAAATATCATGGTTCAGGGCGTGTATTCCTTTGTTCACTGAGGGTATCTTTGCAGCAGATAATAGAGATCAGGCAAAATACAAAAAGCAATCAGATCATGTGCTGTATGGGAAAAAGTAATAAGCAGATAGCGATAAAGCTGTTCTCACCAATGTTAATGGCTTTGTTGGCTGTTTTATTCTGCTTACCGTTACTGAATGGAAAAATGAACCTGGTTTTACCGGATTCCTTGAATAATATTCTGCTCAAATTAGCCGGTGGATTTTGGGTGTGCGTTATAATTTTCTATATTTGCTATTTTGGAATTATTTGTGTTATGAGCAAACGGTATATAAATATCTCCAGCTGAAGCAAGGGCGCTCTGAATGCCTTGTATAAGCCCTGACCAGTAGTACAAAATTTTATGGATGGTAGAATTTTATTGTTGATAAAATTTCGTTGAGTAAATTGCTCTATAAATTTTCCGGTGGCTGTGCTAATGTTAATTTGTATTTATCCATTGGAGGAGACGCTGTATGACAAGGAAAGAACAAAAGGAAGCCAGAAAAATACAAATCATCCAGGCTACGTTGGATCTGTTCGTGGAACGGGGATATTACGGAACCAAAACAAGCCAGATATCCAGGCGGGCAGGAATCAGCGAAGGGTTGTTGTTCCATTATTTTCCGACGAAGGAAATTCTGTTAGAGGAACTGGTAAATATCGGTCTGGAAGGCATGCGTACACCAATGCAGATCAACGCAGAGAATGGTTTGGATTTTTTTTATCAATTTACAACTATGTTGTTTTCGCAGGTGGAAAAAAATATTTTTATTGCAAAAATGTTTGTATTTATGGGGAATGTGGTGCAGGCTGAGGACATACCGGAGAAACTTCGTAAGCTGGCAGCTTCGGTAGACACGATTGCATTTTGTCAAAACTGGGTGGAAGCAGGGCAGAAAGACGGAAGCATTCGCAAGGGAGATGTCATGGCACTGTCAAATATGTACTGGTGTGCAATACATGGAATTATGGGACAGTATGCTCTGCGTCCGGAAATTCCGCTGCCAGAACCGGTATGGATGATAGGTATGCTGCAAAATGACAAAGAACCAGTTCAGTAGAAAGCATTAATTTGTGAAGGAAAACATGTATGGAGAAAAATAAAAAGAAAATCGTAATCGTAGGCGGCGGCATCGCCGGATTGTCAGCCGGAATCTATGGAAAGCTGGCAGGTTATGACGTGGATATCTATGAAAAAAATCCCGTTGCCGGCGGGCAGTGTATGGGATGGAACCGGAAAGGCTGCCATATTGACAACTGTATTCATTGGCTGACCGGAACGAAGAAAGGGACAGCGCTGCGCAAAGTATGGGAAACAGTCGGTGCATTAGATGAACATACAGAGTTTGCAGAGGGTGACAGCTTTTATACAAGCATCAAGGGGGATTGGCAGGTAACACTGTGGAAGGATTTGGAGAGGACGGAGGCAGAACTTCTCGCATTGTCCCCTGAAGATGAAACGGAAATAAAAAAATTCGTGGAGCATGTGAAATACGCAACGAAATGTGAAATCCCGGCTGAAAAACCTATGGATGCTATGGGAATCATTGATTATATCCATATGGGGGCTTCCATGGCCGATATGCCAAAGGTGATGAAAGAATACGGCTCCATTGATTTAGCGGATCTGTCCGCCAGGTTTAAACATCCTGCACTACAGGCACTGTTTACCGATTATCTGCCCAAAGAATATGTTGCAAGTTCCTTTCTTGTTTCTTATGCCAGTATTGTATCTGGTAACGGTGAAATTCCAACAGGCGGTTCTCTGGCAATGGTAAATCGTATGGTGAAGCGATTTCAGCAGCTGGGCGGCAATTTATACTGCAATGCGCCGGTTTCCCGGATTTTGATAGAGAACAGGAAAGCAACAGGGATTGAAACAGCAGATAAAAAAACAGTGTTGGCGGATTATGTAATTTCATCCGTGGATACGATGGAGATGTTTGGTAATTTAATCGGTAAAAAGTACATGAACGCTAAATGGCAGTCCTGTTATGCGGATAATGAAAAATATCCTCTTTTCAGCGCCGTTCAGGCAGCTTTTGTGGCAGATCGGGAAGCGTATCATGGGAAAGGAACTGTTTTCTTCGACTGTCTTCCTTTTGAAACAGGAGGAAAGAGCGTGGAGAGAATTTCCGTGAAAAGTTATGAGTATGAACCTGAATTTGCGCCGGCAGGGAAAATGGTTCTTCAAGTAAATGTCCCGCAATTTGATAAGGAATACTTATACTGGAAAGGGCTGACAAAGGAGGAATATGAGAGGCAGAAAAAGGCGGCGGTAAAGGCAATAGAGGAACGATTGCTGACGCAGTTTCCCGGTCTTCAGGGACATATGGAATTTCTTGACTGCTGGACACCTCTTACTTACGAACGTTACTGTAATGCATACCATGGAGCATATATGGGATTCATTACGAGAAAAGGGGTAAAGTCTTTCCGTGTAAAAGGAGTATTGAAGGGGGTAAAAAACCTGTATATTGCCAGTCAGTGGATTATGGCGCCGGGAGGACTTCCGGTAGCGGTAACGGCAGGAAAGTTTGCTGTGTGGCGTATTGCCCGAAAAAAGGACACAGTGCGATAAGAGAGGAAGCAAGTTATATTTTTACATTTCTGATACAATTTCATCGCATCCTTGATATATTTGTTTGTTACAATATCTTCATGGAAATAAAGGACAAAGGAGAATGTGCTATGTGTGAGATATGTGGGTTTCTCGGGGATACTGTGGAGAGGGAGCAGGCGTCGGGGCATATGATGCGGGCAATCTGGTATCGTGGGCCTGACAGGCATGATGCCGGTTTTGAATTCAGAGCCAGATTTGAGATTTGGCTCACAGATTTCGCAAAAAACTGTTTCGACATGGAGGAAAGGTTGAATAAATTCTCTGATGAGCAATTTATTCAACCAAGAATTTGTGCAGAAGCGTCACAAATTCTATTGATCGCAGAGCAGAATTTGAAATTCTGCTCGCCGTCTCAGCGTAAAACGCTTCGGAATGGAGGAAACGATGAAAAATATATTTATAAAAAAAGCGAAGAAAAAAGGGATTTCCATATGGATATGTGCAGTTGTTTTCACAATCAGTATTGGAACGATGACAGGCTGTTCAATGACAAAAGAAAATGCAGAGGCTGGATCTGATCAGTCTGACCAGTCAGATCAATCAGAAAGTGAAAATATTCTGCCGGTTGAGGATTCCACGGCTGATAATACCATATTGGAAAATACGCCGGTACCTGAAACTTCTGAGGAGAAGGTGGAGAAAGCAGAAAAAGAGGATACAATTGTCCTTAAGATTATGAGAGAAGGTGAGATGGACGAAATGTCCGCTACACTTTTTACAGGAGAAGGATATGTTATTTATTTAACAGATGGAGACTGGCAGCAGCACGCAACCGATGCATGGACAGCTGCGTTTGAAGGGCAGATTGTGCTGAATGGCCAGGTACAGCTTTGGATAATTCATTATGAAGATAAAACAGGGGATCAGGTTAAGGGGGAATTGGAAAGTGCCGGCTATACATTGGAAAATTCTGATATGACCAGGCAGGAAGGTGAAGTGATATATAAAGTCAGGCTTAATGAATTTGAAAACGACGTATGGGGCGTCAACTATTGCTATCCTATTGAAGCGGAAGAAGGGTGGGGAGCTTTATTGCCGTTAATAGCAGATACCTTTGCAGTATCAATGGAGGATCAGTAAAGAGATTTCCCATTAAGACAGGAGAGCGTTTGTTGGAAAGACAATGAACGCTCTTTCGCATTTATCAGCAATGAAGCAATACAAAAGCTGTCCACGGTAACATTTCACAGGGAGTATCTTTTAAAGCTGTTGGAGGAATACAGGACAGGGAAAGCGAATCGCAGCAGAAAAACAGGGACGATTTATAGTTTTCCGCCGTGGTATCCGATATACTTTGAGAAGGGTGTTTGCCAATAGTAAATGGAAGAACTTTGAGCAAGATGCTTTCCAATAGTAAACGGAAGAATTTTGAGAAAGATGCTTTCTAATAGTAAACGGAAGAACTTTGAGCAAGATGCTTTCCAATAATAAACGGAAGAATTTTGAGAAAGGTGTTTCCAAATATCAAGCGAAAGACCCGTCAGGGCGGGCAGGAAGGTGTAAGGATGGAACGAGTGGGAGAAA
>CANSUS010000129.1 GCA_947650155.1 uncultured Lachnospiraceae bacterium
CCAGTAGTTTTGAGAACCTTTATTTAGGTATTGTCTGCATGCACATAGACAAGCACCATGTCCATAATCACATCATCGTGAGTGCGGTAAATCTGGAGTCTACCAGGAAATTCCGCAACTTTTGGGGTTCCTCCTGGGCTTTGCGCCGGATCAGCGATAAGCTGTGTCTGGAGCATGGCCTTTCTATTGTCGAAGATCCCAAGCCCAGCCGCGGCCACTATGGAAAATGGCTGGGTGATGGAAACAAACCGCTTTCCTTTCAGAATCAGATCCGTCAGGCCATTGACGCCGCCCTGGAGCAGCACCCCTCCACCTTTGAGGATTTCCTGAAAATTCTGGAAGCGTCCGGTGTGGAAGTCACCCGGCGCGGGAAATCTATCAATTTCCGTGTTCCAGGGCAAAAGAGCCGAACCCGCTGCAATACGCTAAAAGGAGATTATACTGAACAGGCAATACGGGAAAGGATCGCCGGAACCTATATTCCCTCTGTTCAGCCCAAACGGTCCAATTCTTCGGTGAGGATGCTGATTGATATTGACGCCGCAATGCGGGCCGGTAAAGGTGCCGGTTATGAGCGTTGTGCCAAAGTGTTCAATGTGAAGCAGCTTGCGAAAGCTGTGGCTTACCTGAAAGAGCATGGGGATATGAGCTATGAGGACCTTCAAGCAAAGGCCCAGGCTACGACTTCCCGGTTTAATGAGCTTTCCACGCAGATCAAGGATATGGAAAGCCGTTTATCTCAAAATGGAGAATTGCAGAAACAGATCGTCAATTACTCTAAGACGAGATCTGTCTACATTGCGTATCGAAAAGCCGGTTACAGCAAAAAATTCCGGGCCGAGCATGAGGCTGACATCCTGATCCACCAGGCAGCGAAGAAATATTTTGACAGCCTGGGAGTGGAGAAGCTGCCTACCGTAAAGACTCTGCGGGAAGAATATGCCGAAGTGCTGGAGGCCAAGAGAAAAGCCTATGCGGAATATAAGCAGGTACGGGAAGAAATGCGGGAGCTGCAGAATGTGAAGGCCAATATTGACTATCTGCTGGGACCGTCTGCGGAAAGGACACAGGAAAAAGAACATTCATAAGCATATATGGAAATTATTCAGAAAATTTGATATACTTATTGGCGTGTCTGTGTGGAGTCTACTGCCTTACTTGACAAAGTTTCTCGTTATCCATGGAAAATTCATATACATGACACATTGGAATGCTAATATCTAAATAAAAAAGGGTGATGAAATGGCAAACTTATTGATAGTAGAAGATGATGTCCTGACAAACGAATCTGTTTGTGAGTATTTGCAGGATATGGGCCACATCGTGTTTTCAGCATACGATGGAGAACAGGCTTTAGAGTTGTTCAATAGCAAAGAGATAGACCTGGTTGTTTTGGACATCATGCTTCCCCAAATAAACGGTCTGAATGTTTTGAAAAAGATTCGTCAGGCAAGCAGCATACCAATTCTTATGCTCACAGCGATGGACGACATGGATACACAGATTATGAGTTTTGACAATCTGGCAGATGATTATGTAACGAAACCGTTTTCCATCGTTTTACTGGGAAAAAGGATTACGGCGCTTCTTCGGCGTATTGGAAAAACGGAACCAGCAAATATTTGGAGTTATAAAGATATTATAGTGGACTTCTCCGGCTTTTCAGCAGAAAAGGCAGGAAAGCTGATTGATATTTCACCCAAAGAAGTGCAGTTGCTGAAAATTCTGGTGGATCATACAGGAGTTGTGTTGACCAGAGATCAAATTCTCGATTCTATTTGGGGGACAGATGTTCCATTGAATGATAGGACGATTGACACATATATCGGCAGACTTCGTAAAAAGTTAGGATTGGACTGTATTGTAACAGTGAAGGGAATCGGCTATAAATTTGAGGATGTGCGATGAAACTATTTCCAAAAACTTTTTGTTATACCCTTATGTTAATGATTATCATTACGTTAATTGGGCATGGGTTGATGTATTTTCTGATACCTGCTTTTTATACAAACCAAAAAGAAAGTCTTGCGGAAAGCATAGGGGAGGAAATAATACAGCAGCTTCAACAATCCTCAGAATTATCGGAAGATAAGGTTTTGGAGCGGTATGCTAAGAATAAGGCATTTGTGAACTTGACCTGCGGAGATAAACAGTATGTCTATGGTTCTTTTTATATTGAAGATGCCCTGAATGGAAACGGGAAAGATTATTCTTTTCAAGCCTCTCCCGGAGATCAAGCGAATGATGCTCAGTCTAATGTTACGGGCGCTGAACAAGGGATTGATGGCCTGGCTCCCTACTTAACAGCACAATTTGTAAAGCGGGAATTTTCGTTTCAAAATGCAGATAACGAAGATTGTACGTTGCTTATTCTTGTTACATTGCAGCCGGTAAATGAAACAAAAGGCATTGTTCTTGAGATCCTTCCTATTAACTTGTTGATTTGCTTTATTATTTCTGCTATTGTGGCGTTTTTGTATTCCAGACGGCTTTCTACACCAATCAAGAAAATATCAGAAACTACAGAGCAAATGAGGTTATTAAAGAGAAATGCTGTCTGTGAAATTCGCACAAAGGATGAGATCGGACAGTTATCTCAAAATATCAACGCACTTTATAAGGAACTTTTGACATCAATAGATCATCTGCACGCAGAAATCGCCCATGTTAGCGAAGTGGAGCAATCAAAAATAGACTTCATGCGAGCTGCTTCGCATGAGTTGAAAACGCCTGTATCGGCAGTTTGCACTATGCTGGACAGCATGATCTTAGGTGTGGGGAAATTTGAAGATACAGATACTTATCTCCCTGTATGCAAAGAAAAAATGCTGCAGCTTTCTTCTATGATCCAAGAGGTGCTTGACGCCTCTAAATTGACTGGACAGCCAGAAGAACCTATCAAGAAAGTCCAGCTTTCTGAGTTGCTCCATGAGGTCTGTAATTCCTACCGCTTGATTGCAGATTCAAAGGGAATTGTATTTTATATTGAAACAGAAAAAGCCGGGGTGGTTCATATTCCGGTCAAAGCTGTAAAGCGGGCAATCTCCAATGTTATCTCTAATGCTGTGAATTATACAAACAGTGGTGGAAAAGTCTCTGTTATCTGTTCAGAAGGCACGATCATAGTAGAAAATGAATGCGTCCCGATTTCAGAGAAAGACCTAAATCATTTGTTTGAAGCGTTTTACCGGCCTGATTATTCTCGCAGCAGGGAAACTGGTGGAAATGGCCTTGGATTATATATCACCCATAAACTTTTGGATACTTACAAAATCCCTTACTCCTTTATGCCGTATGAGCATGGAATGAGATTTACAATAAACTGCCCCACAAATAACCGCTTCGTAAAATGAAGTTATCTCAACGTACCAATACAAAGAGGACTTCATTAAACAAGATAGGGTTGACCCATTGATAAAATGGAGGTGTATGGTGTATTTATCCGCTATACAGAAGTTCTAATATAAAATAAGGAGAGATTACATTGAGATACACAAAAAACATCATTAAACTATTCTGTTTGACTTTGGTTTTTACATTGGTATTATCTGCCTGTGGAAATTCCTCATATAATGACTGCAATTCCATCCTTTCTAACGAGGACAGCTATACCTATCAAAAATGTGTGGACACCGGAAGTACGGACGCTTCTCTGAAAAGAGAATTTCAAGGGTTCAATGGAAAAGATACCATCTGGATGCTCGATGTCCAAGAAGATGCTTCTATTTCCCTTGACCTTTCGACAAATCTGTCCAGCGGAAAATTCAAAGTGCTGCTTGTCTCCGAGGAGAACGAAATTACCACTCTTTTAGAAGGTGATGGTACACAGAATACATCCATTGATTTGGAGAAAGGTACGGCAAGAATCATACTTGTTGGGGATGGCACAAGCGGATCGTGTGAAATCACTTTAAGCGATATAAGCAATGTAAGTGTGGATTCACCCTCTGATGGCTTAGATTCCGAAGAATGGATGGATGATTTTTATAATGATTGGACGTAAAATAGAACGACCCATGGAGTGTTTTGAC
>CANSUS010000130.1 GCA_947650155.1 uncultured Lachnospiraceae bacterium
AGGAGCGATGACGATATTATTGGCGACACGTCCAAGCTATTATGCTCTTGTAGCGGAAAATTCGGAAAATCCGGCTATGTATTGGCATGATTTCTTTTGCATATCAACTGTGGGTATCTATGTTTGTGTTGTAATCATCGCAGGATCGTATGTTTTCTATAGATTTAAACTTTCCGCTCCGTTAAAGGCATTAACGGAGGGAATAGAGCAGATAGCCGTAGATAATCTGGATTTTTCGGTACAGTATGATGCGGAAGATGAATTAGGGGCGCTCTGCAGGTCTTTTGAACGGATGAAGAATGAACTGCAAAAAAATTATAAAAGGATATGGCGTATGACGGAGGAGCGCAGAAAACTCAATGCAGCCTTTGCACATGATTTACGCACGCCGCTTACAGTATTGCAGGGATATACAGATTTTTTGGATGAATATATCCCATTTCCTGAAAAAGAAGATACAAAACTGCTGGAAACGAACCGTATGATGGCATATTATATTAAGCGTCTGGAAGATTATGTCGAAGTTATGAATACAATCCAAAAATTGGAGGATACACCCGTCAAAATGCAGACTGTTCCAATAGACAGTTTTATGAAAATGTTGGATGACAACATAAAATTGACAGCTAAGGAATATGGGAAAGATATATCAGTTATAAATGAAACGGAATTGCAGGAGGTTCGGGGCGATATTTCCCTGATTTTCAGGGTGTTGGAAAATGTTATGAAAAATGCCTGCCGATATGCTGAGAACGAAATTTTTGTGCATCTGTATGAGCAGGATCATTTACTTTATTTTGAAGTGATAGATGATGGAGCAGGGTTTCGTCCGGAAGCTCTGGAGCAGGCACTAAAACCCTTTTACACTTCAGGGCTATCCGGAACTTCTCATTTTGGCCTTGGATTGAATATCTGTAAAATCTTATGTGAAAAACATGGCGGCGGCATTACGATCAGCAATATTTCGGATTCAGGCGCCAGAGTACAATTTTCATTTTTGTTGGAAAAGTAGATACTTTTGTGATATTTTTCAGTTACACTCTCCTTGTATTACGAAGGAGAGTTTTTATTTTCTCCGGAAAATAACTTGTGAAGGAGTATTCGTATATGGAAAAAATACTATCTGTATCAGGATTGCAAAAATCTTACGTTACGAAAGGGAATACCTACCCTGTGCTGAGAGGTGTCAGCATGGAGATGGACAGAGGTGAATTTGTTGCGGTCATGGGACCGTCCGGCAGCGGAAAAACGACACTGCTGAATATTGTGTCGGGTTTTTTATCAGCAGACAGTGGTCAGGTGAAAGTGGGATCTGTGGATATGCTTCATACTGATAAAGAAAAACAGGCTGAAATCCGTTCCGGTATATTAGGCTTTATCTTTCAGGATTTTATGCTGATAGATGGATTGACAGTGCAGGAAAATATTTTTCTTCCACAGATCATCGCCAAAAAGCCTGCAGCAGATATGGAAAGAAAAACAAGTGATCTGCTGTGCGCCTTTGGCATTGAGGACATTTCCGGCAAATATCCGGGCGAGCTTTCCGGCGGTCAAAAGCAGCGGGTGGCTATTGCAAGGGCTCTATCCAACGAACCGTTGCTAATCCTGGCTGATGAGCCGACGGGCAATCTTGATTCCAAGTCGAGCAATGCTGTCATAGAAGCGTTTCTGTTTGCCAGGGAACAGCTGGGGGCTACCGTTTTGATGGTGACACATGATGCGATTGCTGCTTCTCATGCGGATCGTGTGATTGCTTTGTCGGATGGAATGGTAGTAAGGGAATTGGTACGTCAGAAAGAGCAGAGGCAGTTTATGAATGACATTCTGGAATTTCTGAAGATTGTGGAGGTGGGGCAATGACATTAAATGAAATCACCCGAAAACTGATCCGCCAGAATAAAAGCCGGTACATTCTTTTTGGCTTGTCAATCTGTTTTGCCGTTGCCATGGCCGGGGCTTATGGTGTTCTGCTTTTCAGCAGGGTTATAACCGATGTATTGATGACAGATGGATCGACTTACTTAATTTCGCTTGGAATGTATGGGATTACGATGATTGGTATTGTTGTTTTTCTTTTCTATGCTAACGCCATTTATATTCAGCTTCAAATGAGGGAAATCGGGGTATACCTTTCCCTTGGTCTTCCACCAAAATCTGTTGGTAAAATACAAAACCGGCAGCTTGACATCATATTTTTGATTGGAGGGGCTGCCGGGCTTGTTTTGGCTGTTCCGTTCTCTTTTGGCATATGGTCGCTGCTGTCCTTATTTATTTCCTATACGGATGGTGCCTTTCGTGTGGGAGGGAAAGGGCTGCTGATTGCAGGAGGGTTATGGATACTGGCATGGGTTATCCTGCGTATCAGGAATGCGGTTCATATAGCAAGGCTGGATGTAATCAGGATTCTGCGTTCATCATCAGAATGCGAGGAGTTGAAAGCCGCCCACCCGCTTTTGGGTATCATAGGGTTGACAGCAGTTCCTTTGGGACTGATATTGTTTAATATTACTGCGGTTATCTATCCACTGAAAAATTTCTCCGTTCTCTTTCTTGGCGTAAGCCTGATCGGAATGTATATTCTGACGGCACAGATTACTTCTATGGGCAGCATTGTAAAGCGTTTTTTTCCTAACGCATACAGAAAAAGTATCTTGTTTTACAATCTTGTAAGGCAAAAAGGGAACCAATACACATTGTCCTTATTTGTTTCCTCACTGTTGATTACGCTTGCGATATTTTCTATATGTTTTAATGGGGGCATGTTCCTGGAACTTTACTATGCAATCAAGGAGGAACCATATGATTATGCTGTTTTAGCCGGGGCATCAGGAGAGAAGCTCGATGAAAACAGGATACGCTCCTTTGCAGAAGAAAGCGGCATTTCTTTAAGCGAATGGCATTCATTGGATATGCTTTTGCTGGGACGGGAGCATCAGTATATGGATGCTTCAAGAAATGAGTGGTCACCGGAAATGGTTGTTAATGTGTCTGATTTTAATGCACTTTCCGGCATGAACCTGTCTGTTCCTGATGACGGATATATTTACTTTCAGGACTCTGATGATTCTATGTTTCAAACCTGCTCGGAGGATAGAGGACTGTTTTACAACCCATGTATAAAAGAAGACTTTACATTGCAAAGAATTGAGCTGGTATCAAAGGAAAGTGTACTGAATGAAACTGCAAAGATAAATTCCTTTGCAGTCGTCAGTGATAATACTTTTTACAGGATAAGTGATACGTTGGATTCCTCCTATAAAATGACCTATTATCTGTTTCATGGCAGTAATACTGAAAACAGCAGTGAGTTTCAAGAGAGGCTTCTGGCGGAGATTGCAGCAATAAACAATGGGGAAATATTTGTCAGCTGGCAAGATCAGGTTATTAAAGATAAAATGGAGAATTATGAAGATATTTATATCCCTTATGATGGAAACGAACTGTATGCTGCCCGCTGGTGGGAATTTTATCCTTATGCAAAGCAGACGGAACTTGATGTCCAGATGGAGGCAGGCGCAGTTTATCTGATCCTGATTTTCTTTATTGCCATTATTTCTTTTGTGTCGGCAACTATGATAATGGGATTGAAAATTGCAGGAACGATAATGCAGGATACTGAGAGCTACAAAAGAGCGATGTATCTTGGGCTAAAGGAAAATGACCTGAAAAAGATTATCCGGAAACAGATAGGGCTTATTTATTTTTTCCCTGTAATTTGCGGATGTGTCACAGCTTCATTCATGATAAACCGTTTTATGGAAGCATCTTCTGCAACACGCATTTTAGAAATAACACTGGTCGCCATAGGATTATCACTTATAGTATTTCTGATACAGCTTATCCTATTTTTCTTTCTTCAGAAGAAATTGGTCGTTTCGACATCAAAGATCGTATATGAAGGCAGGTGACAGGATTGGAATATACCATACAGACTTTTGCGTTATGCAAAAAATATGAGGTGCGTT
>CANSUS010000131.1 GCA_947650155.1 uncultured Lachnospiraceae bacterium
TTTCCGAACCGCTATGGTATCTCTTTGATTTAAATTCTTTCCAAGCCTGAAATACTGGTCAAGGGCGTCTCCATACTGTTCCTTGCGTAATTCTCTTATAAACTCAGCCAAGTAATCTGTTATAAAACCATACTCATCTGTAAAGTGTTCCGGTCTGAATTTAGGAATTTCCCACCCCGGCACATAGCAATGCATTCGGTCTAAAAATGCTGTATCAGTTCCCATTTCCGGCGGAAACGGATCAAATAAGCTGGAAGTCTTTAATAGCACATCTACACTTTGATTAATGTTTCCTACAAAAACCATTGATGCAGATGCCGCCTTTTCCTCCTTACCGCGTGCAAAGGAACCGGATGCCATATAATCTTTCATAATCTGTATGCCATCCTTATCCTTAAAATGGATACCCGCCACTTCATCAAATGCTACGCAGTCCCACAAACCAACAAGCCCTACCGTTTTACGCCCCATATTATAAAACAGATTTGCCACTGTAGTCTGACCGCCGGATACTAATATACTGTTCGGGGAAATCTCCTTGAACAAATGCGATTTACCTGTACTTCTAGGTCCAAGTTCACACAAATTAAAATTATTTTCTACCAAAGGAATCATGCGTATCAAAAGCAGCCACTTTTCACGACAAGCCAATATGTCGGGTTCCATACCGATTGACCGCAGCATAATATCCATCCATTCATCCTTTGAAAATTGTCTGCGCGCATCTTTCAACTCCTCAAGATCCACATGAGGCATCTGTATCGGTGTGAGTTTAACGATTTTAATCGGTGAAACTGTTTCTTTTGATTTTTTCTTTCTGGACTGCACAGGATTTCCGTCTATATCCACAATCCCGGAAAGCATATCTTCTTCCAATTTACTCTCTGATACATATTCAAGCTGAATAATGCACCAAATGCCTCCGCATAACAGGCGATCATATTTCTCCGGATACGAATCTTCTATCGGAATGCCGCTCAATCCAAGATTTGAAAATTCAGCTTCATGCTGGTCTTTGCGTATGTTCAGGGAAACCGTGACTTTATCAATAATTGTATAGTTCCCTTTTGCCCTCAATGTAGACAAAATCTTCTGCGCCTCGTCGGGACGTACAAAATTATCTGCCAGAATTTTTTTGACATTTTTTACGCCTTTCTCAATTACTTCTTCATCATCCGAGCTGCAGTATTGCCCCAATAGAAATTCAAGGACATAAACGGGAACATTCGCACCCTCCTTGATTTTCTTTGTCAGGTCTTTTCGCACAATTTTACCATCAAAATATTGACGGAGCTTACCCTTTATTATTTCACGGGTATCTTCTATTCCTTCCTCAATCCGCTCCATATGGCATCCTCCTATCCGAAGAAATCAAAATCATCCACTGCCAGAGCAATGTCTATTTGAAATTCTTCCTGTGCTTTTATCTCTCCACCTTCCTCAGCAATCACAAGATAATAAATTTCTTTGTTATCATATTTCAGCGACTTCAGGTTAAAACTGCACCGGAATGTGCGTTCCTGTCCATTTTCACTGGTTTTATCCGCAATAATTTTCTGAACGTCACTGATCTGTTTTCCTTTGCCATCTGTAAAATATACCTGATAAACAGCTCCGGCTCTGTTGTCTCCCACTGCTTCCTTCTGATAAAAATTCAGTGAGAAAATCATATTGCTAATCTTATGTGTTGCGGAAAGCAGGCTTATTTCCACGGGCTTTGTATCGTATGCCTCCTTATTGCGCTGATATTCCTTGGATTGATTTCTCAGAAAATGATATTCTATCAAAGGAACACACAATTCCTGCAAACTAATACCACCATGTACATAATTCAATCCGCCGCCATTCATTTTGATTCGGACATTTTCCTTGGGAGCATATGCCTCATAATCCGTATTTCCATCAAGAAATTTTACATATTGTAAATATTCCGGCTTTGAGTCTTTCATCATAATTGCATAACGCCTGCCATACTCTATGATACGATTTTTAAATCCCGCATTATCTGCCTTGTCATCCTCAGTTAAAGGACTATATGTATATAGGAATCCATGATCTGCCGTAATCATGATGTTTGTCCCACCAAAGTCACTCGTAATAATCCGCACAATGTTTTTTAACTCTTCCATTGCATCATCACAGGCGGGGAAAACAAGTGTGTCTGAAGTGTGACTGGCTTCATCAATTGTATCATGATAGATGTATACCACGTTCTTCGACTTAACCCATGCACTCCGCTCTGATCTTTTTGCAGTTACCAGATCTGTATATTTTAATGCAACACTGTCTTCCCTATCAGACTTTAATATCCTATCCCTGTCATGGCTCTCTGTACTCTTTCCATCTGCAAACACATCAACGATATTCCCCTGAAACTTTACTGACAGCTTTTCGTGTGGAAGCAATGCAGCCATTCCAAACTTTGTAATGGTAGGAAAAATGCTCTGCATACTGCTTAAATCCACCTGACTTTTTGTCTCTCTGCGCAATTGCTCTACAAGGTCGGCTGCGACTTCATACCGCAATGCATCCGAAATAATGACAAACACTCTATAATCCGCATTCTTTACCTTACTCTTATAGAAATCCGTCTGTTGTGGAACTTCCAGTATCTTTCCATATCTTTCCATTTCTTCCGCACATACTTTTGACCAGTTTTCTCCCAATTGTCCTAAAAACCAGTTTTTATACAGCCCTTCTGCTTTTTCCATCACATGGCTGAAAAGGTCGTGAAGTTTCGCATGATACGTTTTCAGGCTCCTGCCATAACTTCTATGAAACAAGCGGTAATAAGTATCCATCTTATAATATTCTGTGGTATATTCTTTCCAGACTTTCACCGCCTGAGCTGAATGGAAACCAGTAGTATGTTCCTTGAAAAAATCCTGCATATTCGCAACCTGCAAGATACCCTCATAAAAGTCTTTCACTTCCTCATACCACACGCAAGTACGCCGTTTTTCCACTGTCTCCCTGATTATATTTACATCTATAATACTATCTGCAATTTCTGTCATCAGCTTTATTAAAATCAACTCATGAATACAGGGAAAAGTTTCTGTATTGACAAGGTCTGCCACATCCAGTTTCATAAATTGCTCTGAGAGTTTTAATTCCTCCTCAATTCTTATTACAATCTCACGCAGCTGATCTGCATCCGCGCCATGCAGCCACTCCGATACAAAATCATAACAATATGCCTGATGCGCCTCCGATAGAAAATCTTTCCATTTTGACAGATATTCCGGCTGCATGGTACGGGTTGCGCTGGTTAATAAAATATGTGCTGCCAAATGTCCCAAATTCGGAATATCCGCCACATAACCTGTACCTTTCTGTGCCATGTTCCAAAAGGCTTTATCTATTCCATAGTCCGCAAAGCCGCAGTACATACTATTTGTCCCGGTATCTAATCCGGCACAAAGCACTTTCTTTATAATGGCATACGGTGTCACATCTACAATACCAGCCAGTGCTCCCATAACAGCCATATCAAGCTGTCTTGGCACAGATGGAATATTCTTCTGCTTTGCAATCTTTTCTCTGCGGACAGTTGCTTTAAAAAACTTACGATACTCTTTCACTTGCTTCCTAAGTGCTGCCGTCTGCGGAATTCCCATTTCATCCATCCAATTTGAAATCAAATCAGCCCGATACTCCTCGCTGTACAGCCTGATATCCAAAAGCCAGTCATCTTCCGGTTTCTCATAGGATAAAGGACAATAAACCACATAATTACCTGTGGGATCTTCCACTCCTAACAATTTCTTCACAGCAAAATAATTTGTCCCTGTAAGCGCAATCAACTTCGCATCACGCAAGACAATTTCATCCAACTTGTCTTCAAATTCCCGTTCCTCATCGCACCAGAATATAATTCTACGTTTATAAAATTCCGGTAAGGGCTGCGCAAAACGCTGGTTCAAATCCTGTATCACTTTTTC
>CANSUS010000132.1 GCA_947650155.1 uncultured Lachnospiraceae bacterium
TCAACGCCAACGCAAAGGGATATGAATACCTCTCCAACCAGCGCAGGATCAGGAAACTCAGGCAGAGGTAGGAGGGCGCGGCACTATGGCAGGAAGGGAAGTCGTCAAGAATATCAAGCCCGTGTTCTGCCGCTTTGACATGGATAAAGACCAGGAGCGGCGGGCATGGCAGATCATCCAGAAACTTAGCAAGGGGGAAGGGAAGAAGCAGAAATATAATGACATCATTGCAAAGGCGGTGGTGGAATATTATGACAGGGCAGGGCAGATGCCCATGAGGAACGAGGAACTGCTGGAAAAGATAGAAGAGATCATGGACAGGAAGATGGAAAAATCCCAAAAGGAAACATTGCAGATGCCCTATCCATTTCCCTATCCATACCCTTATCCGGCGGTGGTGAACACACAGCCATCAGTTCCGGCACAGCAACAGCAGGGAGAGACACAGCCAAAAACCGAAGAACTGAATGAGACCGCCCTTAGCTTCATGGATGGTCTCATGGGAATCTGACAGGGTGCTTTACGCATCCTGTTTCCTTTTGGGAAGAAAACTATTATTACATATGGAGGCAGTATTGGAAGAATACCGGATCAAGGACGTTGACATAAAACAATTCCTGCATTTGGTGATCGGGGCAGACGGAAAGCCGCCCATAGATTTTGACATGTTGCAGAAGGAAGGACATTACATAGTCCACTCCGGGCAGGGAAGGGATTTCTGCCTGAAAGAGCGTGAAATATACCTGAAAGAGAGCGTGGAAAACCTTATCGCAAAATCTTTCTGCCATTTCTCACCGGCAGGAACAACCTTTGCCATACACATAAAAGACAAAACCGGGAAAGCCGACATTTCCGTACTGGATAACCGCAGGCTTTCAAGGGCGGTTACAAAGCGGCAGGTCAGGGGGAAATCCCTTACCATCCATTATAGGGGAGGTAGGATGAAAAAGTGTCGCCTTTCCACCGACCGGTATATCAGAGGACCATTCGGGGAGAAGACTGCCTTTATCAGCTATGGCTATCTTGCCGACGGGCTGATGCAGATGCGGCGTGACATGCTTTCCGGCAGCGGTGAGATAAGCGCCTTTACCTATGAAGCGGAAAATGAACGCTCCCTGTCAGCAGTGGCAAGGGAAGCGGCAGCAGGGCGGGAACGGAACCTGAAGGAAAAGACCTTGGATCAGTTTAAGACGGAGTGGGAAGAGCGGAAGCTTTTACATGCACTGTCAAAACAGGGTTACTGCCCGGAGCTTTCCGATGCGGAAAAACTGGCAGCCATCCGCCGGCTGATCCATGACGAGGGCTATAGGAGGATATCGGCAGAGACAGCAAACAGAGCAAGGGCGTTCAGCATCCCCTGCTTTGTTCCGGCAGGAGGAGGGAACATGGAGTTTGTGAGGGATTTAAATTCGCTGGACAGGAATCTTCCCATATACATAAGGGCAGGGTGGGATAAAATGCTGAATATCCTTGTGAACCGTAAACCGGTTCCCTGTACACGGGGCATATTAAAAAGCATGGAAAAAGCGGCGAGGGATGCTTATGATAAGGCGGCAGAGACTGACAAGCCCCAACTGGCAGGCGTGGCGGTAAAGATATCTTTTTTCCTGGAAGCGATAGACAGACACTGCCTTTCGGGAATCCTTCAGGGGGAAAGAGAAAGAGGCTGGGATATCAGGGCGCCGGATTTCCTGTCAGTGCCGGAGAAGGAGAAGTTCTGCTATCTTTTGGATGAAGAAAAGAGAGTTACGATGGTGGCGGACAGGACAACGGAATATTATGGAAACACACGCTGACAGGGGTGGGAAGAGCGGCGGATGCCGATACCCCCGGATACTTTCCGCTTGGCTGCCAATTATTGGGGAGGGTGGGCGGTGTCAAGCATTTTCGGCTAGGACTAAAATGCTTGACGCCGCACGCACTCCCCAATACAATCCAAGAGGCGAAAAGTATCTGGAAGCGTGGAAAAATGATATCGCAGAGGGAAATCTGATTTCTGCCGGGCAAAAAATGCTGTCTGGAAGCAATTTTTGAAATCATGGAAAAAAGGCAGAAAAGGACTGCTGTCTGGGAGAGGAATTTGAAATCGGGAAAAGAAGACAATGCAATCGGCAGGTAAAAACTGATATCCGGCACATTATTTTAGAAATCCCGCTGAAAGAATTGATATCAAAATAGAAAATATGGCAGTTATAAGGGGGTTCGGGGTACGCCCCGACAAGATTCAGCATTTCGTGCCCACGAAATGCGTATCTTGCGGCGTTCCATAGAACGCCCTCTCCCCAAAAAGAAAGGAGAGGCACATGGCAAGACCAAAAGGCGAAAACACGCTTCGGAAGCACTTTAAGCTGACCGAAGAGACCGCAAGAATCCTGACGGAATGTTCCAAAGCTGAAAATATGAATGAATCAGAATATATCCGTTACCTGCTCCTAAACCAGTCGGAGAATCCAAGGAGCAAAGAGCTGGAACTGGAAGTGATGCGGTTGCGGAATGAGATAAATAAGATTGGTGTGAATGTGAATCAGATCGTGAAAAATAGTAATTCCCATATATATAGGGAAGATGATAAAATGAAATTAAAATCACAGGTAAATAAAGTAGCAGATTTAATGGAATGTATGGTTAAAAAAATTTGTTGACTATGTAAAATTCCGCAGTCTTAAGAAACCGAGGAGCAAGGAGCTGGAACTGATGCGGTTGCGGAATGAGATAAATAAAATCGGCGTGAGTATCAATCAGATCGTGAAAAATAGTAATTCCCATATATATGGTGAAGATGATAAAATACAGTTAGAACAAAATATATGTGAAATAAAAGAATGTGTTCAAATGCTGATAGAAAAGAAATTGATGAATTGAGAGATAAAAATTATGTGTCAAAATATTGGAAACGGTATAATAAGATATTTAAAAGGTAGACTATAAGATGGTAAATTTTGGAGCAGGAAGTATGGAGTTATAGAGGGAAGAAATAGAAAAAGGGTTGTGAACAATAAATTGATATTATTGTGGGAATACATGGTAAGGGTAATTGAATAAATACTAAAAATAAAGTACAATGTAGTATATGTAGAAAAAAATTGGAGGTGGAACGCTGTAGATGATAGTTTATTTGGATAATTGCTGTTATAATAGACCGTTTGATGATCAGACGCAGGAAAGAATTCATTTGGAGAGTGAGGCTATTCTAGCGGTTTTAAAGATGGGGCAGATGAAAAGGATTGTCATTGCAGGAAGTGATGTTTTAAAACTTGAAATAACCCGTATGTCAGACGAAAATAAGAAGCGGAAAGTACTGGGTTTGTATAAGGTAGCTGGTATCCATATACCTTATACAAGCAAAATAAGAAAACGTTCTGAAGAAATAGTATCAATTTCAAGAATACGTACATTTGACAGTCTTCATATTGCGTCAGCAGAGGAGGCTAACGCAGATGTACTTCTGACAACTGATGATAAATTTGAAAAAATGGCGGAAAAGCTGGATTTGAAGACAAGAGTAGTCAATCCACTTAGATTTGCATGGGAGGTGATTTGAGTGTTAAATATAAATTTAAGTAATCCGGTTGAAATAAGAAATGTGGGAATAAAAGCTTTGCAGGATGCATTAGGACCTGTAGGTATGGTAAAATTTATGCAACAGTATGATATGGGGTATGGAGATTATACAAAAGAAAAGCAGAAACAATCGGATATAAGTTTAGATGAGATAGATATGTTGTTGCAGAAATAATTATGGTGTTAGTCCGTAAGTGTGTTGGTAAGATTATATCTCTAATAACTGGACT
>CANSUS010000133.1 GCA_947650155.1 uncultured Lachnospiraceae bacterium
AGGAGGTGAAGAATGTGTGGAAAGATTATTCATTAAGTTATGTAAAAAATAACCGATCCTCCAGCGTATTCATTATCATAGCCGCCTTTATTTCGGCGCTGCTTTTATCACTACTATGCAGCCTGTTCTATAACTTATGGTTTTACGATGTACAAAAACTGAAAATAGAGGAAGGCGACTGGCAGGGCCGTTTAGTTGGAGAGATCAGCACGGATGATTTGACGCTCATTGAAAACTATGCCAGCGTTGAAAAAGTTACAGTCAACGAGAATCTATCTGATGAGCAAGGAATAGTGGTAGATGTATATTTCACAAATATGGGAAATGTTTTTACAGATATGCCCAAAATTGCTGAACTTGCAGGTCTGCCAGCGGAATCTGTTTCCTGCCATTATTCACTTTTAAGCTTATACCTTATCAGAAGTGCGGAGGATCCCGCGCTTCGTTGGATATTTCCGTTCTATTTGTTAACTACGGTCATTGCCTGTCTTTCACTGATTTTGGTTATCCACAATGCCTTTGCAGTAACAATGAGCGCCCGTATCCATCAATTTGGCATCTTTTCAAGTATTGGTGCCACACCCAGGCAAATTCGGGCTTGTTTGTTGCAGGAAGCCTTTACGCTATCTACCATACCGATCATAGTTGGTAATGTGCTCGGTATTTTGATTTGTATGGGAGTTATCGAGGGGATCAATTTCGCGATGACTGATGTGCCCGGACGATTAGTGATGCCGTTTCGTTATCATCCCTTGATCCTTGTGCTGTCTCTTTTGGCTACAGTTTTGACTGTATGGATTTCCGCATGGATTCCAGCAAGAAAAATGGGCAAACTGACACCGATGGAGGCAATCAGGAACACAAACGAACTACAATTAAAAAGAAGAAAGCAATCCCGTATCTTATCCCTTGTGTTTGGTGTGGAGGGAGAACTTGCTGGAAATGCGTTAAAGGCTCAAAGAAGGTCAATGCGTACAGCCACATTATCTCTTGTGTTCTCTTTTTTGACCTTTTCTTTTATGATGTGCTTTTTCACGCTGCTGATTGTCAATCAGAACATGACATACTTTGAGAAGTATCAGGATGTTTGGGATGTGATGGTCACAGTAAAAAATACAGATATTGACGCTTTTACGGAGACGGATGCTTTACAGGAACTATATGGTGTTGAAAGCGGAGCGGTGTATCAGAAAGCCGTAGCAAAACGAATGGTTACACAAGACGAAATCAGCGAGGAATTGCAAGCAATCGGCGGATTAGAAAACGCCTCCACTCAATATGTTTCTGCTGTTGACGGCGCATGGCTGGTAAATGCCCCGTTAGTCATTATGGATGATACAAGCTTTCTGGCATATTGTGAACAGATTGGCGTAGAGCCGCGTTTAGATGGTGCGATCATTTTAAATCAAGCCCGCGATGGGTCTGATCCCAATTTTCATGATAGGCGTAGTGTGTCATACTTGGTAGAAAATGGGCAGACCACCATACTTAGAAACGCTGGACAAGAGGATGTTTCCGTAGAAATTCCTGTCCTTGCGTATGCATGTCAAGTCCCTGTTCTGCGTGAAGAATATGGAACGTTGGATTATTATGAGCTGGTGCATTTTGTTCCCTTGTCGGTCTGGAAAGAAATCAAAGGACAAATTGGGGGAGCCAAAGCTGATACCTATATTCGGATTTTGGCCCGAGATGAAGTGGACTTAGCCGAGATGGAGGATGAAGTCTCAGGACTTCTTAGTCGAGGGTATCAGGCAGAAATAGAAAACCGGATTCAAGCAAAACTTGACAATGACAGAATGTTTCATGGAATGATGGCCATTATTGGATTGTTCTGTATTTTGCTTGCAGTCATCGGTATTGGAAATATCTTCACGAATACATTCGGATTTGTGCGTCAAAGAAAAAGAGAGTTTGCCCGCTATATGTCTATTGGCATGACACCTGACGAGCTGAAAAAAATATTCTGTGTGGAAGCTCTTGTGATTGCCGGACGTCCAATTTTGATTACAATACCTATCACGGTGATTTCGGTCGTAGTATTTATCAATATGGCTTATATTGACCCGATGGTTTTCCTCCATGAAGCACCATTTATCCCGATTTTGCTATTTTTCCTGGCTATTATCGGTTTTGTTGCTCTAGCCTATTATATAGGCGCAAAGAAGGTGCTTGGCAGTAGCCTGATAGATTCTTTGCGGGATGATACAACAATATAAACGATATATCCCCTTGAACCAGACAGTGATGTGTTCAAGGGGTTTTTGATAGCATTAATTATTCGCAAAAGAATAATTTAACGAATATTTTTCTACCCTGCAGCGTCTCTTATAACACGCAATCCCGTATCTGCGGATGGTTGTCATGCCGTCATCAGCTAACTTTTCCCCATAATTCCTGTCACGAATCTGTTTCAGCGCTTCCTTACAGGCGTTGTCAAACGCTGCATTCTCAGCGTATTTCAGCTCGATGACAATGCCGGTTTCCCTGTCCTCGACTTCTACGCTGATGTCGCTGTAGCCATCACCTGACTCCGCATTGGACTGGACATTCCACCCGTCCATGTTTCCAAAAAGACCTAGTAATATCCCGTGGTAAAAGTTCTCCTTCATTTCCTTTTTGACATGTGTATCACGGATGCTGATTGTCTTTTTCAGGTAGGCATTGAAACCCTCCTCGATGGCCGCCGTGTCGTTTTCAAGGAATGCCATGCAGAAGGCTTCCAGCTTTTCCACGTTTTTTTCAGTTTCCCATTTGAACCATTCACGGATGTGACGGACAAAAATCCACCGTATCTCCCTGTTCGGGATGACAAGCTCAGTCAGTTCCCCAGCCTGTGCACTGCACTGCGTCAGATACCCGGTTGTAAAGAGAATGCTCCACAGATTATCCGGACTGGAATCAAGATCCCGGTAAGTCAGTTCCTGACGGATTATCTTCTGAATGCTGTTCCCGTTAATTAACTGTTCGATGTCGTTTCTGTCCGCCGTTTTCGCCCTGCTTAAAAATTTCCTGATAATGTTATTGCTGCTCGTATTTACCCAGTAATTCTGTGGTTCTGTCACACTCCCGTCGCGAAGATCTCCACAGTAATTAATCACATCCCATGGACAGTATATTCCCAGACTGCCAAACAGATAGCCGTCATACCATTCCTTAACAACATCATACTGGTCGGAAAATCCATAATATTCTAACATCTGCCGGACTTCCACATCCGTAAAACCAAAATATTCCTTATAACGTACATCTTTTACAGTGTATACCTTGAAATTATTCAATCCGGTAAAAATGCTTTCCTTTGATATCCTCAGACACCCTGTCAGAACCGCAAACTCCAGGCTGTCTTTTGTTTTAAATGCAGCGCCAAATAAAGTCCTGATCAGTCCGACCATGTCATCGTAATATCCGGATCTGTAAGCATAATCAAGGGGCACATCATATTCGTCAATAAGCAGGATTGTTTTCTGCCCATAATGCTTTTGGAGAAAGCGTGACAACAACAACAGGCTGTTTTTCAACAGGATGTCCTTCATTGTAAAAACGCCGTCACTGCCTACATGAATCATTGCATGATACTGCCGGAGCGCCCGGAAGAACTGCACCTTTCTTTGCTGGAATATTTTGAGCCAGAGGATGAGAAATTTTTTTGATTTATGCCGTTATATGTTTGAGATAGGAAAAAATATTGATTTATCATCCTAACCCGGATAAACCGGAAAAGATTTTGCAATTCCTCCACATTTCAAGT
>CANSUS010000134.1 GCA_947650155.1 uncultured Lachnospiraceae bacterium
TATAGTATTTGCAGGGAAACCAGAGAGCCAAAGGCGGCTTACCCTCCACATACGGAGGGGCTACCCTCCAGTCGAAAGAAAGGAGGGATTGCCGATGAACGTTACATACTCGGATTTATTCCAGTTTTGTATCTTTATCGTCGCCCTCGTAGGTCTGTGTTATCAGATCTTCAAGGGAAAAAAGTAGCCGCCACTATTCGCCTTAGTGACGGCTGTGTCTCGTAAGAGACAAAAGTATTGCTATTGAGGGTAGCCGCTTCTCTGGTTTTCCCTTGTTTTTACTATACCATATCTGATACCGGAAAGTCAATCTATATTTCCGATTTTGCCCCCCTATCATCTGTAGTAACTTCTGCACTTTGTAAATCTGCTTCCATTAGAGATTTAATGTAAGTAGAAACGTTCATTCCTGTTTGGTCTGCTCTGTTTTTAATTCTTGGCATTTCATCTTTTTGTACTGCTACTTTTATTATGTGTAGTATTTCTTTTGTATACGCTTTATCGTATTCTGCTTTTGTCATTTCCCTCTCTTATGGCCTAAGTAAATTTGTACAAAAACTTTGGCCTAAGAGAGAAAGACCGGATTGTCCCGATGGGATCTCGAACCCGTTTTTTTATCAGTGAGTATCTCTGCCTGTGCCCGTTCCCTCTGGATGAGCTGCCCTTTTTGTTTGTCAGTGCGTCCGGCTTTCATCTTTCCCGGAATGCGGTCAAGCTGATGATCCGGAAAACGGCCTCTTCGCTTCCCTTTGACCTCTCCTCCCATAAGCTCCGGCACAACTTTGCCACGAACTACTGCGTGGATCAGATGGAGCAGGAGGGCCAGGTGGATATCTACCGGCTGATGTACATCATGGGCCATGAGGATATCAAAACCACGAACCGTTATCTTCATTTTGCCTATGAGATCCTGGCCGGAAAAGGCCATATCTCGCACCTGGATTTATTGGATATCCTGTAAAAAAAATGCATCAAGTATCCGGGCATAAGAAAAAGCCGCAAACCTGCATAAATGCTAAGTTTGCGACCTCTTATGCACCGCCAGGGGCTCGAACCCTGGACACCCTGATTAAGAGTCAGGTGCTCTACCAACTGAGCTAGCGGTGCTTATCTTTACAACGCAAAAGTTATTATAGTATAATACAAATCAGTTTGCAATAGTTTTTTTAAAAAAATTTAATATAAAATTAAGAGTAGATTAATGAAAAGAAAAAAGGATGAAAAATAAAATGATATTTGAAAGCCATGCGCATTACGATGATGAGAAATTTAATGAAGACAGGGAATTACTGCTTGCATCCATGAAAGAAAAAGGAGTGGAATACATTATAAATGTAGGCGCCAGTCTGAGGTCTACAAAAGAGACGATTGCTCTTACAGAAAGGTATCCGTTTATTTATGGAGCAGTGGGGGTGCATCCAAGCCATACCGGCGAACTGAACGAGGAAAGATTCGCATGGCTGGAAGAACAGTGCAGACAGCCGGGGATAGTTGCCGTGGGAGAAATCGGGCTGGATTATTATTGGGACGAGCCTGAAAGGGAGATACAAAAGAAATGGTTCAGACGCCAGCTTTTATTGGCGGAGAAAGAGAAACTGCCGGTAATTATTCATTCCAGAGATGCGGCACAGGATACGTTTCACATTATGCAGGACATGAAGTGTGAAAATATTGGCGGTGTGATCCATTGCTTTTCTTATGCGAAAGAAATGGCAGAAAAGTTTCTGGATATGGGATTTTATTTGGGGATTGGCGGCGTTGTGACTTTTCAAAATGCAAAAACAGTAAAGGAAGTAGTAAACTATGCGCCATTGGACCGGATTCTGTTAGAAACAGACAGTCCCTATCTGGCGCCGGTTCCATTCAGAGGGAAGAGAAATTCGTCTTTGAATTTACCGCTTATTGCGGAAGAAATTGCAAAAATTAAAAAGACAGACTATGATAAAGTAATCGAAGAAACAAATAAAAATGCGCGAAAGTTGTTCCACATAGACTGAATAAACAAAATGATAAAATCAGGCTTCGGGAAGGAAAGAGGTATTGATGGCAAATTTAGGAATTCCTGCTAATACAATTGAGATTTTGCAGAAATATAAATTTAATTTTCAGAAAAAATTTGGACAGAACTTTTTAATAGACACTCATGTATTGGATAAAATTATTGCTTCTGCCGGAGTGGGGAAGGAAGACTGCGTATTGGAAATCGGACCGGGGATAGGAACCATGACGCAATATCTGGCGGAGAATGCAAGAGAAGTGTTCGCCGTTGAGATCGATAAAACATTGATTCCTATTTTAGAAGATACTTTGTCAGAATATGAAAATGTAACAATTATCAATCAGGATATTTTAAAAGTTGATATCAATCGGATTGCGGAAGAGAAGAATCATGGACAACCGATAAAAGTTGTTGCAAATCTGCCTTATTATATTACGACGCCTATTATCATGAACCTATTTGAAAACCAGGTACCGCTTGAAAGCATTACAGTCATGGTACAGAAAGAAGTGGCGGACCGGATGCAGGTAGGACCGGGAACAAAAGACTATGGAGCGCTTTCTCTTGCAGTTCAATATTATGCCAAACCCGAAATTGTGGCAAATGTGCCGCCAAACTGCTTTATGCCGCGCCCGAATGTGGGGAGCGCGGTGATCCGTCTGACCAAATATGAGATTCCCCCTGTAAAAGTTATTGATGAAAAGTTTATGTTTGCACTGATCAGAGCGTCCTTTAATCAAAGGAGAAAAACACTGGTGAACGGGCTGGTGAATGCGGGGAATCTGGGCATTGAAAAAGAGGACATTATATCCGCGCTTGAAAAAATGGAACTGCCTGCGACGGTCAGAGGGGAGGCGCTGACTTTGGAGCAGTTCGCCGGATTAAGTAATCTGCTTAGATGTATATAAATTTTAAGGTTTTACTTTTTGACATTACTATCCGCCTATGTTAAACTTAGAAAAGTAAAAATAGGGATATAAGCGCGAAATTTAGAAATTTCATGCATTACGAATGAAATTTTCTGCAGACGCAGGCGCAAAAGAGTTATTTAGAAAGACAGAAGAAGTCCTGCTGTTGCAGGCTGTAGAGGTGGTACCTTTGGATAAATTTGAATATAAGGTAAGAGCTGAAGAAATAAAATCACTGATTGCACAGGGTGAATATGTGGAGGCGGTAAAAATCGCAGATACGATTGACTGGCGTCGTGTAAAAAGCATAATGATGCTGTGTACGATCAGCGATTTGTATAAAATCAACAGAAGATTTGAAGAGAGTAAAGAACTGTTATTAATGGCGTATGAGCGGCATCCCGGGGGACGTACCATCGTCTACTCTCTTTGTGAACTTTCCATAAAAATGGAGGAATATGTACAGGCGATAGAATACTATAAAGAATTTGTACAAATAGCGCCAAGAGACAGCGGACGTTATATTCTGCAGTATAAATTATATGAAGCACAGGACGTTAGTCTGGAAGAGAGAATTGCGGTTTTAGAAGAACTGAAAAAAAGAGATTACAGAGAAAAATGGGCATATGAACTGGCTTATCTGTATCATAGAATTGGACTGAGTACAAAATGCGTAGAAGAATGTGACGAACTGGCCTTGTGGTTTGGGGAAGGAAAATATGTTATAAAGGCAATGGAACTGAAAATGCTACATCAGCCTCTTACCCCGGAACAGGAAAAGCGTTATGAAATGCAGATGC
>CANSUS010000135.1 GCA_947650155.1 uncultured Lachnospiraceae bacterium
TGGCAGACAAATAAAATTTTAACCATTGTTTTTTATATCCTTTCATATTTTCTCAAATCCACATATTTACTGGAAAATCAAGGCTTTTTCAATCATTTAGCAGCTTGGCTATTCTTGGCATTATCCCTTATAAATTCCTGTATTGTCAGCAAGAAAAGGTGCAAATCCGGGTGCAAACCGAGTGCGTTTGCACCTCGAACTTTTCACACGACGCTTCACTCCCCAACCGACAGTCTGCGAAGTTCCTCACTGGCCTCTTCAAATCCTAAATGCGTATAAGTATTCAAAGTAACGCCAATATCCGAATGACCCATGATATACTGCAATGTCTTAGGATTCATACGTGCCGCTGCCATCCTTGAACAGAATGTATGTCTGCAAACATGCGGTGTCACTTTCGGCATCTGTACCTTGTATATTTTATTATATTTCTGACAGATATGTTGAAAATATTTCTCCCAGTGCATTGCTACCATCGGGTGGTTGTCCTTATCAAGAAACAGGAATCCGGCATAACCGTCAATGATCGGTTCTGTCTTCGGCTTTTTTCTTGTTTTGATGATCCTGCGGAAACACTCTGCCACTTCCGGTGTCATAGGAATCTGCCGCACTCCGCTGTCCGTCTTCGGCTCTACTATCTTATACCCAATCCTACCATAGCGTTGAAGCTGATGATCCACATTGATTTTCATTTCTTTAAAATCAATATCCTTTTTGGTCAGCCCTACGAATTCTGAAATGCGTAAGCCTGTATTCAATAAGATATAGATTCCATCGTAGTATTTCTTAAAGTGATTGTCTTCTTTTACAAACTGCAGAAATTTACGTTCCTGCTCCCTTGTAAGCGACTCTCTGGTAACACTGTCATTGTAGATAACCGTCGCAAGTTCAAATCCAAACGGGTTCTTCCTGATCAGGTCATCATCCACAGCCATCTGAAATGCCGGACTTAATATGCCACGAATAGTACGGATTGTGCTGAATCCCCTGCCTTTTTTCTGCAGTTGAATCAGCCATACTTTTGCATCAGAAAGTTTCACCTTGTCAATACGCTTGTGTCCGAATTCTTCCTTTTCCAGAAGATTGAGCACTGTCCTATATCCGGCCTCGGTAGAAGGACGCACCCCCGTCTTCAAAGATACATACTTCTCCACAAGAGTAATGACCGTCATTCTTCCTCCATCCGGAACGATCTGGTCAAATATATCCGCTGCGATCTGCTTTTCTTTCTCCCGCAAGGATAACTCTGCCTTTTTTCCAGCAGGCATTCTGTCATTCCTGTCCAGCTTCCATGAGTAGACATACTTTTCTTCTTCGAAGCTGTCTACATACTTATAACGATATCTTCCATCCGACATCTGAATCTCCAGAAAATTCCGATATCGGAATTTTCTGGATTATTCCGATTTTTAATACTTAAAATGTGGACGGAGGATACAGACTCATGCTACAATCGGAATAAATCGAAAATCGGAATAATCCAGATCGTAAACAGTACCTTTTCCATCCTGTACATATACATCCAGACGGACACTCTTCGCATCACTATCCGGCCTGATCCCCTTTTGCGTCGCCGGATATTCGATGCGGTCTATCCTTAAATCAGGAAGAATCCTCTGCAGCAGCTCTTTACAAAGTTCCGCATCCTGCATGACCTTTCCAAACAAAAAGTCATTAGCTATCCCTAATGATTCCCATATTGTATTGAGTTCTGTCTGCTTTCCCATCTTTTATTTCCTCTTTTCTTTGATTATATTATACAAATTCCCCCTGTAAAATACAACTGTCTGCATTAAAATCAGCCCGCCAGTTTATCCTGCTCCACATCATCAATATCCTGGCACTGCTCCCAAAGCTGTTCCAGGCTCTTTCCCTTCTTCCAGGTATGCGCCAGCCTGATCTCGGCCTCTATGAATGGTCTTATCTGATCCGGATACCGCTTCATATTCTCTACTGCATGCCGGTCGCTCATAAACATACATGCCATGCAGCTGCATCGTCCCAGATATTCATAGCAGAAATGCGGTTCCAGATGCAGCTCCTTTCCCCATTCAAACATCCTGCCTTTCTCATAGTCAAGACACGGCCTGTACCAGTGGCAGGTAAAATCACCCTTTCTTTTCGTCCATAAGGTTGTGCTGTGGTACTCTATCTCCGGCAGCTTCGCCCTTCCCTTACTCTCATCCCTGCGCTCTCCGGATACAAAAAGACATTTCTTTCCCAACAGCGCCCTGTTTGCACGTATCCACTTATCTGTTACCCCCGGTCTTAAGATATGCAGTGCACCACCTGTTCTTCATATCCGGCCACTTAAACCGCTCTTCAAGGAGCAGGCCCAGGAATCCCTTCGGATGCTGCAGCAGTACGGGCTTGACGCCGATAAACGTCGCTGTCTTATAAAACATCCTGATATTTTCCGGATACTCAAACCCGGTGTCACAGTACAGCAGAAATATCTTTTCTCTCGGAAACTCCTGCAGAGCCCAGTATAATGCGCCGGTACTGTCAATCCCATTGCTGTAGCTTACAATCACACTGGTATAATCTGTCTGTACTCCTTCTTCAACGATCTTGTTTGTTTTTGCCATAATTAGATAGAGGCCGCTGTCTTTCCTATCAGACAGCGGCCCGGCCTCCTTTCCATAAAGTTGGAGACAGGCTTCCCGCCTGTCCCCTATCTCCTTACAATTATTCGGTCTAAAAAACCTTCTTCCGACTATAGGTCTCTTTTACCTTACACAGTCAGCCTGCCATATTGAAAAATAATCCTGCGCCATCTGCAGGGATATGTTTACCTTAATCTGGAACTCATCCAAGATTTCTTTATCTGAAAAGGCCAGTTAAATGGAACTGTCGAGCCCGTAAATAACCAAGCAGCCATAAAACGTCCATCATTTCCACCTGTTCCACCCATATATAAAATCATATAAAATGCAGTTTTATGCCCTTTTATAATTGGTGGAAACGGTGGATTAGGTGGCTGACCGAATCTAATGCATAGTCTCCACCCCTGCAACATTCACTTGTCCAATCTATATTTACATCCATCCCTATTCCTACAAGTACACCTTAAAAAGCAGCAAACCATTTTCTGATCTGCTGCTTTCTATTTCCTTCCTCTATATCGGCATAGGATAACTACTATAAATATTTCTCCGCTTCTTCATCAGAAAAAGCATACTTCTTTTTTAATATTTCTTTAATCCTATCATCATCCGCGCCTAAATCACGGAAACCTTCCACTGCACGCAAAATAACCTCCCGCATAGTTTCCTGTCTGGTTTCTTGTCTGGTTTCCTCTTTGATCTTCACAATCTCCGGCTCCATAATCTCTAACAATGCCTGGCACATATTTTTATCTCCTCTCAATTCTTCCACCATCTTCCGGTTTGCCCTGATGCTTACTTCCAAAACAGAATCTGCCAACTCTCTGTCAAGTTTCTGCGTCAACCTGTCAATCCTTTCAAGAAGCATTTCCATATCCTGCTTCTCCATTCCTTCTGACAGTGCTGTCAGCCATGTATGTGCTTTCATGTCAAGTTCCTTTGTAACGACAATCTGTGTCGGGAACAAAACCGCATCCATTACTGAAGTGCTATACTAAAGTTGTAACGGGAGTGGCTAATGAGATATAATCAAAA
>CANSUS010000136.1 GCA_947650155.1 uncultured Lachnospiraceae bacterium
AAATAACCCCTTTTATTAGACTTTCATTTTTGTCTAATAAAAGGGGTTCACTTCATCTCGTTCATGATGGCGATGATTTTTGCCATTCTTTGTTCTCCTTTCGTGGTTTTCTGGGTAAAGGTTTTCCCCTGGGTAAGTGGGGATGGGTAAATAGGGTAAAAAATAGGACTTAATCGGTAAAACCCTTAAATGAAAGGTTTTCTGATTAAGTCCTATTATAGCAGCATCATATGCATATCTTTTAATATCTGGTTCTTATACTCCTCCCGTATCCCGAAGCTGCTTGCCCGGATCGCCCACCACCACTCATTCAGCGCACCGCAGTCAATGCTCTGCTTCCTGATCAGGATGCTGACCGGCACATGGGCACTTTCCCACACTGCGCCAATGGAAAGGATCGTTCCAGATGCGGCATCCAATATCAGCTCGACAACCAGAATGAAACCGTATGAATATTACCAGAGTTCATATCCAGTGCCATATTGTTTGACAATCTCATCATCAGGTTACCGTCAAAGTCCACCGCCATGTTATCCGAAACAGTATGTATAAGATCTCCATCCTCATAGTCAAAAATCAGCATTCGCTTGCACTCTCTCCAAAATCCGGCGTTATGTCGTGAATTGCACGATACAAATCATTTAGTTCCGAAATTCGGCGGTTTATCATAGTATCTTCCGACTCCGCATTCACCCAAATAATATTGGATTCCCACCTTTTCCTTGTTCCTGAAAGCAGTGTGAAGTAATTGACCAAACGTCCGTTGCCATAAAAACGGAGGTCTCCTAAAATCTTCTGTGTTAAATATTTTTTTGTCGTTCCATTCGTAATATCACAGTTCACATTTTTATAATATTGAACTGCGTCGGTCAGAAAAGCTTTCAACTGGTCATAAACATATTGATTATGCCGAATAGTATCCCTTAACATATATTCTACACAATTATTTCTATTTTGAAGAAGCCGCTCAATCAATTCGCCCATAAAGGGGAAGAAAAATCTGTTTGGAGAACCAAACCTATCAGAAATTTCAAATTCTTCACAAAAGTATTCCAAAACTTTATCGCTTGCACGAGTGAGTGCCTCCATGAATTTTATATTGTAATATTTTTCGTAGTCACCCAGTTGAGCCGAATGGAAAGACAACTGATAAAAGGTAGGGATTTCCCTTGCATGAAGTTGCTCTAGCATTCCCATATCCTCATGCTGGATAGCCAACACGATCATATGCATTCGCAGTTCATCCCGCACCTTTAGCTCATACTCTAAAACATTCAAGTTCCTAGTATTCGGAAAATTTGCCTTTTCTATACTGGTTCCAGCTCCAAAGTTTACAAAATAGTCATTTTTGTCCGTTCCCACAAACCAAATAAATTGTTTGTCCATCAAATATTTTAGGAGATCATAATTTTCTGCCTCCAATGCGTAATCAATAAAGGTTTTTCCATATTCATCAGCATTCAAAATTGGAGAATCTTCTTGGTTCACATACGCCTCCCACTCTCGCTCGTCCTTAGAAAAAGCAGCAACATAATTTGTCAAACGCATAGACGCAGGGGCATGGTTCTTCCCCGCACTGAGGATATCTTCACAAGATGTTTCTAGCAACCGACAAAATAACGGGAGATCATATAACTGAATTTCTTTTTTTCCCTTCAAAATCTGTGACAGGCGGTTTGACATGTTTCGCATATGCCCATTGTCCATTTGCTCTCCCTTAGCTTCAAGGTATTTTTTACAAAACTGTCGGCGGCTCTCAAACCGTTCATCGATACAATCCGCCAAATATTGTCCAATTTTTTCATTATCAGCTAATACAAACATCATTTTCTCCCTCCTTCATCAGTATCATATCATGTTTTCTTCAGAAAAAAAAGTTCCAACTTAGCATACACACAACAGATGCACTTTCTCTTTGCTCTGCTTTGTGTATGCTAACAGTGTATATATTATTAGGGTGAGTGTATATTTAACAATATCACCGCCATATATGTAACAACAGGTCATTCTATCACTATTACAGATCGACCTGTCATTTTCATATTCAATTTTATAAATTTAACGCTTATTCCGTTTAGTCCATATCGCTCATGGAGGATTTTATTTCGGATGGGCTCTTTAGCATAGTCGGTGATACTGTTCGTGACTCTGCTCTACTCCCCTGTAACGGACGCTTCCCCCCATTCACACTTTTCTTCTCCGTCGTCTAACAAACGAATATCCGATGGCATTCTCCCATGAAGCGTTTTGTCAAATGCTTTTTTGAGTTATTGACGGAAAACTTTTCGGCATGGTGGGAAACAGGGGCAGAAAAAGGGGCGCAAAACGCGCCTGTGGACGGTTAGAAGCCGTTTTCGTGGGCAGGTAGTATAAAACCCTTACCCTGTGGATTTCCGCGTCTGCAATGCCTTAAAAATCAAGCCTTTTCAAGCCCTATTGCGTAACACTCCATTCTGTTCTTTGGGAGAGGTCGGGGGTGCGGGGGCAGAGCCACCGCAAAACCTAACGACTACCGCCGCAGTAGTGCAGACGGTTTTGCCGCGCTCTTTGCGAAAAAATACTACTCGTCCCTTGACGGTCTGGATAGTCGGAACGGACGTAGAACGGGATTGCTTTTCGTAATTGGCTATGGTATAATTTTCTCCAGTGCAAACCGATAAATCGGGATTGGAGGGGATTGTTATGACAGAAACGATGGGTGTTGCGATTGGAATAGGTGTATTAGCACTTGTTTTTATCTATCTTGGTTGTTTGATGTGGAAAAAGGAAAAAATCACTTTGCTTCATAGCTATCATTATGACAAAGTGTCTCCAAGTGATAAAAAGGTATTTTGTAAAATATCAGGTTGGGGTGTTATCTTTGTTGGAATTGGTCTTTTGGTGACTGCTATAATAATCGGTATAACAGATTCAGCATTAAGTTTTATTGCTTTTGCATTGGGATTTGTTGTGGGATTGGCGTTGCTGATTTATGCAGGAGCAAAATATAACCGCTAATAGAGAAGAAACTTCCAGTTTATCGGTCTGATAAACTGGAAGTTGTCACTCCTTGTCGTTGAGATAATTCTGAAGCCGTTTCAACAGCATATTTTTCATCATGTCCGAATTACATTTCTCAATCAGGGTTCGGAAGTCCTCTATCGCGTCAGGGGCAAATACGCTCTCAATACAATGTAAAACTGTCCATTCAATTCCGGCCATATGGTCTGTTGGACAACATTTTATCAGAATTTCTGCCTCTTCCCATGTAATTGGTCGAGTAATTGAATCTACCGCGTCCTGATATTCCTCCCACAAATCGCCGAGTTCATCTGAAGGAAAATCTTCATCTTCCGGACATCCGCCATCTTCAAAGCCCTCTGGCGGCGCTCCTATTTTTTGTATTTTTAGTATAGCTTCCTGCATATGATTGCCCTCCTTAAATCCCGATTGTGATTTGATGATTTTTAAGGGAAACATTAGCTGTTATATTTTATTAATAAATTCTCTGCTAACCCTTGAAAATACTAAATTTATTGCAGGTGAGCTTTCCCTTATTGTTTCCCTTGTATTATATCTTCCCATAGGGCATTACGAACCCTGATAAGGGAAAAAATAAGGGAAACAAAATCACATAAAACATTATAACAC
>CANSUS010000137.1 GCA_947650155.1 uncultured Lachnospiraceae bacterium
TTCAGTATCGGGTGGAAGCAATGGACTTTGTATTAAAAGACAACCCTGCCGAAGCAAAAGTGAAAATCAGAGAGTGTCTTTTAAATGCGATGGAACGCTATACGCTCCAGACTAACAAGATACATAAGGTCTATACCATTGAAGCCGGCGGTCGAAAGCTCAGCGTAGATTATGACGATATTTTCTTTTTTGAAACTTCCAGTAATATTCATAAAGTCATTCTCCATGCAAAGGACCGTCAAATTGAATTTTCCGGCACCATGAAAGAGCTGACAGGCACATTAGACAGTAACTTTGTGCGCTGCCACAGGTCATTTCTGGTAAATAAAAATAATATAAAAGAAACTGATTCTAAAAACCGAATTATTTATTTTACCAACGGAGAAACCTGCCTGATGTCCACACGCATGATGAAAGGACTCTGAACCGATACCGGAAGCTTATTGGCAGTCTGATTGCATCATTTCATAAACTTCTACGGCACTTCAAAACTTTTTAGATGTTCATAGGCAGCCAGTTATAAGTGTATCTGACCTGTACCATTTCATGCATGATACGTTTCCTCCTGCTTATTCCACTGTTTTCTATTATTTTCTATTGTTTTCCATCGCATATTCCAGCTTTGGCAGTCGAATGAAAATAAGCATTGCACATACAAGCAATCCGGACATGCCAATCAGCCCGGTGGGGTTGGGACCCAGTAACCCGCTTTTTTGTGACACCGAAATAAAAACCGGAATTTCACCTGTTATATTGACTGCTCCATGTATAATGGCACAGTACATGACATTATTACTTATTACCATCACACAGGCACAGAGAATGCCCAACGTCATACACACCACAATCATCATAAGCATATTACTCCACGGCGCCCCTGCATTTTCCGGGCTGTAATTAAACCCAAAGAAAATTAACGGCAAATGCGCTGTTCCCCAACAAAAACCATTTAACAGCGCTCCCTTTCTGATTCCGTACTCTGCAATTTGTCTGGGAAGCAGATATTCCCGCCAACCAATTTCTTCTCCGAGTTCCAGTAATTGTATGGGAACACCTATTGCCGCAATCAACACACATACTATGGCAAATCGGAACGGATTATGGATTGGTATGCCATCGGCTGTTCCCACTAAGCTGCCCATGTCAAAAAAACCGCTATATTGCTCTGGAAATATTACAAAATACAATACCGCCCCTGCTGCAATTAAAATACTTGGGATAAACGCACAGAAAATCCATAACTTTGGATTGTTCCAAACCTTTATGGAAAACCGCCATTTCGTTTTGTCTTTCGTAATACGTCTTGTCAGCACAGCAGCCATAACAGGAAATGCCGTAAATCCTTTCTGTAAAATCTGATAGGCGATACTCTTAGCGGAATCCTGCATAAAATATGCTGTTCCCCCAAGAAAAAAGCATACGCCCAATACCAAAATCAAATATATTTTTATCTGCACTTTGTTTTCACACATGGTATTGTTCTTCCTGCTCCTTCCCTCTGATATACTGTATTTTCTTTGTCATTGCATCTGCCTCCAGCTTGCAGAAAAGATATTCAAAAACGTTTACAGCTGTGTAAACCACAATGACAGCCAGCAGAATCGCTATACATATAGACGTATCAGTAAGCGTTCCTATCATATAAGAAATCAACATCACAATGGATTCTATCAGCAAAAAATGAATTGCCTTTCGTACCAGCATTTGCTTTATACTTAGTTCTTTTGCCGAGTAAATAACAAAAGAAGGAATACTGCAAAAAAAAGCGTATATAAACGGCATAAAGAAACTGTCGTAGCTTATCCTTGATACCGGCGCTTTGATACAGCCGATCACGCCGATTACAAAAGTAATTCCTGCCTGTATCAAAAGAAAATCCATCATACATTTTTTCAGAATGCTTTTCAATTCCATCACAATTCCTCCATAATGGTTTTTTTAACCTGCTTTGCATATTTGCGTGATATCATCACTTCTTCCCCGTTTTCCATGCAGGCAAGATATCGCCCGTTCAAGGCCGGACGAATGGATTCCACTTTTAACAGGCATATTAAAAAAGATTTAGAACATCGTATAAATTTATAAGACGCCAGTTCTGCTTCTAATTCATAGAGACGTTTCTTAATTTCAAATGCCTTTTCTTTCGTATATGCAAATACCTTTTCGTCAATCGCTTCTACATACAGAATATCCTTTATGCAGACTTGCCGGAAAGAGGATGTATTCACATATCCCGTCAGATAGCTGCCTTTTGCCAGACAATAGTTTTTTATGTCTTCCAGTTCAGGCGTCATTTCCACACACTCGATCACCACCTGCTCTTCCTGCCTGGATAAAACATTTCTTATTTTCACTTTCAACTGTACTCGTCCTTTCCTCTTCATATCCTATATTACATATTAGTAGATTACTTGTAAATTCCACAAAAGACAACATGCAAAAAGAGAGGATAAGTTACCTGCCTTTATGGAATATGAAACAGAAATATGATAGAATCAAATTATATGAAATATACTCACAGATTGAAAGAAAAGTATTCAGGAACGCAATAAAACCCGGAATTTAAGAGAGGAAAAAGATTATGAGTAAATATACTGCTTTATGGGAATATGTGGAGAAAAACGAAAGCCCGTCTTTCATACTGACATTTGAAGAAATAAAAAATATTACAGGAATTCCGATAGATCATTCATTCCTGCAATATAAAAAAGAACTTACAGAATACGGTTATCAAGTCGCAAAAATATCCATGAAAACGCAAACTGTCAGCTTTCAAAAAATTGACTAATCATTTCCGTAAACACTTAATTAATAATAATTTTTGTATATCGTTCAGATGTTCCTCGCATGTAATACGATAATGAATCCATCCTCCATCACCGCAGGGATATTTTTTATCTATATAATCCTGTGTATATTGTTGAAGCTGATCATAAATCGATTCGTATTCTTTATCTGATAACCTTATCATAACAGAAAACGCGTTGTCCTCAGCAAAAATATTGCATATTAATTTATTTTTCTTTTTATGGGCTACTCCCCACCCATAATGATTACCATATGGAAATACAATTTTCTGCTGTGTAAGAAAACTGGTTGTCAGCCACTTATTAAGGGACCTGAATCTTTCTGCATTCTCACCGCAAAATTCTGTCATTTCCTCTATTGTCGGCGCTGCCTGCCTGTCTAGCATTCTTTCATACATAAAATATCTCCCGTCAAATTTAATTTATTATTTATCCGTATTCTCTTCCTTTTTCTTTGTTGCATAGTAAAAAAACTATATTTATATAATACTGTACAACTCATCCACAACAGGTTGGCAGACAGTTTCCAGAGTGTTCCCGGTAAACGGATTGGACAAATGAGCGGTTTCCAATAATTCCAGATATGATTTGCTTCCTCCTGCGCTGCACAACCTCAAATAATCTGACCATGCCTGTTTACCGTCGCTTTTCATCTTCAGATAAAACTCATACGTACTGGGGTCCTCCCTGTCTTGTATTCCAACTTCTCCAGACTATATTCATAATCTATACCGCACAGATGGCGTATGTAAATAATTTCTTCCTGAAATTCCATATATTCTATTTCTTTTTTTACATCCAGCC
>CANSUS010000138.1 GCA_947650155.1 uncultured Lachnospiraceae bacterium
TGGTCTATCAGGCAGTGGATTATCTTGGGCTTGGCAGGGTTATGCCGTTCCTGTCCGTTACCAATGATATTTTAACCGTGCGGGGCGTCAAACTGCCGCTGCCCGCGCAGGCGACAACAACTATGGAAAACAGGCTGGAAAAGGGAGCGGAAGCACAAGCGGAGATTTTCGGGGAGCATATGAAGGAAGCGTGGAAAGCAGGGCACGTTAACCGGTGGCTGGCGGCAAACTGCTTTGGCGACTATTACACAAGGAACGGTCTGGACTTAAAACAACGCGAGCTGATCACGTTCTGTTTTCTGGCGGCACAGGGAGGCTGTGAACCGCAGCTTACCGCCCATGCGAAAGGAAATATAAACCTTGGAAATGACAAAGATTTTCTGATTAGGGTGGTATCACAGTGCCTGCCTTATATCGGTTATCCTCGCAGCTTGAATGCAGTAAACTGTGTCAACAAGGCAGTGGAATCCTAAGGATAAAAATTCTTAAAATGGAGGCAGTATGAAAACGAAGGCAAAAATAAAGTGGACGTTGGATGTTCTGATGACAATAGCGCTGCTTTTCCTGATGGGCTATCAGTTCTGGGGCGAGAGCGTCCATGAATGGATCGGGGCAGGGATGTTTGTACTGTTTATCGTCCATCAGGTCTGTAACCTGAACTGGTATAAAAATCTGTTCCGGGGAAGATATACCCCTATGCGCATCCTGCAGTGCATGATTAACGTTTTGACGCTTGCGGCAATGCTGGCGCTTATGTACAGCGGGATTACCATGTCCAGGTATGTGTTTGTATTTCTGCCCGTACGGGGTGGGATGGCGTTTGCAAGGCGGCTGCACATTTTAGGCTCCTATTGGGGATATGTGTTGATGAGCCTGCATCTTGGTCTGCACTGGGGAATGGTTTTAAATGCGGCTGTAAATAGGCATATATCACAGCGTAAATATCAGGCGGTGTGTTTTATCATAGGTCTGCTGACTGCGGCTTATGGAGTTTATGTCTTATTACCTTACAAAACTGGTCAAAAAGGCAGGAACCGGAAACGGCTCCGTTTTTTTTGTTGATTCAGGTATGAAGGTCTGATATGATTAGTAAAAAATGGAGGCAGCCTAAATGGAACTTAGGGTTTTACAATATTTTTTAGCAGTCGCAAGAGAAGAAAACATCACAAAAGCGGCAGCGCTTCTACATATCACCCAGCCAACGCTGTCCCGTCAGCTTATGCAGATGGAGGAGGAGCTTGGCGTCAAACTATTTCGCAGGGGAAAGCATAACATCCTGCTGACTGAGGAAGGTATGCTGCTTCGACGACGCGCGCAGGAAATCGTTGACCTTGCAGAAAAAACAGCAAAAGAATTAAAGCATGAGGAAGAGACGGTTTCCGGAGAAATTTCCATTGGCTGTGGAGAAACGCAGAATATGAAACCGCTATCCGAAATGATTGCTTCTTTCAGGCAGAAATATCCTGATGTAAGCTTTCATATTTATACAGCGATTGCGGACGATGTAAAAGAACGGCTGGAAAATGGACTTTTGGATATGGGACTTTTATTGGAACCGGTGGAGATCAGCAGATACCATTATGTACGGATGCCGTTAAGGGAAAAATGGCAGGTTTTACTGCGCAGGGATATGGAGCTGGCTGAAAAACACAAAATTACCCCGGACGATCTGGCAGGGGTTCCCTTGATCATAGCAAAGCGCCAATCTGTACGGAATGAGCTGGAGAACTGGTTTGGTTATGATAAAGAAAAACTTCATGTTGTATCAACCTGCAACCTTTCCCACCATAACCAGTCTATCATGGTGGAGAGCGGCATTGGAGTGGCGCTGGTAATGGAATTTGCCTGTAACCAAAATACTTTATGCCTGCGTCCGTTAGATCCGGAAATAAAAAGCGGCTGTGTTCTGGTGTGGAAAAAGAATCTGACTCTTTCGCTGACTATGATACGGTTTATCCAGCACGTTAAAGAATATCTGGACAGGGAAGGATGACAGGCACCTGTTTTAATTAACAGTTATTCAAAATGGGCACATCACCGGTGGCTGGCGGCACAGGGCGGTTGTTAACCGCAGCTTACCGCCCATGCTTCATTTTCCATCATTTCTTAATAATTGGCACCCACATACGAAATCCATCCGGAACCCCACCATTTTGAAACCATTTTTCTGAAAAAATATGCTCCTCATAAAAGATGCCCATCGAACAATCAAACTCATATCCCTCAGTATTATTTATAAACTTCACAAAAGCCTCTGATGCTTTCATCATACTAAGTGCCATATCCATACTACCATTTTCGTCAAACTGATTAAGTGTGACATCACTTACCAGAAACAGACCTGAAGGAGCATCCTCGACCTTCAGCCCGCAGAATTCATCCTGACCACATTCATCACCTACGAGGTACATCATTGCTTTGTAAGGGTGCTTTATATGCTCAGAAGCATTTTGATGTTCCTCACCTTGAGGATGGTGCCCAGATACCGCCACTCCTAGATACCTTCTGGCAGTACGATCAGGTACATTCTTTTTACACCATTCTGACATCTGCCCCCATGCTTCATTTTCCGGATCAACACAATCTACTGTAAAACAAACAACTTTTTCATTTCTATGCTCTTCAATTTTTATAATAGCAGTTTCGTTCATAATCATCTCTCCTTCTTTCATCTGAATTTGGAAATTTAATTTAGGAAAACAGACAGAAGAACCTTCTTTCCTGATCTTACTTGGTGTATTCCCCGTAAAATTGCGCACTGCACGTGAAAATGCAGTTGCTGAATGATATCCGTACTTCATAGCAATATCAATGACCCTATGTTCGGTATCCATTAATTCTCGCACCGCATATTGAAGTTTGCGTTTCCTAATGTATTCATCCAATGTCATGTTGGCAATTAATAAAAAGAAACGTTGATAAGTTGATTTAGACATTCCGGCTATTCGGGCAACTCTTTCATAATCTATTTCTTCAAACAGATTATCTTCTATATATGCAATTGATTGATTAAGTCCTTCTACGTAATCCATATATTACCTCCTTCAATAATTGTAGCTTATGTATACCCAAAATACTTTGCAATAAACATCATTTGCTGCACATTAACATTTTCGCTATGGAATCAATTAGATTATCCTGCTTTACAAATATTTTTTAAAGTATGTTAGACGAAAAAGTTGACAGTATTTTTTTATACTACTATAATTAAACCGTAAGTTTAATTAAAAGGAGGCAGTCAATGGCACGGAGGAAAAAAGAACCGAAAAGCGTACACCGAGAAAAAATTGCTTCTGCTGCGTCAGCATTGTTCATGGACAGAGGGATTGCGGCAACCTCTATGGACGATATAGCAAAAGCAGCCGGATACAGCAAAGCGACTTTATATGTGTATTTTAAGAACAAGGAAGAAATTGTTGGTATCATAGTGCTGGACAGTATGAAAAAACTTTATCATTACATCGCTTCTGCATTAGAGCAGCAAGAAACTGTAAAAGAACAATATAATTGCATTTGCCGTGGATTGGTTCAGTATCAGGAAGAATTTCCGTTTTACTTCAAAATGGTACTGGATA
>CANSUS010000139.1 GCA_947650155.1 uncultured Lachnospiraceae bacterium
AAAATTACAGTTCGGACTGATCTGTTTTTCAGTCCGGGCTTAATTTTGTATATAAATGAAAAATATCTAAATGATATTTTTCGTTTTGGGAAAGGATGGGATCATATGAAAATTATTATGTTAGGCGCACCTGGCGCAGGAAAAGGAACACAGGCAAAAATGATTGCGGATCAGTATAAGATTCCGCACATTTCTACAGGAGACATTTTCAGGGCAAACATCAAAGAAGGAACAGAACTTGGTAAGGAAGCAAAAACTTATATGGATAAAGGACTGCTCGTACCGGATGAACTGACAGTAAAGATCCTTCTTGACAGAGTGGCAAAAGAAGACTGCAAAAACGGATATGTACTTGACGGTTTTCCAAGAACCATTCCGCAGGCGGAAGTTTTAGATAAGGCATTGACAGAACTTGGTGACAAAATTGACTATGCGATCAATGTGGATGTACCGGATGAAAATATTATTAACAGAATGTCAGGAAGACGCGCCTGCCTTTCCTGCGGCGCAACCTATCATATTGAGCATATTCCGCCTAAGAAAGAAGGAGTTTGTGATACATGCGGCAGCGAACTGGTACTCAGAGACGACGACAAGCCGGAGACAGTAAAGAATCGTTTGAATGTTTATCATGAACAAACCCAGCCCCTCATTGATTTTTACACAGCAAAGAATGTGCTTAAAACAGTAGACGGTACGGTAGATATGAAAGATGTTTTTGCTGCAATTACAGAAATTTTGGATCAATAAACAGAAAGCGGGCTAAGAGGTGTTTAGAAAAATGGCTGTTTCAATAAAATCTGCAAGAGAAATCGAACTGATGAGAGAATCCTGCAGACTTCTGTCACAGGTGCATGACGCGCTTGGAAAAGCAATTAAACCGGGAATGTCTACGCTTGATATTGATAAACTCGGAGATAAAATGATAAGAGATATGGGGTGTATCCCTAATTTTAAGGATTATCACGGTTACCCTGCATCTATCTGTGTTTCAGTTAATGATGAAGTGGTACACGGGATTCCGAATAAACACCGGATTTTAAAAGAAGGAGATATCGTCAGTCTTGATGCAGGACTTATTTATCACGGATATCATTCCGATGCAGCAAGGACACATGCAGTTGGTAATATCAGTGAAGATGCCCAAAAATTAATTGATGTGACCAGACAATGCTTTTTTGAAGGGATTAAAATGGCAAAAGCAGGTAATCATCTATATGATATATCCAATGCGATTGCTGCTTATGCAACAAGCTTTGGCTATGGCATTGTCAGGGATCTTGTGGGACACGGAATCGGAACAAGCCTGCATGAAGATCCGCAGATTCCTAATTTTGCGCAGCGCAGGCGGGGGATCAGACTGCAGCCCGGAATGACACTGGCAATTGAGCCGATGATTAATATGGGCGGATATGCGGTAAAATGGCTGGATGACGACTGGACGGTTGTAACGGCTGACGGATCTTTGTCAGCGCATTATGAAAACACAGTCCTGATTACGGAAGGCGAACCCGAAATACTGACTTTACCAGAGCAGGAAGGCGGTATATAAAGGATGACAGGTAAATTTGCTACATCGAAAGCCGGCCATGATAAATCAAAAATTTATGTCATAATAAAGGAAGAAACCGAATATGTTTATCTTACTGACGGTATTTATAAAACCGTCAGTAAGCCTAAAAAAAAGAATAAAAAACATATTCAGATTATCAACAAGGGGCAGGATGAAAAAATAACGCAGAAACTTCTTAATAAAGAGCCGGTTTCTGACGAAGAAATAAAAAGAGCAATCAAAATTTATGAAAGGAGTACGCAGTATGTCTAAAGCAGACGTGATTGAGATTGAAGGAACAGTAGTTGAGAAATTACCCAATACCATGTTTCAGGTGGAATTGGAAAACGGACATAAAGTATTGGCACATATCAGTGGTAAACTGAGACAGAATTTTATCCGTATTTTGCCGGGTGACAAAGTAACGTTAGAGCTTAGTCCTTATGATTTGTCTAAAGGACGTATTATATGGAGAGATAAATAACAAAACCCCTTGCAAACTGGAAAATACTATGCTATAATACAAAACGGTCTTTTTTGAAAGGAGGTTTAACACATGAAAGTTAGATCATCAGTAAAACCGATTTGCGAAAAATGCAAAATCATTAAAAGAAAAGGAAGAATCAGAGTAATCTGTGAGAATCCGAAACACAAACAAAGACAGGGATAATGCCGGACTTTAATCTTAAGTCGGTGGTTCTTTCCTCGTAATGTAAATATGAAGCGGCTGATAGTGTATCACACTATTTTTATATAGATTTACGAAACGGAGCCAACGTAAAGATTACTTTTTGGTACCGAATATTTCTTCGGAAAGATCGGACTTGTCCGATTGGGCTTAATGACCGCCCCAATCAATCAGTAACTTAGCAGTATAAGCGCAAATTGCACAAGCGCTAATTGCGCTGGAAAAATGGAGGAAACGTAAATGGCTCGTATCGCAGGTGTTGATTTACCTAGAGAAAAACGTGTGGAAATCGGTTTGACTTATATTTATGGTATTGGAAGAGTAAGTTCAAACAAGATTTTGGCTGAGGCAAAGGTGAATCCTGATACTCGTTGCAGAGATTTAACAGACGATGAAGTAAAGAGAATCAGTGAAGTAATTGATGCCACAATGACTGTAGAAGGTGATTTAAGACGTGAGATCGCTCTTAATATCAAGAGATTACAGGAAATCGGATGCTACAGAGGTATCCGTCACAGGAAAGGACTTCCTGTTCGTGGTCAGAAGACAAAGACAAACGCAAGGACCAGAAAAGGGCCCAAACGGACCGTAGCAAATAAAAAGAAATAATAAGCAGAGTGGGTCCGTTTTGCGTACAGTTGCAAACAAGAAGAAATGATAGAAGCTGTGGTGCGCTTGACAGACCGTAGCAAACAAAAAGAAATAATATCGACACTATGTATAGTGAATTTTGAGAAAGTAGGTTAGTTTAAAATGGCTAAAAAAGTTGCGAAAAAGGTAACAAAAAAGCGTGTAAAGAAAAACGTTGAACGCGGACAGGCACATATTCAGTCTTCTTTTAACAACACAATTGTTACATTGACAGATACTGAAGGAAACGCTCTCAGCTGGGCAAGTGCCGGTGGTCTTGGTTTTAGAGGTTCAAAGAAATCTACTCCGTATGCAGCACAGATGGCAGCAGAGACAGCTACAAAGGCTGCTTTAGTACATGGTTTGAAATCTGTAGACGTAATGGTAAAAGGTCCGGGTTCCGGACGTGAAGCAGC
>CANSUS010000140.1 GCA_947650155.1 uncultured Lachnospiraceae bacterium
AATTTGAGGTGACGATATGAAAAAATTAGGTTTAGTAGGTGGAATGGGAGTGGAATCAACAATTCCTTATTACCATGATATTGTTTATGGGGGTACAAAATAAAATTGGAAAGAAGTTTTTTCCGAATATAACTATTGAGAGTGTAAATGTATTTGATGTTTTGGGGTTATGCAGCGAGTAAAAATATGACGAATTAACAGACTATCTAATGCAAGCGATTAAGAATCTTACAACAAGTGGAGCTGATTTTATAGCATTATCGGCAAATACGCCACATATTGTATTTGACAGATTGCAAAATATATCAACGGTTCCATTAGTTAGTATTGTTGAAGCTACACGCAATGAAGCAATTCGCTTAAATAAGCATAAGCTGTGGTTTCTTGGAACGATTTTTACTATGACAGAAGATTTTTTTAAGAAGCCATTTTACAACAGCAATATTGAAATCATTACACCAACTGCGGAAGAAATGGAATATATAGACCTAAAAATATCTTCGGAATTAGAATTTGGTGTCATAAAAGAAGAAACATTGCAGGGCTTTCAAAAAATAATAAAACATATGCAGCAGGAAGATAGTATTGAGGCTGTAATATTAGGCTGTACAGAACTGCCTGCCCTACGCAGGAGCAGATGAACTTAGCCATTAGGAACAGCATAAAATCCTTTATTGTACGCTATAAAAACAGGGCAGTTGCGACAATAAACTGGCTTGGCGATTATGGTATGCACTGGTTTATGAAGGAATTTATTGTAGGCAGGGAATTTCAAGGACAGATGATAGGAACTTTTCTCTATCGCTTTTCGGAGAATTTTATGAAAAGCACTTTGAAGGAAAACTGGAAGGTCTGCATAGACCTGAGAGCTTCCAAAGGGCAGGAGGGTTTTTACCGCAGTCTTGGCTTTCAAATAGTGTCTGAAAAGGAAACGGGCAGTGGAATGGAAAAGATGCCAGGGGAGGAATGATAGATGGAGTTAATTATGCAGCCTACTTTTTCAACGTGTGGACAGGCGTGTATTGCCATGATTGCAGGGAAAAATGTTGAAGAAGTAATAAAGGATATGAAAACAGATGGAGCTACGAGCATTGGTCAACTGATAGAGATACTTGATGTTTACGGCATCAGACATGCCGAAAGAAATAAACGGATTTCCAAGAAAAATCCTGTTCCCTACAAATATTCGATTCTGACGGTTCATACAGATGCGGGGTATACGCATTGGAATCTGCTTTATGACAATAAATATTATGATCCAGAGTTTGGTCTGATTGAGGGCGAATATACGCATGGGAAAATTACATCATTTTTAGAAATATATGCGGATTCATAAGCTGTTTTGCAGATAGAACCGTATAGTATCAGATTGGAGGGAAAATATGTATTTTAAATTATTATGGGGCGAATTTGCCACACTCCCGGAGGTAGAGGCGATTGCACTCGGCGGTTCAAGAGCTGGTGCGGACTATGATGAAAAATCAGATTACGATTTATACATTTACTGTACCAGTATGCCAGATGAAAGTGTGCGGAGGCAGATTCTTGAAAAACACTGCAAATATATGGAGATTGGAAACTCCTTTTGGGAACTGGAAGATGACTGTACGCTGAAAGATGGGACAGACATTGATATTTTATATAGAAATATCAGGGATTTTTCACAGACAATCCGCTCGAACGTTGAGGAACATACAGCCTATAACGGTTATACGACCTGCATGTGGCATAACCTGTTACACAGCCGGATTCTCTGCGATAAAAACGGGGAACTGGAAAAGCTGCAAAATAAGTATCGGATTCCATATCCGGACGAATTGCGGGATAATATTATCCGTAAAAATCTGCGCCTGCTGACCGGAAACCTGCCCTCATATGACACGCAGATTAAAAAGGCTTTCGCCCGCAAGGACATGGTGAGTGTAAACCACAGGACGGCGGCTTTTCTGGAATCGTACTTTGACATTATCTTTGCGATGAACAGGCTGACGCACCCTGGGGAAAAAAGGATGGTGCAGTATGCGAAAGAACATGCTGAAATTCTTCCGGCGGATTTTGAAGAAAATCTGGACAGATTATTTCAGAATATGTTTACTGATTCGGACAGAGCATTACAGGCGCTTCGGGAGATGATCAACGAACTGGGGAAAGTCATAAAATGCAGCGGCATTAATAGTTTATAAGGAGAGGGATTAAGAGATATGAACAGAATAATTAAAAATATGGAGAATAAGTATTTAGATACATCAGCGCAGTTTGTGGAAGATGTTTTTACAGACTCAGAGGGAAAAGAGCCAGCGGGCATTGTAAAACAGCTTGTCCTTGAAATACGGAGCAAGCGGTTTTATCTGCCGGAGTTGGAACTGATTATGGTCGATGAACTGGATTGTATTTTAGGTTATGCCATGTTTTCGAGGTTTCATTTGGAAGGAAAATATGAAAACGAGCTGCTCCTGCTTTCTCCTGTTGCAGTAAAGACAGAACTTCAAAGACAGCACATATCCAAAGATATTATTGAATACGGCTTTGAAAAGGCTGTTCAAATGGGATATCAGGCTGTTCTTGTAGAGGGGAATCCGCAGAATTACAGGCCGAGGGGATTTCAGACATCTGCTGACTTTGGCATTATGGCGGGAAAAAATATGTCGCTGCCCTCAAAGGAGTGCCTGATGGTAAAAGAACTTGTCAAAGGAGCTTTGCACCATATAAACGGTGTGGTGGATTATTCGGATTATGAGTTTTTAACATAGGGGAAAATGTTTGTGCATGGGGCAGGAAAAAGAACGGAAAGGACAGTACATAAGCTATGGAAACAGTAATATTGGAAATACTGGAAACGACGGCAATCACAGTCAGCGGTTTCCTGATAAAAAAGTATGTGTTTTTAGAGCCGGACATGAAGACAAAGAAGCAGAAATTCTTTTATCTGCTCAGTTTTTTCCTTATTGGCGTTGTGTTCCTGATTTTTGGAAAAGATGCCGCGAACATGACAGCACTGCTCTTAATTGGGTTAAATATCTGCCTTGGCAGGAAAAAGCATCGTCTGTGCGGACTGGTTCAGATGCTGCCGTTTCTGGGCATTATCAATGGGCTTCTTGTCCCGACAATGCTTGTCCCGCCGTATTTCTTTGCGCTGTCGGCACAGGAAACCGTAATTTATCAGTTTATCCTTTATTGGGTATTATCTATGCTGCTTCTTTTATTCTATATGAAAGGGAAAAGCTGGCGCAGTTGGTTTCAT
>CANSUS010000141.1 GCA_947650155.1 uncultured Lachnospiraceae bacterium
ATATCTCATAGACCACCTGCCATACCTAATAGCTTATACTAAATTAATATCACTCGAACTCGGCGTGTTCTTTGTTTCTCTTACTGTATTTATTTAAGTTTTCTACAAATACACGCCCATTTTTATTTCAATTACATCATTTATTCTGGTTTACTGATTTTCTGCTGCCAAAATGTTGCCGTCTTTTCAAGATCATATTGTCGTTTTTACTTTGAATAAACAGCATCATTTCTTGAAAGAAGATACACACAATATTGATTCATACTGATACCTTCCCTTTTGGAGTGCTCTGCCAATAGGCGATGCAAGCTACGGGGTAATCTCAATTTAAACCGACCAGAATAATCTTCTAAGTTGTCTGGTTCATTAATCTTAATCCCCTCTTCAAATGCGGCTTCAATCCATTCCCTCTTAGTATCCGATGCATTTGCTACCGCTTTCTCTACTGTTTCACCACAGGTAATACATCCCGGCAGATCAGGATAAGAAACTACAAAACCACCTTCATCCTTATCCTCCACGATCTCCATCCAATAAGACATTGTCATATAATCATTCAGCGTTTTCATCGTTTCTTTCCTCGCTGTCTACACTTAGCCCACAGTGTTACCATCGCGTTCCCAAGACTCGCTACCGATGGTCTGGTTGGACCTTTTCAGGCGGGGTTCCCACCCGCTATACACTACACTCTTGGCTGGATAATATAAATTGTTCATACGGTACTATTTTTCAGCTTTAAGAAACACCCCTTTCCCTTTTCTATAAACATGCACTTTTTCAAATCCACAATTATAAAAAAATTTCCCTAACTCTTTTTTGCTGTATATTCTTACATCGCCACTTTTTGAAAAGGGAAACCAAAATTTATTTGCTATAAATCTGACTACAGTTCCGAAATCAGGATCAGATATATACACTGCACCGTTTTTCTTTAAAACTCTCTTACATTCCTTTACGAAACCCTGTGGATTATCAAAATGATGGAACGCACAACATACAGTTATAATATCAAGACTTTCATTCCCCCATTCAAGCGGATAGCATGTTTTTACCTCGAAACTCATATCAGGGTATCGCATCTTTGCAGAATAAATCATGTTCTCAGATATATCTATTCCATTTGCCTGGATCTCTGCTTTTTTCGACAATTCCCGTAGCAGCGTTCCATTTCCACATGCAACATCAAGGACAACATTCCCCTCATGCAAATCTATAGTGTCAGCCAGTTCCATAATATGAAATCTTGTATATTGTCCTTCCCTTGACGCATCATATTCGGATGCTATTTTATTGTATGTAATTCTTGATTCTTCTGTTTTCTTATTCACGTTATTTCCTCACTCCTGATTTCTTCATTTGATTATACTACTTCCATTCCCTGTTTGTCATTATAAAACACGGTATATAGCGATCAATTGCCTGTACAAATTCCCTGAAATCCATATCCAGGTTGGCAGCTTCTTTTATACGGAAATTATTTCTGTTAATGCAAACAGCTTATTGGTTAAACTCGTCTTTTTTATTAAATTTTGCATTTCTGACAAGTTTTTTTGCTGTATTATTTGAATTATGTTAGAATATATGGAAAATACAGCATTGAAAGGAACTCTATGGACGTAACGATACGGAAAATACAAAAGCAGGAATATCCGTTACTGGATCATTTTCTATATGAAGCAATTTTTGTTCCAGAGGGTATCGAACCTCCTCCCAAAACCATTATCACCTCTCCCGAATTACAGGTTTATGTGGCGCATTTCGGGGAATCAGAAGATGATTGGGGATTAGTGGCGGAGGTTGAAGGTAAAATCGTCGGTGCCGTTTGGGTCCGTATCATGAACGATTACGGACATATAGATGAGAAAACGCCCTCTTTAGCAATCTCCCTCTATAAAGAATACCGGGGCTTCGGCATTGGAACAGCCATGATGAAAGAAATTCTTGCTCTGCTTAAATCGCATGGGTATAAACAAGTTTCTCTTTCCGTGCAAAAGGCCAATTATGCGGCAAAACTGTATCTAAAAGCTGGCTTTGAAATTGTAAGGGAGAACGAAGAAGAATACATTATGGTGTACTGCCTGTAAACATAGAAATAATCATAGAAAGCGCATTCCATGTATGAGAATCCGACCATATATACCAGACAAAGATTACGAATATGTATCAAAATGGATTGATAACGAAAGAACTCATGCCTTTTGGTGTGCAAACCTTTTACCATATCCCATGACACGAAAATCTTTCCATGATTTATTGGAGAGAAATGCAATAGACTGGACAGACAGTGCTTATGTCGCAACTGAAGATAACGGACAGGCAACAGGCTTCTTCTGTTATTCTGTCAATACGACAGACAATACCGGTTTTCTTAAATTTGTAATCGTTGATAAAACGAAACGCGGAAAAGGTTACGGAAAAGAAATGCTGAATCTTGCTCTGCAATACGCTTTTCAGATAACCGGAGCAAAAGTGGTTCAACTAAATGTTTTCAGTAAAAACGTATTAGCAAAGCAATGTTATGAAAAAGTCGGCTTTGTTGAAAGAAAGAT